>NZ_CP091285.1:2669628-3337035 GCF_021650975.2 Flavobacterium jumunjinense
AAACAGAAGGAAAGATTTTAAAAGCTGTATTTACAAAAGTTGATACTCATTTCAAGGATTTAGATCTTCATCTTAGAGAAATTACTCCTTACACAAGGCTGGTTCATAGTGAACTTTTTACTGGAGGAAATACTGGAACAACATTAGAAAGTGAATTAAGGAAAGAAATTTTATCTTCTAATAAAATCGACCTGTTAGTTTCTTTTATAAAATGGAAAGGAATTAGAATTTTAGAAAAAGAGTTGAGAGATTTTACAAGTAGAGGAGGAAAACTAAGAGTCATAACAACTACTTATGTTGGAGCGACTGATGCCAAAGCGATAGATTTATTGTCTTCTTTAGAGAATACAGAAATTAAGATTTCTTATAATACGAGTAATGAAAGATTACATGCAAAAGCATATCTGTTTCAGAGAAATACTGGATTTCATACTGGTTATATTGGCTCTTCAAATTTTTCTCGTTCAGCTTTAACTGATGGGTTGGAGTGGAATTTAAAAATCACTACCAAAGAGGTAGGGCATATAATTGATAAATTCAAAAAAACATTTGAAGCTTATTGGCAAAATCCAGAATTTGAATTATATGAAATAAATAAGCACCAAAAAAAATTAATAAAATCATTAAAAGAAGGTAAGTTCTCAAAAGAATATGTTCCAAATACTTTTCACTTTGATATAAAACCTTATCATTATCAAGAAGAAGTAATTGAAAAGTTGGAAGTTGAAAGAAATATTCATAATAGATATAAAAATCTATTGGTTGCTGCAACAGGAACTGGTAAAACAGTAATTTCTGCTTTTGACTTTAAGAAGTTTAAAACTATTAACAAATCATCAAAATTACTTTTCGTTGCGCATAGGAAAGAAATTTTACAACAAGCCTTATCTACATTTCAAGGTGTTTTGAAGGATAATAATTTTGGAGAATTATGGGTAGACGGTATAGAACCTAACACTAACGAATATCTATTTGCTTCTGTCCAAACTTTAAATAAAAGATTAAAAAACATTAATTTATCGCCAGATTATTTTGATTTCATTATAATTGATGAAGTTCATCATATCGAAGCAAATACATATCGCCCAATATTAGAATATTTTACACCAAAAATATTACTTGGATTAACTGCAACACCAGAAAGAATGGACGGAGCGGATATCTTAAAAGATTTTAGTAATCGTATTGCTGCTGAAATTAGACTTCCAGAAGCTTTAAATAAAAAATTATTATGTCCTTTTCAATATTTTGGAATTACTGATAGTATTGACTTAACAAATATAAAGTGGGAAAGAGGAAAATATGTTTCAAGTGAATTAACAAATTTGTATACTAAAAATGATAGACGTGTAAGTGAGATAATTTCAAATCTCGAAAAATATGTAAATGATACTAAAGATGTAAGAACGATAGGGTTTTGTGTTACTGTTGAACATGCAAAATTTATGGCAGAAAAGTTTATTTTGGCAGGTTTTAAAGCTGCTTTTTTAACAAGTGAAAATTCAAAGGATAGAGCACTACTAAGAAAGCAATTAAAAGACAAAGAAATCAATTATTTATTTGTTGTAGATATTTTTAATGAAGGAGTTGATATTCCTGAAATTGACACTGTTTTGTTTTTACGGCCAACAGAAAGTTTGACAGTTTTTCTTCAACAATTAGGACGTGGATTGCGATTAGCTGAAGGCAAAGATTGTTTAACCGTATTAGATTTTGTTGGTAATGCTCGTCCAGAATATGATTTTGAGAACAAGTTTAGAGCTTTAATTGGTAAAACAACTACTTCTGTTTACAAAGAAGTGGAAGATGGTTTTCCGCATTTGCCCTTAGGTTGTTCAATTATTTTAGAAAAAAAGGCAAAGGAAACAATTTTGTTAAATATTAAAAACGCAACTTCACTAAATGTTAATCAACTGATAAATAAAATTATAAATTTTAAACATCAAACGAGTTTACAATTAACCTTAAAGAATTTTATTGAGATAAATAATATTTCATTAGAAACTATTTATAAAAAGGATTGTTGGTCAAGATTATGCCAAAGAGCTCAAATAACAGATGATTTTGATTCCGTAAATGAAAAACGGATTTATTCTGCAATAAGTAAAAAATGGCTATCAACTAATTCTTTAACGTATTTTGAATTCATTTTAAATCTTGCAAAAAAAGAGTTCAATATTAAGATAACTGATTTTTCAGAAAATGAAAAATTAATGTTGTTAATGCTACATTATGATATTTGGCAAAATGCTCTAGGTTTTGAATCCTTAGAAGAGAGTATTAATCAAATAGGTAAAAATAAAACACTAGTTAAGGAGATAATTGAGGTTTTAGAAATTTTAATTGATAGAATAGATTTTAAAGAAATTGATATTGACCTTCCTTATCAACAACCTTTAAAGCTTCATTCAAGATACACACGTGACCAGATATTAGTAGCTTTTAGATTTAGTACATTTAAAAAGAAGTCATCTAGTAGAGAAGGAGTTGCTGAAAATGTAGATTTAAATACTGAAATTTTATTTATAAACTTAATAAAATCTGAAGAAGATTTTTCTCCAACAACGATGTATGATGATTATGCTATTAGCGAAACATTATTTCATTGGCAAAGTCAAAATTCTTCAAGACCAGAAGTAGGAAGAGGGTTGTCATATATTAAACATCAAGAAAAAGGTAAAAAAATATTACTATTTGTCAGAGAAAGAGCAAAAGATGAAAAAGGCAATACGATGGGATATGTTTTTATTGGTGAATCTAAATTCATAGAATACGAAGGAGCTAAACCAATGAGTATAAAATGGGAACTTAATGAACCATTACCACATTATTTATGGAAAGAATCTGCAAAAATGTCGATAGGGTAAATTTTAACCAAAAAAAAAACAAACCCGTCCCAACCTTTTCATTAAAAATATACTCTATATCTTTATAACCTCTGTTTAAAAAGACGATACGATGAAAAAAGTGATCCTGTTTCTCCTGTTTATAAGCCAATTTGTTGTGGGGCAAAATCCGCAACTCACAGTAAAAGACAAAGACTCCTCCTTAGTGCGATTGAGCCAACTGAAAGTAAATGTAAAAGTAGTAGGCAATATTGCTTATACCACAACCGAGATGCATTTCTTTAATGCAGCTACTCGCGATATGGAAGCCGAATTGCTGTTTCCATTGCCAGAAGGCGTTTCGGTGTCTCGTTATGCAATTGATATTAACGGAAAAATGAGAGAAGCTGTTCCGGTGAATAAAAACAAAGGAAAACAAGTTTTTGAAGCCATCGAACATAGAAGAGTAGATCCAGGGCTTTTAGAAAGAGTAGAAGGAAACAACTTTAAAACCCGTATTTATCCTATTTTACCCAATAAAGAACGCATTGTAATTATTGGGTACGAACAAGAATTGACGCGTTATGATGCTTCCTTTTTAGGCTATCAAATGGTGAGTGCCTATACTAAGAAAATAGACCATTTCGAATTGGAAGTTTCAGTCGTTGGGTCAAATGAAAAACCAATTATTACCAATGATGGTAAAGAAATTACAATAGAGAAATTCAATACCATTTATCAAGCAAAAATTCAACAAAAGAATTATTTGCCCAATGATAAATTGTTGGTAAAAATTCCAATTACTTCGGCTATTCCAACAGTAATTGCGCAAGCCAATGACAATCAGTATTATTTCTATGCCAATATGAATTTGGAAACTGAGAAGAAAGCAAAAGCGCTACCAAAATCAATCGGTTTGCTTTGGGATGTGTCGTTGAGTAGTGCTAAGCGCGATACAAAAAAAGAATTGGAACTATTGGATGCCTATTTTAAAAAATTAGGCAACGTTGCCGTGAGTTTGTATTTCGTAGGTTTTACTTTCGATAAAAAAGCCGATTTTATGATTACCAATGGAGATTGGTCGGCTTTACGAAGTGTTTTAGAAAAAGTGATGTATGATGGTGGGACTCGTTTTTCGGAAATTAGTTTTCCTAAAAATGACGAAATACTATTTTTTACCGATGGTTTGTCTACGTTGAGTGACGCTACTTTACCCGAAACCAAACAAGCGGTGTACACGATTACTTCTTCCGTTACGGCTGATTATGCTTTTCTGAATTACAATGCGATGAAAACGGGTGGAACTTTTGTAAACTTGAACCAAATAAAGAAAGAGGAAGCTTTAGACCGATTATTATATAAGAATTTGTTGTTTTTTGGCGTGAAAAACAATCCTACATTGGTAGAAACCTATCCAATGATCGGTACATCTGTAACCGATAATTTTAGTGTTTCGGGTATCTCGTTATTACCTTCTAATGAAATTACACTTTTATTGGGTTACGATGCCAACAACCTTACAGAAAAGAAAATCCAGTTAGACGTCAAAAATCAAGCTATAGCAGAAATTAGTGTGGAGAAACTTTGGGCACAGAAAAAGATAGCCAATTTGGAGATTCAATATGAAAAAAATGCAGAAGCAATTGAAACCATGGGTAAGAAATATGGCATCATTACTCCAAATACGTCTTTAATTGTATTAGAAGATATTAACGATTATATTTTATATGATATTATTCCACCAGCAGAATTAAGAGAAGCGTTCGACAAAATAAAAAAGAACCAATTAGCAGAAAGAGAAGCCACAAAAAAGAGCAATTGGAACAATATAGACAGTTATTTTAATGGCTTGTCTACTTGGTGGAAAAAAGATATTAAATATGTGAAGCCGAAATATGAGAAACCTATAAGTGTAAAAAGAGAAACAAACGCAGCGATCATGAATGAAATTGAAGAAGAAGATTCAGGTTTACAGGAAGTGGTAGTTACTGGGTATAGAACTCAAAGAAGAGAAAGTGTAACACAATCTTCAACTACTGTTGTTCCTCCTTCAGTAATTAGTGTAGATAATGATAATTTAGAAATTTCCGAAGAGAATGATAAATCGTATAAAGAAAATAACATTGAAAACGCTTTATCAGGACAAGTTGCTGGAGTAGCTGTAAATCAAGAACAAGCTACTGATGGAGTTTCTAACAATTCACAAAGCCAAAGAACAGTAAAAACAAGCAGTTGGAATCCAGATCGAGTTTATTTAAAAGCCTTAGATAAAGTCGCTAAAGAAGAAAAATATCCATTGTATTTGCAATTGCGAGAAGTAAACAAAAACAATCCAAGTTTTTATTTCGATGTTGCCAATCATTTCTACGAAGCAGGAGACAGAGCCAATGCATTGCTAGTGTTGAGTACCATTGCCGAATTGGATTTAGAAAATCATCAATTATACAAATCCTTATTGTATTTATTGCGTCAGTGGGAAGCGAACGAAATGGCATTGCATGTTGCGAAAAAAATTGTGACGTGGAGAGCACACGAACCCCAATCGCATAGAGATTTAGCACTGACTTTAGAAGATAACAAACAGTATCAAGAAGCTTTTGATGCTTTAGTAACCGCATTGGAAACCAATTATTACGGCGAAATGAGTGGTGTTTATCAAGGTATTGAAGATATTATTTTAATGGACATCAACCGAATGATTGCTACGCATAAAAAAATAAATACAGGAAAGTTAGAAAAAAAATACACAGAACATATACCTGTTGATGTGCGTATCATTTTGAATTGGAATCAAATGGACACCGATATCGATTTGCATATTATAGAGCCAACAGGAGAAGAGTGTTATTATTCACATACCAGTACAGAAATTGGCGCTCGATTTTCTAAAGATTTCACAAGAGGTTACGGACCAGAGCAGTATTTATTACGCAATGCGATAAAAGGGAAATACATTATAAAAACCAATTTTTTTGGAGAAACAAAATTAACCGAAAGCGGACCAGCAACGGTAATGGTTGAGATCTACATCAAAAGAAAGAACGGTAAAATAGAACGCACTTTGCAAACTATTCAATTAGGAAAAGTAAAAGAAAATCAGAATTTGGCAGAGATTGAAATAGAGTAATATTTTTTAGGAGCACAAAAAGAGTGCTTCGGTAGAAAAGTAGTCCTGCTATCCGTTCTATCTTTAATTGCGAGGCACGAAGCAATCTGTAACGGATTACTTCGTGCCTCGCCATTAAAGGATGCCACTACTATCAGGGCTAAAATAGGATTTTTTAAATTTTAGACACCATTATTTTAATTGTCAAGTTCGTCAGTTCGATTTTTTTAATGAAATAAAAAAGTATCGAGAACTCGTGTACTGAAAATAAATACTCCTATATAGCACTCCGTCAGTTCCCCTCCTTTGGAGGGGTGTCCGAAGGACGGGGTGGTAAATATTCCTCCCATCAATTATTAGTTATCGTACCGCGTTTTTTAACGTAGAGCAACGGAGTTAAAAAGTATCGAGAACTCCTGTACTGAAAAGAAATACTTCTATTATAGTACTCCGTCAGTTCCCCTCCTTTGGAGGGGTGTCCGAAGGACGGGGTGGTAAATATTTCTCCCATCAATTCTTAGTTATCGCACCGCGTTTTTTAACGTAGAGCAACTGAGTTAAAAGTATCGAGAACTTTTCTAGTAAAAATATAAAGTTGTAGCAAAAACACATTTTTAAAAAAATGCTACAAAAACCGTAGCAAAAATGAAATTTCACAAAATTGCTACATAAAAAGAAGTGATAAATTTATCCATTAATTAACAGTTGCTCAATTGCGAGAATCCTTATAATAACTACTTTTGTGCTTCAAATTTTAAAAATACCATTTTGAAAAAGATATTCGTTTTTGTAGTTGCACTTTGCAGTGTTTTTTCAGTAACAGCACAAGACAAGTTACATACATTACATTTTGAAAAAAATGCCGATTTTAAGTCCTTTTTTAGAGCATCAAGTAATTTTTACCCAATTGTAAGCGCACATCGTGGTGGGCCAACAGTGGGGTTTCCTGAAAACTGTACCGCTACTTTTGAAAACACCATCAAATACAATCCAGCAGTGATTGAAACCGATATCGCTTTAACCAAAGATTCGGTTTTAGTAATGATGCACGATAATACACTAGACAGAACCACAACAGGTACCGGAAATATTAATGAATATACCTATAAAGAATTGCAAGCGTTGTTTTTAGAAGACAGTGAAGGCAATCGTACTGCTTATAAAATTGAAACCTTAGATGAGGTGTTGCAATGGGGAAAAGGGAAAGTGGTGTATACTTTAGATGTGAAACGCGGTGTGCCTTTCAAAATGATTGTAGATGCCGTAAGACGCAATAAAGCAGAAAACTATTCCATTATTATTACCTATAATGCAAACCAAGCAGCTGAGGTAGCTACTTTAGCACCCGATATGCTACTTTCGGTTTCAGCAAGAGGTAAAGAAGATGTGGAACGTATGGAAAATTTGGGTGTAAAAGCCGAGAATATGGTCGCTTTCGTTGGAACTTCTTTCCCAAAACCAGAAGTCATGGACTACATGAAATCGAAAGGAATTACTTGTATTTCGGGAACAATGGGTAACTTAGATAAAAGTGCTATTGCCAATGGAGATAAAGTATATCTAGACCTTGTAAAAGCAGGGGTTATGATTATTTCAAGCGATAGACCCGCTGAAGTAGCAAAACAAATGGAAATTTATATCAAAGAGAATAAGTTAAAAAGTGAGTTTGTTAAGTAATAATATACCTGACAGGTTTTTGGAACCTGTCAAGTCTGTTTTATAAAAAAGTTTCATTTTCAAAAGAATGAGATTCGGATGTATTTCTTTGATGTATAAATTTAAAATTAGCTACATCATTAAAAATAGAGACAACTTCATTACGTTTTAATTTTGTAGGTTTTTCAGATAAGCAAGAGGTATACGAACTCCAAGGATATTCTATAGGATCATGGCAAACAGAATGATGAACAGAATTATTGTATACAATTACATTTTGAAAATAAGTTTCAAAGCATATCTGTTTTCTTTGAAATGGTCTTTCAAACAAAGCACCATGACGATTGTATTTTTTATTCAATGCTTTAGTATAAGCATTGAATAAATTAGAGAAAGATTGTGAGGGTAAAATAATTTTGTCTGAATTGATTTCAGCGATTTCTTTAATTCGTGCTAAGAAATGGAAGTGATTTTTCATTAAACACCAAGCAAAAGTTTCTGCAATTGGTTCTATATGAGTCTCGAAAAGTTTAAGAAAATGTTCGTAATTGTCTTTTTCTTTAAAGAGCGTACTACTGTTTATTCCACGATTGTAAATAGGGTAATAATTACCACGTTCTAAGGCTTGTATCATTTTAATTTTGGCTTATATATAATAACAGATATAAGAAAATTAATGATATTGCTTAAACAATTAAACCTGACAGGTTTCAAAACCTGTCAGGTTTAATTGTTTTAATCCTCCAACAACACCTCTAAAATCGTAATCGCGGCTTCACTAATTTTAGTTCCAGGGCCAAAAACGGCAACAGCACCACAATCAAATAAATATTGATAATCTTGTGCAGGAATTACACCACCCACAATAACCATAATATCTTCTCGACCGTATTTTTTCAATTCAGCAATTACTTGAGGAACTAAGGTTTTATGTCCGGCTGCTAATGAAGAAACACCAAGAATGTGAACGTCATTTTCAACGGCTTGTTTGGCTGCTTCTACTGGCGTTTGAAATAACGGACCAATATCTACATCAAACCCTACATCGGCATAACCCGTTGCTACTACTTTGGCACCACGATCGTGACCGTCTTGTCCCATTTTGGCAATCATTATACGAGGACGACGTCCGTCTTTCTTTGCGAAAGCATCGGCTAATTGTTTTGCTTTTTCAAAACTTGCGTCATTTTTTATTTCTTTACTATACACACCACTAAAACTTCTAATTTGTGCTTTATATCTTCCGAATACTTCTTCCAAAGCATCGCTAATTTCTCCTAAAGTTGCTCTTTCTCTAGCCGCTTCAACAGCTAAAGATAATAAATTTCCTTCTCCTGTTTTAGCACATTCGGTTAATTTGGCTAAAGCAGTTTTGACTTTCTCCGTATTTCTTTCTGCTTTAATCTTTGCTAATAATTCTAATTGTTGCTTACGCACCATTTCATTATCCACATCTAAAATATGTAACGGATCTTCTTTTTCTAGTCTGTATTTGTTAACTCCAACAATAATATCTTGTCCGCTATCAATACGTGCTTGTTTTCTGGCAGCTGCTTCTTCAATACGTAGTTTAGGAATTCCAGCTTCAATTGCTTTGGTCATTCCTCCTAAAGATTCTACTTCTTCCATTAATGCCCAAGCTTTTTCAGCAATTTCGGCAGTTAAGCTTTCCACATAATAACTTCCTGCCCAAGGATCAACCGTTTTACAAATCTTAGTTTCCTCTTGTAAGAAAATCTGCGTGTTACGAGCAATTCGAGCAGAGAAATCGGTTGGTAAAGCGATAGCTTCATCCAAAGCATTAGTATGTAATGATTGTGTGCCTCCGAAAGCTGCTGCAGAAGCTTCAATGGCTGTTCTGGCAACATTGTTAAAAGGATCTTGCTCGGTTAAACTCCAACCAGAAGTTTGACAATGCGTTCGTAAGGCTAACGATTTGTCGCTTTTAGGATTGAATTGTTTTACTAATTTTGCCCACAACATTCTTCCAGCTCTCATTTTGGCAATTTCCATGAAATGGTTCATTCCAATGGCCCAAAAGAAAGACAATCGAGGAGCAAAAGTGTCAATATCCATACCCGCAGCTAAGCCAGTACGAATGTATTCTAATCCGTCAGCTAAAGTATATGCTAATTCAATATCGGCTGTAGCACCCGCTTCTTGCATGTGGTAACCAGAAATAGAAATAGAATTGAATTTCGGCATATTATTACTGGTATATTCAAAAATATCAGCAATAATTTTCATAGAAGGAGTAGGAGGATAGATGTAAGTATTTCTAACCATGAACTCTTTCAAAATATCGTTTTGAATGGTTCCAGAAAGTAGTTTTGCATCAACACCTTGTTCTTCGGCAGCTACGATATAAAAAGCCATAATGGGTAAAACCGCTCCGTTCATGGTCATAGAAACCGACATTTCTCCTAAAGGAATTTGGTCGAACAATACTTTCATGTCTTCCACCGAATCGATCGCTACACCAGCTTTTCCAACATCGCCAACCACACGCTCATGATCGGAATCGTAACCTCTATGTGTTGCCAAATCGAAAGCAACAGATAGTCCTTTTTGTCCAGCGGCTAAATTTCTTCTGTAAAAAGCGTTACTTTCTTCTGCGGTAGAAAAACCAGCATATTGACGCACTGTCCATGGACGACGCACATACATGGTGCCATATGGACCACGAAGATTTGGTGCGAAGCCAGCTCCAAAATCGAGATGTTCTAGGTTTTCTATGTCTTTCTTGGTATACGTTTGCTTTAGTTCAATATTTTCAGCGGTTAGGAAAGTTTCTGTTTCAGAAACAGCTAACGTTGGATTATCTAACTGTATGTGTTGTATGTTTTTTCTCAAAATTATTTCTTTTAGAATAAATTTAATTTACTATCTCTTGAGGAATGGTATATTGCTTTTATTATTATTGTATTTCCTTCTATGGAAAAATGTATTAGATGTGGGAAAGTTTTTAAAACTATAATTCGATTTTCATCATAACGTAACTGAAAATTTAATGGGTTATTTTTTAACAGGTTTAAACTTTCTTTAAATGAGATGTAAAAACGTTTTGATAATTTTGGATTTATGTTTTTATACCAATTAAAAGTTTCTCTAAAATCAGACTTTGCTTCTTCAAGTATGATTACCTTATATCTCATTTTCTATTTCATTTAAAAAACCATCTATATCTGTAGCGCTTGATGGGTTTTTTAAGTATTTTTCTGTTCGCTCTCTAACTTCATTTATTTGCCATTGAGGAATAGTATAGTCCTTTCTACTTGAAGATAAAATAATTACTTCTACTTCTTCAGCATTAAAATCATCTGGCAAAACAATGTTTACTTGATGGTTTTTTACCTTAACAAATTGTCTTATTGCTTCCATGTTTTTCTTTTTGCGAAAGTTACAAAATTTATACTATAATTTAAATCCTTATTTTTTCTATATAAGGATCACAATCTATTTGAACAGGTGTTTCTAAATTGAATAAAACGCTTTTCTTATTGTAACTAATAAAATAGACGTGTTTGTAAATTTTCATCTCTATTTTTGGAGATTTTACTTCATAAATAGCCTTGAAAATTTTTAGATTTTTATTTCCTTTAAATTGAGATTCTAATAATTCATATTGTATATATGGTCGACTATTACTCTTGATGGTCTTATCTATAATAGCTAATAGGTACTTAGCATCTGTATTACTGAATTTGATATATTTTTCAGGCATTATATTTGCGATGCTGCCCGATTCGAAATGTTCGAAAAAGTATATTTTTCTTCCAGTATTTTTAATAAAATCGACTCTTTGTTTTTCTGTATTTATTAGAAAGGTGTCTTTTAATTTTTCAATATACTCTAGGTAGTCTTTCGTTGAAATATAGTTGAATTCTTCGGGTAGAAAAACTTTAATTTTTTCCGATTTTAAGGTATGGTATTTACCAATTAGCTCTTTTTTTTCTGCTACTAAATTTTCTGCTGTTTTTTCAATAACTTGTTGGCAAGCAGAAAAAAAGAATAGAATTAGTAGCAGATAGGAGTGTTTTTTTATCATTTATTCTTGCGCTAATCGTTCTTGTTCTATTTTTTCGGCTAATCGTCTTTGGATAATAGGTGTGATTAACGTTTTTCTTGAATTTGTTTTAACGAAAGGAAACAATTCTAAATCGTTTTTCATTTTGTCATTTTTGTTAGGGTATTTGTTTGTTCCTAATAAAATTTCTTTTCCAGAATCGAATAGTTCTTGTTCTTTTTCAGCACTTTCTTTAATTTTTCGTTGAATAGTGCCTTCAATTAATTGTGTAACCAAGCCTCCGTTTAATTCAATGTCTTTGAAAAGGGCTAATGCTTTTTCGGCTAATTGTTCGGTTAATGATTCAATATAGTAAGCTCCATCTGCTGGATTGTTTACTTTGTCAAAATAACTTTCGTTTTTTAGAACTAATAGTTGATTTCTTGAAATTCGATCTCCAAATTCATTGTCTTTATGATACAAGGCGTCATAAGGTAAGTTCGCAATTGTATTTGCTCCACCTAAGATAGCACTCATACATTCGGTTGTGGTACGAAGCATGTTTACGTTATAATCGTATAGTGTTTTGTTTCGTTTTGTAGGAGTTGCTATAATATGGCAATCGAAAGTATGGTTGTATTCTTTTGCTAACGTATTAAAAAGTAGACGTAGTGCTCTTAGTTTTGCAATTTCGAAGAAATAGTTGGTTCCAACAGCAACTTCAATCGTGATTGGTTTATTAATGGATGAAAACCTATTGAAATATTCATTAACATGGGCAAGTGTATACGCTAATTGTTGAATACTATTTGCACCTGCATTTTGATAGATGTTGGATTTTATATTTAAAACGGGAACTGTACTATTTGAAATTGCTTGATCTAATTTTTTAAAATCTTTTTCTTGATTTTCAAACCAATTTCCGTCTTTTATTAAGCGTCCTATTGGATCGATTTGAACAATAATATTGGCTTTTTTTGAAGCAGCAAATTCGTTTGTTCTTTTTATGAAATCAACAGAAAGGAAGCTTAAATTGAAGTAATATATTATATTTTCTAGTGGAAGATTCTTCATTAAATCTTCGATGTTAACTTCTTCAGATTCTATTGTGAATCGAATGCATTCTGCACCTCTGTTGATAGTGTCTAACGCTTTGTGGTTAGATTTTGTAACATCATAGGTGAATATGTTTTGAGCAATTTTAAATTGGCTGACTTCTGTTTTTACTGTTGTGTTTTTTTTAAACTCATCTTTATGATAAAATGGTTTTACTTTTATTCCTTCAAGACTTTCCCAAATTAAGGTGTCATTATAATCGGCTCCTTTGAGTTCTACTTGTATTTTTTGTTTCCATTCTTTAGAGGAAACGGTATCGAATTCTTGAAATAAATTTTTATTTGCCATTATCTGTTTTTATTAATGGTTTAAAAAGGCTCTAGTAGTTTGTTTTTTAGCTCTGATGGAAGCGCAAGCTACCATGTAGTGCGAACAGCAGGAAAAAGGTTTAAAGAGAGAAATATAGTTTAGTTTCTATTAATTTTAGAAATCGGTTTGCTCTTCTTTAGGTTTGTCTATCTCTTTTTCAAATTCTATTATATAAACATCTTCTTTTTCTCTTTTCATATAATATTTTTCGCGAGCATATTTTTCTATTTGATTGCTGTTTTTTAATTTTTTAATTTTAATACTATCGTTTCTTTTTTCCCTTTTGTAATAATCTCTATTGTCTTCTAACTCTTTAATTTTTTTGTTTAAAACACGTTGTTCAATATAGGAATAATTATCTAGGAATAACATCCATACTATAAAGAATATTAATACCAAAAGGTATTTGTTTCCTATTGATTTTAGGAATTTGAAACGGGATAATATGTTTTTAAATGTATTCAAATTATCGGATGCGTTGTTTAATTACAGCTCTAACCACATCTATGGCTACAGTATTATAGCGATCATTTGGAATAATAATGTCGGCATAGGTTTTTGTAGGTTCGATAAATTGTTGGTGCATTGGTTTTAACGTATTTTGGTATCTGTGTAATACTTCTTCCATATCGCGACCACGTTCTGCAATATCTCTTTTTAATCGTCGGATTAATCTCTCGTCAGAATCGGCATGAACAAAAACTTTAATATCGAACATTTCTCTTAGTTCAGGATTGGTTAAGATTAAAATTCCCTCAACAATCATCACTTTTCTAGGGTGTGTTATAATTGTATCGTCGGTTCTGTCGTGTGTAACAAAAGAGTAAACAGGTTGTTCTATTGTTTTTCCTTCTTTTAAATCTTTTAAATGAGCAACTAATAAGTCGAAATCGATAGCTCTTGGATGATCGAAATTTATTTTCGTACGTTCATCATAACTAAGATGATGCGTTTCTTTGTAATATGAATCTTGTGATATAATTCCAACCTCGGTAGCAGGTAATTCATTCATGATTTGATGTACTACGGTTGTTTTTCCACTCCCAGTTCCTCCAGCAATTCCAATAACTAACATTTTCAATCTAATTTTTATTTGGCAAATTTAAGTATTTGATTTTAATTTTGAGTCTTTAATTTTAATGCTGTTTTTTTTATTTTTTATTTGCAGGAGTCAATTTTAATATTATCTTTGCACTCTCGTTACGGGGTGTAGCGTAGCCCGGTCATCGCGCCTGCTTTGGGAGCAGGAGGTCGCAGGTTCGAATCCTGCCACCCCGACAAAAATCTTCTTGGAAACAAGGAGATTTTTTTTATGCCTATAAAGTTTTAAATAGTACAAGTATTTCGTTTCAATAGCCTATATTCTCCTTGTTTTTTAAAATCCCGAATGGAAGTGCCAACATAACGCTTAAAGGTTTTAGATAAATGACTTACATCTGTAAACCCTAAATCATCTGCAATTTCTGTTAAAGTAAAATCAGAGTTTAGTAGTCTAATTTCGACTAATTTTAATTTAGCTTTAATTATATATTCTCGTAATGGTAGGTTAATTTGTTTTCTAAAAAACTCACTAACATAGGTTGGTGACATTGAAAAGGTGTTGGCTAGGTTGTCAATTTTTAAAAGCTCTGGTCTGTGGATGTTTTCATTAATATAAGTTAGCATCTTAGTTATGCGTTCGTCGGTGTTATTTTGAGCTAATTCAAAGAAGTTTCCTTTTTTAATGTTCCTAATGAGTATTTCTAAAATACTAGCCATTAAACTTACAATTAATGTAATAGATTCGTTATTGTTCTTTTGAGATTCTTGTAATATAATGCTTGTAAGCTTGTCTAAATGTTGTCGATCAACATCATTTTTAATGATGTCTCCTGGTAATTGATTGTAATTGGATAATATGTAGGCCGATTCTTTGAACCATTCATTACGATCTATAGCCATTCTGTTTGTAGTTTTAAAAATTGCATCTGTAAATTTTAAAAAGACAAATTGTGTAGGCTTTTTTATGTTGAAAGAGTGGCATTTTAAAGGTGGTAATAAAAAAACGCTTCCTTTATTATAAAAATTTTGATTATAATTGATGCACTGTGTTCCTTCTCCTTCTTTGATTAAAACCAATTCAAAGAAATTGTTTTTTACTGGTCGTTGTTTCCATTCCGATAATTCTATTTCTTGTATTTCAAAAGGTTTGTAGGCTTCTAATACTTGCATTTTTTACTTATTTGGAACAAAAATAGTGTTTTTTAAGCCTTTTTTGTACATGTTATTGTAGTAAAACCTTTTAAAATACAATAATGTCCTTTTTTTATACTTTAAATGATTTAGCTTAAGAATTACTTTTGTTTAAGAATAAAATTATGAAAGTAAAATTTTAAAAAAAATAAAAAATGACTAACTCAACTATTTTAAAACAAGACATTATCAAAGCATTCCAATCAAGACATGCTACAAAAGAATTTGATGCAACAAAAAAAGTTTCTGCTGAGAACATGAATTTCATCTTGGAAACAGCTCATTTATCACCAAGTTCATTTGGTTTTGAACCTTGGCATTTTGTAGTAGTTCAAGATGCTGCCTTAAGAGAACTGTTAAAACCTGTGGCTTGGGGAGCACCTTTAAAATTAGATACGGCAAGTCATTTTGTTTTAGGCTTAGCAATGAAAGCACCTATGGTAAAACATGATGCAGAATATATTATGCATATGATGAAAGAGGTAAAGCAATTGCCTGAAGACGTAATTGAAATGTATTCTAAACTTTACAGAGAGTTTCAAGAACGTGATTTTGATTTGGATACAGATAAAAAATTATTCGATTGGGCTTCAAAACAAACCTATATTGCTTTAGGAAACATGATGACTTCAGCAGCTTTAATCGGAATTGATTCTTGTCCGATAGAAGGATTTCATCAAGAAAAGGCAGAAGCTTTATTGCAAGAAAAATTCGGAATCGATACTAATAAATATGGCTTAGCTTATATGGTTGCTTTTGGTTATAGAAAAGAGGAGCCAGTTCGCACAAAATCTAGAAGAAATATTGAGGATGTAGTTTCTTGGAAATAATAATGAATTATAGGATGCAAAAAATAGTTTCAACAATTATATTAGGAGTAATTTTAGTCGCTTGTAAAAAAGAAGAAGTAAAGATTAATCCAATGGAATCAGACAAAGAAATTGTTATTAAAAATGATATAGATTCCAATTCTGAAGTGCAACATTTCAATTTTGATCGTTTAAAAATAGATACTATTTCTGAAGGAATAACAAGGAAATGGTTTCATGGTGAAAAAGGACAAATGACTATTTTTAATCTTAAAAAAGGAGCTCATATTCCGTGGCATAAACATCCAAATGAACAGATAACTTATATCATGTCAGGTAAAGTTAGAATCAAAACGATTATTGACGGTAAAGAAACTTTTGCAGAAGTTGTAGCAGGAGAAGTGATCGTTTTTCCAGAAAATGTACCTCATGAATTTTGGGCATTAGAAGAAACAGTCGATTTAGATGTGCATGTTCCTGTACGACAAGATTGGTTATCAGATGAATTACCTGATTATTTAAAGAAAAGTAAATAAAATGAAAAAATATATTTTTAAAGTTTTTATAATTTTAGGTGTATTACAAGTTAATGCTCAAGAAACAAAAGCAGAAGTTTTTGCAACGGTAGATCAAGCAGTTGGTAATATTACATTTACAGATGCTGGAGATTTAGTATATAGTCATCACCCTTTTTTTAGTCCAATAAAAAGGGTAATGTTTATGGATGTTAAAACTAAAGAAGTAAAACCATTTCCGAATGAAGCTTGGAACACACCAAGAACTACCGATGATAATTATTTAAGCAATGTTTTAGGAATTCGCAATGATGAAAACGGTATTGTTTGGATGTTAGATATGGGGCAAAGAAACCCAATAACTCCTAAAATTGTAGGTTGGAATACTAAAGCCAATCAATTAGAACGTATTTATTATTTGCCTAATGCAGTTGTTCCAAAGACAGCACAGCCTAATGATATGGTTGTCGATACAAAACACGGTTATTTTATTATTGCGGATGAAGGAATTGGAAACGGTGGAGATGGAAGTAAAGCAGCTTTTATTTTAGTGGATATGAAAACTGGAAAAGCGAGACGTATTCTTGAGGGAACTCGAACAACTTTACCAGAAAATAAACCAACAATAATTAAAGGGAAACATTTAGCAGTAAATGGAGAAGATTTGTTAGTAGGAAATGATGGTATTACGGCTGATGTTAATTTCGAGTGGATCTATTATGGTCCATTAAACGGAGCAAAAATGTATCGTATTAAAACGGAAGATTTACTGAATGAGAGTTTAAATGAAGAAATACTAGATACTAAAATAGAAACGTATTCGGAAAAACCTAATAATGGTGGTTTGAGTATTGATAAAGCAGGGAATTTGTATTTAACAGTTTTAGAAACAAATAGTGTTGCTGTTGTTTTGGCAAAAGATAAAAGTGTACATGTTATTGTTGAAAATGAAAATATGATTTGGCCAGATGGAGTGAGTTATAATCATGTAGATGGATATATGTATGTTTCTGCTGCGCAAGTAAATAAAGGTGCTGTTTTTAATGACGGTAAAGATCAATCTATAAAACCATTTTATATTTTTAGGTTTAAACCAATAGTAGAAGGAGTTTCTTTTAGATAAATTTAAGTCGTATAAGTTTTAATTATAATGAATGATAAGTTATTTGTTTTTTTGTCTAAAAGAGCAACTGTTATCAAATTCTGTTTTTTGTAATTCGTTTAAAATTAATTTGTAATTTGCTACAAAATCACTAATAATTTATTATACTGATAATCAGTTTTTTATATTGTTTTTTTGTGATTCACTTCAGAAAATAAATTAATTTTAGATGAACTCCTTCAAAAAAAATAGTCTTTTCTTTTTTCTTTTTTTCTTTTTTTCTGGAAGTATGCAATCTCAAGAAAGTAAGATTGATAGCTTAAAAAGGGAATTGCAAATTCATAAAGTAAAAGATACTACGCGTGTGCGTGTTTTAACTAAATTAGCTTTTTCATACCAAAGAACTGATCCCGAAAAGGCTTTAGAGTATATAGAAGAAATATATAGAATTTCAGAGACTATAAATTTTGAAAAAGGAAAAGCACAAGCATTTTATCTTAGAGGAATTGTTCAAGTTTCTTTATCAAATTATGAAGAAGCGCTATTGTATTTTAATAAATCAAAAAAAATATACAAGGCTCTTGGGATGAAAGAAGGAGAGTTGAGGTGCTATGATGCTATAGGTGTAGTTTTTTATTATCAAGGTAATTATAGAGAATCCATTAAAAGTTATGAAAAAGAAATAAAAATTAATGAAGAAATTGGTAAAACGAAAGTTAATTATTCTTTACTATCTAAAATAGGATCTTCTTATTCAGAATTGGGTGATTATGAGAGAGCAATTGTATTTTATGAAAAAGCTTTAGGAGATGCGACTAGTCCAGAGGCTAGATCTATCTGTTTTAATCATATAGGAACTTTATATTGCGATTTAGGAAACTACCCTGTTGCTTTAGAAAACTATACTCAGTCTTTAATGATTTGTGAAAAAATAAAAGATACTTTACAAATTTCAAAATCATTAAATAATATTGCTATTATCTATAATAAATATGAGAATTATGATAAGGCAATTGAATATTATGAAAGGTCATTAAAAATAGAAGAGAAGATTAATAATAAGTATGGAATTTCTAGAGTACTTAATAATATAGGTGTAGTTTGTAAAAGTAGAGGAGACAATAAAAAAGCAATTGAGTATTATGAAAAATCACTTAAAATAGGAAGAGAGGTTAATGATAAAAATCAAATTTCTAACTGTTTACTTAATCTTGGAGATATGTCTTTAATACTTAGTAATAATACGAGAGCACTTCAATATTATGAGGAGGCTAAGAAAATCAATATAGAGATGGAAAGCCAACGAGGTTTATGTTCTTCTATTTTTGGAATTGCAAACACATATGTTAATCAAAAAAAATATGACTTAGCATTAATTAATGCTTTAAAGAGTAAAGAGTTATCAGATAAATTAGGAATTATAAATTTCAAAAGAGATACTTATGAATTGCTTTCTGAAATTTATGAAAATACTGGTAGCTATAAAAAAGCATTTGTGAGTCATAAGCAATTCAAGATATTAGATGACAGTCTTTTTAATAAAGAAAATATAAACAAAATCGCACAATTAGAATACGAATACAAATACAAAGGACAGTTAGAATCGGCAAATAATAGAGAGTTGAAATTAACTCAAACAGTGAAGTCTACTTCTAAAGATTTAGTAAAATCGCAACGTGTTTTATTCTTAGGAGTAATTATTTCTCTGTTAATTACTATAATTTTAGGAGCAATTATCTTTTTTTTAAAATTAAGAAATATAAAGTCAAAAACACAAAACAGTATAATAGAACAGAAGTTGTTGCGTTCGCAAATGACACCTCATTTTATATTTAATTCACTTTCTGTATTACAAGGTATGATTTTAAATAAAGAAGAGGGAAAATCAATTAACTATCTTTCTAAGTTTTCAAAATTACTTCGCATTACTTTAGAAAACTCTAGAGATAAAATGGTCTCACTTTCTCAGGAGTTAATGGCGATAGAGAACTATCTTGCATTGCAAAATTTAGAAAATGAACTTTATAAGTATACTGTTTTAGTAGATGGTACTATGAATACAGAATTATTTAAAATACCACCAATGCTTATTCAACCATTTATAGAAAATGCTATAGAACATGGTTTTGAGAATCAAAAGGAGGATAGAGAAATAGATGTTCACCTTAACTACATCAATAAAAAATTAATTTGTACTATTTCAGATAATGGTATTGGTGTTGATGCTAAAAAAGAAAACAAAAACCCGTATAAAAAATCATTAGCAACAACGATTACTTCCGAGCGATTAGGTGTTTTGTCTAAGGATTTAAAAATGGAGGGTTCTGTAGTAATTGAAGATCGACAGAAATACAACAAACAAGGAACTATAGTAACTTTGGTAATTCCTTATAAAATACAAGAACAAGAATGAAAACATTATTAATTGAAGATAAACCATATATTAGAAAAGGCTTGCTTAATTTATTACAGTTAATAGATGCCGAAGTTGAGGTAATAGGAGAATGTGAATCGGTGAAAGATGCAGTAATTGTAGCCAATGCTTGTAAGCCCGATTTAGTTTTTTTAGATATTAATCTTTTAGATGGTACTGCTTTCGATTTTTTAGAGCAAACAGAAAACTTATCTTTCAAAATTATTTTTATTACAGCCTATGAAGAGTATGCTTTAAAAGCATTAAAAATTGGAGCAGTTGATTATCTTTTAAAACCAGTAGATATAGAGGAGCTTAAAATTGCATTACAAAAAGTTTCTAAATTGTCAATTATAGAACAGAGGCAACAAATAAGTGCTGTTAAAAAAGTATGGAAAAATGATGGAGATCAATTAATATTATCGTTCCATGATAGTTTTCAGGTGATCGATTTGAATGAATTAATGTTTTGTGAATCTGATAAAGGGTATACTACATTTTATTGCTGTAATGATAAAAAATATGTTGCTTCTAAAACCTTAAAAGAATTTGAAGAGCGACTTTTAAATACTAATTTTATACGTCCTCATCAATCGTTTATTGTCAACATGAAATTTATAGATAAATATGATAAGTCTGGAATTATTCATTTGAAAAATAAAAAAGAAATACCTGTATCATCTCGAAAAAAAGAGTCTTTTTTAGCCTCGTTTTTAAGTTGGAATAATAATTAAGTAAACTTTACGCTTTATATATTATGTCTAGTCCTAAAATAATAATCATCTATTATTTAGGACTAGACATTGTGAAAAAGTTTTAGACCTTTTCTTTCTCTGGTCTTTATTACAGTAAATTCAAGTGATAAATGGTATTAGCTATTTTTCTTATTAAATAAGGATGCTATTCCAACATTTTTAGTTTCCTCTACACCTTTAATGTTTACTTTTATTACATTATCTACCTCTTCATAGAACTCGTCTGCATTTCCATATATTAAGCGGATAACAAGTTTTCCTAACAGACCTGCTTGACCATGTAAGATGGATAACCAACCCGTTAATTTAGCTTCAGAGTAAGAGATTGCTGTGTAAGCTCCTGTTTCTGAAGAAGGGTCATCAATAGTTGCAACGTTGACTTTTGTTCTATGGTATGCATTTTTTATAACCGTTACAGAATCATTAGCAGCATCTGTGAATAGTTTACCGGCCATGCTGGTTGCTTTCTTAGATAATTTTATTTCGTATTTATTTCCAAGCTTATCCTTTAATAGTTTTTCTACTTGTTCAGCTGTAGTGTTATCAAATGTTTTATATGTTGTTACTTTCATATTTAATAAGTTTAAATTCTGCTTGGTTTTATTCTTTGTCTGCGTTTAATGGTAATATCTTGTAAATAGAGCGGTCGTATTTAGTAATTGTATTGACTAAGTTTTCAAAAGATTTACTGTCTTTATCTTCTGGATTCCAATCAATTCTACCTTTATTGAAGTCTGCAAAATAGTCATCCCAGTTTTTAAATTTCTCTCTAGCTAATGGAAGTATTTCTAATGTTGTTTTTATAACCTCTTCTTTTGTTAGAAAACCACAAGCATACCCCATATTTGCATTGTTAACGATTCGTGCATAATCCCAAGCTTTGTAAGGGTGTTCTCTAGTTTTTAGATCGTTGATGCTTTCTACAAGTTGTTCTTTATTGTTGATGCTCCACATCGATTTAAATACGCTTTTAATACCAGAAGCCTGAGAAGAATCAAAAGGGAATTCAAGAATTTCTTTATAACCACCTACTAATTCTTGATCGGTTGTATAGCCGGCACCAATCATCATGTTAGCTACATCATTTGTATCTCCATAACCATTAAAAAAATAAATACCACCTAACATAAAACTGCTTAATTGTTCGTCTTCTATTCTTTCAGAAGTACTAGAGCCGCATGATTGTAACATAAAGAAGGGTAGTAAAGTGATGAGTGCAATTTTCATTGTGTTTAAAATTTTCATAATTATTTATTTTTTGGCAAAATTAGACACATAGTGTGAAGAAAAAATAGGGAACTTATTTTATGTGCTTTATAAAATAAATTCGTGGTATTTGAATGTATATTCGTTTATAAATACGGTGCTTTTTGAGTTTCTGTTCTTTTGATGAATTTTACACAAAACGACTATACAAATACTGGTGAAGGTTTTTGAGACTGTTATAAAAACAAAGAAAGTTATCTGTAAATAGATAGCTTTCTTTGTTTTTTAATTGAAAAAATAGTTGTTTGAACTAAAGCTTTTGTTTATAGTATTAATATAGTAGGCTATTATCTATTGTTTCTTAGATGATATCAATGACTTTTTCACATATATAATGTGTGATTCCTACAATAAAAGTGATGACTGTAATAATAAATAAACGAATGATTGTTCTTTTTGAATTGTTTTTGAGTTTCTTTTTAAGGTAAAAAACATCAATAAGAATATATAATAATGCAATTATACTTCCAATTATTGCCCCAACATGTAGTATAGCAACACCGTAAACCCAGTCAAACATTATCATTAAACCAGTTGAAGGTTTAGGTTTTGGACCTAGGATAATTCGCATATATCCAAAAGCCATAAATAATGATAATACTATCCAGATTAAATAGGTTCCAATTTGTTTTAAAATGCACATAATTTAGCTTTTGAGTAATCAGGTAAATATATCATTGGTTCGTAAATTATGGAATTTAGAATCTTTTTTTAAATTGAATTAACATTCTCAATAATTTTCTATAAAATCATTTTTCTGATTCTTAAATCCAACTTGTTTTTTTTGTTTTCCAATACCTATTTAACTGTTTGTTTTCTTTTTGTATAAAGTAATATTTCATCATCTTCATTAGGCAATTTTGTTGTACCTATCTTTTCTAAACCTAATTTTTCTAAAAGACGTTGAGATGAAATATTTTCTTTTGATGTAATTGCTTTAATTTCCTCAATTTCAAATTCTTCAAACGCGACTTTTATTAACCGCTGTGAAGATTCATAAGCATAACCTAATCCTTCGTATTGCGGTAAAAGACCAAATCCAATATCAATCCCATCAACTCCTTCTCTGTTGTATAATCCACATGTACCAATTTTTTCTCCATTTGCTTTTATAATTAAGGAATAACTTGAATATCCAAGAGAATGTAATTGTGGAAGCATTTTTGCCTGAATATACTTTTCTGCATCTTCGATTGAATTAATTTTTCGATCTCCTACATATTTAATGAACTTAGGAGTATTCATTAATAGATGAATTAATTCAGCATCTTGTTCTAAAGTAGGTCTTATTAATAACCTCTCAGTTTCAAACTCTCTATGCATAAGCTTTATAATTTAATTGACTACATCGTGTTTATATGTTTAGTAAAACTATCGCGATTTATCTATTGCAAGATAAATGTGTTTGATAAGCGTCACGTTTTATGTTGTTAGCCAAAAATAATAAATTATAATAACAAACCATTAAGAGCGTTTTTTATTTGTTATGACAGTTTTATCTGTGTTGCTTAATGGTTGATTATAATTTTTAGTTAAGAGAAGCATTCGAAAGATTTTTTTATGAATACCATTGTAGAATAAACAGCAATATGTTTCGGTTTTATTCTTATTTTCCACTTTCAGGGTTTCTAAATGAAAAATAAACATACCATCTTTTTAGAAAGATCGTCGTTTGCAGTGTAGATTCTAGGTGTAGAAAATTGTTTCAAAAGGATTAAATCGTATGCGTTTGTTAAAATTTGGTTAGAAATAGTCATAAAAAAACGGTTTTAGATCGCTCCAAAACCGCTTGATGTACTTATTTTGTTGACTTTTCAACTTTGTAGCGAAACCGAGATTTGAACTCGGGACCTCTGGGTTTATGGATTAACTCAGGGTTAGCAGACAATTCAAATGCCTTTCCTGATGATTCCGATACCATAGAAGCACTTGAAAAAGAAATTGCAACAGGAAAGTATAAGTTCGTTTTTATAGACATGATCTCCGATTACATACGATTAGAGAAAATTAAGCCAGAAGACTTCAAAAAACGATTCATTAAAAAATATCCCAACGTATCCTTCATTTTAATTTTTGAAGTTACCAAAAGCGGTGACTTCAAAGGAGATCAAGGCTGGACACATTTAGTCGATGCAATAATGACAGTAGAAGATTTCTTAATTGAAAACAGAGGTCGTTACGGAATGGGGGAGTGTGTTGTTTGGGAAGAAGGCTTTAAAAAGTTCAACCCTAAGAAATATCAAGAATATTTAGACAACAAAACAACCGGCACAACGGAAGTAATAGAAGAAGAACAAACTGAAAATATACCTGGTCCCGTTACTAACGTTCCAGAGTTTTCATTTCAAATACAATAAATCAATCATCAATCAAAAAACGTAATCAATTATGAGTACAAAGAGAGTAAGTAAAAAAGAAGCATTAACCTCTTGCGGAACAAAACTAAAGAAAGGCTACAAATATGTAAAAGGTGGAGCTGTGGTTAAAGTAACCGCCAAGAAGAAAGCCAAATCGAAGAAAAAGTAAACTTTCTTAATGCTAAAAAAACCGTTGCAATTTTTGTTGCAACGGTTTTTTTGTGGTTTTATGTTTAAAGATAACTGATGTTTATATCCAACTTAACCCATTTTTTTGCGAACCGCCGAGTACGTGAACCGTACGCTTGATGGTGTATGAAATGAAGTGTTTATTTTTCATTGGTATTTCATGATACCGCTTCGCTAAATTGAGAAGCGTACTCTGTCAGTTACTGATAGAGCCGTCTACTCATATCTTTGTGAGTAGTATTTAATCGGAAAACCCATTTATTTTCAAATCGTTTCCAGAAATTTCTACGCTCACTATAACTACTTCATCTTTTAAATCTCCCTCCAATGAAGTTATCTTAATTATTAAAACATTAATTGGAATACATTTTTCTATAATTTCATATTTGGAATAAAATACTTCTGAAGAAATTTTAGGCATAATGCGTTTACCTTTTTTTCAATTACTTTATTATAAAATGCCTTCAGTTCATCTTCTGAATTCAGAATTTTTTTTCTATCAAGTGCAAAGGGGATTTTTGATATGGTAATCAATGAATCTATATTTTCTCCTTCGATCAAAAGCGTAAACCATTTTTCAGCTATATTTTTAGCTTTTTTTTGTTGTTCAATTGTCTGAGGAATCAAATCATTCTGAGCATTTAAATTACAAATAATAGTAATTAATAGAATAACAGTTAATATTGTTTTATTCATTGTATTTTTATTACGTGTTTGTGTATGATTAGTGGCGTGTTCAAGCAACTAATTTAGCAAATAATAACCGAATAGAAAATCCGCGAGGATTTTCGTAAGTAGGCTAGAACTAGCAATAAATTATACACTGTGTTGTTAGTAGTATTTATTCGCCAAATATTAATTTTCCTTTTATTAAATGCGTCTTTCCTCTTAAGGAATCAATACTTTCTTGTATTATTTCACAATCTAATAAATTTGATGCTGTTGAATGTCTTCCAGAAAACACATTAATTAATACCTCAAAGTTTGGGTCAGCTAATTCGTTAAATGCTTCTTTTGATATTTTGATGTTTTTGAAGGAAGCAATTTTAGAATTCCACAATTCTATATTATGTCCGCCAATATGTATTTTACCCCACTTTTCATAATCTTCATTTAATGTGTCTTTTGGTATTCCAGAGAAATATGCTTGGACAATAACCGATTCTTTGTCTTTCGTGAGTTTATTTTCAGCTTTCTCACTTAATTCAAGCTTAATAACAAATTCAGGTATTATTATAGAATCATTTTCAATTTTAACGGAATCAGTTAAAATCTCATTTTTGTCTGCACTTTCAGAATGATTAATTATTTTTTCAATTCCAATACTTTCTTCCGTTCCATTATCTTTTTTCTCTTTACAAGAATTCATTAAAAATGGAAGAATTAATATTATTAATAGTGATTTTCTCATATTACTGGCAACGTCAGTTTGTCTAAAAACCTTCGTTTATTTTACTTTGTGTTATAAATTGAAGTAAAAATAGCGGATTTAAGCTACACAAAAAAACTTTTTTGGATGTAATATTTCATGATTACAAAAATTAAAATTAGCTAATAAAGCCTTAAAAAAGCTTTTTATAGTTGAAAAAAGTAAGTACAGTACTTTTAGATACTGTTTTAACATATTTGTGTCAATCAAGTTGAATATTCTTCGCAAATTATAGGCTGTAAAAATGAGACCTACATCAGCTGATGCGTGTTTAATGGTTTTCTTAGTCATAATATAATAAAAATCCCATTGTCGCTTTATAACTCCATAAGGATGTTCCACAATGGCTTGACGTTTTTGATATACTTCATAGTTATTTTCTATTCGTACTTTGTTTTGGTATATTAAGTCGGCATGTTGGGAACGCTCAAGGAGTCTTCCTTTTTTATTTTTGGTGCATTTATGGAAAAGTGTACAAGTCAAGCAAGCATTGGTCTTATAATGCTTCATTTGAGTGGTTGATTTGCCATTTTTTTTGCTGTACCAATTTCCGTTTGTACTTAAGATTTCATTGGCAGGACAAGTATAGGTATCATCTTCTTTATTGTATTTAAAATGTTCGACATCAAAAGCAATATTTGGAGCATGAGAGGCTACTCCTGGAATGGCAACTAGTACATCAACACCCAGTCTATTGGCATAATCAAACTCACTACCTGTGTGATATCCTTTATCATAAATGGCCATGAAGTTGTTGTGTCCTAAAATTGTTTTAGCCCGTCGTAGCATGCCTCCCATAGCTTTAGAGTCGTTTTCATTAGTTACCTTAAAATCGATTGGAATATTATGCAATGCATCTACTACGGTTTGCACGTTATAGGCTACTTCAGAGATGTTGTTACGAGTCATTATTTGTCGACTATCAGGATCAGAAGTAGAGATTTGGGTTACTCCTGTAGTATTGATTGTGTTTTGATATTCAATATACTTTTGTTTTTGAATAGTGTGTTTTTTTATTTTCTTTACTATCAGGTCTTTCTCAATAGCATCTCCATCTTCTTTGGCTAGAGCAGAATTGTATTCTTCAAGTCGTGCATCAATGTAGGCAATATGACGTTCAATTTTCGCAGGATTAAAGTTGTTTTTCTTGGAATTTTGAGCTCTTAGTTTTGTGCTATCACCAGCCACAAGGCTTCCTCCTATTAGCTCAAAATGAGCTGCCATTTTTACGGTGGCACGAAATACGCGAGCAATAGCTTTTGGGTTGTTTTTTCTAAAGTTAGCTATAGTATTGTGGTCTGGAACAAGCCTTTTTAAGAGCCACATCAATTCAATATTGCGAGTGCATTCTTTCTCTAAAGTTCTAGAAGAACGTATGCGATTTAGGTAGCCGTAAATGAATAGTTTTAATAAATCAGAAGGGTGATAAGCAGGCCTTCCATTTTCGATGAAATCAACTTTAAATCCAAATTCAGCAAGAGAAAGGCTATCTACAAAAAGATCGATAAACCTGATTTGATTGTCTTGTTCAATAGCTTCATCTATCGATAATGCAAAAAGTGGAAGTTGATTTCTGTTGGTTCCAGTGATGAATTTCATACTTAAATTTACATAAAATCAACTAAACATCCAAGTAATTTAAAAGACTTTAATGCAAAAAATAAGGATGCATAAAAAAGAAGTTTTTAGACAGTTTGACGTGTTGCCGCTTGTGGCAGTTGCGTAAATTTAAGATAAAAGATTACAAGTACAAAACTCCTCGTGGAATTTTCGGAGACCCGAACGAAGTGAATAGGCGAAGCAAAATTCCGAACACACACCGAGCCTAGCAATTGCAACAAGCATCTATGTAAAAGCATAACTTTGAGAGTACTAAAAACGAAGATATGCAATTACAAGACACTTTATCTATTCCAAAGATATTCATTGGTTTAGATATTCACAAAAAAAGCTGGACAGTTTCTATCCAAACAGATTTATTTTTTCACAAGACGTATTCGATGCCTTCTAATGCTGAGGATTTGTACCAATATGTGGAGCGAACATTTCCAAATCACGCTGTAGACTTAGTTTACGAAGCGGGATGTTGTGGATTCTCAGCAGCACGCTATTTTTTAAACTTGGGTTGGAATGTTTTAGTTGTTAATCCTGCAGATGTAAAGACAGGAGATAAAGAGCGATACCAAAAAACGGATGCATTAGATTCTAAAAACTTGTCCAATCAATTAAGATCAGGTGTTCTAAAGGGAATTTATATTCCTACTGAAGAGCACGAACAATTTATGACTTTGGCTCGCCATAGAACTCAAGTAACTAAGAAACTTAGACAGACAAAATCACATATAAAAAGTATGTTACTTTTTCATGGAATTAAAGTGCCTGAGAAGTTTGATAATCCAAATTGGAGTAAAGCTTTTATCGAGTGGTTAGAGCAATTGAGATTTAGTACTTCATGTGGTGATTTTGCCTTGCAAGGCAAAATACGAATGTTCAAGTTTATCAAATCAGAATATTTAGAAATTGCCAATCAAATGCGTGCTTATTGCCGAAAAACCAATAAGAAAGATTACAATCTTTTGAGAAGTATTCCCGGAATAGGAGGTTATTTAGCAAGTGTAATTTTGGCAGAATGTGGCGATTTACGTCGTTTTAATAATGAATGACAATTTAGTTCTTACATTGGATTAGTTCCTGGGATTTATAATAGTGGAGCTAGTGAAAAATGTTTAGGGATTACGCCGAGAAGTCGTTCTCAATTGCGAAGTTATTTAGTAGAAGCAGCTTGGATAGCTATTCGAAAAGATGTAGAGATGCAAAACTATTACCGAAAACATCAAGGGAAAAACGTAAAGAGTGTGATTATAAAAGTAGCCCATAAAATGGCGAGAAGAATTTTATCGGTAATCAAAACCGAAACACCTTATCAAATAAATCATAATTTAGTAGTAGAATAATAAAATAAACAAAGTATAACTTTCTTAACAAGCTCAACTATACAAGAGAAATAGACTACAAAACAGCCGTGGTGGTTCTATAATAGGAAGCCACATCGCCAAGCAGGTAGCTATTTTATTTATTGCTTCGCCAGTTCGAGCGGAGCTCTTGGGTCTTACAATCATATCGATGCTGGTGGCTGCCCAAAGCAGACCACATATAGGAGCGTGAGCTTTAAGATTATAAAAAGATATATTATGAAGTAAAAGATATATGAATTATTGGCATTATTGAAAAAGTTAGAATAACTTTTTCTGTCAAAAGCCTACGGCTGACAAAAAGTTGTTTCCAACTTTTCCAACAAGCCGTTGAAACAGAATTCTATACTCGAAAAACACCTTACATATAACCCTCTCAAAAGTTGTTAATAACTTAATGATGCTTTACATAGGAACGGCTGTTAACAGTAGTTTTTATTCTATCTCAAACTCAAAAACAAAATAGTTCAAATCTTCGTCAAAAGTATGGTTTATTTTTTTGAATTTATCGGATGTTATACAGCTATTTATTAAATCGAAATCATTAGAATTTCGACCAGCATAATATCCAATTATTATTCTAAAAAACATTTGTGATTTTTCAGATGTATTTTTATTGTCTTCAAAACCAATATCAATTTCACTTGGTTCATTTTCATATTTTTGAAAACTTAAATTTTCTAATTTAGATTTAGCATTTTCATAATTGGTAAAGAACTGAACTTTAATTTTATTTAAGTCTAAAGTTTTTACAAATAATTTAATGTTTAAAATAGAATCATTTTTGATTCCTTTATTCAAGTTTTTAATTGTTGAAACATAACTAATTTCACCTTTAGTAACTTCTAGATTATTAAAATATTGATAATAATATATTTTTGTTTTTTTCTTTTTTGGAGCAATATTTTTGAGAATATAATTCTTAAACTTTATATCTTCGAAATCTAAAATGTTTTCGATAATTTCAGGATTTAAAGTGTCTTTTTCTGTCAGTTGAATTTTATTCTGCGAATAATTTAGTTGACTAATTGTTAATGTAATTATTATAAATAAAATTTTCTTCAATTTTCGATTTTTTAAAATTACTGTTAACGTCAGTTTGTCTAAAAACCTTCGTTTATTTTACTTTGTGTTATAAATTGAAGTAAAAATAGCGGATTTAAGCTACACAAAAAAACTTTTTTGGATGTAATATTTCATGATTACAAAATTTAAAATTAGCTAATAAAGCCTTAAAAAAGCTTTTTATAGTTGAAAAAAGTAAGTACAGTACTTTTAGATACTGTTTTAACATATTTGTGTCAATCAAGTTGAATATTCTTCGCAAATTATAGGCTGTAAAAATGAGACCTACATCAGCTGATGCGTGTTTAATGGTTTTCTTAGTCATAATATAATAAAAATCCCATTGTCGCTTTATAACTCCATAAGGATGTTCTACGACGGCTTGTCTTCTTCGATATACTTCATAGTTATTTTCTATTCGTACTTTGTTTTGGTATATTAAGTCGGCATGTTGGGAACGTTCAAGGAGTCTTCCTTTTTTATTTTTGGTGCATTTATGGAAAAGTGTACAAGTCAAGCAAGCATTGGTCTTATAATGCTTCATTTGAGTGATTGATTTGCCATTTTTTTTGCTGTACCAATTTCCGTTTGTACTTAAGATTTCATTGGCAGGACAAGTATAGGTATCATCTTCTTTATTGTATTTAAAATGTTCGACATCAAAAGCAATATTTGGAGCATGAGAGGCTACTCCTGGAATGGCAACTAGTACATCAACACCCAGTCTATTGGCATAATCAAACTCACTACCTGTGTGATATCCTTTATCATAAATGGCCATGAAGTTGTTGTGTTCTAAAATTGTTTTAGCCCGTCGTAGCATGCCTCCCATAGCTTTAGAGTCGTTTTCATTAGTTACCTTAAAATCGATTGGAATATTATGCAATGCATCTACTACGGTTTGCACGTTATAGGCTACTTCAGAGATGTTGTTACGAGTCATTATTTGTCGACTATCAGGATCAGAAGTAGAGATTTGGGTTACTCCTGTAGTATTGATTGTGTTTTGATATTCAATATACTTTTGTTTTTGAATAGTGTGTTTTTTTATTTTCTTTACTATCAGGTCTTTCTCAATAGCATCTCCATCTTCTTTGGCTAGAGCAGAATTGTATTCTTCAAGTCGTGCATCAATGTAGGCAATATGACGTTCAATTTTCGCAGGATTAAAGTTGTTTTTCTTGGAATTTTGAGCTCTTAGTTTTGTGCTATCACCAGCCACAAGGCTTCCTCCTATTAGCTCAAAATGAGCTGCCATTTTTACGGTGGCACGAAATACGCGAGCAATAGCTTTTGGGTTGTTTTTTCTAAAGTTAGCTATAGTATTGTGGTCTGGAACAAGCCTTTTTAAGAGCCACATCAATTCAATATTGCGAGTGCATTCTTTCTCTAAAGTTCTAGAAGAACGTATGCGATTTAGGTAGCCGTAAATGAATAGTTTTAATAAATCAGAAGGGTGATAAGCAGGCCTTCCATTTTCGATGAAATCAACTTTAAATCCAAATTCAGCAAGAGAAAGGCTATCTACAAAAAGATCGATAAACCTGATTTGATTGTCTTGTTCAATAGCTTCATCTATCGATAATGCAAAAAGTGGAAGTTGATTTCTGTTGGTTCCAGTGATGAATTTCATACTTAAATTTACATAAAATCAACTAAACATCCAAGTAATTTAAAAGACTTTAATGCAAAAAATAAGGATGCATAAAAAAGAAGTTTTTAGACAGTTTGACGTTTCGAAGCTACCCGAAGGTGGCGATTTTGAAGCACTTCACTGTCAACCAAGCACAAACGTTTATAGAAGTACAATGCTTGATTGAACCACTGAACCGCCACTTTTGGGTAGGTGCTGTTATAGGGCGTTTTTCTATTTAGTTGCATATCTGTCAAACGTGTCTTCGAACATTAGTTTTACTCCAGGGTCATCAGAAACTCCAAGTCCTGAACTTTCAAAGATTGTCAATTTAAGGTCGTTACAGTTGAATGATATAAAATCAAAAACATCCTTTTGTCCTTTAATTTTTGTCCCGTTGATTTCGAATTCATCTTTGTCAATACCATACTCGATAAATTCAATTTTTTGCCCTAAAAGTCTACCAAGTGTCTCTTGTTTTTCCGTGTCGTAAACACGCCACATATTCGGTTCGTCAGGCAGATTGTTTTCTTTTATTTTTTTGTCAAGCTCTGAGTTGTCGCAAAGGTTAATTCTTATATGGTCACCGTCAAAATCACCTTCGATTTCTAAAAATTTGTCATAGTCAAAAAATGTAATCAAAAACAACCAAGGTAAATATATGTCACCGTGTCTGTCGTTATTGAAGTCCACTTGAAATACTTTGTCAACTGTCTTTCCATTTAGTTGTGTCAGCCAATTTCCCAAATTTCCATTTAGTTGAAAGTTCATTGTTGTCGTCTTTTAAAATGCCCTATAACTCGTTTATATGCTCAGTTTTTTGCAAATTAATTGAGCATAGCTACCCATTTTTGCATAGATTGGCTCAATTATCGTTGCTTTTTATTTTTTACAAATCATCAAAAGGACTTTTAATCTGCTGTCATTTTTTTTTATTATGGGCAACTCGTTTATATGTATGATAAGCGGCATTCTTTATTTTTCAAATTTAAACTTTCCTTTTCAATCTTGCAATGCGTATAAATACGTATTTTTAGCTATTTTCTGTACGTATTTATACGTAGAGAAGGTTTATTTCTGTAAAAAAGTATTGTTTACTTTCTTTGTGTTTGTAAAATTAAGGAGAAAGTAAATAGTAATTTTACGGTTTTTAGTAATGGAGTTAAAAAAGTTTTATTTTTTTGTACCTATGTACTATAGTTAATAACTATTTGAGCTATTGAACTGATTTTTGTTTCAACTTATTTAATTTTGCTCTATTATGAAATTAAGAAGTTTACACAACACAACATCATTAGATTTTTATACACCTGACTATGCAACAGAAATGGAAATTCCTTTTGTAGATACAGGTATAAGTGCTGGGTTTCTTTCTCCTGCCGATGACTTTATCGAATTAACTATTGACTTAAATAAGTTTTTAATTAAGCATAGAGATACTACTTTCTTTGCAAAGGTTAAAGGGCATTCAATGAAAAATGCAGGAATCTTTGATGGTGACTTGCTAGTAATTGATAAGAGTTTAGAACCTCAGGACGGTAAGATTGCTATTTGTCAAATTGATGGGGAGTTTACCGTTAAAAGAATAAAAAAAGACAAAGATTGTTATTGGCTTATAGCAGAGAATGAAGATTATAAACCAATAAAAGTGACTCCTGATAATGAGTTAATGATTTGGGGAATTGTTATTCATTGTATTAAATCATTTTAAATATGTTTGCATTAGTTGATTGTAATAACTTTTATGCTTCTTGTCAAAGGGTTTTTGAACCTCATTTGATAGGAAAGCCAATTGTTGTACTTTCAAATAATGACGGTTGTGTTATTGCACGTTCAAACGAAGCAAAGGCATTGTCTATTCCGATGGGTGCACCTGCATTTGAATTTAAGAAAATATTTGAGCAAAATAAAGTATTTGTTTACTCTTCAAATTATGCTTTGTATGCAGACATGAGTAGTAGAGTAATGAATTTGCTTTCTAATTTCTCTCCAGATATAGGAGTTTATAGTATTGATGAAGCTTTTTTAAAGTTTACAGGTTTTGAATTGTACAATTTGCAGGAATACGGGGTTTCTATTCAAAAGAAAGTAACTAAAGGAACTGGAATTCCAATAAGTGTTGGTTTTGCAGCAACAAAAGCATTAGCTAAAGTAGCGAACAAGATTGCAAAGAAGTTTCCTGAAAAGACTAAAAGTGTCTATGTTATAGATGATGAAGAAAAAAGAATTAAAGCATTAAAATGGACAAAAATAGAAGATGTTTGGGGGATTGGTAGAAAGCATGCAAAAAGATTACAAGCAAAGAATATTTTTAATGCTTATCAATTCACATTATTGTCCGATGATTGGGTAAGAAAGGAAATGGCTGTTGTAGGTTTAAGATTGAAACATGAGTTGGAAGGTAAGCCAACGTTAGACTTAGAAACACCAAAGAATAAAAAAACAATTGCAACAACTCGTTCATTTGAAAAGTCTTTAACTAAAATTGAAGACATAGAAGAACGTATTGCAACATTTACAGCTTCCTGTTCTGAGAAGTTAAGGAAACAAAATAGTCATTGTAATATGCTTACACTGTTTTTGCAAACGAATTACTTTAGAAAGGATCAACCACAATATTCTAGAACTTTAACCATAAATACAGATTTTCCAACGAACTCAACTATTGAACTGAATAGATATGCTCAAATTGCTCTAAAAGCTATTTTTAGAGAAGGCTATAGTTATAAGAAAGCAGGAATCATTGTAATGGGATTAACACCAAATGACAAAACACAATTGTCATTATTTAATGAATCTAACCCTAAGCACCAACCTTTAATGTCTGTTATTGATAAATTAAATCACAGTTACGGAAGTAATAAGATTAAATTTGGAAATCAATCTTTAGGCAGGCAATGGAAAATGAAACAAGAAAAACTCTCGAATTCTTTTACAACAAAAATTGCTGAAATTATTACGATAAAAGTTTAACTAAGCATACTACTATAATCTTCAGGTAAAACAGCATCAATATCTCTAAGGTATTTATCAAGGGCTGTCATTGTAGAATGACCAGTAATAAGCATCAATTTACTTTTTGCTTCAAAAGGAGTTGAATTTATAGCTAATTCTTTATAGAGTTTAGTTATAAATGTGTGTCTGAAGGAATATAAACCATAATCCTTACCAAGTTTTAAAGGTTTCTTGATAACTTCATTGAAACGTTTTGAAAAATAATCCCTTCTATTTGTTTCTTTTGTTTCCCATTCTCCACCAATACCGTTAGGAGTAAATAAAAAACATTCTTGATCCAGGTGTTTTATTTCAGGGAGTTCTTTAAGTAGAATATCGGGTATTATTTTTATTTTGTCGGTTTTGTTTTTAGCTTTCACGAAAAGCTTTTGTTCTTCAATGTTAATGTCTTTTATTTTCAACCGCACAACCTCTACAGGTCTTAGGAAGTTATAAGAAATGAATTGAACAAAAAGCTTTAAAGTAGGGTCGTCGTTAAGTTTTTCAAATATTTTACCCTCTAATTCTTTTGAATACGTTTTGTTTCTCTCGGGAGTAGATTTTAAAATCGGTATATTTTTTATAAAATTATCTTTAATAATATCTTCGTCTTCGAGAGTTTTAAAGAACGTTGAAATAACCGCTCTTGTATTGTTTCTGTTAATAGGAGAGGTTTTCTGAAGAACCTCATTCAAATAAGTTGAAACAATTTTTTTCGTTAAATGCTCAATTTTTAAAAGTTCGTCAAGTCCATTCGTTATTAACCATTTTTGAAATTTAGCAATTCTAATTCTATAATCGGAATAACTATTTTCGGAAAGTGTTTTTTTCTTGATTTCTAAACCAAACTCAAAAGCTTCTTTAATGTTATAATGCTTTTCAATCTCATCTAATTTCGAATTTTCATAGGGATTAAAACCGTTTTTAAGAAATTTATATAATGCCCATTTAATATTTTGAGCTGCTTCCGTTCTTTCTTTGAGTGTCTTGTGTTTGTTAATTCCTGCGTAAATAGGTGTCTGTCTTTCCATTTTTCCACTTTCAGGATTTCTAAATGAAAAATAAACATACCATCTTTTAGAAAGATCGTCGTTTGCAGTGTAGATTCTAGGTGTAGAAAATTGTTTCAAAAGGATTAAATCGTATGCGTTTTCGTATGCGTTAGCGTATGCGTTAGCGTATGCGTTTGTTAAAATTTGGTTAGAAATAGTCATAAAAAAAACGGTTTTAGATCGCTCCAAAACCGCTTGATGTACTTATTTTGTTGACTTTTCAACTTTGTAGCGAAACCGAGATTTGAACTCGGGACCTCAGGGTTATGAATCCTGCGCTCTAACCAACTGAGCTATCTCGCCATTAAAACATCAAGTATCTCTCTCAATGCGGGTGCAAATATATAACTATTTATTTTTATTGCAAATATTTTCTTCAAAAAAAATGTTTTTTTTCTTTTTTGGATATTAAAATTATTCTCTATATATTTCCAAAATAAATTTTTAAAAATGGAAGTAAAAGTAAAATACGAATTAGAATTCCCTTTTCATGCCTCACCATCATTGTTATATCAATATATTTCTACTCCTTCAGGTTTGTCTGAATGGTTTGCTGATAATGTAAATTCTAGAGGAGAACTTTTTACATTTATATGGGATGATTCAGAAGAAAAGGCTAAATTAATGGCTAAAAGAGCTGGAGAGAGAGTTAAATTTCGTTGGTTAGATGAAGACGGAAATGATACGGAATATTTTTTCGAGATTAAAATAATGGAAGACGAGATTACAAAAGATGTTTCTATTGTAATTGTAGATTTTGCAGAAGAAGATGAAATCGATGAATCAAAGTTATTGTGGGAAAATCAAATTTCTGATTTAAAACATGTCTTAGGCTCTGTCTAAAATAAATTATAAAGATTATATTTGTCCCGATTTTTAATCGGGATTTTTTTTGCTATGATAAATTTTAATGGAAATATACAAGAGAGTAGTGCTGTAAATATTGAAAACAATAGAGCTTTTTTATATGGAGATGCTGTTTTCGAAACGTTGAGGGTGTTAAATAATAAAGTTTTGTTCCTAGAGGATCATTATTTCAGATTTATGGCTTCTATGCGTATTTTTAGAATGGAAATACCTATGAACTTTACTATGGAGTATTTTGAAGAACAAATTTTATCGTTAATACAATCAGGTAATAATAAATCAAATGCCTATAGAGTGCGTTTTTCTGTTTGCAGAAAAGAGGGTGGTTTTTATTTACCTAAAACAAACGATGTTGATTTTGTAATTACTTTTCTTGCTTTAGATAATGATTTATACAGTATAGAGAATACTCCTTATGAAGTAGAGCTTTTTAAGGATGCATATGTAACCAAACAGTTGTTTTCAACCTTAAAATCGAACAATAAGATGGTGCAGATTACGGGAAGTATTTTTGCACATGAAAACGGTTATGAAAATTGTTTGCTTTTAAATGACGAGAAAAATGTAATTGAGGCACTTCAAGGAAATTTGTTCATGAAAATGAATAACACACTAATAACACCTCCTGTTAGCGATGGTTGTTTGAATGGGATAATGCGAAAGCAGATTCTGGCAATTGCAAAAAAAATTGAAGGATTAGAAGTTGTTGAGAAATCTATTTCTCCATTTGATTTGCAAAAAGCAGATGAATTATTTATAACAAATGTTGTTAAAGGAATACAGCCAATAACGAAATATAGAAAAAAAGAGTTTGTTGTTAAAACTGCAAACGATTTATTGTTACGGTTAAATGCTCAAGTTCGACTTAGTTGAGCATTGGGTCTGATGGGGAATTTGAAAAAAGCACATATTCTCCACCTTGTTCAATTATTTTTTCTTTCCAGAAATGCTGAGACGATTTAGAAAGTATTTTGCTTTTTAATTTGTTTTCAGCAACAATCCATGAATTTTCTTTTAATTCATTTTCTAGTTGAGCTGTTTCCCAGCCACTGTATCCAAGGAAGAAGCGAATATTGTTCTTAGAAATCTGACCATTATTGATGAGGTTTTTTGTTGTTTCAAAATCACCTCCCCAATATATGCCATTAGCGATCTCTACGCTATTTGGAATAATGTTTGGAACATTGTGTATAAAATAGAGGTTATCTTGTTCAACAGGTCCTCCGTTATAAACTTTGAAACCAGCCTCAATCTCTGGAACTAAATCACAAATTGAGTAGTTGAATGGTTTATTTAAGATAAAACCAACCGATCCTTCATTATTATGCTCAGCAAGCAAAACAACAGAACGATTGAAAGAATTGTCACCAATTGTAGAAGGTTCCGCTATCAGCAAATGGCCTTTTTTGGGTAAAACTGATATCATAAGCAAATTAATTTATCTTAAAATTATCAAAAAAACTTTATAAAATCAAATTTCAATAAAAAAAATCCCGCATTTGCGGGATTTTAATTTTATGTAAAAAATATATTATTTATTTACTGCTGCGTCTAACTCTGCTCCAGCTTTAAATTTTACTACATTTTTAGCTGCGATTTTAATTGTTGCCCCAGTTTGTGGGTTTCTTCCGTCTCTAGCTTCTCTTTTAGAAACAGACCAAGAACCAAAACCTACTAATGAAACTCTACCACCTTTATTTAAAGTACCCTCAACGTTGCTTAAAAATGACTCTAAAGACAATTTAGCAGCTGCTTTTGTAATTCCAGCAGAAGCTGCCATCGCATCGATTAATTCTGATTTGTTCATAATAAAATGTTTATTAATTTGGTTAAACTTAATTATTTTACACAAAATTAGTTGTATAACTGAATTGTGCAAGTGTTTACTGGTATTTTAAGTAGAATTGTTAATAAAATAGATATTTTGTTAATAACCTTGTTTTGATTTTTAATTTTTTTGCTTAATATCAATGTTTATAAGGCTTTATAGTGCTATAGAATTATCGCTTAGTTGTATTCCGTTTAAAAGTTCTTGAGTTGTCATTTTTCTTTTTCCAGGAAATTGTAGGCTATTAATTGATAAAAAACCATCATGTGTTGCTATTTTTAATTCTTTTTTAGAAGAAAAAATTTTCCCCACAGGGTAATTGTGACTTTCGTTTTCAAAAATGACATCATATAATTTAACATTCCATTCGTTGTCGTTGTCTTTTATGAATGTCCAAGCTGCAGGATAGGGATTTAGTCCTCTAATGTGGTTGTGGATTTCTTTTCCTTTTTTTGACCAATCTATCTTACAATTGTCTTTGTTTAATTTATAAGCGGTTTTAATTTCTTTATTTTCTACCTGAATAGTTGTGTTTACTTCTCCGCTAGAAATTAGTTCTAGAGTTTCAATTACAGCATCACAACCTAAAAGCATCAATCGATCATGTAGCTCTCCAACTGTTTCGTTGTTTTCAATTGGAGTTTCTTTATGAAGTATCATTGCTCCAGTATCTATCTTATCATCAATAAAAAATGTAGTTACACCAGTTTTTGTTTCTCCATTAATAATAGCCCAATTTATAGGGGCAGCGCCTCTATATTGTGGTAAAAGGGATGCGTGAAGATTAAAAGTTCCTAATTTTGGCATTTTCCAAACTACTTCGGGTAGCATTCTAAAAGCAACAATTACTTGAAGATTAGCTTCTAGTTTTTTTAAATCTGCTAGGAAGTTTTCATCTTTAAGATTAGTTGGTTGAAGTAAGTGTAGTTTTTTTTCAAGCGCATATTGCTTAACGGCACTCATGCTTACTTTTTGTCCTCTTCCTGCTGGTTTGTCTGGTGCGGTGATAACTCCAACTATATCATAATTATTATTGTAGATAGTATCAAGAATTCCAACTGCAAAGTCAGGAGTTCCCATGAATACGATTTTTAATTTTTCCATTATTTTAGGTAATATTGATTGTATGAATTAATTGCTATTTTGTCGTTTTCAAGTAAAGTCTGAATAGCAAAGATAGTGTCTTCTGAAGTTGTAGATAATTGATTTTCTATTTCTCTGGAAGTTAAATTAGTGTTTTTTAGAAGCTGCAGAATTTTTTCTATTAATTCGATATAGGTTTTCTTGTCTTTATTTTTGGTAATACAAAAAGAACAAATACCGCAGTTTTTAATGTTTTTCTCATCGAAATATTCAAGTAGTAATTTGCTTTTGCATTTATCGGTTGAAGCATAATTGACAACTTGTCTTAATTGGTCTGTTTTTAATTCGTTTTGATTTTCTAAAAATTTAGCGACACGATTAATAGTTAAAGCATCTTCTCTAGCTTCGTTAAATGTAATACTACTATCGTTATTTTGAATGTGTAGATTTATATAGTTGTTTTCGTGTAGATGAGTAATCACTTTTAAAACGTTTTCTTCTGTAGATTTAGCTTTTTTCGCAACTAAAGTTGTATTTATTTGTGTTTCTAATTCAAAAATTCCAGAATAGGTTCTAAGGATGGTTGTCACGATTTCTTCATTATGAGGGTTTAGACTCATGTATCGGAGGATTTCTTTACTAGGCGTTATAAATTGAAGGTTTACTTTTTCGGAAAATTCATTCTGTAGCGTAATTATTCCTTGTCTGTCAAGAAATTGTAATGCATTGTATGTTTTTAAAACAGGGAATTTGTATTGGGTGCAAAAATGATTTAAATTAAAAGAAAACTGTTCGCCAAATCCTTCACCATAGGCTATTTGAAAGTAATTGTTTAGCTTAATATAGGTTTCTTTCAGGAAATTTTTGTCTGGAAGTACAGATAAGAATTGTTGTTTTGCAGTCTTAATGTCTCCAGGGCTAATTAATAGAATTCCAAATGCTTTTTGGTTATTTCTTCCAGCTCTTCCAGCTTCTTGGTAGTAATTTTCTAAATTTTCAGGTAATTGAATGTGAATAACTGTTTTAACATCAGGTTTGTCAATTCCCATTCCGAAAGCATTAGTTGCTACAATAACTTGTACTTTGTTTTGCATCCAAAGCGACATGTTGGTTTCTTTTTCTTTACTACTAAGTCCGCCATGAAAATAAGTACTAGATATTCCTAAAGCAGTAAGTCTATTTGTGTTTTCTACACAGGCTTTTCTGTTTCTAACATAAATAATACTTGGTTGTGTATTTTTTTTGAGTATTTGATTGATTTTGTAGAATTTATCTTCCGTTTTTATAACATGAAAAGCCAGGTTATCTCTAGCAAATGATTTTCTGAAAATTTTCGGATTTTCGAGTTTTAAATTATTGATAATATCTTTTTCAACACGATTTGTAGCTGATGCTGTTAATGCTAAAAATGGGACCTTTGGAAAATGGGTCTTCAATTGACCAATCTTTAAATAGGAAGGTCTGAAATCGTGTCCCCATTGACTAATACAATGTGCTTCATCAACTGCAATTAGGTTTACAGGAAGTTGTTTTAAACGATCAATAATCCAGTCTTGCTGAAGACGTTCTGGAGAAAGATATAGAAACTTGTAATCACCAAACTGACAGTTGTCGAGTAGTTCTATAATCTCATTTTGAGAAATACCACCAAGTAGCGCAATGGCTTTAATGTTCTTTTTTTGTAAATTTTGAACTTGATCTTTTATTAAAGCAATTAAAGGAGAAACAACAATACAAATTCCTTCAAGAACCATAGCTGGAACTTGAAAGCATACAGATTTACCACCGCTAGTAGGCAACAAGGCAAAAGTATCGTTACCAGCTAAAACGGTATTTATAATTTCTTCTTGCGGTGCTCTAAATGTATCGTGTTTCCAGTATTTTTGAAGAATTTGTAGTGATGCTGTCATTTGAAAAAATTAGCTTAGTATTCTTTAAAACTACGAAAAACTATTTAGATAGGTTTTGTAGTACAAAATTGACTCTGTTTTCTACAGTATCTTTAGGGATTTCGATTAACTCATAACCAAAACTAGAATAGGTTTCTTTAAGGTGATCCTGAATTAAAATTGCTTGTTCGTAGCTTTCATAACGTTCCTTATCACTCACGTAAATATCTTTCCAAGGAGGAAGAATAAAAATCTTAGAATATTTATATTCAGAACAAGCTTTGTGGAAACTATCAGGATAGCTATCGCCAATATAATGCATATAGGCTAAAACATCAGGGATACCTCGATCAATAAAAACAATAGGCTCTTTTTCTTCAGTCGCTTGTTTAAATTGCTTAATTCTACCTTCTAATAAAAGTTCACTAAAAAGTAATGGTTTTTCTAAAAATAATTGTTCAATTCCTTGCTTTTGAGCTTCTTTAATAACGTCTCTTGATATTTCAGGATAGCAAATATGTCCTTTTTTAATTAAAGCATTTATTAAAGTTGTCTTTCCTGAACTTGGTCCTCCTATTAAAACTATTATTTCTTTATCCATTATATTAATAAAATATGAAATGCAAAAGTAGTTTTTTTTGAAAATGTATTCAACTTTTAAATTTTATGCTTTTTAAAATATTAATTCTTAACTTAAAAAAGTATATTTGCTATTCAAAAATAGGAATGAAGATGGATAAGAAAACGGAAGACTTTTATATACGTTTAAAAGAAGAATTGGCTAATAATACATTGTGGCCATCAGAATATTTATATAAATTTATTGTACCGGCAGATGTTGAAAAAGTAAACAAAGTTGAAAATGCATTTGACAAAATGGGAGCGGTAATAACAACAAAGCACTCAAAAACGGGAAAATATACAAGTATATCTGTGAGTGTTCAAATGAAAGACCCTCAGAGTGTAATTAATAAATATCAAGAACTTTCAGGAATTGAGGGTATAATATCATTATAATTATGGAAGTGAAAATTGAAGCAGTATCACAATTAGAATATAATTCTTTTAGAGAACAATTAATAATTCCAGAGTATGGAAGGCATTTACAGAAGGTAATTGATCAAGTTGCTGAAATAGAAGATAAAGAAGAGCGTAACAAAGCCGCAAAATATGTCATTTCTGTAATGGGGACATTAAATCCGCATTTAAGAGATGTACCAGATTTTCAACATAAACTTTGGGACCAATTGTTTATAATGTCTGATTTTAGATTAGATGTAGATTCACCCTATCCAATTCCTTCTAGAGAAGTTTTAAATCAAAGACCAGAAACTTTAAAATATCCTCAAAATTTTCCAAAATATCGTTTTTATGGTAACAATATCAAGTATATGATAGATGTAGCTGTTAAATGGGAAGACGGCGATATGAAAAGTGCCTTAATTCTTGTAATAGCAAATCATATGAAAAAATGCTATTTAAGTTGGAATAAAGAAACTGTTGAAGATGAAGTTATTTTTAATCATTTATATGAACTTTCGAAAGGAGAAATAAATCTTTTAAAATCAAATGAAGAGCTTTTAAACTCACACAATTTGATGAAGGTGAATAAAAAGATGTCGAATAAATCTCAGTTTGGTTCAAATAAAAATACTGTTTCTAAAAGCATTCATAAAAAGAAAAGTATAAATCCTAAAAATATAAAACGCAAATAAGTTCATGGGAACATTTCAAATAGAAGGAGGAAAAACATTAAAAGGAGAAATAACACCTCAAGGAGCAAAAAATGAAGCATTACAGGTGCTATGTACTGTTTTATTAACACCAGAAAAGGTTACAATTACTAATATTCCAGACATTATAGATGTAAGTAAATTAATTACATTATTAGGAAATTTAGGTGTTAAGATTAAAAAAAACGGACACGGATCATATACTTTTCAAGCAGATGAAGTTAACATAGGTTATCTTGAAACTGAAGCGTTCAAAAAAGAAGGTGGTTCATTGCGTGGTTCTATCATGATTGTAGGGCCATTATTAGCTCGTTTTGGAAAAGGATATATTCCTAAACCAGGAGGAGATAAAATTGGAAGAAGAAGATTAGATACTCATTTTGAAGGTTTTATAAACTTAGGTGCGAAATTTAGATACAACAGAGAAGATCACTTTTATGGTGTTGAAAGAACAGAAAGGTTAAAAGGAACTTATATGTTGCTCGATGAAGCTTCAGTAACTGGGACAGCAAATATTGTAATGGCTGCTGTTTTAGCAGAAGGAACAACAACAATTTATAATGCAGCTTGCGAACCATATTTACAACAATTATGTACCATGTTAAATTCAATGGGTGCAAAAATTGCAGGAGTAGGGTCGAATAAATTAATAATTGAAGGAGTAGAGGAACTTGGTGGTTGCGAACATAGAATTTTACCAGATATGATTGAAATTGGTTCTTGGATTGGTCTTGCGGCTATGACAAGAAGTGAGATTACAATTAAAGATGTAAGCTGGGATAATTTAGGACAAATTCCAAGTGTATTTAGAAAATTAGGTATTACTCTTGAAAGAAAAGGAGACGATATATTTATTCCAGCTCATAAAGATGGTTATCAAATAAAAACGGATATTGACGGTTCTATACTAACGATTGCAGATGCTCCTTGGCCTGGTTTTACACCCGATTTATTGAGTATTGTTTTAGTTGTTGCTACTCAAGCAAAAGGAGAAGTTTTAATACATCAAAAAATGTTTGAAAGCCGTTTGTTTTTTGTAGACAAACTAATTGATATGGGAGCAAAAATTATACTTTGCGATCCGCACAGAGCAATTGTTATAGGACATAATTTTCAATCGCAATTAAAGGCAACAACAATGACATCTCCAGATATTAGAGCAGGAGTTTCATTATTAATAGCTGCTCTTTCTGCGAAAGGAACAAGTACGATTCAAAATATTGAGCAAATTGATAGAGGATACGAAAGAATAGGAGAACGATTAACAGCAATTGGAGCTAGTATTGTTCGTATTTAATAATAGGTAATTATTGAATTTTAAATTATATAGCTAAACTCAATATTTTGGGTTTAGCTTTTTTAATGCCATGGAAATAGAGTTTTATTGTTTGTTGATGCTTTGTTTAGCCGCATTTGTTGCAGGTTTTATAGATGCAATTGTCGGAGGTGGTGGATTAATTCAAACACCTGCTGCGTTAATAATGTTACCCAATTTGAGCGTTGCTCATGTTATAGGGACTTTGAAAATCCCTGCCTTAAGCGGAACAAGTATCGCTACTTATCAATATTTGAAAAAAGTAAAAGTCAATTGGAAGTTGTTTGTAATAATGGCTTTCGTTTCATTTGTTTTTGCCTATTTAGGTTCTAGCTTGTTAAATATAATGAAAAGCGATTTCATGAAACCTGTACTTTTTGTAATACTCGTTTTATTGATGATTTATACTTACAAGAAAAAAGATTTTGGTCAGTTTCAGATTAGCACTTTAAGTAAAAAAAAGCAATATTTTTTCGCAATACTAATTTGTGTAGTAATTGGTTTCTATGATGGTTTTATAGGGCCAGGAACGGGAAGCTTACTCATTATGGCTTTTATTGCTATCTTAGGTTTTGATTTTTTAAAAGCATCTGCATATGCTAAGTTGGCCAATCTAGCAACAAATATCGGTTCTATATCATTATTCGTAATTAAGGGAAAAATAATATGGTCAATTGCAATTCCTATGGCAATATGTAATGCATTAGGTGCTTGGATTGGAGCGAGATTGGCGATTTCGAAAGGTAATTCATTTATTAGAGTTATTTTTTTAGTAATAGTTGGTATTGCACTATTACGTTTTGGCTATGATGTTTTTCTTGGATAGTAAAAAGTAAAGAAACTCCTGTTTTTCTATGAAAAACAGGAGTTTCTTTTAAATGGTAATCTGTTAAAATGAATTTAAGAAATCCAATTTCTTTTTTCTGCAAATTTAGAATACCAATATAAAAACAATGCCACTACAAGTATCATTATGGTCATAATAATCGCTCCTGGGCCATAAATTGAAGCAGACTTTATTATGAATAAATTATAAAACATTTGTACAACGACACCAACTACGGATAAAAGTAAAAATACTTGCGACCATTTTTTGCGTAGTAATAGCAAAGCACAACCTAAAGCACCACAGAAAACTGCAATTGCAAAAGCTGCTACAGCCCAAGTTGGAGTGTTAGAAATTGTAACAAGTTGCGCTTCGGTATACATTGCTTTAAAACTATCGGTTCTGTATGCTTGTTGTATATATTGATTAACACCCATTAGGTTCCAAATAAGTGAAAGCACACTAATAATCCAAAAAGAAAGGTTAGGTTTAGACATAATTTAAAAGTTAATTGGTTAATAATCACTAATTTAATAAAAAATCATCAATTAACCTTAAAATCTTAGACCAAATAATATCCCATCTCCTTGAAAACCATTTTGATACGCTCTCACATAGTCAATTCGTAAAAAGCGAAATTTACCAAAACCAATATTGTCAAAACCAACACTAAACTCTTGATAAGGTTTAGTATTAGGAACATTAATTTGATGAAAACCACCAACTAAGTTCCATTGCAATTTGTTAATTAAAGGGATTTTATTCATAATATAACCTTTAAAATTATGCTGCAAATGTGTTTCAACATAAGCATCATTCGTAGAATGAGTATAGTATGATAAAAGGTTAAAAGCATTAGTATAATTTCCTCTAAAATTTACATGTGTTTCGTTTCCGTTAAAATGTTTATAATCTATAAACGAAATGTTATCGGCATTAAAAAACTTTCCACCTCTAATATTCGCAGAAAAATCTCCTTTGTTTCCAAGTGTTTTGTTATAATCTACTCTTGCTGCAACAAAATCATGATTATAATTTGAATTAGAACCACCAAAGCCTTTTTCATAAGCAAAGCTTAAAATAGGATAGTCATCGTTCTGGATGTTTATTTTTCCATTGGGTCTCGAAATATATTTCTGACCAAAACGTATTCTTGTAGAAATGCTTGCTTTGTAAATACTGTGTTTTTCAAATCCAGAAGAGTAATTATGAGGTTGTAAAGGATCGTTAGAAGTGTATAAATCATCGTTTTTAATCACAGTATAGTCTGTAGTGTTAAATAAAGAATGTCTATTCTCGTAAGAAACTTTCCCGTTAGCATAAATTCCATTAACAATTTCTCGTCCGTAATTAATTTCTGCGAATTCCTTATTATATAATTTCATAAAATTGTTTTTGAAAAACAAAGTGCTTATTGAATTTATAAAATTTGAAATAGGTTCGTTTTCATTGAATTGACTGACTTTGCTTCCTCCAGTAATTGATAAATTGGCATTGTTTATAGTATTAAATCGATGATAAAAGGTTCCAGTAACTCGTAGTCTATCTTCTGCAATACCATAATTGAAAGTAGAATTTATTGAAGTAAATTTTCCGTTTTCATCATTCCATTTTCTAAATGAAAAACCGCTATCTAAATTCCATCCTTGAACAGTATTAAAACTTAAAGAAGAAAAATCTAATAGTCCTTTATAGCTTAAATTCCATTTTTCATGCGTATTTTTATAGGAATAACCACTTATAATGTCAAAAACTTTAAATTTATTCGACTTAGTATCTAAAGAGTCTAAGTACGTTTTTGACTCTCTAATAGTTTGTATACTATCTTTCTTTATGTAATTGTAGCTTTCTTCATCTGTTAATGGAACAGGTCTATTGGTTTGCCAAAAAGAATCCTCTTTTTTATTAGCATTGTCAGCAAAAGAAACAATTTCTCTTCCGAATGTTTTCTTTTCAAAATTGTCTTTGAAAATATAATTACTAAATACATGGGTGTATTTCCCAGTAAATTTCATTCCGAAAATTCCAGCATCAAAGTCTAAAGATTGAACGTTCTTTACCCAAATTTTAGAGTCTTTATTGTAGCTGAAATTTTGAGTTAATTTCATTGTCTCTAAAATAGGTTGTTGCATTCGGTATCCTTTAATATCCAAATCTATTCCAAAAATAGCCCAAGTATCTTCAACAATATAGATAAAACCTTCAAAAACAGGTTCTTTGTCTCTTTTAGCAGTTACACTTATTTTGTTTATAAGTTGATTTTTGTCGTCATAAAAACTCCCTTCTAATTTATATTTATAGTAATTGAAAGCATTGTCTGCTATGGGCGAAACCATATTAATGCCAAATTCGACATAGTTTTCATAGAAATCATAATTAGTACTTAATGCAGTATTATAACTGAATCCATTATTGTTTCCAGCAACTTTAGAAGCAATAATCTCTTCTTTGAGGTTGTCTGGTTTTTCAAATTTTATTTTAGAAACAGTTTCCGATAAATAAATAACACCACTACGAGTAGAATCTAAACTTCCATCAATGTCTCCAATTTCCATACCCATAAATTTTTCAGGAATATCTTTTACCTTGAAAATTCCTCTTGAATAGAAATCAGCTTCAAATTTATCTGTTTTTGCAGCATTAATTTTTTTATTAGCAATTGCTTTTTTTATAATTTCATTAGCTGGGTTAATTCCGTTTAGTAAAACAACTTCTTTGAGTTGTAGATTTTCTTCTTCAAGAACAACATTGAACTCGTGCGGAAATGAAGCGATATTTAAACTTTGTTTTTGTGTTTTATATCCTAAATATTGAAATAATAACGAAACATTATTTGTAGTGTTATAATTTAACTCATATTTTCCTTTTTCATTTGTAGTGGTACCTATATAAGTATTCTCAACATATATATTTACAAAAGGAAGAGGTTCTCCATTAACATCAGTAACAGTTCCTCTAATTTGAGAGAATAGAATACTATTAAATAATAAAAATAATAAAGCGAATAATTTTTTCATAAAGGAGTTTTATTTAATAGACGAGTTTAAAGTATCAAGGGTTGTACGAGTTTTATAGAAACGATTGAACAGCTAATTTGTAACTTTCCATTCCGAAACCAATAATGATTCCTTTTACATTAGGAGAAATATAAGATTGATGTCTAAATGATTCTCTCGAAAAAGTGTTTGATATGTGTACTTCTATTACTGGAGTTGTAATTCCTTTTATAGCATCTCCAATTCCGATTGATGTATGAGTATAAGCACCTGCATTTAAAATAATCCCATCATAACTAAAACCAACTTCATGTAGTTTATTGATAATTTCTCCTTCAATATTACTTTGATAATAATCAAAATTAATAGTATTGAAACTGGTTTTTAATTGCTCAAGATAATCTTCAAAGGTTAGACTACCATAAATTTCAGGTTCACGTTTTCCTAATAAATTAAGATTAGGACCATTTAGAATTAATAATTTCATAGGACTTTAAGAATTTGAGTAAAAATAAAAAAACCATTCATTAGTTGAATGGTTTTATATAAAGTTTATGATTAATTTAAAAAAGTATTCCTGCAGATAGTTGAAAAACACTGTTTTTAGCATCAGCATTTTTTGATATCTCACTTAATCCAAGATTATATCTTGCTTGAATAAATAAAGATTTTGTCAACTTAAGTCCTAGTCCACCATTCACGCTAAAATCAAATGAATTGTAATCATTTAGATTGAATTCGTCTTTTTTGCTTAATAAAAATGATGCTTGTGGACCCATTTCTAAACTAATACTTTTATTAAGGTTAATTTTTGCTAAAAGAGGAATTGAAATGTAACCTAACTCATTTTTGAATTCACCAATTGCGTTCTTATAGGAAGCACCTTGAGTAGAATATAGTAATTCAGGTTGCAAGGCAAACGAATCTGAAAGAGAAATTTCTCCGATTAAACCAGCATGATAACTAGTTATTGCATCAGTTTTAATAGAAGTGTCTGTTAAATTGGCATAATTTAGACCACCTTTAATACCAATTTTTAATGTTTGTGCGTAAAAACTATTCATAGTTATTACACTCAGAAGTAAGATAAAAACTACTTTTTTCATATAAACTTAATTTAATAGGTTAAAAACAACAGTTTGTATTAATTAAAACGTTGAATAGTTCCTTAAAATTATATTTAGAAGTAAAATATTTAATAAAGGTGATCGATTAAAAGCTATTTTTCACCGATTAAAAGGTTGTTGATATGTTAATGATAAAATTTGGAATTATTTTTTTATATAGATATTGGTTTTATTTAGTTGTTTTATTATATAAATTAGGATTTATTGTTTTAATTATTCAATTTAAGTCATAAAAATAATTGAAAAAATAATTTTTAATCTATTATTTTTATTTATTCTGTGTTTTTATCGTTTTAGTAGGCTGTAATTTTTTCTTAAAAATGGTTCTATTTGTTTGTTGTACAGTTTTTTAAGTTTTTTTTACATTGCTTCATTTGGTTTTTTTATATTTTTTTAAATGAGAAAAGTGTTAAAGTAGTAACTTTCTTATGCTTTTTTTTAAAGTTTTATATAGTTTTGTAGTCTCAAAATTTAAATTAAAATAAAATGAAAAAATTAGTATTATCTGCAGTAGCAGTTTTTGCATTTACTTTTGCAAATGCACAAGAAGGAGAAGGAGCTGGGTTTTCTAAAGGTGATGTTTTTATTTCTGGATCTGTTGGTTTTGATTCAACTAAGCAAGGTGACGCTAAATCTAACGAGTTCACTTTTTCACCAGCTGCTGGTTATTTTTTAACTGAAAACATTGCTGCTGGAGTAAGATTGAATATTGTTAGCGGTGAAGAAACTACTGAAACTACTTATTCTGAATTTGGAGCAGATGTTTTTGGACGTTATTATTTTACTCCTGCATCTAAATTTTCTGTTTTTGGAGAATTAGCTGTTGGTTTTGGTAATGAAAAAAGAGAAACTGTTACTAACATAGAAACTAAATATACTAGTTTTGGTGTTAATGCTGGAGTTGGTGTTAATTATTTCTTATCTGATAATTTTGCTATTGAAGCAGGATGGGCTGGATTAGGATATAACTCTAGAAAATTAGATGCTGACGGAGCAGATGCTCAAAATTCATTTGGTTTAGCAGTTGACATGAGTTCAATTAATTTAGGATTAGTTTATAAATTCTAATTATAAAGGATTAATAGATAGAAATCCCGCTTTTGCGGGATTTTTTATTTCATAAAGTGGCGTATTTCATTCTTTTTTTTCTGTTTTACATTTATTTTTTTTATAGTTTTGCATCATTAAAAATGAATTATAAAAATAAACAAAAATGAAAAAATTATTACTATCTGTAATTGCATTATATACGTTTAGTGTAGCTAATGCTCAAGATGAAATTTTAGTTAATCCAATCCTTTCTAGTAAAGGTGAAAATTATTTGCCAGAAATGGATGACTGGGCGATTAGCTTTAATGCTGACGGTATTTTTGAATATATTGGTAACTCTTTTAATGGGACTGCTGATAATAGAGGTCCTGAAGTTGATTATGTGAGAAATAATACATTTGTTGGGAAAATGTTTAAATCTGATAAAAAAGCATATAGAGTTGTTGCTAATTTAGGATTTGGTTCTGATTCCGATACTAATCCAGCTGGTGCTGGTGCTACTGAAGAAATTAAGAGTAGTGCTTTTGATGTTGCTTTAGGTTTAGGTCAAGAATGGAGAAAAGGAAATACGCGTTTGCAAGGTTTTTATGGTGCTGATGCATTAATAACTGCAAGTTCAAATAAAACAAAGACTGAAAACTTTGATGTTGATGGTAATTTTGTTGATAGTAATGAATTTAAGTCAGGATTATCTTTAGGTTTGGGAGTTCAAGGTTTTATTGGTGCTGAATATTTTATTTTTCCAAAATTTGCGATTGGAGCTCAATATACTTACAGAGTAGGTTTTGATCTTAAAGGGAAAGCTAAGACTACGACTCAAACTGGTACAGCAGATCCTGTAACTGTTGATGGAAGTAAAGGCTCTTCTTTTGGTTTAGGAAATGTTGGTATTGCTTCAATTAATTTAACATTACATTTCTAATCAGAAAGAAAATATAATAATTATTAAAATCCCGATAGATTCGGGATTTTTTTATGTCTTTTTTTGATACTTTTGGCTTATGAGCAATTGGCAATCTTATATTAAAGAATATAGAAACTATCTAAAATTAGAAAGAGGTCTTTCTGAGAATACAATTGAAAATTATTCTTTTGATATAGAGAAACTATTGATGTTTCTATCGGAAAATAAAATAACTGAATCTCCTATTCTCATTTCAGAAGAAATAATCCAACAATTTATTTATGATGTTTCTTCTAAAGTGAATGCGAAAAGTCAAGCAAGGATAATTTCTGGATTGAAAAGTTTCTTTAATTACTTAGTTTTTGAGGATTATAGAGATACGACTCCAATGGAATTGATAGAAGTACCTAAGACAGGAAGAAAGTTGCCAGATACGCTTTCTATAGAGGAAATTGACAATCTAATTGGAGCTATTGATTTGTCAAGTTTTGAAGGGGAAAGGAATAGAGCAATATTGGAAACTCTTTATAGTTGCGGTCTTCGTGTTTCTGAGTTAGTAGCATTGAAAATTTCTGATTTGTTTTTTGAAGAAGGTTTTTTAAAAGTTACAGGTAAAGGAGATAAACAACGTTTTGTGCCTTTAAGTAAATCAACAGAAAAGTATATAACAATATATAAAGAACAAATTCGTGTTCAGGTAAATGTTCAAAAAGGCTTTGAAGACACTTTGTTTTTAAATAGAAGAGGAAAGCAGTTAACGCGAGCAATGATATTTACTATCATAAAAGATTTGGCTAAGAAAATTAATTTAGCAAAAGTAATTAGTCCGCATACTTTTAGGCATTCTTTTGCTACGCATTTACTTGAAAATGGAGCAGATTTGCGTTCTATTCAATTAATGCTAGGACATGAGTCGATAACTACAACAGAAATTTATATGCATTTAGATACTAAGTTTCTAGCCGATGTCTTGAATAATTTTCATCCTAGGAAATAAACGTATTGATAAGTATGATATAGTTATAAATAAACAAAAATCGCATTAATTTTCATTAATGCGATTTTTGTTTATTATCGTATCTACTATTTCTTAAATTGAATACTATTTTGCGATATTAACAGCTCTAGTCTCTCTAATTACTGTAATTTTTACTTGACCAGGATAAGTCATTTCTGTTTGAATTTTTTGTGAAATTTCAAAAGATAAACTTGAAGCCATTTCGTCACTTACTTTTTCGCTTTCTACAATTACACGTAGTTCTCTACCAGCTTGAATAGCGTATGCATTTTTAACACCAGTAAAACCAAATGCGATTTCTTCTAAATCTTTTAACCTTTGGATGTAGGAATCTAAAACTTGTCTTCTTGCTCCAGGTCTTGCACCAGAAATAGCATCACAAACTTGGATAATTGGAGATATTAAAGATTTCATTTCAATTTCATCATGGTGAGCACCAATAGCATTACAAACTTCTTCTTTTTCACCATATTTTTCAGCCCATTGCATACCTAAAATAGCATGAGGTAATTCGCTTTCAGTATCTGGAACTTTTCCAATATCGTGTAATAAACCAGCTCTTTTAGCTAATTTAACGTTTAGTCCTAGTTCAGCAGCCATTATACCACAAAGGTTAGCAACTTCTCTAGAGTGTTGTAGTAAGTTTTGTCCGTATGAAGAACGGTACTTCATTCTTCCTACTATTTTGATCAATTCAGGGTGCAATCCATGAATTCCTAAGTCAATAACTGTACGTTTACCAACTTCTATAATTTCCTCTTCAATTTGTTTTTGTGTTTTAGAAACGATTTCTTCAATTCTTGCAGGGTGAATTCTTCCGTCAGTAACTAATTTATGTAATGCTAAACGAGCAATTTCTCTTCTTACTGGATCGAAACATGAAAGTATAATTGCTTCTGGTGTGTCATCAACAATAATTTCAACACCTGTTGCTGCTTCTAAAGCTCTAATGTTTCTTCCTTCTCTACCAATAATTCTTCCTTTAACATCATCAGATTCGATATTGAATACAGATACACAGTTTTCTACTGCTTCTTCTGTACCAACTCTTTGAATTGTGTTAATGATTATTTTTTTAGCTTCTTGCTGAGCAGTCATTTTTGATTCTTCAATTGTAGTTTGAATAAATGACATTGCAGCTGTTTTAGCTTCTGCTTTTAAGCTTTCTACTATTTGGTTTTTAGCTTCGTCAGCAGAAAGTCCAGATATAACTTCTAATTGCTCAACTTGACTTTTGTGTAATTTGTCAATTTCTTGTTGTTTCTTTTCTAAGAATTCAATTCTGTTATTGTAATCAGTAATCTTAGATTCAGCCTCGTCGTTTAGTCTTTTTGTTTTTGCTAATTCATTAGAAACTTGAGATTCTTTGTCTCTAGTTCTTTTTTCAGCATCTGCCATTTTTTTATCGCGAGACAAAATAACTTGTTCGTGTTCTGTTTTTAATTCTAAGAATTTCTCTTTCGCTTGAAGGATCTTGTCCTTTTTTATAGATTCGGCTTCAGCCTTACCATCTTTTAAAATAGATGAGGCTTCTTTTTTTGCATTTTTTATTAAAGTAGATACATTGCTTTTTTCTAAAAATTTTGCAATTCCAAATCCTACTCCAATACCTACAAAAACCCCTATTATTATACTTACTATATCCATGTTGTTTGTAAAAATTATATATAAAAAAAGCCTACATTAGGTGTTTGTATAAACTCGTAAAGACAAGTTTTGAGCTAACTCGTATTTCATGCTTCCCACTGAAGGGCTTGCAATAGTTACGAAGATTCACTCATTTTAATTTGTTAGTGTTGAGTTTATCAAATATATACTAATGTAGGCAGTATCTTATTTTATTATGTATGAACGTTTTTATTTTGAGAGTAATTCACTCAGTTTTTTATCTAAATTCTTCAATCGATCAAAGGATGAATCATGATTTTGTGAAACATCCAATTGTTTTTGTTCAACTTGAGATGCAAATTGTAATGCGCACATTGCTAAAACATCTTGCTTGTCTCTAACGGCATAGCTTTGTTCAAATTGTTTAATCATCACATCAATTTTTTTAGAAGCACTTCTTAAGGCTTCTTCCTGAGTCTCTTCTATCGTTAAAGGATAGACTCTGTCTGCAATTGATATTTTTATCTTTAATTTTTCACTCATGCTTTCTAATCAGAAAGTTGTGCTATGCAATAATCGATTTCTCGAATTAATGAATTTATTTTGAGCTTCGTTTCTCTTTTGTTTTCTTCACTGCCTAATAGAGAATTTACCATTTTTAAATCATCCAACTGACTCCTAAGAGTTGCAATTTCATTTGATTGTCGCGTCTGAATATATTCAGACTCTTTAATTTTTTCTAACAATTCCGTGTTTCTTCTCTCTAGTTTTATTAACTTTTGGTTAAGCTTAAAAAACTTAATTTCAAGAGAATCAATTAATTCAGACAATCCATTCATGAATGATAAAATTCATTTCTATTTCTACAAAATTAGTATTACTATTGGATAATAACAATACTTTTTAAAAAAAATTGCATAAAATTTTATTTTATTTTTAATAATTTGGTTATTAAGTAGTTATGAAATGGGTTTTTTCTTACGTATATTTGTGACTAATTTTTTTCATAACTTTAGCAATATATACAATAATCACAAACATGAACAAGCTATTTTTAATCCTATTTCTTTCATCAATTACATTTGCACAAAAAGATTATCCTACAGATTTTATTTCTCCATTATCAATTCCACTAGATGTTTCTGGTTCTTTTGGGGAGTTGCGAAGTAATCATTTTCATGCAGGTTTGGATTTAAAAACGAATAAAAGAGAAGGTTTAGATGTTTTTGCTGTTGGTGATGGTTATGTTTCTAGAATTAAAATATCAACATTTGGTTATGGAAAAGCTATATATATAACTCACCCAAATGGGTATACAACTGTGTATGGTCATTTGCAAAGAGCGAATGGAGCTATAGAGGAGTATATTAGAAAAATACAGTATAAACAAAACTCGTTTGAGGTGGAAATGTTTCCTAGTGCTTCCGAATTGCCTGTTAAACAAGGTGACGTTATTGCTTTTTCTGGGAATTCTGGTGGTAGTGGTGGACCTCATTTGCATTTTGAATTTAGAGATAGTAGTACAGAGCATGTCGTAAATCCTTTATATTTTGGATTCAATAAATTTGCCAAGGATACAAAAGACCCTTTTTTGCAAGGTATTGTTGCTTATCCTATCGATAATTCAATTGTCAATGCGTCTAATAAGCCTGTAGCAATATCATACAATAAGCAAGCAGATGGTACTTATTTAGCTTCTAAAGTTGTTGTGAAAGGCAAAGTTGGTTTTGGGATAAATGCTTATGATTATTGTACTAATCCATACAATAAGAATGGTGTTTTTAAAGTCAATGCTTATTTGAATGGAGTTTTATATTATCAATATGATTTTGAAACTTTTTCTTTTGATGAAAGCAGGTATATTAATAATTTAATAGACTATGAACGATATAAGCAGATGAAACAAAGAGTTCAGAAGTTGTTTCATTATTCAGATTATCCTTTGTCGGTAATAAAATCGAGTAAAAATAATGGTGTTATAAATCCGCAACCCAATACAAGTTATAATTATAAAGTAGAAATTTTAGATTACCATAATAATAAAGCTACTTTAATTATTCCTGTTGAATTTCAGGAACAAAATAGTGTAGTTTTAAAGGAAGAGCCTGTTTTGCCTTATTTATTAAAATCGAAAGTTGAAAATAATTATACAAAAGAAAATGTTTCTGTTTATGTGCCAGAAAATGCATTTTACGACGATTTTAGTTTTGATTTTGATGTTAAAGATGGTATTTTGTCTTTTTCAAATGAAAATATTCCTGTGCATAAAAACATTACAGTCACATTTAATAATGTGGAAGGTTTGACTGAAGAGGAATTAAGTAAAACATTCATTGCGTCTTTAGACGGTCATAGGTTGAGTTATAATAATACCTATAGAAAAGGAAATACATTTTCAGCAAGAGTTCGTTATTTAGATAAATATAAATTGTCACAAGATGCAACGCCTCCGAGAATATATAATGTAAATTTTGTAGAAGGTAAAAATTTAAAAAATCAGAAAACATTAAGTGTTTCAATATCTGATAATATATCAGGTATAGATTCTTATAATGGGTATTTAAATGGAAAGTGGATATTAATGGAGTATGATTATAAGACTAAAAAGCTAATTCATGCGTTAAGTGATAATATGTATAGTGAAGGAAGAAATGATTTTAAAGTTGTTGTAACAGATGATATGCAAAATTCAACTACCTTTGAGTCACATTTTTTTATGAATAATTAAAGATTTAAATAATTGAAAAAGCTATTTTTTTTATTGATTTTTTGTTTTTTGGCACAATTAAATGTTGCGCAAACTGCTAGGATAAAAGGAGTTATATTAGACGAGTTTAATAGTCCTATAGAAAACGTAAGTGTTAAAATTGGAGAAACAGGTACAGTTACAAATGCTAATGGATTCTATTCGCTGGAAATACCAGCAAATAAAGATATTACAATCGTTTTTTCTCATGTAACCTTCAAAGATGCTACATTAACAGTTAATTTGAAAACTAATGAAGATTTTGAATTTCATCCAGTTTTGAATTCGAAAGTTACTCAAATTAGCGAAGTGATTGTTACTGGCGATAACAAGAAAAGAATAGAAGGAATAATAGCAATTGATCCTGTTTTAATTCGTAAAATTCCAGGTGCAAACGCAGGAATTGAGAATATTGTAAAGACATTACCAGGTGTGTATTCCAACAATGAGTTAAGTACATCCTATGCGGTTCGTGGTGGAAATTATGATGAGAATTTAGTTTATGTAAATGAAATTGAAGTATATCGACCTTTTTTAATTCGTTCAGGACAACAAGAAGGACTTAGTTTTACAAACACAGATATGGTGGAAAGTGTCGATTTTTCGGCAGGAGGTTTTCAAGCAAAATATGGAGATAAAATGTCTTCTGTGCTAGATATAACATATCGCAATCCAAAACGCTTTAAAGTAGGTGTTGAAGCTAGTTTATTAGGCGGAGGAATTACTGCTGAAGGGATTTCTAAGAACCAAAAGTGGAGTAATATTACAGGAGTTCGATACAGGGATAATAGCTTATTAGTGAATAGTCAGGAAACGGAAACTAATTTTAGACCGAAATTTATTGATATTCAGACATTATTAAATTTTAATGCTTCAACAAAATGGAATTGGAGTTTTTTAGGGAATATTTCACAAAACACATACAATTATAAGCCTTTAACAAGACAGACAAATTTTGGAACAATTAGTGATCCAATTGCATTGTTGGTTTTTTATGAAGGTCAAGAAAATGATGAATATCTGACAGTATTTGGTGCTATTAAATCGACCTATCAATACAATACTAAAAATAAATTAAAATTTATAGCATCAACCTATCATACTCAGGAACAAGAATATTATGATATTTTAGCACAATATCGTTTGGGAGAAGTCGATTCGAATATTGGTTCTGAAACTTTCGGAGATGTTACTTTTTCTAGAGGAATTGGCTCACAATTAAATCACGCACGAAATGATTTAGATGCGTTAATTTTTAATGCAGAAACAAAAGGTTTTCATGAAATCAATGAGAAAACACAAATAGAATGGGGATTTAAATATACACGAGAAGATATTAAAGATCGAATTGTAGAATGGGAAGTTGTCGATTCTGCTGGTTTTTCATTGCCGGCACCAATTTTAGAGTATCAAAATGATCAACCGTATAATCCTTATACAGGACCACTTGCTCCATATAAAAATGTTAGAGCTACAAATTACACAACGATTAATAGATTTTCTGGTTATGCTCAATGGAATCACAGAGGTTTTTTAGGAGAACATAAATATTGGTTAAATGCTGGTATTCGTGCACACCAATGGCAAGTTTCAGGAAGGAATATATACGGAGATAGTCAAATAACATTTTCACCAAGAGTTCAGCTTTCTTTAAAACCAGATTGGGAAAATGATGTATTGTTTAGAATTTCCGGAGGTATGTATAATCAGCCACCGTTCTATAGAGAGTTAAGAGATTATGATGGAGTAGTGCAACCAAATGTGAAAGCACAAAAATCAATTCATTTGGTGTTGAGTAGTGACTATAGTTTTAAAATTTGGAACAGACCATTTAAGTTGTTAACAGAAGGTTATTATAAGAATATAACAGATGTTAATGCTTATACTATCGATAATGTTCGAATTCGTTATAGAGCAGATAATAATGCTAAAGCTTATGTTTATGGCTTTGATGCTCGATTGAATGGTGAGTTTGTTCCAGGAACAGAATCATGGTTTAGTTTTGGTTTCTTGAAAACAGAAGAGAATTATAATGATAGAGGCTATATTGCAAGACCAACAGATCAACGATTAAAATTCGGATTGCTTTTTCAAGATTATATGCCAAATATTCCAAACGTAAAAGTATATTTAAATTTGGTGTATAATACAGGATTACCTGGCGGATCTCCTTCATATGCAGATCCATACGATTTTCAACTACGTTTAAAAGATTATAGAAGAGCCGATACTGGATTTTCTTATGTGTTTAAAGATGAAAAGATTAAATCAGAGAAAAAATGGTTAGAACCTTTTAGTGAATTATCTTTAGGATTAGAGATTTTTAACCTATTCAATAATCAAAATGCAATTACGAATACTTGGGTTAGAGACGTCTATACGAAATCACAATATGGAATACCTAACTTTATGACAACCCGAGTTTTTAATGTAAAGTTAATTGCACGTTTGTAGTTTAAATGAAATTAAAAAATTAGTATATTTGGCTATAATTTTCAAACAATAATTGACTTTTTGAAAAAATCATTGCAGATAAAAGAGAAGTTGAGTTTGAGAGTTTAAAATAAATTTTAGATTTATGAGAATCATTTCATGTTATATTCCTTTTTTAGCGATTGCACTTTTAGTAAGTTGTAAAGAGCAAGAAAAACCAACTCCAAAAGTAATTTATGAAGAGGCAAAAGACAATGTAGAACCAAAAAAGGTTGACTCTACATCTATAAAAATTGCTGATTTACCTATTTTAATGGAAGGAACAAAATTTTTAATTCACCCTGTAGGAGATATTCGTGTATACGATGATTATAGTAAAGTATACGGTTCAAGTAAGACTAATCAAGTAAGTTATGCTATTTCTAATTATAACCGATTCGAATTGACAGGATATTTTGAAAATTTGAAATTCCAACACATAGATTCTACTAATGTAAAGCCATTAACGGAAGATAAAATTCAAATTCAGACAGTTACATTCCTAAATACAATTGCCGAAAAAGCAAGAAAACAAATTTTAGTATATACATTAGTAGATGATGATACCAATAAAGATGGTAAAATAGATCAAAACGACATTAAATCTTTATACTTAAGTAGTGTTGACGGTTCTCGATTTACTAAAATAACAGAACCATTGCAAGAACTAATCGATTGGAATATTATTGAAGCTCAAAACCGTTTGTATTTACGTTGTATTGAAGATATAAATAAGAACGGAGCTTTTGATAAAAATGATAAAGTGCATTATCATTTTGTAAACCTTTTAACCGACGAATGGAAAGTTGAAGAGTATATGCCTATCTAGGCTAGAAGTTTTATTATTTCGTAAAACAAGTAAATATTTAAAATTTGAAAAGTATACTGTTTTTGTTATTTATTCCGTTAGTAGTCTTTTCTCAAGAAAGTTTGTGTGAAAAAACGGTAGCATTATCCGAGCTTTATTATAAAGAAAACTACGAGACATTCTTAGCTGAAATAAGGCAGTTAAAAGAGGGAGATGAAAATGAGCTTTATTACATTAAAGCAATTGATTTTAATATTGCTTATGCGCTTTTTCAGTTAAATAAACATGAAGAGTCTAAAGCTGTTTTGCTGCAAGTTTTGAAAAGTGAGAGTGAAGGACCTAAAACCAATTTTAAATGCGATAAAAGTGTTTTTGTAAAAGATTATGAAGTAGAAAACCTTTTTTTACAAAGTAATGCGACAATTATGCAAAAATCATTGCTTCTGTTGTCAGATATTTATTTTGAGTTGGAAGAATATCAATTAGCTTTAGAGTGTCTTGAAGAAACAGTTAATAAAACGGATAAGAAAAAATTTTATTGGTGTGGAAATGCTCTTATACGAGATATTCTTCAATACGAGTATAGAAACTTTAGAATACTAACTGCACTTGATAATATTGAAAAAGCAAATCAATCTGGTATATCAATTTTATTTTTAACTATGAATGAAGATTTAATTAATAAAGTTAAAAGTAATTTGTTGAAAAAATATTCAATTAGAGAAGTAAAGGATGAGTTCAGGTTTAGAATCCAAAAAATTAAAAAAGGTTTTGTTTTTGTAGCTGGAAATGAAATTGAAATCAATTACATAGATTTTTTTCAGTATAAAATTCTAATTTGGAATACTATTGAACTTGATAGAAAAGATGTCTTATATAATAGTTTAGCTTATAGGATATTGACTAAATAACTTTCAATCTTCTTTTAAATCAAAATATCACTTTCTAAATCCGATTTTTCTATTGAAATAGTATAGCCTAATTTTTTTACCATTTCAGTAACTAGATTTTTATACCAATTTTCGCTTTTCGGATGAATATAGACTTTTTCAATTAATTGATTAATGTCAACATCAATTTTTAAGCCATCATTCAATGATATTTTAGAAGTACTAACATCGGAAATGATTCTAATTTCCCTTTCATATTGAAAACTTTTACGCTTGAATAAAAATGGAAAAAAAGTATCTTCGAAAGGAATATATTCTTTTTTGTAATCGATATAGTTAACGTTGCCAATATGTTGTTCAAAATGCTTTTCTGCCTTTAAAGCTGTTTTTAATCGCCCAATGGTAGATTGAATTGCTAAGCCTTCATTGTTTTTTGTAAAAATTTGCCACATAGCAAAAGACTCATATTCGTTCGCATGCCAACTACTAATAACAACTTTTTCTCTGTGGGATTTATAGTAATCTAAAAACTTAGGATTGCTTGCTGCAATTTTCTTAATCTCTTCAAAGGTAGGCTCGGAAAAAGTGCCTTCGTATTGATCTTCAAATTTATCAGAGCGAGACATGAATAATTTTTCAGAAAGAAGCATGTCTAAAAACTTAGATAAATCTAAATATTTCCAAACAATAAGGTTGTCATTGTCTGATAGACTAATATCTGAGCTATTTATATACATGATTTGAAAATGATGATTCTCAAATATAGTGAATTTTCAGACAAATGGTATAATTAATTGGTTTTTGTCCAAATTTCTGTTCTACCCAGTAATGAAAAACCGATATAACCTCTAACTTTTAATTTGTCTCCTTCTTTCTTGATATTGCAACTATATGTTTTTCCAGATTCGGGATCATAAATTTTTCCGTTTTCCCAAATACCATCATCTGAATTGTATTCAAAACCCGAAATAATTTGTAAACCTATAATCGGGTTTTTATGTTTGCTTTTGTCTGGATTTTTATCATCTAGAGCCTTTTCTCCATTTCTAATAGGATTTTGTAGCCAAATAATTTTACCATAATATTTTGAACCCGATTTAAATATTTCAACTTTAGCGTTGTCATCTCCAGCTGTAAGCCATTTTCCAATAATAGCATCAGCTTTGTTATTGAAAGCGGTAAACGAACCAAGTGATACGCTTAAAATAAGTAGTGAAACAATAGTTAAAAAAGGTTTTTTATTCATAGTACTATTTATTCAAACGATTGTAGATTCACTAAATTAGCATAGGTGCCATTTTTAGCTAACAGTTCAATGTGAGACCCTTGTTCTACAATTTGTCCCTTTTGCATTACTATTATTATGTCTGCTTTTTGAATCGTAGAAAGTCGATGAGCAATAACAATTGAAGTTCTGTTTTGCATCATGTTTTCAAGAGCTACTTGTACTAACTTCTCACTTTCTGTATCTAATGCAGAAGTAGCTTCGTCTAAAATCATAATTGGAGGATTTTTTAGCACTGCACGAGCAATAGATAAACGTTGTTTTTGTCCACCAGATAATTTCCCGCCAGCATCACCAATATTAGTTTCTATTCCATCTGCTAAATCTTTTACAAACTCGTATGCATTGGCAATTTTTAATGCCTCAATAATTTCTTCATCTGTAGCATTTGGTTTACCAATAAGTATATTGTTTTTTATAGAATCATTAAATAAAATAGAGTCTTGAGTTACTAATCCCATTAAACCACGAAGCGCATGCATGTCCCAATCTTTAATTGAAACACCATCAATTTTTATAGTACCATCTTGTATGTCATAAAAACGAGTTAGTAAATTTGCAATTGTACTTTTTCCACTACCAGATTGACCAACTAATGCTACCATTTTTCCTTTAGGGATATCGAGTGAAAAGTTCTTTAAAACTTTTTCTTCTTGATAAGCAAAATTGATTTTTGAAATTGATATTTTATCTTCAAAAGATTTTTTTATAAATGCATTTTCTTTTGATGTAATTGTGTTTTCTTGTTCTAGAATTTCTAAAACTCTATCTGCAGCAGCCATCGAAGACTTAAGTGTATAATTCGCTTTGGAGATTGCTTTTGCAGGAGTTAAAATACCATAAGCTAATAGCATATAACCTATGAAATCAGTTCCTTTTAAGGATTGGTCAATTAAGACCATTTTTCCACCATACCATAATAACGTTGCAATAACTACAATCCCTAAAAACTCACTTAGAGGGGAGGCAATGTTGTTTCTATTTAATAAACTATTAGAAAAACGATATAATTTATTGGCAGAATCTGTAAATTTATTTTTGAAGTTGTCTTCAGAATTATAACTTTTAATTACTTTTAAACCGGATAAAGTTTCATCAAGAATTGAAAGAAAAATTCCAGACTCTTGTTGCACTTTACCCGATTTACGTTTTAAGCTTTTTCCTAATTTAGAAATTATTATCCCAGACAGAGGAATGAAAACCATCACAAAAATGGTTAACTCAACACTCATGGTAAACATTATTATTAACGTAATAATAATTGTTAATGGTTCTTTAAATATGATTTCAAGAATGGATAAAAATGAAAATTGTACTTCTCCTACATCATTGGTTAAGCGTACCATTACATCGCCACGACGCTTTTCGGAATAAAAACCAAGAGGTAAGTGAATTACTTTTTTATATAATGCAATTCGTAAATCTCGAAGCGTTCCATTTCTTAAAAAAGTAACATTGTAAACAGCTAAATAGTTGAAAATGTTTTTTAATAAAAAAGTAGAAATAACTAATGCTATCATGATAAGCAATGCGTTTTCTGGACTAGATGCTTTTGCTGTAGTAATACTGTAATCTAGATAGTTTTTTAAAAAGTTTTTAAGTTCAAATATAGAGGTGTAAACAGGTTTTTCAAAGACTTTATTCGTAGTGCCAAACATTACGTCTAACATCGGTATTAGCATTACAAATGACAAAGCATTAAATAATGCATACAAGATATTGAAAAAGATGTTAAGAAATGCAAATCGTTTATAGGGAAGTGCAAACTTTAGAATTTTGTAAAATGTGCTTTTTTTCATTTAGTTCAATTGCATCTCAGCAATAATATTTTTAATTTTAATATCGAGCTCTTGCTCAATGATATTGTACGCTTCAATTGAAGGTAATTCTGCATTTACACTGAAATAGAATTTAATTTTAGGTTCAGTACCACTTGGTCTTGCACAAATTTTACTACCATCTTCTAAATAATAAATCAACACATTCGATTTTGGAATGGTAATGTCATACGATTCATTACTCATTAAATCTAATGCTTTCGAACTTTGGTAATCTTCAATACACACTACACGTTGTCCGTTTATTTCTTTTAAAGGGTTTTCTCGTAAATCTACCATCATTTGTTTGATTTCATTAGCTCCTTCAATGCCTCTTTTTGTTATTGAAATTAAGTGTTCTTTATAAAATCCAAAATCCAATGATAAATTAACTAATTCTCTAAAAATTGAACTTCCTGCAGCTTTTGCTTGTGCAGCAATTTCGCAAACTAATAAAATAGCACCAACAGCATCTTTGTCCCTAACGGCATCACCAATCATAAAACCAAAACTTTCTTCACCACCTCCGATGAATTGTTGACTAGGGAAATCTTTAATGAATTTTGCAATCCATTTGAATCCAGTTAATCCAACTTTACATTCAATACCATAAGCAGATGCTAGTTCAAGCATTAAAGGAGTTGATACAATAGTCGAGCCAATGAATTCATTTTCTGTTAATTTGTCAGCTCTCTTCCATTGTTCTAATAGAAAAGCTGTCATAATTACCATAGATTGATTCCCATTAAGTAATTTCATCTTCCCATCTAAATCTCGTACAGCAACACCAAGTCTATCGCTGTCTGGATCTGTTCCAACAACAATATCTGCATTGATTTTTTCGGCTAATTCTAAAGCCATAGTTAGCGCTTCAGGTTCTTCAGGGTTTGGAGATTTAACCGTTGGGAAATTTCCGTCGGGTTGCTCTTGTTCTGGAACAATGTTAACATCTTTGTAGCCTGCTTTTTCTAAAACATTTGGAATAGATTTTATAGATGTTCCGTGAAGAGGAGTATAGACAATTTTTAAACTGTCTTTTGCAGTTTGTGGTGTGTTAAAGCTTGCATTGTCTACAGTAGATTGCCAAAAGGCTTCATCTACTTCTCTGTCTATATATTTAATAAGGTTTTCGTTTCCTTCGAAATTAATGTCGCTATATTGTAGGCTTTCAATGATTTGTATGATTTCTCCATCTTGAGGAGGAACTAATTGACCACCATCTTGCCAGTACACTTTGTATCCGTTGTATTCTGGTGGGTTATGTGAAGCTGTTAAAACAATACCTGCATGGCAATTTAAATGACGAACAGCAAAAGATAACTCTGGAGTTGGTCTTAATTCTGAAAAAAGATAAACTTTAATACCATTTGCAGAAAAAACATTGGCAACAACTTTAGCAAGTGTATCGCTGTTATGACGGCAATCATAGGCAATTGCTACTTTTAGTTCTTCACCAGCAAAGACTTTTTTTAAATAATTAGACAATCCTTGTGTGTTTTTACCAAGTGTGTATTGATTGATTCGGTTGGTACCGACACCCATTATACCTCTCATTCCACCTGTTCCAAATTCAAGATTTTTATAAAAAGAATCTTCTAGCTCTTTTGGAGCGCTGGTCATCATTTTAGTAATAACATCTTGTGTTTTTGAATCGAACACAGGAGTTAACCATACGTTAACTTTGTCTAATATTTGTTTGTCTATGTGCATAATATTTTTTTTTGGTATATTAATTTATCTTGGTTAATAGCAAGATTTATTTACCATTTTAGCTTCATTTTTTTAACCTATACTGAAAAAACGGTTTGTTTTATTCAATTGTTTTGGAAATTTTATATCGTTCTTCGTTGTTTTTTGTTCTTAAAATAATTTCACCTAAAAAGCCAGCTAAGAATAACTGAGTTCCTAGAATCATACTTGCAAGAGCAATGTAGAATTGTGGTCTGCTCGTAATTAGCCTAGACTTTGTGTGTATGAAAAGTTTATCTACTCCTAAATAGAGAGCAAGGCAAAAACCAATTATAAACATTATGGAGCCTAATAGACCGAACAGATGCATTGGTCGTTTACCAAATTTAGACAAAAACCAGATAGTAATCAAGTCTAAAAAGCCATTTATAAAACGATTTATTCCGAATTTAGAATTTCCGTATTTTCTAGCTTGATGGATTACAACTTTTTCACCAATTTTACTGAAACCTGCATTTTTTGCTAAAACAGGAATGTAGCGATGCATTTCTCCAGAAACTTCAATGTTTTTAACTACTTCATTTCTATAGGCTTTAAGCCCGCAATTAAAATCGTTTAGCTTAACGCCAGAAGTTTTTCTTGCAGCCCAATTGAAAAGTTTCGAAGGAATATTTTTAAAAACTACAGAATCAAAACGTTTCTTTTTCCAACCAGAAATTAAATCAAAGTTATCAGTAATGATTAAATTGTATAATTCTGGGATTTCATCAGGACTATCTTGTAAATCGGCATCCATGGTGATAACAACATCACCTTTTGCTTTTGCAAAACCTGCATGAAGAGCTTGACTCTTGCCGTAATTTTTAAGAAAGCGAATACCCTTAACATTAGTATTGTCTTGCGAAAGTTGTTCAATAGTATGCCAAGAAGCGTCTGTGCTTCCGTCGTCTATGAACAGTATTTCATAAGAAAAGTTATGACTAGTCATAACTTTCACAATCCAATTGTGTAATTCGGGCAACGATTCTTCTTCGTTTAATAAGGGAATAACTATGGATAAATTCATTTAGAATTGTTCTTGTGTTTTGCTTTTGAAAATAGCTGCTAAAATTAAACCAAAAATAGCACTAAAAAGTATGCTAAATACTGAGCCTTTTATTTGTGGAATAATATCAAATTGTTTTTGTTCTTCCATTTTAGCAACAGCTTCTTTAATTGCAGATGTAGGAGTATTGAATTTTTTAAGCATATCTACTTGAAATTCAATTAAGTTTTCTTGAATTACATCTTTTGCCTCAATATCAATAAAGTTAAATAATATAATATTAAAAATGACAGATATTGCAATTCCTATAACTGCAGATAAAAAATAAGTAGTGAAAGCTTCTTTGAAAGGAAAAATTCCATTAAGCTCTTTCTTTGTTTTTGAAAGTAAATAAACACCAATACCAATATAAAGTACAATGCTTAAAACACCGATCCACCAAGCAGTGAAAAGCTTTAAATCAATTAAATACATAGTTGATGTAATTAATATTGATATGACTCCTGTTAGTATTCCAAAAGTTATTGAATTTTTTTTAGTAATTTCGTTCATGGTTAGTTTGTTTTAATAGTTTACAAATATAGAAATAATAAAGTTTGTCTTTAATTAGTATCAAAAAATAAAAAAAGTTACAGGAATGTTTGTAAATTAAAAATTTAGTGTAAATTTGCACTCTGAAAATAAAAGATTATAAACGAAAAGGTTATAGAGTGTTTACACCTTTTTTAATAAAATAAAAAAGCCGCGGAGCAATTTATAATCACAAATAAAAAAAGATTTACAAGATGCAAAAAGGAATTCACCCAGAAAATTACAGATTAGTAGCTTTCAAAGACATGTCTAACGAAGATGTATTTATTACAAAATCGACAGTAGAAACTAAAGAAACAATTGAGCACGAAGGTGTAGAATATCCAGTTTTCAAAATGGAGATTTCTCGTACTTCTCACCCTTTTTACACAGGTAAATCGAAACTTATCGATACTGCAGGACGTATTGATAAATTCAAAACTAAATATGCTAAATTCGATAAAAAATAATCGAATCTTATCAAAATATAAAAAACCTTCCAAATTGGAAGGTTTTTTTATGCCTTTACTTTTCTATATTTACTTTCAAACTTTGTAACTTTGAGGCTTTCAAATTAAAATAATTATGAATTATATCCTTTTTGATGGAACAGTACGCAATGCATTGCTTCCATTTACATTTACTCGTCCTGTAGCCGATATTAGAGTTGGAATTTTAACTATCCGTGAAAAATGGGAAAAATATTTAGGTTATACTACTACGACTCTAACGGAAGAATACTTGATGGAGAAATTTCCAATGGTAGAAATGGAGGAAAATGTAATGATTAACGCTTCTTTTTTTCCAAATGAAATTTTGGTAGAAATGGTTAAGAATTTAGAAAAAAATCAAGCTATTATTATAGACGAAGAAATTGTAGCTTTTTATTCTACAGATTCTCAGGAGGAAGTTGATTTTGATGACTATGATTTGATAGATTATGAAGAAGAAGTATTGCGAATTGAAAACACTTGGGATATTTTTTGTAAGAATGATGCAGCAATTCGTGAAGATTTTCAGTTAATTACAGAAGATAGATATTCAGAGCCAATTCCGAAGAGCGTAAATGTTATTGCTCCAGAGAATGTATTTATAGAAGAAGGTGCGAAATTAGAATTTGTTACATTAAACGCATCTACTGGACCAATATATATTGGTAAGGATGCTGAAATAATGGAAGGTTCTGTAATTCGTGGGCCATTTGCTTTGTGTGAAGGAGCTCAGGTAAAATTGGCAACAAAAATCTATGGTGCAACTACTATTGGTCCTTATTGTAAAGTTGGAGGAGAAGTAAATAACTCAGTTATGTTTGGGTATTCTAGTAAAGGACATGATGGGTTTTTAGGTAACTCTGTGTTAGGTGAGTGGTGTAATATTGGTGCAGATTCTAATAGTTCTAACCTTAAGAATAATTATGAAGAAGTGCGTTTGTGGAGTTATGAAACAGAAAATTTCGCAAAAACAGGTCTTCAGTTTTGTGGCTTAATGATGGGAGATCATAGTAAATGTGGTATAAATACAATGTTTAATACAGGAACTGTAATCGGAGTTTCTGCTAATATATTTGGTTCTGGGTTTCCACGTAATTTTGTGCCTAGTTTTTCTTGGGGTGGAGCAAGCGGATTTACAACCTATTTGACTAAAAAGGCATTTGAAGTGGCAAAAGTTGTAATGAGTCGTCGTCATGTTGAGTTTACAGAAGATGATGCAAAAATATTAGAACATGTTTTTGAAGAATCAAAAAAATGGAGAAAAGAATAGTAATACCAGTAAATTCAAGTGACAAATGGTATAAAATACTGATTTAGAAAGAATAGTGATAAAAAGAAGTGAGATGAGATATTTTGCTTCTTTTTTTGTTAATAACCATAGTATGTGTGTTGTTTTCGTTTTGAGTAGCTTGAGTTGTTGTTTTGTTGATTATAAAACTATTTTTATTTTTTTAATTAGATTATAAAACTATATTTTGTTTTAATGTTAGTTTTTTTAATTGTATAATTATAATTTTGCTTTAAATTTAAAACACTAATAGAAAAATGGGTTTATTAACTGCAAATGATAATCAGCGATTAAAAGAATTAAATGATTATATAGAGAATGCAAGAAATAATTTTTTAGGATATCCTGTTTCTAAAGATTTTGATTATTCTGAAATTTTACATTTTCTTCAATATCCTATTAATAATTTAGGAGATCCTTTTGAAGATGGTACGTATAAGGTGCAAACTCATGAATTAGAAAGAGAAGTGGTTACTTTTTTTGCGAAATTATTTAGAGCAAATCCACATGATTATTGGGGATATGTTACAAATGGTGGTTCAGAAAGTAATTTGTACGGGTTGTATTTGGCAAGAGAATTATTTCCAAAAGCAATGGTGTATTATTCAGAATCTACTCATTATAGTGTTAGAAAAAACATTCATTTATTAAATATTCCAAGTATTGTGATTCGTTCGCAAGTAAATGGAGAAATAGATTATGAAGATTTTGAAAATACTTTAAGAATGAATCGTCATAAACCAGCAATTGTTTTGACTACTTTTGGAACAACGATGAAAGAGGCAAAAGATGATGTTTCAAGAATTAGAGGAATTTTAAGAAATTTAGCAATTCAAGATAGTTATATTCATTGCGATGCAGCTTTATCTGGAACTTATGGTGCTTTTATGGAACCTCGTTTACCTTTCGATTTTCAAGATGGAGCAGATAGTATCTCAATTAGTGGTCATAAATTTATAGGCTCACCAATTCCAACAGGAGTAATTATTACCAAGCGTTCTAATAGGGATAGAATTTCAAAAGGAATTTCCTATATAGGTTCGCTAGATACAACCATTACAGGGTCTAGAAATGGTCATTGTCCGTTGTTCTTATGGTATGCTTTGAAGAAACTAAATGTACAAGGGTTAAAAGAACGCTATTTAAAAAGTTTAGAAGTTGCAGAATATTGTGAAGAACGTTTAAAAGAAATTGGAGTAGCAGCTTGGAGAAATCCTAATGCAATTACTGTTGTCTTTCCAAAAACTTCAAATGAGATTAAACTGAAATGGCAATTGGCAACAGAAGGCGATATTGCACACGTAATTTGTATGCCAAATGTTACCAAAGAACAAATTGATGCTCTTGTTGAAGATATGAAAAATTGTAAAGAAGTAAACGAAGAAATTTTTGAATTAAGTTTCTAAATAAAAATTATATATTTGACAAAAAAGTAAGTATTCGGTTGAAAAACGGAATACTTTTTTTATGATATTTTAAAATTAAGAACTATGTTAGGTATTTTAGTGATTTTCTTTATCGGAAAATATTTTTATCAATTAGCAGAAAAATACAATCAGAATAAATTATTATTTGCAATTTTAGGTGTTGTAGCGTATTATGTTGGTGGAGCGATTGCAGGAGTCGTTTTGGCTATTTTTAGTATGATTATAGAATTTGAGGTTGACTGGGATAATACACTTTTAATGGGGATTTTAGGATTGCCAGCCGGATTACTTAGTTGTTGGTTGTTCTATTATTTGTTAGAGAAAAATTGGAAAAAGAAAGAAGTGAAACCACTTGAAAATATTGATGATATTGGAAGAGATTTGGAAGAATAATAAAAAATACGATAATGCAATTTGAACATGCCCCAAAAAGTTAGACACTATTTGGGGCATTTTTTATGGAAAGAAAAGTCAAGTATTCTTATGCATTTAAGTTAGAATGTGTTGAATTAGTATTAAAGAAACATTATTCAAATTTATATGTTTCAAAGTTAAAAGGTCCAGACGAATCTAATATTCGTAAGTGGATTAGATTTTATAAAAGCTATGGGAAAGAGGGTTTATTGCCCAGGAGAAATCAAAGTTATTCAGCTGATTTTAAGCTAAAAGTATTAAAAACTATAGAAAAGGAATCACTTTCATTAATAGATACTTGTTTAAAGTTTAATATTCCTGATTTAGCTATTATTGTAAAATGGAAAAAAGATTTTGTTAACTTTGGTTTTGAAGGACTACAACCAAAAATTAAAGGAAGACCAAGATCTATGAATTTTAAAAGCAAAAAAAGCAAATCAGCTAAGCCACTAACCAGAGAAGAAGAACTTCTTAAGGAAAATGAAGCATTACGTTGTGAGAATGATTATTTAAAAAAGTTACAAGCCTTAATTCAGGCGGAAGAAAGAGCCAACAAGCGCTAGTCATAATGGAATTAAGGCATAAATATGATTTAAAAGTACTTTTAAATTATACAAATATGGCAAGAAGTAGTTTTTATTATCATCAAAAACAAAGTAAATTAAGTGATAAATATAGAGTAGTTAAAGAACTAATTAAATCGATTTATCACAAACATAAAGGTCGTTATGGTTATCGAAGAGTAACTGATGAACTTCAAAATAAAGGAATAATTATTAATCATAAAACAGTTTTCAGGTTAATGAAATTATTAGGATTAAAAAGCGTCATTAGAGTTAAAAAGTATAGATCATATAAAGGAGAGCATGGTAAAATAGCTCCTAATATTTTAGAAAGAAATTTTAAAGCAACAGCACCAAATCAAAAATGGGCAACTGATGTTACCGAGTTTAATGTCTCTGGAAAGAAGCTATATTTATCACCGATAATTGACTTATTTAATCAAGAAATTATTAGTTATGAGTTAACAGAACGACCTGTATTTAATCAGGTAGTTATGATGCTTAAAAAAGCATTTAAGAAAATACCAAATAAGACTAATTTAATTTTACACTCTGACCAAGGTTGGCAATATCAAATGAAGCACTATCAATATTTATTGAAACAAAAAGGGATTACACAAAGTATGTCTAGAAAAGCAAATTGTTTAGACAATGCCATTATTGAAAACTTCTTTGGAATATTAAAATCAGAGCTGTTTTATCTAAAAAAATACAAGTCTATTGAAGAATTAAAAAAGGAGATAATAGAATATATAAGTTATTATAATAATGAAAGAATTAAATCAAATTTAAACAAAATGAGCCCGATAAAATATCGAGCTCATTATTATCAAAATTAATTATAAATTTGTCTAACCTTTTGGGTGCAGTCTAATTAGTGTTATCATATTTTTTATAAAACGTATATTACAATGTAATTTAGGAATGATACTATTGTCAGTCTTACTTGCTATAATGTCAATAGGACTTGTCAAAAATCAAGAGAATAATTATTTCAATGAGTTTTTAAATGTGTTCATTCAAGGAACAACATATTTTAACATGTATGTAGTTGTTCCTGCTATTATAGCACTGTTGCTTATTCAAATTTTTAGAAAGAAAACAAAAAACAAACAGGTAAATTTAAAAATTCATTTTCTATTATTATGGATTACAATAGTTTTGGTTCTGTTTTTATCATTGGTAACTTTTATTATTATTAGTCGCTTACATTAATCCCAAGAGATAACCGCATTAATTTTTTGCCAAAGTATATTATCAAAAGTAGATAAGGCAAAATTAGATCCATCTGCAGCATTTCCCATTCTGACTATAACAAGTTTTTGACTAGGAACGACATAAATTTTTTGGTCGTCTTTTCCTAAAGCGCAAAACATATCAGCAGGAGCATTTGGAATTAAATTGCCTTGAAACTCAAATTGAGATTGTGGTAAATGATACGAAGATTTCCCGTTTAGCCACCATAAATAACCATAAGATAAATTAATGGACTGAGAAGTTGTTGTGGCATTATTGAAAAAGTTGGTATTGAGTATTTGCGTACCATTCCAGTTTCCTTTGTTTAAAGCCAATAAACCAAATCGTGCCATGCTTCTTGTTGTACTCCAATACACACTAAAATCACCATTTTGTATCCAACTTCCCGACATTCCAATTGGATTTTTTAATTTCGAATTAAAATAACTTTCCCAACTTTGATTTGTAGCGACAGCAACAACATCTTGAAGTTTTACATAAACATTATGATAGGCCCAACGTGTTCCTGCATCGGATTGATATTGCAAGTTTGTAGGCGAAACATCATCTCCTAAATCATCATTTAAACCAGAAGTCATGGTTAAAAGATTTTTACAGCTTATTAAATTTTCTTTTGCTAAAGAAGCACTTGTCCAATTATTTCCAATATAATCTGAAACCTTGTTGTTTGTATTAATGAAGCCTTCTTGTTCCGCAATTCCCGTCAAAGTTGAAGTTAACGTTTTTCCTGCACTTGCCCAATACCATGGAGTCGTAATTGTATGTCCATTGAAATAATTTTCCATCACAATTTTTCCATTATGAAGAATAATAAAACCTTTAGTGTTTTTTAGTTCTAAATAGTCTAATAATTCTTGAGTATTGCTTTGATTTCCACCAATACTGACTATCGTTTTTGTTTCCCAAGTTGTACTGTTATTAGGAGGGAAATACATAGCGTCTTCGTAAGTGTCATTTTCATTAGAATTACAACTTAAAAATAAAGTGGCTATTAATAAGCAAGTTATACGTTTCATGGAAATTTTGTTTATAACATTAGACAATAAAAGTATTAAATAGTTTAATTAATATATCTGAAATATGTAATTTTATTTCAAAATAATAAAAATGCAAAGAAGTATAACTTTAGGTTTAATTTTAGCTCTATTTTTTTCATGTTCAACACCTGTTAAGGAAACGGATTTGGCAAAAATTAATGGTTTTTGGGAAATTGAAAAAGTAGAATTGTCCAATGGAGAAATGAAAGAATATAAGATTAATGAAGAGGTTGAGCAAATTGAATTTAATGACGGTAAAGGAATAAAAAGAAAAGTGATAATGCTTTATAGTGGTAATTTTTTTACAAACAATATTAAACAAGAATTTACAATAGAAGCAAAAGAAAACAACTATTATATTCTTAATAAAACAGACTATTCAACATGGAAAGAAGAAATTGAAAAGTTGACAGACTCTGTTTTTTTAATAAAAAATGAAGAAGGAATTAAGTATCATTATAGAAAAAGAAACGATATAAAACTTGAAAAAAATGGCGAAACGAACTAATGAAGAACTTTCTATAAAAGATGTTTTACAGAATTTTATTTCTCAGAATAAATTAGAATCGGGTATAGATAAGGTAGATGTTAAAGGAGCGTGGTTAAAGATGATGGGGAATGGAGTAGGGACTTATACTGAGGCTGTAGAACTAAAAAATAATACATTATATGTGAAATTAACATCATCTGTATTACGAGAAGAATTGTCTCATGGGAAAGAAAAAATTATAGCCATGATAAATGACGAAATGGGTAAAGATTTAATACGATATCTAGTGCTAAGATAATAACATAAAAAAAGCGGAAATGATTGAAATCAATTTCCGCTTTTTTACAACCAAATACTAAACTTTTTAATTCGTTTTAATAAATTGTTCAGATAATGTGCCACCATCTTCTGTTTTAATTGTTAAAATATATAAACCTTCTGCTAAATCTGAAATTTTTATAGAAGAATAGAAATCGCTAATTGTTTTCACCTGTTTTCCAGTAGTATCATAAATGTTCATTTCTTTCACATTTAGAGTTTCAATATTAATAATAGACAAGAAATTACTACTTGGATTAGGGTAGATTTTAACTTGATTCGCATTGAAGCTTGTGCTACTTAAAGGGGAAGATCCTTCTATGACATGTGTGGTTTGATTAGGACTAGGATTGTTAATAACATCAACAATTCCAGAAGGCCATTTAATTACAATCTGGTTTACGGCTGTTGCTGTTCCTATTCCGAAATGAGCATTAAGTGAACTCATATATCTAAAACCTTCTCCACTTCTAATATCTCTAATTTGTTTTCCCCAAGAACCATGAATTTCTACTCTAGCTCCAATTCCGTTAATGTTACTTTGTACACCTTCTAAAGTTACTTTTACCCAATTATTACCATTTGGAACAGCATAACTTATAACATTCCCGTTTAAAATATCTAAAAAACCATCATTATTTAGATCACCAATGGCACCAACACTAATTCCGTTTGAATATTTTACTTCTGAAAAAACACTATTTCCTTGATTAAACATTATTTTGTTTCCCCCTCCTAAAACATCAACATAGCCATCGTTGTCAAAGTCATAAGCTACATTGTCTATATTTGTTGTAGGATTGGTGTCCCATCCAGAGCCTGCTGTAATGTTTGTATAAGCTTCTTCTACATTATTTGTAGTATCTAAATTGTTTTGAAAGTACTTATGTGTTCCAGAACTAGCAGTAATGATAATATCCATATCGCCATCATTGTCAAAATCGGCAATAGCTGAAGACCAAGTTTGAATAGGTGTAATATCAATTTGAGCCAAAGCAGAAATATTTGTATAAACGCCATCACCATCGTTTCTGTGCAATTCGCAAGGAGGTCCAGAACATTTAGAAATAAATACATCAGTATCACCATCATTATCGAAATCCGTAAATAATGTAGAATAATTTCCACCAGTGCTACCTAAATTCATAGCACCAGGAGTAACACTACTTTGGTAATAGGTTAAATTTCCATTTCCATCATTAAGATAGTAGACATTCGGTGCTATATCATGACAAGAAAAAACATCCAAATGACCATCATTATTTAAATCAGCAAAATTGGTTCTTTGACAAAATATATACTCACTAGGAGTAAAATTAGAGTAAGCTGTACCTGTGCTGTTTGATGTCCAGACACTTAAGCCTTGTCCGTTACCTAGAATAATATCATTATATCCATCTCTGTTATAATCACCAGCTGCTAAACTCCATGAAGGCATTTTACTTGTTCCTGTAATAGGAAAATCGGTAATTGAAAATGCCCCTGCAGTTGTTCCTTGATAATGGACTTTCAAACTATTTGCGTTAACACCTGCTATGTCATCTTTGTAGTCACCATTCATATCTACAATACACAGTTTATACTGACTAGTTATTGTACTTACAGTCTCTTTAATATAAGAAATTGGAGGAGGAATAATGGTAGTTTCTGTTAATTCAAAATTGAAGCCATCAGTGCTCCATCTGTTATCCCAAGCAATGTAGTAAGTAACGCCACCAGTTACTACAAAAGTCTTAGTAGATAAATAAGAATTTGTGTTTCCAGAATTACATTGAATTGTTCCAGAATTGTCATCGCCAACAAAACAGTTTAGCGCAGTACATGTTCCTGTGTAGACGTTGAAATTTGTGTTTTTACAAATGTTTTCAATCAAATCGGACGAAATGGTTACTTCATAATCCTGAGAAGGCGTATAAGAATACCATTCAGCCTTTGAGCTTGTAGAACAAGAAGTGCTTAAATTGGTAGTATTGATAGCATTAACTGTTGTGATTCCTGCCGTTATAGGTGTTGCAGTAAGACAAGGGTTTGGTGGAATAGGAGCTTCGCTTAGTTCAAAGTCGAACCCATTAGTATTCCATTGATTATTCCACATAATATAGTAAACTGTTCCAGCTACTACGTTAAAAGTTTTTGTAGATAAATAAGAATTTGTATTTCCAGTATTACATTGAATAACTCCAGAATCATCGTCTCCAGTAAAACAAGTTAAGCTGCCACAAGTTCCAGTATAAACTTCAAAATTAGTGTCTTTACAAATGTTTTGAGATAAATCGGAAGTAACAGTAACGCTATAATCATTAGTGGGGGTGTAGATATACCATTCTGCCAAGGCAGAAGTAGAACAACCTGTTGTTATATTTGCTCCGTCTATAACATCTACAGTGACAACACCTGCTGTAAGTGGTAAAGCTGTATCACATGAATCTTGGGAGTAATTCATTTGATAGCTTAATAGTGCAATGAGGAAGCATAATTTTAAAATTATGTCTTTTCTATTTTTACTATATTGGGTAGTTTTAGATTTCATATTGTTTGTTTTTTTGTTTTAGTTGCAATCATGTAAAGAATTTATCCAATCTTTCATAAGCAAAACGCCTTCAGTATGTATAATTGTTCTACCATGTAAAGGCATTCTATACGCTTCATTGGTTGTGTTTATTCTATAAAATAGCATTGATTGACTCACGTTTTGAGGTTGTACAATCCTATTTAGTTCATTAGGAAAATCTTGCATGTCTTGGGTATCTACACAGACACCCATGTTAGGTTCGTTATTTAAGGTTTCATTAAAACCGAATCGCATAGGTCTATAATCGCAATGTCTTTCTTCTTGATGACAATGTGCGCAATTAATATCTACATAAGACCGAGCTCTTTTATCGATAGGTTTAGAAGAATCATTATAATCCACTGTTGTGTTTTCTTCTGAAGGGAAATTGATAGCGCTTTCCAAGTATCCTTTTTCAACCCATTTTGTTAGCTGATTTTTGGTTTCGTTACCATAATTATAATCGAAATTTAAATTTTGAGGCTTAATTCCGATGGGGATATAGCTGATAACTTCAGATCCACCAACAAGTACTTCTTTTTTATGACAAACAATACATTGTGCCTCATTTGGAATTCTATAATTGGTACTTTTAATAGTGTTGTTTTCATCTAACCAAGTAACAAGTGTGTTACTTCCAACTAAATCTAAATTCGCCTCGGTTTGATCTTCATTCCAAACATAATTTGCAAATATCCAACCCGAACTTTTTCGAATCATGATTCTAGTTTCAATAATTCTAGATGCACCAACTGGAGATACATTTTGAACATTATCATAGTAGAAAGTTTTTATTAATGCCGAACCAACAGGAAGTTCTAGAACATTCATGTCTCCGTTTTGTGTTGCCTTTTTGTTTTCAGGAATCCAAACAAATCGTTTTTTGTGCGCGTAATCTGTAAATAAACTACTTGCTGGTGCATAGGGAAGCACGCCTAAAGAAGGACTTTGATTTTTTATATCACCTTCAAAGAAACCATAATCTGATAATTTCGGATATGGAACTTGAGTTAAGTCTACTTTAATAGGTGAAAGGGGGATTTCAGTGTAATTATCGTCTTTATTACAAGAAGAAAAAAACACTGAAATAATGAATAATATTAAATATTTTGAGGAGTTTTTAGTCATATTTGTTGATTTTTGTTCTTCAAATATAACTAATTATCAATTATTTAACATTTGTTTTTGTAGAAAAATTAAATAAAATATTTTTTTTATAGCTTTACTACTACATTATGGTTTTTTAAGGAAGCTAATGACTCTTCAGAAAGGTGTTCGAACTTTTCTTCGAGTTGTATTAAGTTTTTCTTTTGATTGATACGTCTTAATGAATCAAAAAAACGACGTACTTCTTCCGAGTTAGATAAAACCAAATGAGGTACTTTTGTTGTGTTTCCAGCTTCATCTTTTGCAACCATAGTAAAGTAACTAGAATTGCAATGTTTTACTTTTCCAGTTTGAATATTTTCTGAAACAACTCTAATACCAACAACCATAGAGCTAGTACCTACGTAGTTTACAGAAGCTTTTAAAGTAACTAATTCTCCAATTTCTATTGGATTTAAGAAGTTTACAATATCTACAGAAGCAGTAACACAATAGCAACCCGAATATTTTGAAGCACTTGCGAAAGCAATTTGATCCATTAATTGAAGTAAATAGCCACCATGAATCTTACCACTAAAATTGGAGTGAGAAGGAAGCATTAATTCAGTTAGTGTTACTTTTGAAGCGCTTACGGTATTACTTTTTTTATTATTCATTAGATTATTTATTGTAAATAGCAATCGTTAATTTTTCGTCTTTGTCTATGGAAGCACGATACATTCCAGCAGTATTAAATTCCATAACAATATTTCCTTTAGCATCTAGAGCAATAATACCACCTGTTCCGCCAAGTTTTGTTAGTTTATTTTGAATCACTTCCTTACTTGCTTCTTCTAAAGAGATATTTTTATATTCCATCATGGCAGAAATATCATAGGCAACAACATTTCGAATGAAAAATTCGCCCCAACCTGTTGCAGAAATACCACATGTTTTATTGTTAGCATAGGTTCCTGCTCCAATTACAGGAGAATCTCCAATGCGTCCCCATTTTTTATTTGTCATTCCACCTGTTGAAGTACCTGCGGTTATATTTCCATCTTTGTCTAAGGCAACGCAACCAACAGTTCCAAACTTAGCATCTTTAATATCTGGATCATAGAATGAAGCTTTACTATCATGATCGAGTTCTATAGCTTCTTTTTCTTTTGCTTTTAAAAGCGAATTGTATCGTTTTTCAACATAAAAATAGGAAGGATCAACAATCTCGATACCATTTTTTGAAGCAAAATATTCAGCACCTTCTCTAGCAAGCATCACGTGTTCCGATTTTTCCATAACGGCACGAGCCAAATCAATAGGGTTTTTTACGGTTGTTACACCTGCAACAGCACCTGCTTTTAAAGTTTTACCATCCATAATAGAAGCGTCTAATTCATTTTTTCCTTCATTAGTAAAAACTGCTCCTTTTCCAGCATTAAACAGAGGAGAATCCTCTAGGATATTAATTGTTTTTTCAACGGCATCTATACTTGTGCCTCCATTTTTAAGAATGGTGTAACCTTCTCGAACCGCTTTTTCTAGTACTAATTTGTATTCTTCTTCTAGCTCTGGAGACATATTCTTTTTTAAAATAGTTCCAGCACCACCATGAATAACAATAGCGATTTCTTGTTGGGTATTTTTTGTTTCTAAATTTTGCGCTGTTTTACATTGAATTAGAAAAAAGGATACAATGATTAGAATGTATTTTCTCATTATTTTCCATTATTAAAATAAGGAGAATCCTCTTTTTCTGCTTTGGTTATAAAATAGCGAGAATCGCCCCACCAGAAAAATGTGCGAAGTCTTTCTACATATTCTACTTTTACAAAATTTCCTTGTAACGATTGTAAACTATCAATAACTTCTTGATCATTATCTAAAACCGAGAATTTGAAAATTTGAGCTCCAGAAATACCTTGACTAATTTCTCCTTCCCAAGTTTTCACAACATAGCCTTTGTTGCTAATTTTAATAAGTTCTCCAGATCGAGTACCTTTACTATAAGGAACATAATAAACATAAGTCATGTAGCCCGTAATAGAAAGCGTTGTTGCAATAACAACATAGATGATTATTTTTTTGAATGTAGACATAGTATTTTAATTTATTTGATCAAATTCTTCTTCTGTAGCTCTTTTAATAATACTTTCTGGAAGTGCTTTCTTTGCTTTTGCACCCATTTTTCTTAATTTTTCGGCACTTCTAACCAAGTTTCCTTTTCCTTCTACTAACTTATTCATGGCATTACCATATTCTGATTTTGCTTCGTCCATTTTCTTACCAATCTTAATTAAATCGGTAACAAAACCTTCAAATTTATCATATAAAGCACCCGCTTGTCGTGCAATTTCCATAGCGTTCTCTTGTTGCTTTTGATTCGACCACATGCTGTCAATTGTTCGAAGTGTTGCCAAAAGAGTAGAAGGAGTAACGATAACAATATTCTTCTCAAAAGCTTTGTTGTATAATGTATTATCTTCATTTAAAGCCAATGCAAAAGCTGGTTCGATAGGAATGAAAAGTAAAACAAAATCGGGACTTTCCATTTGGTAAATGTCTTGATAATTTTTATCACTCAATTGATCCACATGACGTTTTACAGAAGTAACATGTTCTTTTAAAATTCCTGCTTTCAAATCGTCATCTTCTTCATTCACAAAACGTTCGTAGGCTGTTAAAGACACTTTCGAATCGACTACCATTTTCTTTCCATCAGGAAGATTGATAATAACATCGGGCATAACTCTGTTTCCTTCCTCGGTAGTAAAACTTTGTTGCACTTCATATTCGCGACCTTTTTCTAGTCCCGATTTTTCTAATACACGTTCCAATACTAATTCGCCCCAATTTCCTTGCATTTTACTATCTCCTTTTAGTGCCTTAGTAAGGTTCACTGTTTCTTTACTCATTTTGTCGTTCATTTCGCGAAGTCCCAAAATTTGTTGACGTAAAGCTGCGTGATAATCGATGCTCTCCTTGTGTGTGTCTTCTACTTTCTTTTCAAACAACTGAATTTTTTCTTGAAGCGGATTCAAGATAATCTTCATGTTCTCTTTGTTTTGTTCTGTGAATTTATTCGTTTTTTCTTCTAAGATTTTGTTCGCTAAATTCTCAAATTCTTTAGTAAACTTCTCTTGCAATTGCTCTACTTCTTGTTTTTGCTCTTTATTGCGTTCTAATAAATTATCAAAATCATTTTCCTTTTTAGCCAAATGAATAGCATACGATTCTTTTTCTCTTTGAACCGTTTCTTTATCGGTAACTACTTGAGCTATGTTTTTTTCGTATTGATTCTTCTCAGACTGGAATTGAATTTTTAATTGTTCTATTTGGCTTGTTAAACCATTTACACGTTCTTCTAATCCCGATTTTTCAGCTTGCGATTGTGTTTTAGAAAGTAATTTTCCAATATAAAAACCTATAGATAAGGCTATAATAAATGTTACTATAATAAGTATAGATGTATTCATGAATTGATTAATTTGTGTAAAGTTAAGAATTACTTTTTAAGATTTGAAAATTGATGCTTTTTTAATGTTCTTTGAAGAATTTTCCAATGATTTCTTATTTGTTTTTTTATTTCAGGAGCATTCATTTCTTCTGAAGCTTTATAGATGTATTTTATATAATTACCTCTGTATTTTCTGTTAAATGAAGTTACTATAAGTTTACCATTTTTCAACTCAGATCTTTTAGAGCTTAACAATCTTGATTTTGTTCCTCTAAAACTATATAAGCGATAAATCTTTCGTTTATAAATAGGAGATTCGTCTAAAAGATACTTTTCATTTATTTTCTCTACTCTTTTAGCTCTTCTATTAACAGCATCTTTCATATTTCTATAAAACCCAGCTAAATTTTTTGATTTAACTAATGTTTTATAACCATAAAACTCAAAACCTAAATAGTTTAAAGGGATATCTTTTGTTTGATTTCCTTCTTTATCTAATTTGTAACATTGTAGTTTATTGTTATCTACTTTAAATAAGGTTTTTTCTGTTTTCTCTAATGAAATTACTAATTCAATTTTTCTAATTTCTTCACTAACGAAATTTTCAACTAAGTCTACTTCATTTTCTTTACAAATTACAATAATATCATCTGAATAACGTCTGTAAAAAATATTTTTTGGAACCGTTAGATTTTCAATAATAGCTTCATCAAAAGGCAACATATAAATATTGGCAAGCAATGCGCTAATTGGTAAACCTTGAGGAATTCCAATTAATTTTCCGTTTTTCTTTTTTTGATTTTTATGAATAATAATGTCAGAATTGATTAAGTCTTTTATGGAATTAAAAAAAGTATGTTTTCCCTCTTTTTTTAATCGCATAAGCTCTTTTTCGTCAAAATGATTATTCTTTGTTCTTAAATCATTTAATTTAACATATGAAAAACGCGTAGCTGCTTTAAAAATACTGTAATGATCTTTTGGTAATGTTTTACAACCTAAAATTTTTGCCCAAATTAATTTTAGTTGTTTATGATTTAAAGTAGGAAAGAAGTTCTCAATATCAAAAGCTAAAACAACACAATGCTCCCTTTTCTTTATTTCATCAAAAATATCTTTTGCAAAATGAACATTGTTTTTAAATTTTATTTTATCATCTGTTAGTATTTGTCGATAGGCTGAAATCGAATTAGATAAAACGCTGTTTTTGGCTAAGTAATCTTCATATTTTGGAGTAATTACTTTTTGAGTGTAATAGGAATAAATATGAGCATCAATATGACTAGCGTATAAAATCTCTCTAATTTTTGTATTGGAAACAACAGTTCCTTTTTTATCTAGTTTTTTATGTGAACGTCTAACTTTTCCATTAAAATCAGAAAGTTTATAGCGTCTTTGCTTGATTTCTTTAAAAATCAATGGATAAAAAGAATGTTTAGCTACTTTTTCTGCATTGGATATGTACCTCTCAATCTCTTTTTTAATTGATAAAGGAGTTTTATTAGAAAAGTGAGGATAGCCTCTGTCTTTAAACCAATCTTTTTCTGTAGTCATAATTTAAATAAAAGCAATAGAAGTTCTCGCACGGTCTTTTAACAAAATAAAACGTAACATCTCTTAAGAGATTGAGCCATTAGCCGAGTTCTCGACTCCCGCTGGTCTTGTACTTAAATTGCACTCTAAATTTATCACTTATGATTGAAATAATAAACACAGCTTTAACTATGATTGAAATTATCTATTACCTGTTCAGTATTCCTACTGTAGGCAAACATTATGTAATATTAGTTGCGTTTATCTGGTTCTCCAAATTTATTTCGAAATCTGTTTGGAGAAGCCAGATAAAGTTCTGTTTTCTTAATCTACATATTTATTAACCCTCAAAATAAATTAAGGTTTGATTAAGTGACTTCATTTTTCAATGAAATACAGTAGCTCAACAAATGTTGTATTTCTATAACTAAAGAACTTCCTTGCTTTGTGTAAATGTACTATTTTTTTGTATTTTTATGAAAATAATTATTCATGGCAAATTTATACATAGTTGGAGATTTAGTTACTTTTAAAACACATCCATTACTTTCAGAGTTTTATATTAAAGGAGATGGGAAATATGTTCCTCCAATAATGATTGTTAAAGAAGTCTTATTTGAAAACAAAGAAAAGAAAGTGTTTGATGAAGTTTCGGGAAATAAAATAGGTGAAAAAATAAAATACATTTGCGTTCATTTTGACGATAATAAAAGTGAATTTATAGAATCACATTTGTATGAATCACATTTAGTAACTTTTAAAAATTTAAAGATTGCAAAAGTTGTAGAGGAAAATGATCATAATAATTATGTTGATATTATAACAGAAATTGATTCTTACCCAATAACATTTAACTATGAGTTTGGTAAAGTAGTATATTTTAAAACCAAGAAATTAGAAGCTTTTAAGAAAAGAGAATCTTCAAAAATTGAATTAGTTAAAGGGAAAGAAGAAAAGAAAACAACTAGACAATATGTCGTAAATTATATAACACCTGATTTTTTAATTTCTGGCTATAAAAAAGAATCATATTCAGATTTGTTTTACAATACTGGTAAACCTAAAAGAATTGCTTCTATTGATTTAATTAAATTAAAATGGTTTAATCCTACACAACAAAAGTTTACCGAACAATTTCTACCAATTGAATTTTTTATTGATTTTAACCCTTTCATTAGGCCTGAAAAGATATAATTTGAAAAATGTATTTTTGCAACAAATTAAAATACATGAACCACCGACATTTTATGCTTCATAAACCACATGGCTATTTGAGTCAGTTTATATATGAGTTGAAACGCAAGAAAAAGTTACTAGGAGAGCTATATCCTTTTCCAGAAGGAACAATGGCAATAGGTCGCTTAGATGAAGATTCGGAAGGATTACTTTTACTAACAACCGATGGGAAAGTGAGTGAGCAAATTAGACGAAAAAGCGTTGAAAAAGAATATTATGCACAAGTGGATGGTATTATTACACAAGAAGCAGTAGATATAATGCAAAAAGGTGTCGAAATTGGTGTTAATGGAACCAAATACCTAACACGAAATTGCAAATCGAAGTTACTTCCTGTTTTACCCGATTATATAGGTCCAGGGAGAAGAATTAGAGACGAACGTCACGGACCCACTTCTTGGGTTTCGATAACTGTTACCGAAGGAAAATTTCGTCAGGTAAGAAAAATGACGGCAGCAGTTGGTTTTCCTACGTTACGTTTGATTAGAGTTAGGGTAGGAGATAGCCATTTAGAAGGCTTGCAAGCGGGTGCAGTAAAAGAGGTTAATGCGTTTTAATTTTTTTTTATTACCTTTGCACTGTTTTTTAAATAAAAAAATAAAGCTATTAACCGTGGCTATTAACTATTTACAATGAGAAAAATTATTTTTATTGCAATATTGATTTCACAATCAATTATTGCACAAGTTGGTATTGGAACAACTTCACCAGATTCAAAATCTATTTTAGATGTACATGGAACTGATAAAGGAATTTTAATACCAAGGCTAACTAGTGGGCAAATGAATGCCATTGCTTCACCACCACAATCTTTAATGATTTTTAATACAGATGTTAATTTGTATTATTATTACAGTACTTCAAGTAATTCATGGATGCCCGTTAATGTAGGTTCAATAGTAAATGAAGCTGGTACGTCTTATACATTGTCTACAAATGATAATGGAAGAATTTTAGATTTCACTTCAAACAGTACCATTACTCTAAATGTTCCAAATAATTTGCCAGTAGGTTTTCAGGTAAGTATTACACAAGCAGGAACAGGGCAAATAAACTTTGTAGGAACAGGAGGTATGGTTGTTAATAATAGATGGGGAGCAAAATCAACTTCAGGACAATGGGCGAAAGCTGGTATTGAAGTAAGAGCAACGAATGTTTCGGTATTAAGTGGTGATTTAAAATAGTTGAAAAATAATTTTAAACACATGAAAAAGTATATTTATAGTTTAGTTTTAACTTTAATTTCCTTAACATCATTTTCTCAATCATTACCTGCAAATAGGTATCACGCACCCTATATTTTAGATCAAGTAGCAGGAACACCTTCCTTTGCTTATAGTTTAAGAAAACTATCTAGAGGATATACAGGCTATGCGATTAAGATAAGAAGAAGTTCAGACAATGCGGAAGCAGAAGTTAGATTCAATAATAAAGATATTGTTGGAAGCGACAGTAATGTTGAGGTATCAGCAACTGGTGGAAGCGGAATAACGATAGGACAAGTAATGACATTTGCTGCTTTTGTAGGTACAAGCCATATTTATGTAAGTAAATGGTATGATCAAGGAGCAAATGCATATCATGCAGTGCAAACAAATACAAGTTTGCAACCCCAATTAGTATTAAATTCTGCGGGTGCTTCAAATAGTTTACCCTCTATTGTGTATAATGGAGATGCTTATGCAGATCATTTAGTAGTAAATCAACCCATACAGAATCTAATAAATAACGGAGTAAATGGCTCTTTTTTAATGGTGGGTAAGGCGACTCAAAACACCAACCAACATTCTTTTGGTATGCGAAATGAAGCTACGAATTGGAGATGGTCTATGCATATAAATTGGAGTGATGGATATTGTTATTTTGATGCTTCAGAAGTATGTTGTGCAACCAATAGAAGATTTTACAATGCATCTAGTATTAATATATACAAGCAATATTCTTTTGTGAGAGGAAGTAATTATAAAACAGTTCGTTTAAATAATACAGCAACAGCATTAAATAACTCTTCAGGTGCTTCCTATACCCAAACAGGAGGTGCTTTCTATTTAGGCTCTTGGGGAACTTCAAATGCCAAAGGATTTTATGGAAATACTACAGAAATTATTTTATTTCCTAAGGATTTAGCGGTAACAATATTGAACACTTTAGAAGTTGATCAAATGAATTTTTGGTTGTAATAAAAGTATAATGAATTTAAAAATGAGTCTTTTTAGGCTCATTTTTGTTTTGTAGTAATTAATTTTTAGAAACACTTATACCAGTTGTTATTTGAATTTACTGTAAAAGAAAATGATGATTTTTTTCTTGATATAAGATAGAAAATCAAAGCATAGCATCGCTACGTTTTTATTTTATATTGAAATAGCGAGTAAAAAAGAGCGTTTTATTCCAGTAAATTCAAATAATAAATGGTATTGCCATTTAATAGTAAGGAAGTAATTATATTTGATTAAAAATAAACAGTGATGAAACTAAAAATAATTGCTTTTTTGATGTTGCTTTCACAAATCGGTTTTGCACAAGACACGGTTATTTCTCAAGAATTATACGAAGGGAAATTGAGCACGATGGATATTTCTTTGTATTTGAAAATTCAAGAAGACGGTTGTCCTCATATTTATGCAACAGGAATGTATAAATACAAACAAAACAAAACAGATAATTGGCTACTTCTTAAAATAGTATATGCAGAAGAAAGAAATCAATTTACAATGGTGGAACATTTTAATACAGGAGTTTTAATTCTCACTAGAAAAGATGGAAAACTACAAGGCCTTTGGATTTCACCCGATGGTAAAAAACAATTCGAAGTAGATCTCACGAAAGTGAAAACATCTAAAGAAACCATTGAAAAACTAGAAGAAAAGCTCGACTTAGAATATTATTATGCGAATGATTGCTAATAAAAAAACGAATTGTAACTTGAAAATTACAATTCGTTTTTTTATGATATTAGAAGTGATTATACCAGTAAATTCAAGTGATAAATGGTATTATTTAAAAAGCTCAATAAAGAAAGCTTTCATCGCTTCCCAACTTCTTTTGTCTGCCTTTTCATTGTAAGCTGCACCTTTACTATTGTCAGTGTCTAAATCTTTATGTGTAAACGCATGTACAGCATTTGCGTAATAATTCATTTGCCAATCGGCTTTTGAAATTCTCATTTCATCTTGAAAAGCTTGTATTTCTTTTTGTGGAACATAAGGGTCATCAGCACCATGAAGAACTAATACCTTAGCAGTAATAGGTTGCGAAATACGCATTGGATCTTTTCCTAAACCACCATGAAAAGAAACCACTCCTTTCACTTTTAGACCGTCTCTTGCTGCTTCAATAGCACCTGTTCCTCCAAAACAATAACCAATTACGGCAATTTCATCCGCATTTGCACCTTGTTTTACCAATTGGTCAATAGCTAACTGAATGCGCTTTTGGTAATCTTTATAACTACTTTTAAAATAACCTGCCAATTTACCCGCTTCTGTTGTATTGGTTGGTTTGTTACCCATTCCATAAATATCCGCAACAAAAGCATGATACCCTAAATCTGCCAAAGCTTCAGCCGATTCTTTTGCATGATTATCAATACCCATCCAAGCAGGAAGCACAATTATTCCAATATTTTTAGGGTTGTCTTTTTTCGCTTTAGCAAAGAAACCTTCTAGTTTTTGAGTACCATCGGTATAATTAATTGTTTGAAGTTGTCCCATCATAGTAAAGCTTATGGATAATAAAAAAAGTGAGATGTATTTTTTCATTGGTTTGTATTGTTTTTATAATCTTTTATAGGGTTGTTTAATTTGAAAATTTCTATAAAAATAATCAAAACTGTGCGTTATTTGGCAAAATAGAATAGTTTAAATTCATTTGAATATTAAACCACTTTAAATTTTCCAATCGTTTTATCAAAAACTACAGATTCATTCTGGAACAATTCATTGAAAACATTTTGTTCAATCAAATTACAAGGTTGGTCTTTAACCAATTTATTAGGAGTTAAAACAATCATTTCATCACACAATTGAATTGCTAAATCAATATCATGTGTAGAGTATAAAATCGTTTTTCCTGTTTCGTGGGTTAATTTTTGAAGCAATTTTATTAAAGATACTTTGTGTACCAAATCCAAATGCGTGGTCGGTTCGTCCAAAATTATAATTGAAGTATCTTGAGCCAACGCTCTTGTGATTAAAGTTTTTTGCAATTGCCCATCACTAATTTCAAAATGCCTTTTATCTTTAAAATCACCAATACCTGTAAGCGCAATAGCGTTGTTTATTTTTTCCTTATCCTCAGGAGTTAGAGTACCTAACCAATTAGTATAGGGTTGCCTGCCTAAAGCCACAATTTCATAGACCGTTAAATTACTAGGAGGCAGACTTTCCGTTAAAACGATACTCAATTCTTGCGCAAGTTCTTTCGGTGGATAATCGCCTATTTTTTTTCCATTAATGAAAATATTTCCTTTAATAGGAGGAATAATACCAGTGAGTGTTTTTAGTAAGGTCGATTTTCCAATACCATTCGCACCTATTAGCGCAATCAATTTACCCGATACTAAACTAATATCGCAGTCCTCAATAATAGTAGTTGTTTTGCTTTTATTGGTATAGCCAATAGAAAGGTTTTCACTATGGATTACTTTTTTTGTCATTGTACTATTAGATTTTACTACTTTTTTTAAAGTTTTTATTGAACCACATAGGCACATAGTTTTATTTAAATGTTGCGTCAAAGTTTTCTTTTTTCTTAGGTGTTTATGTGGTGAAATTAATTAGTTTTTATTGAACCACATAGGCACATAGTTTTATTTAAATGTTGCGTCAAAGTTTTCTTTTTTCTTAGGTGTCTATGTGGTGAAATTAATTAGTTTTTATTGAACCACATAGGCACATGGTTTTATTTAAATGTTGCGTCAAAGTTTTCTTTTTTTCTTAGGTGTTTATGCGGTGAAATTAATTTTTATTGAACCACATAGGCACATAGTTTTATTTAAATGTTGCGTCAAAGTTTTCTTTTTTTCTTAGGTGTTTATGCGGTGAAATTAATTTTTATTGAACCACATAGGCACATAGTTTTATTTAAATGTTGCGTCAAAGTTTTCTTTTTTTCTTAGGTGTTTATGCGGTGAAATTAATTAGTTTTTATTGAACCACATAGGCACATAGTTTTATTTAAATGTTGCGTCAAAGTTTTCTTTTTTTCTTAGGTGTTTATGTGGTGAAATTAATTAGTTTTTATTGAACCACATAGGCACATAGTTTTATTTAAATGTTGCGTCAAAGTTTTCTTTTTTCTTAGGTGTTTATGTGGTGAAATTAATTAGTTTTTATTGAACCACATAGGCACATAGTTTTATTTAAATGTTGCGTCAAAGTTTTCTTTTTTCTTAGGTGTCTATGTGGTGAAATTAATTAGTTTTTTTTAACCACATAGGTAGGTAGTTATATCTTCTTTAAGTTTTTATAAAATTCATTTACAAATGTTTTTTGTCCATCTTTAAATATGTTTGTACAATTAAAATTTATTAAAATTCCTTTTGGAGCTTTTAGTAGTTTCATATAGGTTAATAATTGTGCTTCATGTATTGGATGCACTTCATTAACTGATTTTAATTCAACAACTAAAATATTTTCAATATACAAATCACATCTAAAATCGATATCTAACTCTTTACCTTTATAAATAACAGGCATTTTTAACTCTGATACAAAATTTATCTTTTTTATTTTTAATTCTTCAATTAAACAACTTTGATATACACTTTCAAGTAAACCAGCTCCCATGTATTTATGAACTTCTATAGCACAGCCAATTACCTCATAAGTTATTTCATTTATTTGTTTTTGAGTAGTCATGTTTTTCTACATTTTATAGATATACAATTTTGTTTTCTTATGTGTCTATGTGGTGAAAACTAAAATAGTTCTCAGCAAAACTAAAATATTTAGGAATAAGAATAGGGTTAAAGGAGAAAATTTAATTCAAATGATTATAGTTAATTTAAAGTTTTACCAAATCTTATCTTTGTATTTTTTGTACATGTTAAAATCATAAGTAGTATAAACTCTTATTCTTATTTGGTAGGGTGCTCTGCTGTAATCTAAATATATTCTTGGAAGCTGTAATTTTTCATCATACCTATAGATGCATTCTTCACCATACTCTGGGTTTGGATGTTTTTTTATTTCACTTTTCTTTTCAGCATTCTTTCGAGCTAATCGTTTAAGCTTTTCTAATGTTTCTTTACAGGACTTATAATTTTTAAAACGCAATGTCATATCGAGTTGATAAATGCCATATTTTTCGAATAAATCGGCAGTTATATTAAAATAGTTTACATTATATTGCCCGTCAACGTTACCCTTTACTAGTGGATGAGAAGTGAATTTTATTATGTTTTTTTCATCATAACTATCTCCATAATCAAACGGTCTATAGGATCTGCTTTCAATTTTACTCGGTTTTATAGTGCAATCATACCCTAAGAATACTTCAGAAACAAAATTTTTAATAAGGTTGTTTTGTCCAAAACTAGTTAGGCACATAAAGAGAGAAAGTAGGCTGTAAAATAATTTCATAGTAAGCTCATTATTTGTTTTTACATATTTTTTTTGAAAAACTAATTTTCAAAATCGTATTCAAACCATTTCTTAAATATGTATATTATTTTCTCTTTAACTTTTGGATTTAAATTGAAATAATTTGTGGTTTCTTCATAAACTAGCTCTTTTACGTCTTTTTTTAATTTTGGCATCCCTAATTCTCTTCGTATACTTCCTTTAAAAATAAAATCAGCACCAGTAACAGCTGCAATAATTAAGAATTGTTCTTTTACTAATTTTCGATTTATTTCGATGACAATATTTTTTTCTTCTGCCGCTTTTTTTATCGCTAAAATTAATCCATCTAAGATGCCATCATTATAAGAACCTCCTTGATAACTTTCAAGATTACCCACATAAGTTTTAATTAGGGATTTATTCGGATAAAGATTTGAAAATGAAATACCAATTTTATAGAAATAGTTATTAATTTCTGCTTCAATATCTACTCGCATGAATGATTCTCCATAAGTCTGTTGGGAGATGTAATAGTCTAGTTGTTGAAAAACACCTTTTGGATAATAGAAAATATTTCTTTGTAATTCCTCGGTGGTTTTATCGGTACTAATTATTTTTAAACTAGGGTTTAGATAAGCAAACTGTCGTAAAAAAGGATTTATTTGGTCATATACTAATTCCAAGTCTGTAAATATTTCTTGGTCTAATTTGGCTGTAAGGATAATACTTTTTTCTGTTTCTTGTGAAGTAGAAGCCGCAAAACCAAAAGAATTATCCTGTTTATGAAAAATGACAATAGAGGGAAGGTCATGAACTGTAATGGTAGCATTTGCATTTAATACTATAAATAAAGCTAAACCTAAATTAGAGAGTTGGTCATCTGTTTTTTGTAGTTTTTTCAAACGAATGAGCATTTTTTTTGTATCCGTATTGGTAATTTGAATAGTAAAACTATTTTCAGGCAAAAAAGTAATTTCAAAAACTGGATTTTCTAAAGCATCCTCCAAAATTTCTTCAAATAAATACTCTACTATTTGTTTATAACCATAAAAATTTAATTGACCAATGTACATTGCTGGTCTACTTCTAATATGATCTCTCCATTTGTAAGGACGTATAGTTTGTTCTTCCATAAATTATGTTTGTCAAAGTGTTTGTGATGCAAAATACAGATAGGAACAAAACTAAAATATTTAGGAACAGTAACCGATTTAATCAGTATTTTTTTTAATCTGAAATATAAAAAAAAACACCGTTGTAGAACGGTGTTTTTAGCATTAATTTATTTAATAAAAGTATATGAGATAATTTATTTTTTTTAAATATTACTTATAACTAATTGGAACATAAATATTGTTTTCATCCATGATGTAAGTTTTCGGATCAGTACCTTCTTTTACTTGCTTGCCTTGTAATTGAATCTTTTTACCTTTTACAATAAATTCTCCTTCAGCAAAAGGTTTTCCGTTAACTAAATATTCAATTTTATATTTTCCATCTTGAAAAGACGCTATACGATCCCAACTAGAAGGTTTAGCCGCGTTGTTAATAATATGAAACTGTGTGTTCGTATAATCTTTAAATTTATAGTATCGTAATAAATCTAAAGTGTTTCCTCTACGTTCTAATGCTTGTGCTAAATTTGCACTACCGTCTGGATGCTCTTCAGAATCAGTAAGACCAAATAGCTTTCCATTTTTATATAAACGTCCCTGAATATGTGCTTGGTTTTTAGAATTACCAAGAGATAATAAACGATGTAAAGGAAAGTTCACAGAAAAAGATGTTGGGTTGCCTTGATCGTCTGGTCTTAAATCGATATGCATTGTTTCGTCCCAAGGTCCTTTCATATTGTAAAGTAAACCAACTTCATGGTTTATATCAGGATTTTGATGTGTGTAGATTTCAAAATCCGAAACGAAAAACGGATCATTATCATAGATTGAATACGTCATTTGGTATTTTCCAGGAGACAATCTTTCAAAACTACCATACATATCGAAAGTATTTTTCACTTTGTCCAGCCAACGACCATTTCTATGTCCATTTTGTCCGTTAACAGCATTTATAAGTTTTCCATCTTTAAATATTTTAAGTTTAAAAGCAGACCAATTGTATTGAATGTTTCTACCTTCTATTGTTTTACTTGGAAGATAATATAAAGTAATCTGCGATAGATTAATGGTTCCGTTTTCAAGATCTAAATTAAAATTATCGCCCGTATAAGAGTTAAAACTTACCGCAGGGTCTTTTAATCTTCCAGTACTATAATCTGGCGTATAATATTTTTTAAGCTCTTCCTCCGCATTAAGACTAGCTGCTTTTGCTTTCACAGCTTCTTTGTCTGCTCCCATAATATAAACACTTGCATTTGAACGGTTTTCATCTTTAAAGAATTTATTTCCAGCAGCAGGAACATCCTTAGTAAAAACAACTTCTTTATATAAACCATTACCAATAGGGTATACAAAACCATATACGGCTTCATCATATTTATAACCTTCTGTATAAATACCATCGTCTGTATTGTCTGCAACTAGTTTATAATGAAACTCACCTTCTAATGGCGAATTAGAACCAGTTTTGTTATTTGAAGCAGGCTGATCTTCCAGTGCATTTTTTATGTTTTTTAAAAAACCTCCTTTTTTCTTCTTTTCCTTTTTCTCAGCTCCAGCATCAGCGTTGGAAGCAATTAGTTTTCGTTGCACCTTTATATAGGTTTCTTCTTGTTCAACTACGCTAATTTCGATAACTTTTGAAGGGTCGCTCACACCATATGAATACCATACTGATCCTTTAGGAAGTGTTTTTTGTGCCTGCATTTGCATTCCGTATAAGCACAAAACGATTGCAATTAATTTTTTCATTATTTTATATTTTCGGCAAATGTAGATTTTAATGATGGGTGGGTTTTCACCCATAAAGGGTGATATTTATAAAAAAAAACTCCAAGAGTTATCTAAAACTCCAAGTAACTTAGATTGAGAACAAGAGAGGGATAAAAAAAACATATAGGATTAAAGAAAAAAAACTATTTTTAGGTAGATTTTTTTTAAAGAATTTTAAAAACAACAATATGTCTCAACAATTTCTAAAAATACTCTTTGTAGCTTGTGTTTTATTTTTTAGTATCGCAAGTAAAAATAATAAGTTGCAATTAAAAAATGGAATAGACCCTTGTGAAAATGGTAAAGACACTATTATACACTTACAGTTCGAAAAAGATACTAGAACTACAGATTTTTATAAACTAATTCAATTTATAGAAAGTAAAGGAGAGTTTAACCGATTAGATAAGAAAAACCGATTAGATAGTGTTACCAATAACAATATTGTTCTTCAAAAGTTACTCTGCGAAAAGAAATATTTTAAATCACCCATTGAAAGATGGGTACTTGATGATGTTTTTTCTATTCGTTTTTTAATGACATCTAAAAAAGCAATTAAAGGGCATCCAGGCTTTTTTCCAAAGTTCAGTATAACACAATTTAATTTTAAAACTGAAAAAGAGAAAAATATCGCTTTCGATAAAATTAAAGAAATTGGTTGGGGCGATCCATTAAAAAAATGGAACGATTATTATATAATCGAGAATACAACTAGAATAATAATACTCGAATCTTATGTAACCATGTTTGGAGAAACTAAAAACAGGTATGGGAAAATGATTCAAAAAGAGTGGGTTAGTGAAAACAAGAATTAATAGTAGACAAATAGTCTTTAAATGTGTTGTAGGTATTTTTAAGCATTTTGAAAATATTACTTTAAAAAAAAGAGGCATTCTTTTTTGGAAGCCTCTTCTTAAGTATTAATAGTTAAGCATCAATTACCAAACAGCATAGTTTAACCATGAATGATAACCTCCATGCAATTGGTGATCAATTGTTCCGCTCGTTTGTACAGACCAAAATGGATCTCCTCCTTCTCGTCCATAGCCATCGGAAGTTTTCAAAAGAATTGTTTTATCTCCTGAACAAGTATAATTTACATTTACATTATCCGATCCTGTAGCGTTAATGATTGCACCATTAGCAAATTTTAATTGAGTTCCAGTTAAGTTTAAGTTGATGTTTATATCTCTCGGTTCTGAAGCTGAACGCCATTTTCTTCTACCAGCGTACCATTCAAGTTTAACTCTTAAATATAATCTTGAATAAGCACCAGATAAATGATAAGTTGATTGCACAGTCATTAATTCATGAACGTATTTATAGATTCCATTAATTGTTCTATAGTTGTTTGAACAATCTTTAAATTGAGTACCTCTAAACTCAAGTTGATGTCTTGCTTCAACTTGTCCTTGACCAATATTAGTTCTTGCTTGTGCGTTGTTGTTAGAAAGTTTTTGAATAGTTACATTAATCTCTCCAACAGCATTTAAATTTTCAGGATGTTGTTTTAATTTATTAATGTTATCATTTTCTTTAAACTCATAAAGTTTACCTAAATGGTACCATACAACTTTATTTCCTAGAATAAACTCACTATTTGAATTTAAAATTGCTTTATAAGAGTTAGGTAAACTATTTAAGGATTCATTTTCTGAAGCAATAAAATATAAAGAATTTGGATTGTTTTCATAAACCCATCGGTCTAATTCACCATCTTCTAAATTGCTTAGTTCATCTATTTTTTTATTAAACTCTTCAAATGTTTTAAAATGTAATATTGTTGTCTCTTTTTTTGGTTGAGATAAACTTTCTGAAGTACTAATTTCCTCTTGATTATCTGAACAAGAAAATAAAAGTAAGGAAGCAAATAATAAGCAAAGCTTTGATTGTAACGATTTTTTTAGTTTCATAAAAAGGCACTTTAATTGTTAATTTTTTTAAAATTGCTGTAGCAAAATTAAAAGAAATTATGCAAAAATTATTACAGAAAAAATGTATCATTTGTTAAAACTTGTAGTATGATAACTACTTTGCAAAACGTATTAATCGTTTAAAAAAGCTAATTATTATTAAAATAGAAAATGTAAGCCTCTTTGTTTGGAGAAACTAAAAACAGGTATGGGAAAATGATTGAAAAAGAGTGGAGTAATAAAAATAAGAATTATTGGTACTAAAAAGAACTATAAAGTAATTTAAAATTATAGAATAGTTATATTTGATTTTCATTGAAAAAAATAACTAAAATGAGAAAATGTCTTTTCCTATTACTACTTATTTCTATTGCTTCTTGCGGAAGTAAAAAAGTACAGGTGTCTAAAAGTGAAAGAAAATTAATTAGTATTAAAAAGAATCAGAACTCTATTTTTGAAAATGAAAAAGGAATAATCGACACTGTTTTTATTAATAAAGGAACACAACTTTCAGTTATTGAAGAAAGACTTGCTAGAAAATTTTCAAAAAAGATTTTTAATGATATTGTTATTGATGCTTCAATTCCTTTTGAAAAAAGTTTTACATCTTCATATAATTTTGAAAGAGGTAAATCTAATAAAGAAGGAATTAATTTATCCATTAAGATTATCTTTTCAAAAAATGATACAAACGATCCTATCACTTTAAAGATTTATCCTTTTCAAGAAGAGTATATACTAAGTGAGGTTTCTAATGTAGAATATACATTTACTAAAAACGATGATTTTAATTCTGATTTATGTGAATCATCTGTACTGCATTGTTTGAAGAAAATAATTTATTCTAGTGATGAAGGAATTATATATGTCGAGAAAGCAGATACTGGGATATGGAAACTAGTAAAAAGAATTTAAAAATTATATCAGGTATATTATATGTGTGAACTATCAAAAAATATAAGATTTTGTACTTGCGAAGCTAACGAACCATATTAAACATCATTAAAAGTAGAATAGTAGACGCTTTTTTTATAAAAAAGACTATACTTATAGTTTAATGCTTTTCATTCTTTAAACAAAAAAAGCAGTTAAGCGCTTTTTAAATAGCAACTTAACTGCAATTCTATCTTTATAAATAGTTAGCTCTTTTGTTTTTTTACAAATTGAATTGTATTTCCACTTTTAAGAAATAGACACTGCTGACTAAATTCTCTACATTAATTTCTTTATTCTCGAAAATCGTTCCACGAGCTACTACTGCTCCTAAAAGCTTATGGATGCTATAATTCTCTGTTGCTGTTACTCCAGAAACTTGAATGAATTAAACCCGACCTATTTAGTGTCATTAATTGCATAAACGGAAGTAGTTTTCTGGTTCGGAGTATTGGGTTCGGTAATAACAATACTAACGTTTCCTTTAGTCCCATCGGTACCCAATGACAGTACTAGTTTTGGTGCATCAGCAGGCGCAGCAACAATATACATGAGTGGCACATAAATAAGACTGTTATAGGTTGTTGTTTTCTGGTCGGTTTCAGTTTCAGAACCAGACACTACTGTGGTACTACTCGCATATGTCACGCTATTGTCATTATTAATAGTTAATGCATCTCCATTGTCGTTGGTCATAGTAACACCACCAAAGGCAGAAAGCGGTACAGGATTAAACAAAGTGCTACCCGAAATGCTTGTGCCATCAATATCTCCCGTAACACTTACTAAAGCTCCCGTACGCTCATTATAGTCACGATTAAACGTTAGTACTAATGGTTTTTGACCAGAAGAAGCAGGAATCATCAATGTATTTAGCGTAGTGTCGAATGTCATTCCCTTTGAAGCATCAAACAAAAAACCTGTAGAGGAAACACCGTCTAAGGAATAACTAATCATCACACTATAAAGGTCTAATGTTAATTTACTCGCTAAGCTAACATATTGTGCCTGAACAGAAACAAAAGCCAACGGATTTACTTCGGTAGGAATTTGATAATAACCACTAAAATTCGCTAATGCATCATGACCAGTACCAGCAAGAGTAAAGTCGGAAAGTTGCGGTTGCGGTGCAATACCATTAGGAATTGTTGTTAGTGATCTCGAATTTAAATTATTGTCAATGAAACTCATATCGTTACAAGCAAAACCTTGTGCGGCAGCCGTTCCCATAATTAATTTCACATTAGTAATGCCATGCATAAGAGAAAAATAATACATATTTAAATTATAAACATAGGCAGTCACTTCTTGCAAATTGCCATCATTAGTCCCATAATCATACATCAATTTGTTGTTGTTTCCAATGTGCATTACCCTTACAGAAGGACCACCAACCACAGGAGTATAATAAAAATCGCCTTTATATAATGAAGCAGGAATAGGGTTGTTATAGGTACTTCCAGCAACCGAAACAGCCGATGCACCAGGTAGCGAAATACTACCTTTACAATTAACAGTAGTGCCATAAGAACTATTCGTGCGTGTAAAAGTGAGACTAATGTCTAAACCATCCATAGTCCATTTTTGAATTAAATTACTGCCGTCAAATGTACCAGTAAAAGAAAAACGAGTAGCAGTTGTTCCGTCTAATGAAATTAAAAGCGACATATCATATTCTGGGCTTGCAGCCGTTGGTCTAATAATCATATTGGCATCGATAGCAAAAAAAGCTCCTTTTGCTGTATCTAGCGTATAGTAGCCATTATAAGGCATCAATTTAGGAGTATCAGGATTATTAGGCACAAGCACCTTTGGATCACTGTATTGATTTAGTAACTGTTGATGATAATTTGCAGTTTCCTCTATTGAAGCTACAGCATTGGGAAGTGTGTTATTGTTCATGGTTTCGTTTTTTTAAGGTTAAGCAAATAAGTTTTTAAAAATTAGCTTTATGCTGTTTTAAAATGCTTAGGTAAAGTTCCATTTTTATGCTTGTACGAATTAAAAAAGAACCACGAACCCTGTTTTTTTATCCATAAGAGCGGGAATTTATGGAATGGAATTTCTATTCTCTACACCTGTCAGGTTTTAGAAACCTGACAGGTGTAGAGCCAAAAACCTATTTCTTCAACACCTGCAACAGCACCTCTTTTTCTGCTTTAAGAATTTTAATTTCCTCTTGCAATTGCGCTATAGTTATATCTTTAGTTTCCGTTTCAGGATGAGCAGCCGAGTAGGTACTAGGCAACAAATCGGCAAGATCTTGAAAAAAGTTGTGCTTTAAGGCAATAGAAAGGTTTAAAATAATGTCTGTTTTTAAGGAGGCTTGCCTTTGATAATATAAAATGGTAGCATCCGTTTTTTTAATTTTTCTTGCTAATGCACTTTTAGCTATTTTTCTGCTGTCGATTTGTTTTTTTATTAAATCTCCTATGTGTAAGGTCTCCATGTTTTTATTGTTTTATTAAAGAGCACTACTATTAAATATAACGGTTGCTAAATTTAAAAGAGTAATGAATCATTTATTAAATAGCTACATAAAAGTAAGTGTTTTTTTAAACTAAATTTAATAAATGCGCTATTTAATTTAGTAAATGCGCTATTTAGTTTAATAAATGCGCTATTTAATTTAGTAAATGTGCTATTTAGTTTAGTAAATGCGCTATTTAATTTAGTAAATGCGCTATTTAATTTAGTAAATGCGCTATTTAGTTTAATAAATGCGCTATTTAATTTAGTAAATGCGCTATTTAATTTAATAAATGCGCTTTTTAATTTAGTAAATGCGCTATTTAGTTTAATAACTGTGCTATTTAATTTAGTAACTGCGCTATTTAATTTAATAACTGTCCTATTTATTTTAATAAATGTGCTATTTAATTTAATAAATGCGCTATTTAATTTAGTAACTGCGCTATTTAGTTTAATAACTGTGCTATTTAGTTTAATAAATGCATTCATTTTGTTCAAAAAAAAACTGCTAATCTTTATAGTTAGCAGTTCTATCGTTTTTCTTTTTATTGTAAATCAGGAGAAAGTCCTCGACCACCACTTTTTCCTTGCGATTCGAAACGAACCTTCAATTTGTCATAGCCCGATTTTGCGTTTGCCACACCCGCATCCGAAGCATCGCGGTAACTTTTGTATGCTTTGTTTGCCATTCCATAAGCTTCATGTCCTGCAATGCGTTTTGCATCTTTCACACGTTGTAAAAGATTCGTTAACCCCGATTCAATAGCGTCCAATTGGTTAAAAATAGTTAAGTCATTTTGCAACGCATCCAAGTCAATATAAGGAGGCAAAACACCCGTTCCAGTAGCCCTAGCCTCGGTAAGCACATCTTCCGAAAACACTTTGTTACTCACATCAATAGCCGTGTAGCTATTGCGTTGCGTGTCTGTAAGCGTAGTGTTTTCTGGTATCTTGCTCAATATTGCGTTGATACTCTCGTTAATCGTGGTTACGTCTGCCGCAGCAAGAACCACATTGATTCTGTTTTCAGATAAATTTGACATATTTGTTGTGTTTATAAATTTGTGTCAATTTTACTACTTTTCTAGTATTCGAAAATATATTTTAATTTTTATTTAACACATTGGTAGTGAGAGTAGTGGTTGGCTATATAGTTGCGTTTGTTTTTAGAATCACAAAAATTGCCCTTCGGTAGCAAACCAGTCCCGCTATCCACTTTATCTGTTCTTGCAAGGAACGAAGCAATCTTTAATGGATTACTACGTTCCTTGCAAGAACAGGATGCCGTTTCTCGGGGCTATGCTTCACGTTTAGTAGTGCTAGACACTGTTTTGGGAAGTACAAAAGAGCCTTACAAAAACAAATAAACCAAGCTAATGCGACCCCTTAACAGCGTGACAAGTTTGGTGGGTAAGTTTTTCAAATTGCTTAGAACAGCTGACGTTTGTCGCCATTTTTCTGTGTTGTGCCTGCGGCAGAAAAATGGAGCTAAGCGTATGTGGCTGTTGCACAGCTAATAATTTTAAATTAAATACTAATTTTATGATTTCTGTAAATTCATAAATGTCTGAATATTAATATTTTTTGTTTCTTTGAAATGATTAAAAACTGAAAATTATAGATTTTAATTAGTTATGCAACAACCACGTATGTTGGGCATAGTTTTAAATTATTTTCTTTTTTAAAAATGTTAATCGTTCCAAATCACAATGATTAGCCAGAAATAACTTAAATGATTGTTTCGGAAACATTGACTTACCTTTTCCAATTGTATAATTTATGCGATGCTGAAATAAATGAATTAAATAATCTTTTCCAGAAATAATTTTCAAGAATGTTTCTTTATCTTTTTTCCATTTACTTTCTAACTTTCTTAACTCATTTTGATAAGTCAATTCTGGATCAATGTCATTTCTAGTTTGCAATAAGGAGATTATCTGATTTTTGATGTCATCTGAATAAGTATTTACAGCTGTATTGTCCAAGACCGTCTGTTTTTTTTCTTGTTTTAAAAATTGAGATGCAGATTTAAGTATTGGTCCTCCACCATACATTTTTAATATTGAAAAATTTAGGAACAAGTGAATTAATGTTTCATTATTGTAGTTCAACCATTTGTCAAAATTCAATTTTTTTGATAAAGTAATCTTATCTGTTGTTCCTATAGAATAGTAAAGTATTTCAAGTGCGGACTTTTCGTCAACAATATAATTTTCAATACAATATGAATCTAAAACTACAAGGTTATTCTCAGATTTTCTATTTGTACCAATTATTAAATCTAAGTCACCATCAACTATAAACAGTTTTTTTCTAACAGACGATTTATCTTGTTCATCATAAGCTTTTAAAACATTAGCCTTACATCCAAGTTGTGTAATGTCATTTATAGTTATTTTATTGTCACACAATCTACTAAATAATGCTTTATAAAATTCTTTATCATTTTTTTTGTCTTCTGTAAATATGTCAATTTCATTTCGGTATGCGAAAAATCTAGGAATAGCTTTTAAGCTTCTATAATTAAATCCAATCATCGGCTAGTTTAAAATTGCTAAATCTTGATATATTTCTTCAGGAGCGTCTCCAGTAATTGCGGGAGAATGGGTAGCCAGAATAAACTGAGTGTTTGGACTTGCTTTTAAAATCGAATTCACGAAAATTTCTTGCCAAGCTAAATGTAAAGAAACTTCCGGTTCATCTATGATAAAAATACCAGGTTTTTTATTGAATTTTTCTTCAAAGAAAATTAAGTGTCCAAGCATGGTAATAATCTGTTTTTCACCAGATGAAAGCTCATACAGTTTAGCTAATTTACCATTTTTAAACTCAATTTTAACTTCTCCTTGTGCATCAATTAATATATTCTTTTTACTTTCACTAAAGAATTGATTTATTATGTTTTTTAGTTTTTCTAAAGGCTCATATAATTTTTCAATTTCAAACTGATATGCCTGATTGTATTCTATGAGTTTATCAATTCTTTTCAATTGTGGTTGATTATTAAACCATTTTTGGTAAAATTCAATACTTTCACTATCAACTGTATCTTCCTTGTTCCTTTTTCTAAGGTCTTTCAGAACTTGCTCCAATTGGTCGAAAAAAGAATTTACTTGTTCAGTAAATCCGCTAATGTTTAAATTGTTAAATGCGTTAAGCGCATCTTCTTTCTTCTTTCGTAAATCTTTAAAGTCTTTGACAATATTTATTTGTTGACTTTCTAAAAACTCAAATGATTGTAATAGAATTTTGTTTTTAAAATCTTGGTTAATTTGAGGCTGTTCTGAAGCTATAATTCTAACATAATCAAAAATGATTTCTTGAATATCCATTAGACTAATATTTAGCGGGTCGTCCTGAGGGAACTCTCTATACCGTCTTCTAAATAAAAAATTTCTTCTCATTTTGTCTATATCTTGACCTTCATAAACTCTTCTATCCAATCCTAGAAATAACGGTGTAGTTAATTCCTTAATTTTCTTCACAACGACTTCTTCATCAAATAATTCAATTAATTTCTGAATCTTATCTTCACGTTCATCGTTTCTAGAATTAAACTGACTGGTATGAATTTTTTCAAAATATCCAACAATTGGTTCATCGTCATTAATTTGTATTTGAAGTGAAATTTTGTTATTCGCATCAGGTTTAGAACAAATGTTGAATGTGTTTTTATTTTCATCAAAACACAATAATTCTATAGTTTCAAATTCTATATTATTAAGATAATTGAATGATGGTGAAATTAGTCCCAAAACTAATTTTAGTACACTCGTTTTTCCTGTACCATTGATACCAATGAGATAGGTTAACCTATCATCAAAATCAATATTATAATTTAAATATCCGTGAACATTCTTTGCGATAAATTTTTTTATTTTCATTTCATGTTTATTTTAATTATGTCCAACGTTCTCTCGCTTGTAGCAGTGGCTTGTGATTAAAGACTGCCGATTACAAATATAGAAATTAGATTTGAGTGTTCAGAGAACTTTTATTTATAAATCCCAATCCCAATCCATTGCAACAGCCACGTGTGTTGGCAGCTGTGATTTAAATTTTACTTAATGCTCTTCGATTTAAACTACTTTCAATTTTCCCAAAAGATGTTGTTGAGTAAAAGCTTTTTTCTCCTTGAATAAATTCTATTTGTGATATTCCATCAGGAGTTCCCATTCCAAATACCATTTTTTGTTTTGCTGGATTATAAATTATTTCTTCGAGTTCTAATGAAGTTGGCTCAGTCAAATGAAATGTATTAACTAGTTTATTACAAAATCCACTTTTATAAATATTCTTTACAGGGAACACATAATTATAAGCTTCGATTTCTGTCAATTTAGAGTAATCAATTTTTGTAGAAGGAAATTTGATTCCGTCAATTTCTTCTTTTTTACTCACATATTGTAGCAATAATTGTGGAATTATATATTCAGGTTTGAAATTTCCATTTGTATGTTTGACTTTGATTGAACAAGCTATTGTCAATGGAAAGGTTACTAAATAACTTAAAATTTTCACTATTTGAACTTCTGGAATATCATCTTCTAAATCAGATAATAGATTCTCTATTTTTTGAATTTGAATAATTTTTAGTTCTCTTGTATTTGAAAATCGTGAAAACCATAAATCACGAAGTTTATGTCTATCAAATTCTTCCCAACAACTATATGTAGAGTCACCTAAATATAAAGCAGGAAAGCCAGGGATACTATATCGGTTCGTTGATACAATATGTCTTAATTCAAATTTAATATGAAAAAGATCAGATTTTGTTAAACTTTTATTTTCATTTTTTCGACCTCTGTAAAAATTTTTACCGATTTCAATTGTATTTAGAACATCAGGTAGTTCATGAAAAAAGATGTCATCTAAAGCTTGATTAAAAATTTGAGTCGCTTCTAAAACCCTTCCTTTGTAAAATTCTTCAAGAGTTTTTAATATCTCAGTAGAAAATTTTTCAACTTTATTTATTATTACATTTTCAGCGTTATCTGCAAAAGGAACTTTTTTGTCAACATACTCATATAAGTTGGCTTTATAGTAAGCAAGATAATCAGCTAATTTTTTAGATAGAAAATCTGGAAAATATTCATCTTCGTATTGAAATATTGGAATTTTAAAATCATTTAGAGAAATTTTACTTTTTATATCTGTATGTGTAGTCATTTTTTCTACGATTGTTTTATAATTACGCACAACTTATTTATATGTGTCATAAAGGTGCACATATTTCACTTATAACTGTTGTATATGTAGACCTTTTTATTTTGTAATACACAAATCTAAATTATTACCTACAAATCCATACAGGTATTTCTACCTGTTTTTGTTTCTATTTTGTAAATGTAAAGCGAAGTTTTTGTTGTTTTTTGCGGGAAAACGTAAATAGGGAAAGTTTTTTTATTTTTTTTTAGAAAAGGTGCTCGGTACACATGTTCTCGATACATTTTTGTTTCGTTGCTCTCCACAAAACCACTCGAACAGACGGAGTTTAACCACCCCGTCCTTCGGACACCCCTCCAAAGTAGGGGAATTACCAGAATGCTAGATAGTTGTTTTGTTTCTTTACAGCATCTATTTACTACATAAAAACAAGTTACTAATGAGATGCTTACAGCATGACAAGTTTGTGGTAATGGTAGTTCATTAAAGCTATAGTAGATAAAAAATTCTGCGTGAATCAGCAAAATCAGCGTGAGGAAAAGAGAATTTTTTTTACAGCATCTACGTCACTTCGAGTTTTTGCAATGTAATGCAATGGAATTGAAAAAGTATGGAGAAGTTTTGATTTTAATAGAATGTTTTTCATTAACCATCAAAAATCAATCATTAATGCACGAGTTCTCGACACACTGTTTATTCTTTTTTTAAATCTTCCTCATTCAAAAACCGTTGAAACTTCCAATCGGCAACTTTTCTAATTCTCATTATTCTGTCAGCTACATCAGAGTTGTAGGAGCATCTTGAAGCATCAAACCCAATCCAGTTAGGGAAATATTTTTTAGCCATTTCAAAAATTTGTTTGTCAAATTTTTTGGAACGCATAGCCCCAACATCGTTTTTTGACCCCACGACTAATGTCATTCTATGATGAATTACATGCTTAAAAGCATCGGCTAAATGGTGATTAATCTCCCATAATCCTTCATCTTCCCAAATAAAGGCTCCTGACATCACTTCATATTCCATTTTTGGAGTACTCATTTCCGATTTTGTAGGTAATTTACCTTTATGCATTATAAAGGCTCTCCAAAACAATAGCTTAAGGATTAAATTTTTTAGCATTAACTATTTTTTATACACGACTTATTTACAAATCTAAGCTAATACTTACTAAACGGCAATAGGTATTGTTACTGTTTATCTTGTAAAAAAGATTCTCGATACCTTTTCTATGAAATTGCTATTCATATTTCTTAAAAAGCACTCGAACCTTAACCACCCCGTCTCCAAAGGAGGGGAATAGCTCCATAAAAAAAGCAACTTGTTTGAAAAGTTGCTTTTTAGAGTATAGTATTGGGTTGGTTATTTAGAAGTGTTTTCTTTTCAATCTTCACAAACGGAGGTTTCTCTGCTCGTGAATGTGCTGTTTTTTGAGGTGGGTTTCACGAAAGAATCGTGATGTGTACCAGTCAAAACCCTTTTTAATTTTAAGCAACAGCAACATCTATTGTGAGTGCACTATAGATGTTGCTGTGTTGTTGCTAAAGAAATTACACTTTATTTTGGTATTATTTTTTAGACGCTTTCATGTTCTTGATGAACAGTTTTATTTCGTCTAAATGTTTCTGTTTTGTTTGTGCAACGCTAAGTTTACTTTCATAGTCAACTGCTCCATTGAATATATGACTAATGTTTAGCGATGAACCTCTACTTGCTGAGTGACAAGAGAAGCAGTTGCCCATTCCTGCTACATTTTGACCGTGAATACTTGTTGGAGCAAAGCCAAGCTGCTCATAGGTTTCCATAGTAATATTGTAGGCAGCCACAGAACCTCTTGGTAATTTACCAGGAGCAGGGTCGCTTAAAGTACCACCCAATGAAACTAATAATTCTGCTTGTTCGGTTGGGTAATTGTACCCTTCGGTATTAATCCAAATGGAACCATTGTAAAAATAATTTGCCCAAACATCATTTAGTTGCTCCTTTACAGAGGCATTAATAGCAGCGATGTTGTCATAATTTATAGGTTCTTTTTGACTCGTTGAAAGGAAAGTATCACCAGCCTGACGTGGCACTCCAAATTGGTTCACTGCAAAGACATTGGTGCTATCTGAAGCTAGGGTAATATTTGCAAGTGTAGCTGTTGCATTTACATCGAATAAAAGTTTGTTGGTTTTTGAAGTAACAGGAACATCGGAAGTTGTGGTTGTTTTCCAATCATAATAAGGAGCAAGGTCATGATGTTCGAAAGTAGCCCAAACAAATTCTGGATGGTTATATACTATGCCCACAACGTGCATTCCTAGTAGTGCAATTTTTGTGTTTTTTCCTTCTACAACTGCATCTGTTACAAAGTAACCAGTAGTGTCTGGAATGGCATCAACATTTACCCATGCTATTTTTAACTCTAAAGAGCCCACTGGAAATGTAGCATTGGTATAATCGCTTTCTTTCATTTTAGCATATTTCCAAATGCTGTTGTATAAACTATCGTTCACATGGATGGAATAGTACACTGGATAACTAGTAACATTAGAACTAAACGTTTTGTTTGTATTTAGTATGTTCCCAGTTGCTTGTTTTTTGTTTGATGCGGTCAAAACAATTTTTTTGTTTACTGTTGGAATACGTACTGTTTGAGAGGTAACTTGAAATAGTTCCTCTAGAAATAGTGGTTGCCCCGAAACATCATTGGTTAACCAAAGGAACTTTTGCCAAGACCATTGATGAAAATCACAGTTGCTAACGGTAGTATTGTCTCCAAAAACACTCGTGTAGTCTTCTCTTGGTGCTGTTGTTTTTCTTTTTCCAGTAGCAGGATCAACAACAAACCAATTAGAAGGTGCTAAGCAGCCTTTATTTTCTTCTTTAACGTAGGTTACTGCAGTTTCTTCTTTTTCTTCTTCTTTTTGATTTTTGGGGTCTTTACAGGATTGGGTGGAAAGTAAAACGAAAAGTAAAAGCCCCGTTAGATTTTTAAATTTTTTCATGTTTTTTGTTTTAAATTAATTAAATGTTTAGGAATTTGTTTGTATGTAATGTATAAGGATTTTAATGGGTATGAAGTTGAAACTTGTTTTTATAGTTGTGTTTTTTTGCAAATTAGTTTGTTTTATTACATCTTGTTCTTGTTTTTTTTTGATAACCAATACAACTGCTTGATAAAAATAGATTTTTATATAAAATGAAAACGTAGCGATGCTATACTTTTCTATTTCATATCAAGAAAAAAATCATCATTTTCTTTTACAATAAATTCAAATTACAACTGGTATAATTATCAATAATTCAGCGGTATAGGTGTTTTGTTATTATCGTTTCTACACAAATCTAAACATTATTTTGTAAATATGTGCAAGTAGTTTTACTTGTTTTAGAAAAAAAAACATTTTAATTTTAGGTTAGAATGTTTTGAAATAGAGGGGTTTAGGGCTTGTGTGGCGAAGTTTTGTTTTAGTACACGAGTTCTCGATACACTGTTTGTAAAATTGCTATTCACATTTCCTAAAAAACACTCGAACAGACGCAGTGGTGGTTTGGAGCACTATTTTCAGTACAATAATTCAATACCATCTACGTCAGCTATTATAGGGGCTCGCATTATAAAAAGGAGAGTGATTTTTAAAAAAAATAAAGAAAGTTTTATTTTTTTGGGTAATGAATTCCTATAAGCTTCCCTTATAAATAGATAGATTTATCAAAGCGTAACTCGAAAAGCTTATTAATAGAGTAGAGTAATTAAATAAAAGAAAGAACAAATTATCATGAGAGAACAATTTTAAAAGTATTGTTCCTAATCCTACTTTAAAATTAGGAGTAATACAAGTGGGAGATTAGACTGAAAAAGCTATAACTTTATTAGGAAACTATATACTGATAGCAGTATTGATTAATAAACAGTAGCAACCCTTTTTTTACAGAAAGCTTTAAAAATACTTTCATATTAAAATTTTATAAAGGGACTTTTAATGATTTGAAGAGGAAGTATAAGGGTTCGCTAATTTTCAAATCAAATCAAAAAAATAAACATTTAGAACCCTTCAATAAATTAACAAATTAACAAATATTAAAATGAAAAAATTAAAATCAAAGTATTCTCTTGGTGCAATAACAAGTCTGATTTTTGCAATGGTCGCTATGTACAGCTGTACAAGTGATAACACTAATGATAACAGTGAAAAAGAATCTCTAGCGTTTGAAAAACAGTTGATTGTAACTGATGAATCGGGTGATAATTCAATTACATTAAAAGTAAGCAGTGATAATGAAACGTCACTTATTAATTATACCATAGACAATTATGAATTGGTTATTAATCCAGAAATTCCAGAAGAGACAAACAGCGAGGAATTCCAATTGGATTTTGAAGATTCAGAACTTATCGAATATCAGTACGATACCAACCAAATACATCCAGCTGTTAAGATAGCTGTTGTTAGTGTTGATTTTAAAGATCCTGTACATAGTTACTCTTTGGTTTCAAATGTTTCTCCTGAAGTAAACGAAGAAGAGAACCTTAAAGGAATAAATCTTTGTCTTTGGCATCCAAGAGATTACCAATATGTACAAATTGATAATTATGGTGCTACTCGTATTAAAACAACGTTTGGAAGAACTAAAAATACCTGTAATAATATTGAATATCATATTTTTACGTACGGTTCGGTTTCTTCTCCATTCAAATCATATCAACTAAAACACCCAGGTGATGAGGTAACGACCTATGCAGTAGGGCAAGGAATGACTGTTTTATATAAGTATAAGAAAAATGCAGTAGTAACGTATACATGGTATTACTAAATTGATAGTAAGTACAACAAGGCTCCGTACATTAGACTTATGAATTCTTTAGTGTATTGGAGTTTAGTTGTAAAGTTTGAAAAAAGTACACTTTCTCATAGTATTTTTGAAAAAGTGTACTTTTTTATAAATAATCGTAACATTTTTCATGAAATTGCTGTTCACATTTCTTAAAAACACTTGGAGATAAGGAGTGTTGGTTAAGAGAAGAGAAGAACGGGAAAGTGTCGTTTTGTATCTTATTTTGAGAAGCTTTTATCCGATTTATGATTTTCTAATTTCTCCCATTCATAGATTTCATTAGAAGGAATTTCGTTCTTTTTTTTAATGCGACCATCACAATGTTGATAATAAGTATCGTTTTCATTTTCGTTAAGACTTTGTATCTCAATGTCACAAATAGGTACTTTTAATTCATGCAAAATTAAACGTCTATCGTTAAGAGTTTGATATTTACTTTCTCCATATTCTAAATAAACGTCAATTTTTGAATCGGAATTAACAGTGTATTCGTTGGTGAAAGACTTACATTTCATACCATATGCATTAATCGTAATTTTATCATCGATTATTTTTTTAGAACAAACATTTACTACGCATAAGCCATTAAAATCACCATGAATAATTCCTATTCTTTCTCCATTAGACAGAACTTCTATCACGGAGCCAATAAGAATGTCGTTCGATTTTTTTTCGAGAGTTTGAAATTCAATACGAATCATTTTGTTAGCAACTACTGTTTGCGCACTTAATCTAAAAGTAGTTAGTATTAAAATGAATACAGCTATAAATTTGATGTTTCTCATAGTTAGGGAATACTTCCTGTGTGATTTAGTGTTATTTTTTTAATAAATCTAAACTTTTGCTAGTGAATGAGCAACTGTTTTTTTTGTTTTTATAGGGGCGGTTTTCAATCTACGTTATTTCTATTGCTCAGCGTATTGAGAAGTTTTGTTTTTAGTATACGAGTTCACTTCTGTGGTATTCTAATTAAAGTATAGTAGATAAATGAATCTGCGTTAATCTGTAAAATCTGCGTGAGGAATAATTAATAAAAAAGTTAGCCTTAGCCATCAATCATCAACCATTAATAATTTACAATCAACTATCACGCAATTCTTCTCTTTCGTACCAACAACCATACTACAATAGGAGCACCAATAATAGAGGTAATGGCGTTAATAGGCAACGTAATGTCGTTACCAGGAAATTGCGCTACAATATCACAAAACAATAAAATAATAGCACCAAGTAAAGACGTACTCCAAAACAATACAAAATGATTACTCGTTTGGAAAACTAACTTAGCTATGTGAGGCACAGCCAAACCAATAAAAGCAATAGGACCTACAAAAGCAGTGATGCTTCCTGCTAAAATACTGGTAGCAAAAAGAATAATATAGCGTGTTCTTTTAAAGTTAACACCTAAACTATTGGCATATTTTTCACCCAATAATAAGGCATCTAAAGGTTTAATGACTAAAAAACTAAGGGCAATGCCTATAAAAGTAATGATGGAAAGCAAAGTAACATCGCTCCAACTCAAATTGCCCAAACTCCCTAATGTCCAGAACGTATATTTCTGTAATTGTTCGGCAGTGGTAAAATAGGATAAAATAGAAACTACAGCATTGGTAATACTTCCAAACATTAAACCCACAATCAAGATCGACATGGTGTCTTTTAAACGTTGGGAAACAAACAATACGGCAATTAAAACCATCGCACTTCCCAAACCAGAAGCTACCACTAGTCCGTAAGAAGATAAAAATAAAGAGGCTAAGGCTGTTGGCAACACACTAGAACCTAATAGTACAACAGCAACACCCAAGCTTGCTCCCGAACTCAACCCTAATACATAAGGACCAGCCAACGGATTTCGAAATAAGGTTTGCATCAATAAACCACTAATAGACAATGCTATTCCAACTAAAATAGCTGTGATTGCTTTGGGTAACCTAAAATTAAGAATGATATATTCCCATGAACTTTTAGACACTTCATTGCCTATTAAACAATTAACTACTTCTTTGAAAGGAATACTAATAGAGCCCAAGCTTATGTTTACAATAGTCAGAAGGGCTAGTATAAGCAATAGTAGTATAAGTAATATGGAAAACTTCTTCGTCACGCTAGTCTAACTTTTTGGCAAAGGTAAAGGTATAATTGGGTAAAACATCGGGATGAAATATTTTTATAAAATCTTTCAAAACCAAATCGGGTCTACTTGGAGCCAATTCGTAATAAATAGTACCACCCGTTGCTCCTTTTTGACTTTCAAAAGTATAGATTTGTTTGGATTGGTAGGCATCAAATTTCTTATAATGATGATTCTCTTTTGTGAGTTGCGCAAGCGATTCAATAGCTCCATTGGTAATCCAAATATCAGCATGTTGCGCTTTGTCAAAAACACTTTCAAAAGACAACGGCTGACTTCCTGTTCCTGGAATGTCGCTCCACAAATAATTGGTTTTAGCATCGTTTAAAAATTGGGCTATCCAACTGTTGCCACGTGCTACAAACCATTGGTCTTTGTAAAGGGAACCATACATAACCGTTTGTTTTGGAGCTACATCGTGCATTAAAGTTAAAGCGTCTGTATAATCTTTTTCAATTTTAGTATAAATAGTATTTGCTTCTTTTTCTTTACCTAATAACGCTCCATAAAATTTAATCCATTCTGCTTTTCCTAAAGGAGATTGCTCCATCCAATCGGCTTGAAATAGTACTTTCAATCCGTTTGCAACTAATTTGTCGACCATTTTATTCGTGTTGTCAACACCAAAAGTAACAATCGCTTCGGGTTGCATATCAAACAATAATTCGATGTTCAAGTTTTCATTTTGTCCTACATCTCTAATTCGTCCTTTTTCAATTAAAGTCCTAGTTTTTGGAGACGAAATATAATCGGTATGCGGAAAACCCATCAGTTTGGTTTCACTATCGAGCATTTCTAAAAAAGGAATAATGGTAGTTGAGGTAACCACCAAGTTTATTAGCGGTACAGTAATAGCAGTATATTTTTGTAAACTATCGGGTAGTTTTGCATTCGCCTTTTTCAACACATAGGTATATCCAGCCGTTGCTTCTGGCCAAGGTGTTTTTACTTTTACAATGGAGTAATCTTCATATTTAAAAATATCCAAACCAGTAGCATGTTTAATGCTGTTTTCTGCGGTACTAATTTTTGTAGGAGTAACTTCGGTGTTTTTCTTACAGCTAATAAAAAGGAAACTAGCCAAGAATACTATTTTGAAAGTAGATTGCATCTCTTAAAATTCTGTTTTGGCAAATGTAAGAAAAAATATAAGTACGTGTTTTTATAAATATGATTTTGATGCTCAGCGTCGGTTCGAGTGTTTTTTAGAAAATGCGAACAGTAATTTTATAAAAAATGTATTGAGAACTCGTGTACTGAAATCAAAAGCTTCTCGATATGCTTCGCACTTGAAGTGAAGTAGTTTGTGCATAAGAAGTTTTATGAATATAGAATCAGCGCTTATCTGCTAAATCAGCGTGCTTTATTTTTTTAATTTCGCGCAGATTTCACAGATTAAAGCAGATTAGTATCAAATCTTAACTTTGTCAAATAAGAATTAAAATACCACAAACTAAATTTTCCCTAAAAGCTTAAAATACTATCTTTACGCGATGAATTCGGTTAGAGAAAAAACATGTAGCGTGTGCCAAAACACCTTTGGCTGCGGTAATCCATCAGAAACGGTTCGTTGTTGGTGTAATGAACTGCCACCTATTTTTAATTTGGATAACATAACAGACTGTTTGTGCCCCAAATGTTTGAAACAAGCAACGATTAAAAAAATAGACGATTATGTGAGTACTATTTCACCTGAAAATAGTCGTAACAATATAGCTAAGGATTTGCCTAAAACGACACAGCTCGTGGAAGATATCGATTACTATTTAGAAAACGGGAATTATGTGTTTTCTAAATGGTTTCATTTAAAAAGAGGAAGCTGTTGCGGGAATAAGTGTAGACATTGTCCGTATAATTAGTGATTAATTATTGATGGTTAATTATTAATTATAGTATGTGTTGATGATTATTCGTGTTTAATTATAAATAATGATGATAAAGAAAAACCAAAACAGCAACTTGTTTGTAATAGTAATCCTAAACTAATTATAAGTAGCATCTAAACAACAAAATTACAAACCAGAGCAAAGAAGTAAAAAGAATAAAAATTTCACACAATCTAAATCAATTATTAATAATTAACCACTAACAATTAACTTTATGCGTGATAACATTGTAAAGACTAAGAGTTTCGATTTTGCGGTTCGTATTGTTCGGTTATACCAATATTTAACCAATGATAAAAGAGAGTATGTGCTTTCAAAGCAGGTATTAAGAAGTGGAACAAGTATTGGAGCAATGGTTCGTGAAGCGGAACATGCGGAAAGTAAATTAGATTTTATACATAAATTTGCTATAGCACAAAAAGAGACAAATGAAACGATATATTGGTTAGAACTACTAAAAGTAACTGATTATTTAAATGAAAAAGAGTATGAGAATATGGTTAATGACGCAACATCAATATTAAAACTAATAACGAGCATCATCAAAACAACAAAATCACAAATCAATACAAACTAATAAAGACAATAAAAGGTTTCACACAATCCAAATCAATCATTAATAATCAATCATTAACAATTAATTCAATGTTTTATTTAATAACAGGAGGAGAACGTTCAGGGAAAAGCGGTTACGGACAAGATTTAGCGCTTTCTTTATCAAAAAATCCGATGTATGTAGCTACCGCACGCAATTGGGATGGTGATTTTCAAAAAAGAATTGACCGACACCAAAGCGACAGAGACGAAAACTGGGTCAATATCGAAAAAGAAAAACACCTTAGCGAAATTGATTTCTCTGGTAAAGTAGCTATGATAGATTGCGTAACACTTTGGTTAACCAACTTTTTCGTAGATACTAAAAACGATGTAGAATTGTGTTTAGAACAAGCCAAAAAAGAAATCGAATTGGTTCTCCAACAAGAAGATATTACAATCATAATAATCACCAATGAAATCGGAATGGGTGTTCATGCAGCGACACATGTAGGTAGAAAATTCACCGAGTTACAAGGTTGGATGAACCAATATTTAGCTAAAAAAGCAGATAAAGTAGTACTAATGGTTTCGGGAATTCCTGTGCCAGTTAAATAAAAAAAATGAAAGTTTTAAGTTCGTGGAGTGGAGGCAAAGACAGTTGTTTTGCTTTAATGAAAAGTGTAGCAGAAGGATTACAGCCAACAGTATTATTAAACATGATGAATGAAAACGGAAAAGTATCGCGTTCGCACGGTATTCCGTTGTCTATTTTAGAACAACAAGCGGCTCAAATGGGAGTTGCTTTAGTTGCTGTTCCAGCTTCGTGGTCACAATACGAAGAAAATTACATTGCTACTTTACACAAAATTAAAGAGGAGTACAAAATTGAAGGGGTAGTTTTTGGAGATATTGATTTAGAACCACACCGAGAGTGGGAAGAAAAAGTATGCAAAGCAGCTGATTTAAAAGCTTTTTTACCTTTGTGGCAACAAAACAGAATCGATTTAGTTAACCAAATGCAAGACCAAGGTATTGAAACAATGATTGTTTCCTGTAATTTGGAAATGGGAGAAAGTTATTTGGGAAAACTATTAACAAAAGAATTAGCTTTAGAATTAGAAGCAAAAGGAATTGATCCTTGTGGAGAAAATGGAGAATTTCACACCTTAGTTATTAATTGTCCCTTATTTAAAAACCGAATACAATTGCCTAAATTTGAAGTCAAAACCTATGAGAATTACTGTTTTGTAGTTTGGGAGGTTTAGTTTTGAAGTATGTAGATTATATATAATAAGTTTTATGAATATAGAATCAGCGTGCTTTTTTTATTTCACGCAGATTTAACTGATTTTAGCGGATTATTGGAATGTTCTATAAACTTTTATATTTGAAGTTATTTCATTGTAAGCAGTCTTATAAATTATTAAATCAGCGTTTATCTGCTAAATTAGCGTGCTTTTTTATTTTCACGTTGAGCTAGCTTCTCGACTCGAAGTGACATGTTTTGTGTTAATTAGATTTTGTTGTAACAATTATTGCGTCAGTTTGAGTGTTTTTTATGGAATGAAATGGAATAAAAGATGTATCGAGAACATTTAAAACCAACAAATGTTCAGAATAAGATTTTAAAAGTAAAAATGAAAGATTTATACGAAATAATAGCCTCAAGAAGAGATACCCGACATTTTACTACTGATAAAGTGCCAAACGAAGTACTCGAAAAAGCCATAGCAGCTGGACACGATGCTCCTTCTGTGGGCTTAACCGATGCTACTTGTTATTATATTATAGAATCGGATACGATTAAAAAGAAAATAAAGGAATTGTTTTTGGCTTATCATGAAAAAGCAGCGAATGCAACCGATGATGAAGCGCAAAAAGAATCCTATTTGAAATTAAAATTAGAAGCCATTGAAGAAGCACCTATCGGAATGGTGATTGCTTATGATCGATCTGTTTTAGATTCGTTTACCATTGGAACTGTTGGTAGTAACGAAGCTATAAAATTCAGTGCGGTTTGCTCAGCACAAAATATTTGGTTGTCTTTAACCGAACAAGGCTATTCTATGGGCTGGGTTTCTATTTTAAATTATTACGATTTTAAAACCATCCTAAATATTCCAGAACACATTGAACCTTTGGGCTATTTTTGTATTGGAAAACCAGCAACCGATTATGGCAACCAACCCATGTTGCAACAATTGCAATGGAAAGAGAAGATGGCTGAGGCCAATGTGATTAAGGTGGAAGAAATGAGCGAAGTTGATACTAAAAAGACACCTTTAGCAACTAGTAAAAGTACTACTACTGAAGATTTAGCGGAACAATTACGCTATAAAATAGACCAAAAAACCAAACCCGAAGGAGCTTTAGGACTTTTAGAAAAATTGGCCTTACAAATTGGATTGGTTTTTAAAACGGAAACACCACACATTCAAAATCCACATATTGTTGTCTTTGCTGCCGATCACGGTATTGCAAATCATGGTGTGAGTGCCTATCCACAAGAAGTAACCCGTCAAATGATAACTAATTTCTTGGAAGGTGGTGCAGCCATCAATGTTTTCTGCAAACAAAACAACATTGCCTTAGAAATTGTGGATGCTGGAGTGAATTATGATTTTCCAACGAATACAAACCTTATTAACAAAAAAGTAGCCAAAGGCACACAATCCTTTTTACAGACGGCAGCCATGAGTCACACCGAAATGGAGTTGTGTTTTAAAAACGGAGCGGCTATTGTAAATGAAATTTATCAAAAAGGTTCGAATTGTATTGGTTTTGGGGAAATGGGTATTGGGAATACATCAACAGCTTCGGTATTACTATCGGTTTTAACTCCTTTTACTATTGAAGAATGTGTAGGAAAAGGAACAGGTGTTGCTAATGAAAAATTGGAAAACAAAATAAAAATCCTTTCAAAAGCGATTCTAAATTACACAGGTTCAAATGATTTTGAAGAACTTGTTGCTTATTTCGGAGGATTTGAAATTTTGCAAATGGCAGGAGGAATGTTGCAAGCTTATGAAAATAACATGCTCATTTTAGTAGACGGATTTATTTCGAGTGTTGCCTTTTTAATTGCTTACAAAAAGAGTCCAGCAATAAAAGCAAATGCTATATTTTGTCATTGTTCTGAAGAAAAAGCACATAAGGCCTTACTAAATTATTTAGAAGTCGAACCCATTTTGCATTTAAACATGCGATTAGGAGAGGGCAGTGGTTGTGCGGTTGCATTTCCAGTTATACAATCGGCAATAATCTTTTTAAATGAAATGGCTAGTTTTGAAAGCGCAGGTGTAAGTAATAAATAAATTAAAAATGAAAAAAGAAATCGATATATTTTTTACGGCAATGATGTTCTATACTAGAATTCCTTGCCCTAAAAATATCACACATGATCCCGATTATTTAAACAAAGCCACACGTTATTTTCCTTTAATAGGCTGGATTGTTGGATTAATTTCTGGGATAGTTTTTATTGCTTTTTCCCAAATTTTGCCTGTAACAATTGCTGTTTTGTTAAGTATGATTGCTAGTGTTTTAACCACAGGAGCTTTTCACGAAGACGGTTTTGCCGATGTTTGCGATGGTTTTGGTGGTGGTTGGACCAAAGAGAAGATCTTAAAAATAATGAAAGACAGTGCTATTGGTGCTTATGGTGCAATTGGAATCTTACTTTTATTAGTACTGAAATTTACGGTTTTAGTTGAGGTTTTAGCAATGCAATCCAATCCTGTTGCAATCATTTTGATTTTTATAACCGCACATGCTATAAGTCGCTGGGCAGCAGCAACGATTATTTTTACGCACAATTATGTTCGTGAAGACGAATTGAGTAAAAGTAAACCTATTGCTAAAAGTTATTCTTGGAAAGAGGTTTTCGGAACTGCTTTTTTCGGACTATTCCCTTTATTGTATTTCATTTATTATAATTATAAAATTGCTTTAGTGCTTTTGCCTGTTTTTGTATTTCGATGGTATTTAGCACGTTATTTTAAAAAATGGATTGGTGGTTATACAGGAGATTGCTTGGGAGCTACCCAACAAGTGTGTGAAGTAGTATTTTATATTTCAATTTTAGCCTTATGGAAGTTTATTTAATTCGACATACAGAAACCGTTTGTGAAAAAGGCATTTGTTACGGTCAAGCCGATGTGGCACTTTTAACATCTTTTGAGGAACAATTTCAAAGTATAAAAAAAGAGCTAGGAAATGAAAAAATGGTTTTCTATTCTAGTCCTTTACAACGATGTTTGCAATTAGCAGCATATCTTACAAAAGATACAATAGAAGTAGATAAACGCCTAATGGAAATGCATTTTGGGAATTGGGAATTACAACTTTGGGATGACATTCCAAAAGAAGAACTGAATCCATGGATGGAAGATTTTGTTTCGGTTCAAGTTCCTAATGGAGAATCTTTTGAGGTATTGTATGAAAGAGTCCTTTCTTTTATTGATGACTTAAAAAAACAAGAACATGAAAAAGCAGTTATTGTAACACACGCAGGAGTTATAAGAAGCTTTTTATGCTACCAACAAGACTTAGCTTTAAAAGAAGCTTTCCAAAATAAAGTTACCTTTGGACAAATTATTAAAATAACACTTTAAACTATGAATACCAGCTCTACAGAATTTATGTATGCTTTATATACCGTAATTGCTTTCCATGTAATTATAGGTGTTATTATTTTGGTGCGTAAAATGAGAAAAAGGAAAAAGAAATAATTATAAGTAATAAAAAAGTCCCTTTCGGGACTTTCATTGTATTATTTTTTTGATAATTCGTCAACTTTCGTTTTCAACTTTTCAATTTCTTTATTTTGTTCAATTAGGTAAAGTGTAAGCTCTTCTACTTTTTGAAGTAAAATAGCATTCATTTCACCCAATTTTAAACCATTCTCTTTAATTTCTTGTGCAGAAGGTACTTCTGGTAAATGTTTGTTTTCTTTAGTATAAGCTTCTACTTCTTGTAGTGTAGGCATTTTATAATCACTTTTTAAAGTAGAGTAACCATCATAATATTTCTCAAAAACATAATCAGGAGCAATATTTAAATCTATTCTTACTTCTTTTGCATGGATATCTCCGTTTACAGTAAGCTTAGCGTCTGGATTATTTGTTCCAATACCTACTTTTCCCCAGTCATAATAACTCATAGTAACGTTGTTGTTTTTCCAAATTTCTATTGCAGGAGTTGGATTACTAACCAAGTCTTGAGATATCCCAATTGATAAAGATCCTGAGTTCTTTTTTAAACGAATCTCCGCAGAATATGCATTAGTATTAAGATCTGTAGAATTAGAAGGAGTAAAACCAAATCCAATTATGTCATGGCCTCCAGAAGAAAATGTGAAATTATTTCCTATTTGTAATTTTTCAGTTGGCTCAACTGTTCCAATACCAACATTACCAGATTCAGTTTTAATTACCATAGCATCTGTATAGGCGTGTGCGTTATGTCTTGTTCCAAACCTTAGACTAGTAGTTCCATTACCGTTATCAGTTCCATAAATTTTGGCTCCAAAACCGTTACCCCAGGGAGAGTTTAAGAACTCAACGCCATGTGGAAGACTTAATGTCGAGCCTAAAAGAGTAAGTTTAGGTTCGTTATTTGTATATACTTGTGGAGCTAATAAAGCAAATCTTGATGTGTAATTACTAGTTTCTCCGAATCGATTAAAATCAATATATGGTGTTGCTGTTGCTGTATTCGCATTTAATACAAATGCTCCTCCCTGATCAGGAGTTAGTTCTGAATTCCCAAAAAGAAATTTTTGATTTGTTTTTATATCTCCATTTACATGTAATGAGGCATTAGGATTATCTAATCCAATACCTACATTTCCATCTCTATTTATTCTTAATCTAGCTTGACTATTTGTAAAGAAATCTATTCCAAAAAAACCAGACAAATAAGTATTCGTTCCATTGTTATATGCATTTCCATTTGATTTGTTATAAAACCCAAACCCATAACCATTAATGAATTTTGAACTATATAAAAAGCCATCGGTATCCCCAGAGCCCCAGAATTTAACACCAGGTGAAGGAGTTGCAGCAGTGGCATCCATAATTCTTAACCCAGTTTGAGAAGGATATTGTCCGAAAATTAAATTAGACAAAATAAGGGTAATTGTTAAAAAAAAATATTTATTATTCATTGATAAGAAGTTAAATTTAATACTTAGTGCGGCAAAAGTACTATATTTTATTTTTTTGTAATAATAATAATCTTAATAAAATCTAAAAGAATAGATTATTTGACTTATTCACAGTGCTTAATTTAGTTTTTTTATAAAAAGTTATCGTTAAAATATAAAAACACCTACATTTGCACTCGAATTTTGGTTGTTGTTTCGGAGTCAATCCAAACCGCATTAAAAGGGAATTAGGTGCAATACCTAAGCTGTTCCCGCAACTGTAAGCTAAAAAGCTTGTTATTATCTACATACCACTGTTGGATAATTTAGAATTTAGAATTTAGAATTTAGAAAGTATATTACTTCTAGTTTCTTACCTCTAACTTCTAACTTTAAAAATGGGAAGGTGAATAACAAGACGCAAGCCAGGAGACCTGCCACTTTCATTAAGTAACAAACTTTCGGGAAAAAAAGTTTGAGTATGGGTAAATTCTATGCTTTTCTCCCTATTTATTAAAACTATTATTAACTAAAATGAACATTAAGTTTATTAGATGGAGTGTGTGTGCAGCATTCTTAACGAGTATTTCTTATGCACAAGAAATTGATACTTTAAAAGTAAATCAATTGAATGAAGTTGTTGTATCTGATACAAAATTCGAGCAAAAAAGAGAAAAATCAGGAAAAATTATTGATGTAATTTCTACAAAAGATCTAGAAGCTAGAAAAGGACAATCTGTAGCTCAAGTGCTAAATCAAGTAGCAGGTTTAGAGGTTAACGGAAGTAATAGTTCGGCAGGTAAAAATTTAGAATACTACATTAGAGGAGGAAGAAGCCGTCAAGTGTTGATTATTATTGATGGTAATCCTGTAAATGATGCAACAAGTATCGCTTCTACTTATGATTTACGTTTGTTGCCTGTAGAGCAAATTGAGAAAATTGAAATTTTAAAAGGATCGTCAAGTGTATTATATGGTTCTGGGGCTGCTACGGGTGTAATTAGTATTACTACAAAAAAAGCAAAGAAAGATAAATTATCGGGGAATGCTTACTTCAATATTGGTACACAAAATACAGTTGAAAAAACAAACCTAAATGGTCAAGAATTTAATCAAGGATTTGGTGTAAACGGAAACATTGGTAAGTTGAGTTTTAATACAACTCTAAATAGTACTGAGGTGGATGGTTTTAGTCAGGCAACAGGAGACAACTTTGAAAGAGATTATTTTTCAAGGATTAATTTAAATCAACAATTAGGATATAAATATTCAGAAAAATTAAAATTAGACGCGTTTATTAATTACGATAAGTTAATTTCTGAGAACGATTTGGGAGCTTTTCAAGATTCTGATGTAGATAAATATGATGCAGAACAGGTAAGAGTTGGTTTTAGACCTAATTATAAATATAATAAAGGAGAAGCCTATTTAAATGTTGCTTTTGCTAATCTAGAGCGTAATTATGATTCCTATAGTTCATGGGCAATGACAACCGATGAAACATATTATAAGTCTAGAACCATTAATGCAGATTTAGTGAATAAATTAGATTTGTTTAAAGGGTTTCACTTAATTACAGGAGTTCAATCTCAATTCATGGATATGTTTCAAACAGGTGCTTTGGGAGAAGTAGATAATAAAATAACAAAGTTTAATGTAGTAGACCCTTATTTTACAGCAGTTTATAATAGCGATTTTGGATTGAACGTAAATGCTGGTGCGCGTTTAAATATTCATAGTAAATATGGAAGTAATTTGGTTTATAATGTGAACCCTTCATTCTACCTAGAAAAATATAAACTAAGAGTATTGTCATCATTTAGTACTGCATATATTACGCCAACCTTGTATCAGTTATATTCTCAATATGGGAATTTAGAATTAAAACCAGAAGAAAATGCAACAGCAGAAGTAGGGTTTGAAAAAAGTTTCTTAAATAATAAAATAGTTTTAAATGCAGTTGGATTTTATAGAGTAGAAGAAAACAAAATGAATTTTATTTCTTTATCTGCAGCTCCATGGGGACAATACCAAAATGTTGAAAATAAAATTAATGCAAAAGGTATTGAAACAAATGTAACTTATTCTCCAATTGAGAAAATTAAAGTAACAGCGAATTATACTTTTACAGAAGTAGAAAATGAAGATAAATTACTACAGTTAATTCCTAAACATAAATTCAATGCAGGAGTAGATGTTGCGATTACGAATAAATTGAAATGGTCTGCACAGTATCAGTATACCAATCAAAAAATCGATTTATTTTATAATTCAGCTATTTCTGCTACTCAAAAAATCGATTTAGATTCATATCAAATTGTAAATTCAAATATTTCTTATAAATTAAATAATTATACTTCTTTTTTTGCAGGTGTAACCAATTTGTTAGATGTTGAATTTGTTGAAAAGATAGGATATTCTACTCGAGGTAGAAATTTTAAATTGGGAGTGAATCTTCAGTTCTAATGGAATTATAGAAAACGCTTCTTTCATTTAAAAAGAAGCGTTTTTTTAAGAAAAATAAATTATCATAATATGAAGAAAATATTCCTTTTGGTAGCTTTTTTTTATGCTTCTATCGTTTTTTGTCAAAATGATTCTATAGTCAAATTAAAGGAAGTAGTTTTAATAGATACAAAACTTAAAGCTTTTTCTTTAACTCATTCTATTGTAAAACTTTCAGATAGCGTTATACAAAGAAATCCTACTTCATTAACTGAATTGTTAAGGAATAATACAACGATATATTTCAAAGAATATGGAAAAGGAATGACGTCTTCCGCCTCTTTTAGAGGAACAACTTCACAACAAACTGCTGTACTTTGGAATGGTATAAATATTAACTCTCAATTTAATGGACAAACCGATTTTAATACTATAAATAGTTTCGATTTCAATTCGATTGCTGTTAGAGCAGGTGGAGGAAGTGTGGCTTATGGAAGTGGAGCTATTGGAGGTACCATTCATTTAAATTCCTATTTAGATTTTGAAGATAAGTTTTCAAATACAGTCCGCCTAAATTATGGAAGTTATGCCACTAAAGGGATTCATTATAAGTTAAATTTAGGTTCTGATAAAATTTCGGCTAACATAAATTTTTCGAGAAATCAATCGGAAAATGATTATGAATATCTAGGTTATAATAAAAAAAATGAGAACGGAAGCTATGAAAATACTAGTTTCAATACCTTGTTTGGTTATAAAATAAACAATAAGAATACCATAAAGTTTGCTACACATTTATTCGATGGGGAGAAGTTTTTTTCTGGAACAATTGCTTCGCCATCAAGAAGTAAGTATGAAGATTATAATGCTAGAAACTTATTAGAATGGAAATATGAAGGTAAGTCTTTTATATCAAGTAGTCAAGTTGCTTATTTAACAGAGAAATATAAGTATTTTGAAAATAAAGAAAGTGATTTGTTTTCTTATGGTGAAGTGAAAAGTCTTATTTTGAAATATGATTTCTTTTATAAAATTTCAGATAAAATAAAAATAAATCCAATAATTAGTCACACTCAAAATACAGGAATTGGTACAAATGTTTCAAAAACAAAAAGAAATATTTCCTCATTAAGTCTTTTGTTCAAACATTCGTTATTAAAGAAAGTAAATTATGAAATTGGTTTTAGAAAGGAGATTACTTCTAATTATGAAAGCCCTTTGTTGTATTCTATAGGAGTAAAATATAGTCCGTTTAAATTTTATAATGTAAAGGCTAATTTTTCTAAAAACTTTAGAATTCCAACTTTTAATGATTTGTATTGGGAAGGATCTGGAAATACTGATTTGAATCCCGAACATTCTTTACAATATGAAATAAACAATATATTTAATTATAAGGACTTTGAAGTAAGACTAACTGGATTTAAAACAGATTTAAAAGATATGTTACGATGGGTTCCAAATGAATTCGGAATCTGGCGACCAGAAAATACTGATTTAGTAAATATTTATGGTTTTGAAGCAAATTTGAATTGGAAAAGAAAAATACAAAATATTAGGATTGATCTTAATGGTAATTATGCATACACTAAGTCTACTAATGAAATTACTGAAAAGCAGCTCATTTATGTGCCGTATCATAAATTCACTTCTTCATTAGCAGTTAATGTTGCTTCTTTTAGTTTGAATTATCAATATGTGTTTAATGGTGAAGTATTTACTTCTTCTGATAATTTTTATAAACTGAAAGAATATGGAATATCTAATCTGTCTATAGATTATACATTAAAGACTAAAATAAAAACGGCACTTACTTTTCAGGTATTTAATGTAGAAAATAAGCCGTATCAAAATTTATTATCCAGACCTATGCCAGGTCGAAATTACACTATGAATTTAACCCTTAATTTTTAAAAAAATGAAATTAAAAAAACTGTATTTATTAGCTGTTGTATCTTCTACATTATTTTTTTCTTGTAGTAGTGATGATGTTGCTAGAGAAGAAGAGTTAGGAGCTTACGATAATGGTGTTATTGTTTTGAATGAAGGAAACTTTGGAACAGATAACAGTGAAATATCCTATATATCAAATGATTTTTCAATTTTGAAGAACAATGTTTTTAACACGGTTAATACAACATTAACATTAGGAGATACTGGTCAAGATATTGGTTTCTATAATAATTTAGCTTTTATTGTTTTGAATAATTCTCAGAAAATAGAAGTTGTAAATCGTTATACGATGATTCATGTAGCAAGTATTACAAGTGGATTAAGTAATCCTAGATATATTACTTTCGCGAACGGTAAAGGATATGTTACAAACTGGGGTGATGGTGGTTCATCAACAGACGATTATGTTGCAGTAATAGATTTGAATACTTATGCAGTTACTTCTACCATTCCTGTTGTTGAAGGGCCAGAGAGAATTTTACATAGTAATAATAAGTTATATGTAGCGCATAAAGGAGGTTACGGACAAGGAAATAGCGTGTCAGTAATTAATCTTTCTGATAATAGTGTTGCTTCGGTAACAGTAGGTGATGTTCCAAATTCATTAGAATTGGTAGGTAATTCTTTATACGTTTTATGTGGTGGGGCTCCAAGCTGGTCTGCAACAGAAACAACGGGTGAATTAGTGAAAATTAATGTTTTAGATAACACTACAGAATCAAAAGTTTTTGCGGGTATTGCACATCCCTCTAATTTAGACTTTGAATCAAATAATTTCTATTATACTGTAGACTCTAAAATTTATAAAATGGGATTAAACGATACTGAATTACCAACAACTGAGTTGTTTTCTACAGCAAATCAAGGAGCTTATGGAATATATAGTTTTGCAGTAAACAATAGTAGAATTTATATTGGAGATGCAAAGGATTATATTTCGAATGGAGAAGTGTATGCATATTCTTTAACAGGAACTTTATTGAATAGTTTTACGGTTGGAATTTCTCCTTCTGGGATATATTTTAACAATTAATTAAACAAATAAACCTATAAGAAACGCTCCCAAAAGGAGCGTTTCTCATAGGTTTAAAAAAATAAAATATTATTTTGGAGCGTTTTCAAGATACATTTCATTACCAAAAGGATTTAATGATTTTACATCTTCAAAATGCCTGAAGTTATGTTGCGGCTGTTTAACTGAAAAACGTCCATTAATGTCGACATGATTTAAAGCTGTATTCAATAAAGGGTCACTAGTTTCACCAAGAACACCTAAGTCGTTTAAATCTTCTAATTGAGTAATGTTTGGTTGTAATCCGTTAGTGTAATCACTAAAATTATTTTTATTAGCTATTTTTAAGACAATAGGTTGCATTGCATAATTATGATTCGGATTTACATTTTCTTTTCTGAAATTAGGAGAATCATAAAGAGTAATTGAACCAACGTTTTTACCAGTCGTTGCATCACCAATTTGAGTAACATTTATGTAAGGAGTAAGCCCGTTTATAATTAATTCACTTGCAGAGGCTGTTCTTTTAGATGTTAAAACATATAGTTTATCTAAGTTTAAACTATTAATATTAGAACCGTTACTTAAGGTTGTTGTATAAAGATTCAATAATTGTTCAGGATCACTGTTAAATAGGTTTTGAATTTTATAATTCCATTGTTGTTTTCCGAAAATTTGATTATTAAACTGTCCAGTAATCATACTTGCAAGTCGAGTTGCTGTGTCTACAGAACCACCCGAATTATAACGTAAATCCAAAATTAAATGGGTGATGCCTTCAGAAGCAAAATAACTAAAAGCATTATTTAGTTCAGATTCATATTGAGAATAAAATCCATTATACATTAAGTAACCTATTTTCTTACTTCCAATTGTAAAAGTCTTTTTCAAATGAACTGGGTTTTCAGAAAAAACTGTTTTTGTTAAAGCAACAGAATTTCCGTTTGGAGTAATGTTTCCGCCATCATAATTAGCTAAGTTTAAAGTATAAGTGTCATTCCCCAAAAGGCTTCTCCAATTAGAGGTGTTTAAAGAAGTACCATTAACAGCATAGAAAAAATCACCTCTAGTAATATTTTTTGAAGCAGCATCAGATCCTGGTAAAATATATCTAACCCATCCAAATAGCTCGGTTGTACTTCCATTTTTATAACGTAATTCATAATCAACTCCATTATTTTTTTGAGTGCCAGATAATGCTTGTTCTAATGCATTGTAATCAGAATAGATAACACTAAAACGATCAATTTGTCGGTCTACTACTAAATGTTCGAATAATGATTCTGGAGGAGAATATGAATTTAAAAAACTTTGATAGTTGTTATTGTTGTTGAATCGATCATCTGCTAAATCGGGAGAATCTTGAAGCCAATAATAATATTGATTTAGCCCTTTCCAAATGAAGTCATTTACGCTGGTTCGTTGTGGATTGTCGTCAAAATCATCACTACAGCTAAAGGTTAAAAAGAGCATTAAAAATAAGCTAGATAATAAATAAATTTTCTTTTTCATAGTTGTATTTTTTTAAATCTTACATTTCTTAAAACTTTTAATATATTAAGTTTCTTGCTTAAAAATACGTTGAAGAAGTAGTTGTTTCGCAGTTTGAAATATAATAAATAAAAATAGAGTTATTTTTCTAATGTAACAAAATTAATTTACATTCGTCTAGATAATAAACCAACTAATTAAAATGAAACAACATGAGTTTATAAATATCATTACTCCTTTTAAAGACAAAATCTTTAGAGTCGCAAAGAGATTATTAACGAGTGTTGAAGAAGCAGAAGATGCTACTCAAGAAGTTTTAGTCCGATTGTGGAATAAAAATGATGGACTTTTAAAGTATAATAGTGTAGAAGCTTTAGCGATGACAATTACTAAGAATTATTGTTTGGATCAATTGAAATCGAAAAGGGCATCAAATTTGCAATTAGTACATAGTAATTATGGAGATAGAGCAGCAGGAGTAGATAAGCAAGTAGAAGATAAAGATAGTTGGAACTGGGTGGAAAGAATAATAGATAATTTACCTGAGCAACAAAAAATTATTGTTCAAATGCGAGAAGTGGAAGAATATGAATTTAGTGAAATTGCTGAAATGTTAGACATGAATGAAACAGCAGTAAGAGTAGCATTGTCAAGAGCGAGAAAAGTTATTAGAGAGAAATTGTTAGAAAAACACAGTTATGGAATTGAAGTCAATTGAAATATTAATAGATAAATATCTAGAAGGAAATTCTAGTATTGCTGAAGAAAAAGAATTGAAGGCCTATTTTTCTTCAAATGAAGTAGCAGAACATTTGGTTATGTACAAACCAATGTTTGGTTATTTTGAAAAACAAAAGGAACAACGATTTACAAAAGCCCTGCCATTACAACCTAGAAAACAAGTAAATGTTAAATGGATAGGTGTTGCTGCTGCAGTTGTAGTTCTTTTTGGAACAATGTATTTTTATGTTAACAATCCTCAAGATTTAGGAACTTATTCCGATCCTGAAGAAGCTTATGTAGAAACACAAAAAGCACTCGAAATGTTATCCCAAGAAGTAAATCAAGGAGTAGAGAGTGTTGCGATTTTAAAAGAGTATGAAAAAACAAAAAAAACAATTTTTAAATAATTAAGAAAATGAAAAAGTTAATAGTAAGTATAGTATTTGTAATGTTTGTCTCTATAGGTTTTTCCCAATCAGTATTTGATAAATATGAAGATAGTGAAGTTGTAAAATCAATCATCGTTAATAAAAAGATGTTTGAATTAATGGGGAAAATAGATGTAGATACAAAAGGAAGTGAAAAACAATTTATTGAATTAGTAAAAAAATTAGATAATTTAAAAGTTTTTATGACTGGAAATGTGAAGGTAGCTAATGATATGAAAAATACGGTAAATAGCTATTTGAAATCAAATCCTTTGGAAGAGTTAATGCGAATTAATGATGGAGGAAAAAAAGTAACTATTTATGTTAAATCGGGTGCTTCGGCAAATGTTGTAAAAGAGTTGTTAATGTATATTGAATCACCAACAGATAAAGAAAATCAAGCGATAGTAATGTCGTTAACAGGTAATTTTAATCTTGATGAAATTTCTGCATTAACAGAAAAAATGAACTTACCAGGTGGGAATGAGTTGAAAAAAGCATCTAAAAAATAAGCAAAATGAAGAAATTAATTTTTATAATTTTAACAGCTATAATGGTTAGCTGTAATAATGAACCAAGTTTACAAAAGTATTTTGTAGAGAATTCGGAATCTTCAAATTTTATAGCATTAGATATTACACCTTCAATAATTAATACAGGGAAACTTAGTTTGACAAAATCAGACAAAGAAGCTTTAAATGCTTTTGAAAAAATGAATATTTTAGCTTTTAAGAAAGATTCATTAAACGATGTGGCATATGTTTCTGAAAAGAAAAAGGTGAAAGAACTTTTAAAAGGAAAGTCATATCAAGAGTTAATGAGAATGGGGTCTGGTAATGATGGAGGAGCTTTGTATTTTGTTGGAGAAGATGATGATATAGATGAATTTGTTTTGTTTGCAAATAAGAAAGAAAACGGATTTGCTTTAGTGCGAATATTAGGAGATAATATGAATCCTACTCAAATAATGAAGCTGATTAACCTTATTAGTAAATCAGATTTAAATATGAAAGAGTTTGAGTCGTTGAAGCAAATGATAAAGTAACTTTAAATATAGTAAACTAAAAAAGTCCCGCAAGGGACTTTTTTTTGTTTATTGTGACCTGGCTGGGGTTCGAACCCAGGACCCCATCATTAAAAGTGATGTGCTCTACCAGCTGAGCTACCAAGTCTTGTGTAATCTAATCAAAATGTAATAATTGTGACCTGGCTGGGGTTCGAACCCAGGACCCCATCATTAAAAGTGATGTGCTCTACCAGCTGAGCTACCAAGTCTTGTGTAATCTAATCAAAATGTAATAATTGTGACCTGGCTGGGGTTCGAACCCAGGACCCCATCATTAAAAGTGATGTGCTCTACCAGCTGAGCTACCAAGTCTTGTGTAATCTAATCAAAATGTTATTGTGACCTGGCTGGGGTTCGAACCCAGGACCCCATCATTAAAAGTGATGTGCTCTACCAGCTGAGCTACCAAGTCTATTTTTCTTATGTGAATTATTTAGTGACCAAAATGGGATTCGAACCCATACGTCTTGCGACACCACCCCCTCAAGATGGCGAGTCTACCAATTCCTCCACATGGCCTTAAATAAAAAAAGTTAAGCTATAGCTTAACTTTCATTGTGACCTGGCTGGGGTTCGAACCCAGGACCCCATCATTAAAAGTGATGTGCTCTACCAGCTGAGCTACCAAGTCAAAGCTTGAAGGGAAAAAATATTGAAATTTGTGACCTGGCTGGGGTTCGAACCCAGGACCCCATCATTAAAAGTGATGTGCTCTACCAGCTGAGCTACCAAGTCATTTATTTCCTTCAATGCGGGTGCAAATATACGGGCTAAAATTTATAATCCAAGGAATTTTTTATATAAATTTACACTTTTTTTAAAAATAAGTTTTAACTGCTTAGTTTTTAAGTAATTATTTAAAGTATGAAAATAGTTCTAGTTGGATACATGGGTTCGGGTAAATCGACAATAGGAAAACAGGTTTCTGAAATTGTAGGAATTCCCTTTTATGATTTGGATAAAATAATTGAGGAAAGTGAAAAAGATACCATAAAAAATATTTTTTCTACTAAAGGAGAAATATATTTTCGAAAGATAGAAAGTCGAATATTTAGAGATTTTATAACAAAGAATGAAAACTTTATATTAGCACTTGGAGGTGGAACTCCATGTTATGCTAATAATGAAGAGATTTTAAAACTTGAAGATGTTGCGTCGTTTTATTTAAAAGGATCTATTAAAACGCTTTCAAATAGGTTAGAAAGCGAAAAAAATAATAGACCCTTAATAGCAAATCTATCTAATGAAGAATTAGACGATTATATTAGAAAACATTTATTTGACAGGAGTTACTATTATCTACAATCAAAAAATATTATTTCTATCGATGATAAATCGGTTGAAGAAATTTGCAATGACATTGTTTTGAAGTTAACTTAAGTAAACGTAACTGTTGTTTTCTTCAAAAATTACTTGAATATGCTCTTGTAGTGATGTAGAAAGTGAAAGGCCTTTAAAATCTGCTTTTACAGGATATTTTTTATGATTTCTGTCAACTAAAACTGCTGTTTTGAATTTGCTTAACGGTACTTCTAAAAAATGTTTTACTCCATAAATTAGGGTAGTTCCTGAATTTAAAACATCATCAACAAGTATTAATCCTTTGTTTGAGTATTGGTCACTTGGAATTGAAGTCGTGATTTGTTCTTGTGGATTTTGTTTGTTGATGTTTACTTCGCAAAGGGTAATGTTAAGGTCGGAAATTTTTTTTAATTCATCACAAATTTTTTCAGCTAAGATGTATCCGCTTTTAGAAACACCAGCAATGATGATTTCTTTTTCATCTACGAAAGTTTCATAAATTTGATAGCTTATGCGTTTAATTTTGTGTTGAATCTCTTGATGATTTAAAATGATATTTTGCATAGTGTTGTGTTATTTTTTTTCAAATATAAAAAACAGTTCTTTTTCAGAACGTGGTTTTATTGAATTATATGATTTTTCTAAAGTTCTTATTTTGAATAAAGAAGAAAATAATGAAATATATTCTTTAATTTCTCCACCAAACGGTGGGCCTTCTTCTGTTAAAGGGAAATTGAATAGTAAGCCAGCAACTTTTCCTTTTGGGTTTAATAATTCGTGAATTTTTTTTGAATAATTTTCTCTTAATGAAATGTCAAGTGCGCAAAAAAAAGTTTGTTCAATGATTAAATCAAATTTCATGTCTAACTCAAAAAAATCACCTTCAATAATTTGTTCTTTCAATTCTGGATTTCTTGATTTAATATTTTCTATAGGAGGTTTGGCAATATCAATAACAAAAGTATTTTTGAAACCAGATTTTATTACGTAATCAAACTCATGACTGTTTCCTGCTCCAGGAATTAAAATTTTTAACTCCTTGTTTTTAATTTGATCAATATATTGTTTTAAAGGAGTTGTAATTGAGCCAACATCCCAAGCGGTCTCATTATCAATATATCTTTTTTCCCAATACTCCTTATTCATTATCATTAGTATCGTCTATGTCTGTTGTGTATTCATCAATGTCTCTTCTGTCTTTTTTGGTAGGCCTACCTTCTCCCTTTGCTCTATAATATTCTTTGTTAAGTTTAAGTAATTCTAAATGTGCAAATGCTTCATCAGGAGTTGTGTCTTTTCGGTACATGTCAACTAATTTTGCTCCAACTCGACTAGAAGGTACATCTAAGATTGTCATTTGGTAGTTGATTTGGTCTTTTCGTAAAACAATTTTATCTGTGGCAAATACTTCTCTTGAAGGTTTTGCAACTTGACCATTTACAGTCACATGTCCCTTTTTTATAGATTCAGAAGCTAAGTTGCGCGTTTTGAAGTACCGTGTACACCATAAAAATTTATCTACTCTCATTTTTAATCAAAAATCAATGTTAATTTCTATACAAAAATAAAGGAAAATTGTATCTTGCAGCACAAAATTTATGAAAATGAAGAATATTTTTAAGGTTAGTTTTTTTTTAACACTAACTGTTTTGATTGTGTCATGTAATAAAAGTGATGATACTCCAACTGTTGTAGAATTAAGAGATAGACAAGAGGTCTATGATGAAAACATTTCAGAGATAGAAACGTATTTACAGTCAAGCTTCCTTACAGTTGATGCTAATTTAAATGCAACTATAGCGACTATAGGAGCAGGAGAAACTTCAGTTTGGGATCAAACAGCATATCCTTTACAGTCTGTAATTGTTAAAAATGACGGAAGAACAACTAATTTTGTAAATGGACGATTTGCAGATGATGTAGAATATAAATTATATTACATTGTTTTGAATGAAGGTGGTGGTAATTATCCAAAAAGTGTTGACTCTACGCTAGTGGGGTATAAAGGTTGGAATCTTCAAAATGAAAGTTTTGATCAAAACAATCAAGGTACTTGGTTTACGTTTCCACAATTGGGTCAATTTGATCCAGTGTCAATTTCTGGTTTTAGGCAAATTTTATCTAAAGTTAAAACAAGTTCGTCAACAACTCCTACTGTGAATTCTGATGGTACGCTATCTTGGCCAGATCATGGGAATGTTTTGGTTTTTATACCTGCAGGCTTGGCTTATTTTAATATTCCTAGAACAAACATTGAAGCTTATAAGCCAATTGTTTTTCAATCAAGATTATTTGCTTTAAAAAAGAATGATCACGATAGAGATAGAGTGTTAAGTCAATATGAAGATTTGAATGATGATAATGATTATTTTAATGATGATACGGATGGTGATAATATTCCTGATTTCTTAGATATTGATGACGATGGTGATGGCTTTGTAACAAAAACAGAAATAATTGAAACTAATGATGGGAATGGTAATATAACGTATTATTCTTATCCTAGTATCCCGTTTTGTTCGTCAGGTTCAATAAAAAAATACTTAGATGCTAATTGTAATTAGTTGAATTTATAAATATAAAAAAAAGCCCAACTTTTTTAAAAGTTGGGCTTTTTTTTATGATAAGAAATAATTACTTTCTCTTGATGACCTTTTCAACAGCATTAATTATAGCGTCTGCATTTAGTCCGTATTTTTTCATTAATTGAGCAGGAGTACCACTTTCTCCAAAACTATCATTAACGGCTACGAATTCTTGAGGAACAGGATTGTTTGAAACTAAAGTTCTAGAAACGCTTTCTCCTAAACCTCCAAGGATATTATGTTCTTCTGCAGTTACAATACATCCTGTCTTAGCAGCTGATTTTAAGATAGCTTCTTCGTCAAGAGGTTTAATGGTGTGGATATTGATTACTTCAGCAGAGATTCCTTTTTCTTCTAATTTTTCAGCAGCAATTAACGCTTCCCAAACTAAATGACCAGTTGCTACAATTGTTACATCAGTACCTTCGCTTAGCATTACCGCTTTACCGATAACAAATTCTCCGTTTTCTGGAGTAAAATTAGCAACACTCGGACGTCCAAAACGTAAATATACAGGACCATGATAATCTGCAATTGCCATTGTGGCTGCCTTTGTTTGGTTATAATCACAAGGATTTATAACAACCATTCCAGGTAGCATTTTCATTAGCCCAATATCCTCTAATATTTGGTGAGTCGCTCCATCTTCTCCTAGTGTTAATCCAGCGTGAGAAGCACAAATTTTTACATTTTTATCAGAATAAGCAATAGATTGACGAATTTGGTCATAAACTCTACCTGTTGAAAAGTTTGCGAAAGTACCAGTAAATGGTATTTTCCCGCCAATTGTCATTCCAGCAGCAATTCCAATCATGTTTGCTTCTGCAATTCCAATTTGGAAAAAACGCTCTGGATGATTTTTCTTAAAATCGTCCATTTTTAAAGACCCAATTAAATCAGCACAAAGTGCAACAACATTTTCGTTTTTTTGACCAAGTTCTGTTAGTCCAGCTCCAAAACCTGAACGTGTATCTTTATTTCCTGTATTTGTGTATTTTTTCATTTTAATTTCAATTGAAGAATTAATAATCCCCTAAAGTCTCAGGGTTTTGTGCTAAAGCATTTGCTAATTGTTCATCATTAGGAGCTTTACCATGCCAAGCATGAGTGTGCATCATGAAATCTACACCATTACCCATTTCTGTATAAAGTAAAACACAAACTGGATTTCCTTTTCCTGTCTTTGCTTTTGCTTCTGTCATTCCAGAAATAATAGCATCAATTGAATTTCCTTCTTTAATTTCTAAAACATCCCATCCAAAAGCTTCAAATTTAGCTCTTAAGCTTCCCATTGCTAAAACTTCATCAGTTGTTCCGTCAATTTGTTTTCCATTAACATCAATTGTAGCAATTAAATTGTCTACTTTTTTTGCAGAAGCATACATAATTGCCTCCCAGTTTTGACCTTCTTGAAGTTCACCGTCACCATGAAGAGTGTAGACGATGCTATTATCGTTGTTAAGTTTTTTTACTTGAGCAGTACCTAAGGCAACACTTAATCCTTGTCCTAATGATCCTGACGCCATTCTTATTCCAGGTAAACCTTCATGTGTAGTTGGGTGACCTTGTAATCTAGAGTTTAATAATCTAAAAGTGGCTAATTCGCTAACAGGGAAATAACCGCTTCTAGCAAGAACGCTATAGAAAACAGGAGAAATATGGCCGTTAGATAAGAAGAATACATCTTCGTTAATTCCATCCATATCAAAACCTTCTTTTCTAGTCATTAAGTTTTGATATAGAGTTACTAAAAATTCAGTACAGCCAAGAGAACCTCCTGGGTGTCCTGAGCTTACAGCGTGCACCATTCGTAAAATGTCTCTTCTTACTTGAACAGTTAAGTCTTGTAATTGTTGTGTGTTTGGTTTCATTTTATGTAAAAAAATTTATACTGGTGCAAAGATAATCAGTTGATTGGATTTTTAAAGAATATGTTTGAAAAAACAAAAGAGACTTCCTGCATTTTAAGGTTTTTTTGGAATTTTTGGTTGGTTTTTTAGTTTTCAGCTTAAAAAATCATAAAACAATTTTAAAATTTGATTAGTTGTTGTAGTCAGGTTGTCTAATTCATTTATATTTGCCAAGTAAATTTGTAATATGAAGTTCGATTTAATTAAAAAAGACCCAAAAAGCCAAGCAAGAGCTGGAAAGGTAACTACAGATCATGGTGTTATTGAAACACCAATTTTTATGCCTGTTGGAACAGTAGCGTCTGTGAAAGGTGTGCATCAAAGAGAATTAAGAAATGATATTAATCCAGATATTATTTTAGGAAATACCTATCATTTATATTTAAGACCGCAAACTGCAATTTTAGAAAAAGCGGGTGGTTTACATAAATTTATGAATTGGGATAGAAATATTTTAACCGATTCTGGAGGTTATCAAGTGTATTCTTTGTCTTCAAATAGAAAAATAAAAGAAGAAGGAGTAAAGTTTAAAAGTCATATTGATGGTTCTTATCATTTCTTTTCTCCAGAAAGCGTAATGGAGATTCAAAGAACTATTGGAGCAGATATTATTATGGCATTTGACGAATGTACTCCTTATCCATGTGATTATCGTTATGCAAAACGTTCAATGCATATGACGCATCGTTGGTTAGATAGATGTATAACTCATTTAGATAAGTTACCTTTTAAATATGGATATGAACAAACTTTTTTTCCAATAGTTCAAGGTAGTACGTATAAAGATTTACGTCAGCAATCTGCTGAGTATATTGCTAATGCAGGAGCACAAGGTAATGCAATTGGTGGTTTATCAGTTGGAGAACCTGCTGAAGAAATGTATGCAATGACAGAAGTTGTTACTGCAATTCTACCTGAGGATAAGCCAAGGTATTTAATGGGAGTAGGTACACCTATAAATATATTAGAAAATATTGCTTTAGGAATAGATATGTTTGATTGTGTTATGCCAACGCGTAATGCAAGAAATGGTATGTTATTTACGGCTTACGGTTCTATAAATATTAAGAACAAGAAATGGGAAGACGATTTTTCTCCAGTTGATGAAATGGGGCATACTTGGGTTGATTTGGAATATTCTAAAGCCTATTTACGTCATCTGTTTGCGGCAAATGAGTTTTTAGGAAAACAAATTGCAACAATTCATAATTTAGGATTCTATATGTGGTTGGTGAGAGAAGCGAGAAGACAAATCATAGCAGGTACATTTAGAGAGTGGAAAGACAAAATGGTTGTTCAAATGGCACAACGCTTGTAATTATTTTAATGAAATCGCTATTAACAATATGTTTGCGCAAGCAAACGCCTATCATAAAAAAGCGATACCATATGTTACCGCTAAAAAAAAATAATTTAAACATATGAAATTAATTGATAAATATATTTTAAAACGATATTTAGCTACGTTCAGTGTAATGTTACTTTTGTTTATTCCAATTGGGATAGTAATTGACGTTTCTGAAAAAGTAAATAGAATGATTGAAAGGAAAGCTCCATTCAATGAAATTATTATTTATTATGGCGATTTTGTTATCTATTTTGCTAATTTATTATTTCCAATATTTTTGTTTCTTTCTGTAATTTGGTTTACATCTAAGTTAGCAAATAATACAGAGATTATAGCTATTTTAAGTTCAGGGATTTCTTTTAAACGTTTTTTAAGACCATTTTTACTTGGAGCAACCATAATTTGTGTTTTTGCTTTGTTAATGGGATTTTTTCTTGTGCCTAAAGCGAGTAAAGGTTTCTTAGATTTTAGAAATGCTTATTTAAGGAGTAGTAGCTATAAAACAATGGAAACTACCGATATTTTTAGACAAATAGGAGATGGAGAATATATTTATATTAGTAATTATAATTTAATGTCTAAAACAGGTTTTAATTTTACTTATGAAAAGTTTAAAGAAAATGTTTTAATAGAGAAAGTTACTTCTAATAGAATAAAATATAATGAAGAAACAAAAAAGTATTCTTTATATAATTATATAAAAAGAGGAGTTGGAAAGAATAACGATGTTCTAGAAATGGTCGATAAGAAAATGGTCGATTTTAATTTTGAACCCGAAGAATTAACACCTGTTTTTTATATTGCAGAAACAATGACTATTGGTGAACTTTTTAAATTCATTAATAAAGAGAAGAAAAAAGGAAATACACGAATAAATGCTTACTTAGTAGTGCTTTATAAAAAATTTAGTTTGCCAATTTCTGCATTCATTTTAACAATTATTGCAGTAGCTGTTTCCTCAATGAAAAGAAGAGGAGGGATGGGGGTAAATCTAGCAATTGGAATAGTAATTGCATTTACATTTATATTTTTTGACAAAGTATTTGGAACCATTGCAGAAAACTCAGATTTCTCACCATTATTAGCGGTATGGATTCCAAATATATTTTTTGGAATATTAGCTTTTTATTTACTTAGAAATGCAAAACGATAATATTTATATTAAGAATTATTTACACCTTCATTTAATTGTTTTTATTTGGGGATTTACAGCAGTTCTAGGAAAGTTAATTTCATTAGATGCTTTAGATTTAGTATGGTATAGGATGTCGTTTGCTTCACTTTTTATTTTAGGTTTTCTTATTGTTAAGAAAGTGAAATTGAAAATTGATAGAAAAGGGATCATACGATTCTCTGTTGCAGGTTTAATAATTGCTGCGCATTGGTATACTTTCTACGAAGCTATTAAGGTATCAAATATATCGGTAACATTAACTTGTTTGTCAACAGGTGCTTTTTTTACTTCAATATTAGAACCAATTTTGCATAGAAGAAAAATAATTTGGTATGAAATGTTTTTTGGAATTATAACGATTTTCGGACTGGGGATTATTTTTGAAGTAGAGACTCAATATCAGACGGGTATTTATTTAGCAATAACATCTGCTTTTTTATCGGCTTTATTTTCTGTATTGAATGGGAAGTTTGTAAAAGAGTATGATTCTAATGTAATTTCATTTTATGAACTATTAATAGGAGTGATAGGAATTAGTGTGTTTATGTTTTTTACTGAAGGGTTTACACCAGCTTTTTTTAAAATTTCTTTAGAAGATTTGTTTTGGATTTTTATCCTTTCTTCAATTTGTACAGCTTATGCTTTTTCAGCTTCTGTAAAAATCATGAAATTTTTAAGTCCATTTACAATTATGTTAACAATAAATCTAGAACCCATTTATGGAATAATTCTAGCACTGATGATTTTTGGAGATTCAGAACACATGAATTCACTCTTCTATTTAGGAGCAGCAATAATATTAGCTACCGTTTTAGCGAATGGAATTGTGAAAAATTATAAAAAAAGAAAACTAAAGTTGACTTAATTTCGCAATTAATTAACCGAAAATTTTATCTTTGTCACAACAAAAACAAACCAAAATTTAGTCCCATGGAATATTTAGATTTTGAATTACCTATAAAAGAGCTTGAAGATCAGCTTGATAAGTGCGTAGTTATAGGTCAGGAATCTGATGTAGATGTAACCAATACATGTAAACAGATTGAAAAAAAATTAGCAGAAACTAAGAAAAATATATATAAGAATTTAACTGCTTGGCAAAGAGTACAACTATCTCGTCATCCAAGTAGACCATACACAATGGATTATATTAAAGCTTTGTGTGGTGATACTTTCTTAGAATTATTTGGAGATAGAGGGTTTAAAGATGATAAGGCCATGGTTGGTGGTTTAGGAAAAATCGATGGACAATCCTTTATGATTATTGGTCAACAAAAAGGTTATAATACCAAAACGCGTCAGTACAGAAATTTTGGTATGGCAAACCCAGAGGGCTATAGAAAAGCACTTCGATTAATGAAAATGGCTGAGAAATTCGGTGTCCCTGTAATTACTTTAATAGATACTCCGGGTGCTTATCCTGGATTGGAAGCAGAAGAGAGAGGTCAAGGAGAAGCTATTGCACGAAATATATTCGAAATGTTTCGCTTAAAAGTGCCAATTATTACCATAATTGTTGGTGAAGGTGCCTCTGGAGGAGCATTAGGTATTGGAGTTGGAGATAGAGTATTCATGTTGGAAAACACGTGGTATTCTGTAATTTCTCCAGAATCATGTTCTTCTATTCTATGGAGAAGTTGGGAATACAAAGAGCAAGCCGCAGAAGCGTTGAAATTGACTCCTAACGACATGAAAAAACAAAAACTGATTGACGATATTATTCCAGAACCATTAGGTGGAGCTCATTATGATAGAGAAACAACATTTAAAAATGTTCAAAAGGTTATTTCTGAGACTTTCAATGAATTGAAAAAATTATCAACAGAAGATTTGATAATGCAGAGAATGGATAAGTATAGTAAAATGGGCGAATTCAAAGAATAATTCATTTTAAGATTGATATTAAGTCCGAAACCTAATAGTTTCGGATTTTTTTTGTGTTGTTAACAAAATGATTTATGTTTTCAACAACTTTTTAACACTGTTCAGATAATAAAATTAAATAGAATTCATTAAAAAATGGTTACCTTCGCACTATGGAAAATGTCAAAAATAATAGCTATCAAAAAGAGAATAAAAGTGCTATTATTAATTTAGAAAAAGGAAAACTTCCTCCTCAAGCTGTCGATCTAGAAGAAGCTGTTTTAGGAGCAATGATGATTGATAAAAAAGGAGTAGATGAAGTTATTGATATTCTTCAAGCTGATGCATTTTATAAAGATGCTCATAAAAATATTTTTGAAGCAATTGTAGAATTGTTTAATGATACTCAGCCTATAGATTTATTAACGGTTTCTGCACAACTTAAAAAGAACGGTAAATTAGATTCGGCTGGAGGAGATTATTATTTAATTCAGCTTACTCAAAAAATTTCATCTTCTGCTCATATTGAATTTCATTCGAGGATTATTTTGCAAAAATTTATTCAGCGAAGTTTAATTAAGATTTCGAATGAAATAATTGAAGAATCATATGATGAATCAACAGATGTGTTTGATTTATTAGATAAAGCAGAATCTAAGTTGTATGAAGTTACTCAAGGAAATATTAAGAGAAGTTCCGAGTCAGCTCAAAGTTTAGTAATTCAAGCTAAAAAAAGAATTGAAGAAATTGCAGGAAAAGAAGGCTTGAGTGGAATTCCTACTGGTTTTCATGATCTTGATAAATTAACATCAGGTTGGCAACCTTCCGATTTAATTATTGTTGCAGCTCGTCCAGGTATGGGTAAAACAGCATTTACTTTATCTATGGCTAGAAATATGGCAATAGATTATGGTGCACCAGTTGCTTTTTTCTCATTAGAGATGTCGTCTGTTCAGTTAATTACCCGTCTAATTTCTTCTGAAACAGGTTTGGCTTCAGAAAAATTAAGGACAGGTAAGTTAGAAAAACATGAATGGGAGCAGTTGTCAATTAAGGTGAAAGATTTAGAAAAAGCACCTTTGTTTATTGATGATACACCTTCGTTATCAATTTTCGATTTACGTGCTAAAGCTAGGCGTTTAGCGTCTCAGTATGGTATAAAGTTAATTGTTATTGATTATTTGCAATTAATGACAGCTGGAGGTAATGGAAAAGGAGGAGGAAATCGTGAGCAAGAGATTTCTACAATTTCCCGAAACTTAAAAGCATTAGCAAAAGAACTATCTATTCCAGTTATTGCTCTTTCACAGCTTTCACGTGCTGTAGAAACGCGTGGATCGAGTAAAAGACCTTTACTTTCCGATTTAAGGGAATCTGGAGCGATTGAGCAAGATGCAGATATTGTATCGTTTATTTATAGACCTGAATATTATAAAATTGATGAATGGGATGATGAAGAACGTTCTCCAACTCAAGGTCAGGCTGAATTTATTGTAGCAAAACACCGTAATGGTGGATTAGAAAATATACGTTTAAAATTTTTGGGTCATTTAGGTAAGTTTGATAATTTGGATGATTTTAGTTCTCCGTTTGATGAATTACCTTCAAAAATGAATACGGATGATAAAAATCCTTTTATCACACAAAATTTACCTTCAGCTAATGAAGCATTTGGAAGTAATTTTAATGATGATAATGAAGAAGATGATTCAGATGTTCCGTTTTAAATTTTAAAGCATAAAAAAAGGTCTCAAATATTTGAGACCTTTTTTTTGTAGCATTAATTTTTTTAATTTCTTACCAAATGAAAATTAAATGTAGATAATGTTTTGTTGTCTACATTTATATTTTTTGGACAAAATTCTGTTTTGAAATTAGGATTATAATTCCATTCTTCACTGTGAATATCGCATCCTTTCGCGGTTAAATAGATAGTGCTATTATAAGTTTTATATCCATCTGCTATTATTTCAATATTCACTTTTTCATTCAATTTGTTTTTATTTAATGAAAAACCAGATTGTATCTGATACGTACTGTCATTTGAAGTTACACTTTCATTTAAAGGGAAAAATCTATTGCGCTTTACTTTTGCAATCATTTTTACATTCTTAATTGGTGCTAATGTTGATGCATCAATAAAGTTACCTTTTAAAATAATTGTATCTGTAGGTGATAAAGGAGATAAGTCAATTATTGTATTTGCTGTCTCCTTTTTAATTTCAGAAGCATATAAATTCGAACCAGACAATGCAATTGTTCCTGTTGTAAAGACACTTAGTCTTTTTACAAAATTTCTTCTTTCCATATTCTTGTGGTTAATAGTTGAGTAAAAAATATTTTGAATAAACATATTTCTAAGAGAAAAAGGTTGTTATAAAATATTTTATAACAACCTTTTATTGTTAATTAAGGTTTTAGAATTTATTTCTTAATTATTAATCTTTTAGAGCTAGTTTTTAATCCATTAGTACCTTTAATGAAATAGATACCATCTGCTAAATTATCAACATTTACAATGTTTGTTATGTTAGAACTAACTGTGAAAGTTTTTACAGTTTGACCTAATTGATTAGCAATAATGAATTGTCCGTCAAAATCTGCGTTAATATTTAATAAACCATTTGTAGGGTTTGGATAAATTGAGAAATTAGATATACTTTCAAAATTTTCAGAACCTAATACAGTAACAGTTTCGCAAGCAGATTCAATTGTGCAAACACCTAATGTAATTTCAACTTTATAGTCACCCATTGCAGTTGGTGTAAAACTTTGATTCGTTTCTCCTGTTAATAAAGTATTTGGACATTCGTACCATTGGTATGTTGCACCAGTTTGATCTGCAGTTAATACACCTGCGTTTTGTGTAATATTATTGTCAATAGCGACTGGTTCTGTAATTGTTACAGTAGTAGTATTCAAACAACCATTATTATCAGTTACCCATACAGTATAAGTTCCAGAAACAACATCAGTTATAGAGGCGGTTGTAGCACCATCACTCCATACGTAAGTATAAGGTGCAGTACCACCAGATCCAGAAGCTGTAGCTCCTCCATTAGAACCACCATTACAAGAAACATTGTTATCCGCAATTGCAGAAGCAACTACAGCAGTTGGTTCAGTAATAGTAATAGAAGCTATATCAGTACAACCATTAGCGTCTGTAATAGTACATGTATAAGTTCCAGCAACAATACCAGTTATAGAAGCTGTTGTAGCAGCATTACTCCAAGCATAAGTATAAGGAGCAGTTCCTCCTGTAGCAGAAGCTGTAGCTCCACCATTAGAACCACCATTACAAGAAACATTGTTATCCACAATTGCAGAAGCAACTAAAGCAGTTGGTTCAGTAATAGTAATAGAAGCTATATCAGTACAACCATTAGCGTCTGTAATAGTACATGTATAAGTTCCAGCAACAATACCAGTTATAGAAGCAGTTGTAGCTCCGTTACTCCATGCGTAAGTATAAGGAGCAGTTCCTCCTGTAGCAGAAGCTGTAGCTTCACCATTAGAACCACCATTACAAGAAGCATTGTTATCCGTAATTGCAGAAGCAACTACAGCAGTTGGTTCAGTAATAGTAATAGAAGCCATATCAGTACATCCATTAGCATCTGTAATAGTACATGTATAAGTTCCAGCAACAATACCAGTTATAGAAGCAGTTGTAGCTCCGTTACTCCAAGCATAAGTATAAGGAGCAGTTCCTCCTGTAGCAGAAGCTGTAGCTCCGCCATTAGAACCACCATTACAAGAAACATTGTTATCCGCAATTGCAGAAGCAACTAAAGCAGTTGGTTCAGTAATAGTAATAGAAGCCGTATCAGTACAACCATTAGCGTCTGTAATAGTACATGTATAGGTTCCAGCAATAATACCAGTTATAGAAGCAGTTGTAGCTCCGTTACTCCATGCGTAAGTATAAGGAGCGGTTCCTCCAGTAGCAGAAGCTGTAGCTCCACCATTAGAACCACCATTACAAGAAGCATTGTTATCCACAATTGCAGAAGCAACTAAAGCAGTTGGTTCTGTAATAGTAATAGAAGCCATATCAGTACAACCATTATCATCCGTGATTGTTACATTATAAGTTCCCGCAATAACGCCAGTTATAGAAGCAGTTGTAGCTCCGTTACCCCATGCGTAAGTATAAGGAGCGGTTCCTCCAGTAGCAGAAGCTGTAGCTCCACCATTAGAACCACCATTACAAGAAGCATTGTTATCCGTAATTGCAGAAGCAACTAAAGCAGTTGGTTGAGTTATTGTTGCAGATTGAATTTTTGTACAACCATTAGCGTCTGTAATAGTACATGTATAAGTTCCAGCAACAATACCAGTTATAGAAGCTGTTGTAGCAGCATTACTCCAGGCATAAGTATAAGGAGCAGTTCCACCTGAAGCAGAAACTGTTGCAGCTCCAGTTGCGCCCCCATTACATGCTACATTTGTTTGAGAAATTATTGTTGATGTAATGTTAGTAACGTTTACAGTCAATGTACCACAACTACCAGGTGTTACACAACCTCCTTCACCACGCACATAATAAGTTGTGCTAGGTCCAGTTGGAGTAACTACAAAAGAAGAAGTAGTAGTAGTGCCAACTAATGTTCCTCCACAAGAACCAGTATAAATAGCCCATTGTGTTGCATCATTTAAAGTACCCGTAATATTTAAAGTAGTTGTGTTTCCACTACAAACAGGATTAGCAATAGCAGTTACTGATGGTACGGTTGGGTCTGTACAAGGAGCATCAACACCTTTTAATATAATATTATCAAAAGCAAACTCTTCCTGAGCGTCTGGCATACTAAAACGTACTCTAATTTCTATTGAAGCACCACTTACAGTGCTACCTGTTATAGCATCTAAATTTAAATTGAAGCTAGTCATAGCAGTATTAACACTAGTTGTTTCTCCACCATCTAAAACACCATTAAGGTTATTATCTCTAATTAAACCTGGAGTAGAGCTAGTTGCTCCTCCATAAAATGCTAATAAATTAGTGTATGAGCCTCCATCTATTTTATAATCTACTATTAAAAAATCAGAATCTTCATAACGTGCAGCATTCGTGTTCGGGAAAGCAACATCTATATCGATTGAAAGATTTGTTTTTCCAATAATACTAATTGGATCTAATTCTATGTAAGAATGATTATTATAACCATCGACAAAGTTAATATCCTCTCCACCGATCACATTTGTAGAATTACCAGTAATAACGCCATCAAATGTGAAAGTACCTACAAGTCCCCTCCCTATTCTATCATTACCATCTAAAGATGTACGAAATGTTTGAGTAGGGTCATCTATTCCTGTATCGGCATTTCCAATTGCGTATCCAATAAAATCAGATCCTTCAAAATCTTCAGTATGAATTATAGTCTGAGAAAAAGATATTGGAATAAAAAAGGTAAACAGAAATAAAAATAAAAATAATTGAGTAATTTTTTTCATAAAATGTGTGCTATATATTAAAAGAGATAAAAATACAAATTCAAACGATTAAAAAAGATTAACCACCTGAATTTGTTTCAATATAAACCAAAAATTAGTTTCTTGTAGGAAAAAGACCTTGCAATGCAATAATGTAGTTAATTGTTAAATACGGTTGCATATTATTATGAGCTTGATTTCCTCCTTGATTTAAAGTAGTTGTTGTCGTTGTAACTGAATTAGTATTCATTTCAGTATTTGGAACACTACTACTGAAAATTTCAGAGCCACTATTTGAGCCACTAGCAAGAGTTGCACCAGGGCTTATAGTGTCATCATCTCCTGCAGCACTTTGTGCATGAAATTTAGAAGCGGAATTTGCTATGTGGTTATGAGATGGCATTTCAAGAGTATTTAAAGTATGAGTTTCTTGACCTCCTCTTGAACCTAATTGGCGTGTAGATAATCCTGGACCTGTACCAGATTGAATAGGAGCTCTACCACGTAAGTCTGGTAATGCAAATGTAGTTCTTCCGTCTCCTCCATAGGTTGTTCCTATTATAGAGAATAAAGCAGTGTTTTGTGAAATGGCTAATAATTGTCCTTCACAAAGTGCCCATCCTCTCGGGGCGAAGTTTCCTGCGAACAGTGTAATTTGTCCTAATAATGGATCCATAAGTTTAGTTTTTTTTTTTATTTTATTATTAAATTAATAATAAAATGGTTAATAATTGTTTTTTTTTAATTCAATGTTTGTTAAAAAAATATAAAATATGTATAAAGGTAGTTTAAAATATTTTATTTAACTACATTATTGTTTTATTTTGCTAAGATAAAATTTATGAACTTAATAGTACCCCGTAAAAATACCTGTTTTTTAGTTCTGATGTTATACGAAAGAATTTTAATACTAAATTTGCGATATAGTATTTTAACAATTTAAACTAATAATTATGAAAAATGACAACGCAATTCCATTAGAAACAGCACAAGAATGGGCAACTAAGTGGGTAGAATCTCAACCTGCTGGTACGGTAAAAGCACATTTAATTCCAATGAAAGATTTTATAGCTTTAAGTGAAGAGCAAGGAGTAGTGAATATTCGAGCATATATTGGAGTTGATGGTGATGGTATAAATAAATTAATGCTTGTAGGTGTTGACGAGAATGAGAAAGATATGATAAGTAGTACAGATTTGATTTATGATTTTACTAAACCTTGTCCAACTACATGTGATACAAATAGTCCATTATTTATTAAAAAAGGTTAATGAATGATATATTTGCAGATATAGGTTATTTACTGCTACTCATTAATATGGTATTTTATCTTAAAGGTTTTTCCAATAATGGAAGAGCCTTTAAGAGCTTTGTTTACTATTTAATTGTAATTTTTATAATTCAAATTGTATCAAGTGTTTATCAATATTTTGAAGTTAATAATTTATTTATATCCCATTTTTATTTTTTATCTCAATTTTTTATTTTGAGAATCTTTTATTATTTTTTAGTAAAAGATAAGTTGCAAAAGAAAATAATAAGAATCACATTTTCCTTATGTCTACTTTCTTTGCTAATTCAGTATTTTATTTCTCCAACTATTTTTTTTGGATTTAATCTGTATGAAGTTTTCATTACATCTTTTTTATTAATTATTTATTCTACTTTTCATTTATATAATCAATTAGATAGTAAAAAAGAGTTTTATTACATCAATTTAGGAATTTTGATTTACCTTTTTGGAAGCACAATTCTTTTTTTAGTAGGTAACCTGATGCTAAAGTTCGATTCTAAATATAATAAAATTCCTTGGATTTTAAATTCGCTACTATATATAGTTTATCAATTGTTTATTTTGTACGAATGGAAAGTCAGTTTTTTAAATAATAAAAAGAAATCATTATGAATTCAGATTTAATACATCAAGATGAAATAATAAGTGTAATTATCTACACTTTTACAGCATTCCTTTTAATGGCATTGGTACTTATTTTGTTTTTCTATTTCTCAAGGAAGAAAATTGTACAAAAAGAGGTAGAAAAGAAAAACTTAGAATTAAGTCATCAAAAAAAATTATTGCACGCAATACTTGTAACGCAAGAAGATGAAAGGAAAAGAATTGCTCAAGACCTTCATGATGATATAAGTTCTAAATTGAATATTGTCTCAATAAATAGTCATTTATTAAAAACACCTGGGCTAACATTTGAAGAGTCTTGCGAGATTTCTACAAATATTTTTAACCTTACCAAAAAAGCATTAGATAATTCTCGAAGAATAGCACATGACTTATTGCCTCCAGTTTTAGAAAAATTTGGACTTCATGCTGGAATAGAAGAAATGTGTGTTGAGTTTAATAGTAATAAACAGGTAAGAGCTAATTTTAAAAGTACTGCGGAACTGGATAAATTAAGTTCAGATGTTCAGTTAAGTGTGTTTAGAATTTTGCAAGAACTAATGAATAATTCACTAAAACATAGTAAAGCATCAAGTATAAATATTATCTTTGAAAGAGAGTTAGAAAAAATTACTTGTAAGTATAGCGACGATGGTATTGGTTTTGATATTCAAAGTGACGACAATCAAAAAGGACTAGGAATGAAAAGTATTGAAAGTCGAATTAGTTTTTTAAACGGACAAATAAGTGTAAATTCGAGTTTAGGTAATGGAATTAATGTACTATTTAGTTTTTGATATATGGAAAAAATAAAAATGATATTGGCCGATGACGAAGTTTTGTTTCGAAAGGGAATAGCGTTTTTGTTGCAAAGAGAATCGAATATAGAAATTTTATTTGAAGCTTCTGATGGTTTAGAATTAACCACCTATCTAGAAGAAAATAAAGAGCAACATCCCGATATTATTTTAATGGATTTAAAGATGCCATTATTAAATGGAGTTGAAGCTACAAAAATTATTCATGATGCTTATCCTGAAATAAAAATAATTGCATTAACAAGTTATAATACAAGATCATTTGTAGCGAATATGATTCATGTTGGTGCTTCTTCTTACCTAGTTAAAAATGCGACTCCAGCTGAAATGTTATTAACAATAAATGAAGTTTTTGAAAAAGGATTTTACTATAATGACTGTGTTCTAGACGTTATTAATGAAGGAATTGCAATTAAAGATTATAGAATCAAAAGTCATTTTGATGAAGACTATCTAACCACAAGAGAAAAAGAAGTTTTAGAATTTATCTGCCAGCAATTTAGTACTAATGAAATTGCTGAAAAATTATTTATAAGTCCAAGAACTGTAGACGGACATAGAAATAATTTACTACTAAAAACGGAATCTAAAAATATTGCAGGTCTAGTTGTATATGCTATTCAAAATAAAGTAATTCCAATAGAAGATATTTTAAAGAGAATCTAATCCTATTAAATTGTTGAAGTTAAAGAATATAATATTTCAAGACTAATTCCTTATCTTTGAAAAAACAGTTATCGCTTTGAAAAAATATTTATATCTACTTTTTTTATTGACTACAATCACAAGTCAAGCATCTTTTATTTTGCTACCAATGGACGCAGAAGGACAACAAAATCATTTGAAAGCATACGGAATTACCTATTGGGCATTAGAGAAAAACTACAAAGTGAGTTGGTTACTTAATTATAGAGGTGGTTCATTTTTGTTTCCAGATGATGAGCCAATTAGAAGAGAATGTAAAATTAGAGGTGTAACTTTTGAAGTTTTGTCTGATGCAGCAACCAATTCTATTTTAGAAGAAATTAGTAGTCCATCTCAGAATATGGAAACGGTTGTTTTAGAAAAAGCACCTAAAATTGCAGTTTATACGCCAAAAGGTAAACAACCATGGGACGATGCTGTAACAATGGTATTAACTTATGCAGAAATTCCATATGAAGAAATATATGATGAAGATGTACTAACCGATCAACTGCTATTATATGATTGGTTACATCTACATCATGAAGATTTTACAGGGCAATTTGGTAAGTTTTTCGGCAATTATAGAACAGCACCATGGTATATTGAACAGAAAAAAGAAGCAGAAAATCTTGCTCTAAAATTAGGTTATAGTAAAGTTTCTGAAGAAAAACTAGCTGTTGCTTTAAAAGTTAGAGATTATGTTATTGGTGGAGGTTTTATGTTTGCAATGTGTTCTGCTACAGATAGTTTTGAAATAGCATTAGCAGCTGAAGGAGTAGATATTTGTGAGCCTATGTTCGATGGAGATAGTAGCGATCCTAATTATCAGTCACAAATAAACTATAATAACTCATTTGCTTTTAAAGATTTTATATTAGAAAGAAGACCTGAAACTTATGAATTTTCAGATATCGATACTACAGATGATAGAGCTAAAAAAAGAGTTCCTTTTCAACAAGATTATTTTACACTAATGGATTTTTCTGCAAAATGGGATCCAATTCCCACAATGCTATGCCAAAATCATACTCAATTAGTAAAAGGTTTTATGGGGCAAACCACTGCATTCTCTGGAGATAAAATTAAAAGCAATGTATTAAGGTTAGGAGAAAACAAGTTAAATGGAGAAGCAAGATATATTCATGGAACAAGAGGTAAAGGAATGTTTACATTCTATGGAGGTCATGATCCAGAAGATTATCAACATTTTGTTGGAGATGCACCTACTGTATTGGACCTACATCCAAATTCTCCAGGTTATCGTTTAATTTTAAATAATGTTTTATTTCCAGCAGCAAGAAAGAAAAAGCTGAAAACATAATATGAAGTATTTTCTTTTTGTATTATTCAGCTTACATTTTTCTTTTTCTCAAAATAGGAGCTTAGTAGATGATGGAGAAAAATTGATTTATGAAAATAAATTGGATAAGGCAATAATTTATTATACTAAGCAATTAAAAAACACTACTAAAGAAGAGCAACAAATACAGCTACTTCTTGGTTTAGGAGATGCTTATAGACTTCAATTAAATTTCGATAAATCCAATCAATATTATTCTGAAGCATATAAAATTATCAAAAACACCAATAATATACAATTTGAGTTTTTGTATTATGTGAAAATGGCAGAGTTCTACAGAAAAAGAACAATGTTTATCAAATCTGTAACTCAACTTGATAAAGCAGCTGTTATTTTAAAAAAAAATAAGATTAAAGACTTTTATTTAGCTAAGTATTATAATAGGAAAGCAGCACTTTTTACGGAATATTTTCATATTCAAGATTCAACTCTTTTATATGCAAATAAGTCCCTAAACTTGGCAAAAAAACTTAATGATAAGGATAATGTTTTTTATTCCCTACTTGAGATTGCAGGTGTTCACGAACGCAAAAAAGAGTATAAAATTTCAATACGTTATTTAGAAGAAATAATTCAATTTGCAAAAAGCAACAATATGCAACAGCAAGAAGCTGATGCTTATATAAGTTATATTATGGCTTTAGCAAGAAGTAATCAATTAGAAAAAGCGTTGAATACAGCTTTATATGCAGCTAATTTTTCTAAAAAACACAAATTATTTTATAATGAAATTATTTTTAATGAAAATATTCAAAACTTGTATTTTAGATTGCACAATACAGAAAAAGCATATGAATATTTAAAACACAGATTAGAACTTACAACTAAGTATAACGAGATAAAAAAAGAAGAATTAGTTTTAAACTTAGAAGCAAAATACAAGCTTAAAGAAAAGGAACATGAAATAAAAATTAATAATTTAAAAATTGTCAATAGTAATAAAGAACTAGAAAATAACAAAGTGCGATTTTATATTATCATGGGGCTTTTCTTAGTTACCATTTTAGTCACATTATTAGTTGCCTATTTTTTGAAACAATCCAACCAATCCAATAAAAAACTTCAAATTTTATCGGAACAAAATGAATTTTTACTAAGTGAAGCCAATCATCGTATTAATAATAATCTTCAATTAGTTATTATTCTAATTTCAGATCAACTGAATAAACTTCCTGATAATGAAGCGCAAGAAATTAAAAAAATTCTTAAAAAGGTAAATTCAATAGCAACATTGCACAGACATCTTTATCAGTCTAATGATAAAACAAAAGTAGACAGTTATAAATACCTAAACGATATAAAATCTAGTTTTTCTGACCTATTTACTGAAAATAATATTGCAACATATTTTACAATCAAAGAGATAGCATTACCAACAGATATGGCTATGTATTTGGGGTTATTACTAACAGAACTTATTATAAATTCTATCAAACACGCTTTTGGAAATCTAGAATATAAAGAAATTAATTTCGATTTAAAAGTAGAAAATGAAGTCGTTTATTTTAACTATTCTGATAATGGAACTAAGCTAAAAGGAGAAGATATTAAACTTAAATTAATCAATAAATTGTGTAGACAACTAAAACTAGTATACATTATAAATACGAATAACGGCTTTTCTTTTTCGTTTCAAAAACAATTAAATTAATAATGTTAAATACCAAAATACTAATAGTGGAAGACGAGGTTTTAATCGCTGATTATATTGCAGAGCTATTAGAAGAAGAAAAGTTTACCACTATAAAATTGGCTCATGATGAAGATGAGGCTAAATTCCTAATGGATTCTTTTTTGCCAGAGATAATTTTAATGGACATTAATTTAAACGGATTAAATGCTGGGATTGAATTAGCAAAAAACAAAAATGGAAAAGCCAAAGTAATCTTCTTAACGGGTCAGTATGATTATAAATTAATGAACGATGCCTTACAAACAAATCCAGATTCGTATTTAACAAAACCCATTAAAAAACAAGATGTAATAGCAGCCATTAATTTAGTCATTATAAAACAAAAAGCCAATTTTATTACTATAAAAGACGGTTATGATGAAGTTAAAATAAGTTTAGACGATATATTATTTATTAAAAGTGATGCAAATTATATTGATATTCAATTACTAAATAAAAAGTACACCACTCGACAATCATTAGATGCTTTTCTAGAAGAAATTCAATCGGATAATTTCAAGAAAGTACATCGATCTTATATTGTGAATCGTTCAAAAATAACAAAGAAAAATAGCACTTCTGTTTTTGTAAACGAAATTGAAATTCCCCTCTCAAGAAAACTTGATTTTGAATTATAATCTACGTTCATATACAAAGTTCTGCATTTCGTACCAATTTTTTTAGTTGTATTGTACTAAAAAATAATTTTGTTTCATTAACCAAATAATACTTGTTTCATGAAACAAATTTATCTTTCTTTTTTACTGACAATTTTCGGTACTTTTTTATCTTTTTCTCAAATAGGAACTCATTTAAATTTTGATGGAGTAGATGATTATGTAGTTATTCCTGTAACTACTATAAATGACTTAACGCAAGGAACAATTTCTTCATGGGTTTATTTAAATAGTTTATCTAATCAAACTATTTGTGCTAAGCAAGATGACAATGTTGGCTCATATGCAATATTATCTGTAGGTGGTGGTGGTACATCTGGTGAGGTCTTTTTTCAATCAAAAAATAATGTTACTTTAACAAGTAATGCAACTTTAGTAACGGGTCAATGGTATAATATAGTAGTAACATTCAATACTGCTGAAGCAAAATTATATATCGACGGTGTATTAGATATTACCGTTGCAGCAGATTTTTCAATTCCTAATAATACTTCCTCAACTACAGTTACATCGTTAGGTGCGTGGTTAGGTGATGGTGGAGGACAATATTTAGATGGTACATTAGATGAATTTAGAGTTTGGAATACAGTATTAACAGCAACTGACATCACTAATACTAAAGATTGTGAAGCACAAGCTCAATCACAACTAGTTGCTTATTACAAATTTAATCAAGGCTTTAATGGTGTAGATAATACTAGTATAACTGCACTTGTAGATGCATCAGGTAATGCTAATGGTACGTTAAATAATTTTGCTAGAACAGGTACAACTTCAAACTTTTTATCGGGTTCTCCAATTACAACAGGAAACACATGTACAAATACAACTTTAAGTGCTTCTAATTTTGAAGTAGCGAATAACATTAAAATATATCCAAACCCTACAAATAATTTTGTAACAGTTGAAGTGAATAACTTAACAAGCGCAAAATTACAAGTTGTAGATATTGCAGGAAAAGTTTTAATGAATCAATCGTTAAATACAAGTTCTAATACTATTAATGTATCTCAATTACCAACTGGTTTGTATTTGTTTAAAGTATCTTCTAATGAAGGAACTACAATAAGTAAAATAGTGAAACAATAAAAATGAAAAAAATATTCCAAAAATATAGATTAGCAATCCTACTTTTTTTGTTATATGCTTCTCTACTTTTAATAGGAATATGTGTCTATAAATTATAGTAAAATGGCTACCTGTGCGTGGTAGCCATTTTTTTATTTTTAAAGGAAGGAGTGAATAGCTTTTAAATGTTAGGATATAATTTGCAATAAAAGTATAAGTGTTTTACCATTCCTATACAAAGTACTGCATTTCGTATCAGCAGAAAAATACTATTCTTAAATACTATATTTATGATTTTTATAAATCAAAAAGCAATCCAATTTATTTATAATTAAGAAGAAATGAACCTATCTAAATGGTTACAGTTCGCAAAGCCAAATTTAAATTTTTTTAATGATGGCTTTTTTGAATTTCCTTATTTGGCAAATTCCCCCGAATTATTTATTAAATCTACCATAAAATCTCTTGGAAGTAAACATGTACCAGAAGATCAAACTGTTTATCGAAACAATCCTTTTATAAAAGGAGAAATGCGCTATCGAAAAATAGACGAAGGTTTGTGGCTTACGATTACTAATATTGAATTTAAACACAATGCAGTAATAAAATCAGTGTACGATAAGAGTATCCCAAGTGAGCATTATTCTGTTACATTTACAATTTTTGAAAGCGAAATTAAACTTCAAAACTCCTTTATAGATAAAATGCCCTTTTTTAATAAATTTTGGGGTTTTAAAAAACCTGGGACAGATGTGGGTGCTAGTTTTTACAAGGGCTCTAAATGCCAATTTTTTATTTTTTATATAAGCCCAAGTTGGTTAGAAAAACACGTACCACTTCACAAGTTAGATTCAAAAATTCCATTTAAAATGTTTTTAGATTCTGATAAAGGGTTTATTTCCTATCAAGACATTGTGCCTAATGCAGAAGAATTAACTCATGAAATTTTACATACTTTTAAAACCTTTAAGGACGATATTTTTAGTGAAACTATATTAAAAGCGCAAACTTTAAGCTTAATTTCTACTTTTTTTAAGAATGCTTTTGAAGATTTAAGAACCGAAGGTTATCAAAAAAAGGGTGCAATAGATTATAAATTAGTTGCTAAATGCGAAAGTATGATTGCAATTAACTTGCATTCACGGTTCATAGGTATTGATGCTCTTGCTCAAAAGCTAAATATATCTTCTACTAAGCTAAAATCCGACTTCAAATCGGTTTATGGTACATCAATTTTGCAATATGTTATCGATAAAAAAATGCAATTGGCTATGCAACTGATTCTCACAACTGAAATGCAAATTAAGCATATTGGGAATCAAGTGGGTTATGACAATCCTAGTAAGTTTAGTGCTACATTTAAGAAAAAATATGGCAGACTTCCTTCTGATTTTAGTACCGACAGTGCTGTAAATTAATTTTGTCTTTTCTTATTTAAATAAGTAGAAAGTCTATAAAGTCGAAAACCCTAACATTCAAAGTCTAAAATTAAAACATGATAGCTCTTTATTTTAGCATATAAAATAAGTTGCGCGACTATTTTTTTTTGACTTTAAACTTTAAGGCTTTCCAACTTTCAACAAATTTTAAAATCTGTCCGAATGGGCTATCGATTAGTCTTATTGGGCTACTCGATTGTTTTTTTTTGATATAATTTTGCCGTTTACTTTTTTAGTTACTTTATTTTAAAAAAAAATTATGAAACAGAAACTCTACTTTTTATTGTTAGTCATATTGTATCAGTTTAATACTTTTGGGCAAACAGGAACTCACCTAAACTTTGTGAATAGAACTACGACTACTACACAAGGGCCAGATTTAATTGAAATACCATATTTTGCAAGACCAGGAGCTTTTACTATTGAAGCTTGGGTAAGAACAACTGGGACGGATAATATTCCAAAAACCATTTTTTCTTGGAGCGACAATTTAAATGGAGGTGCTAGATATTCATCATTTACAATAAATGACCAATATATTCAATTTACGGCAAGCAATGACAATACTTACGAAGGTGCAACTAGTTCAGGATTAACTAACACTTCGTTTAATGTAAATAATGGACAATGGCATCATATCGCAGTTGTAAAAACCAATGCAACATCTGCTAATATAAAATTTTATATTGATGGCTTATTGATTCCAACATTTGTTGGTTCAGGTTTTACTGATTATATCTCAATAAATTCTAATGCTAATACAACGATGATAGGAGCTGTTGAATTTGGAACAAATAATGGAGCCAATACTGACATACAACAGGGTTTTACTGGTGACATGGATGAATTACGTATTTGGAATATAGCAAGAACTGACGAAGAAATTGCTCGTACAAAAAATTGTGAATTACAAGGTAATGAATCGGGTTTAGTATCCTATTATAAATTTAATCAAGGAACAGCAGCTGGCAATAATACTAGTATTACTTCAGCTACTGCAACTACTGGAAGTAACGGAACCATTTATAATTTTATTGCAACTGGCGCAACTTCTAACTTTGTATCAGGTTCGCCAGTTGTTTCTGGTGTTATTATGCCTAGTCCTCTAACAGGAGTTGCTACAACACAAGCTTATTGTGCTAATAGTACTGTGGCAAATTTACTTCCTGCTTCTAGCTCAACTACAAAATGGTTCACTTCAATGAGTGGTGGTTCAGCATTAGCAACCACTGCAACTTTATCAAATGGCACTTATTATGTAGCCAATGTTAACGCAAATGGTTGTGAAAGTGCTAGAGTTGCAGTAGTAGTAACTATAGACCCTATACCAACTGCACCATCAGCTGCTACACAAATTTTATGTGGTAGTGCAACAATTGCCAGTTTAATTCCAGCAGCTAGCTCGGCCATCAAATGGTATGATGCAGCATCAGGAGGATCTGCTTTAGCAACAACAACAACAATAACATCAGGAACTTATTATGTTTCTGAAACGAATGCCAATGGTTGCGAAAGTTTACGAACAGCGGTAACAGTAACAATTAATACTATTCCAACTGCACCAACGGCTCCGGCTCAGACTTTCTGTAGTGGAAAAACAGTTGCCGATTTAGTTACAACATCTGGCACAAATATTAAATGGTACTCAGCTGCAACAGGTGGAACAGCTTTGGCTAACACCACAACATTAACAGCAGGAAACTATTTTGCTTCACAAACTGTAAACTCTTGCGAAAGCACAACTCGTACATCAGTTGCGGTAACGATAAATCCATCACCAGCAGCTCCATCGGCCAATGCACAAATTTTTCTTACATTAGCAACTGTAGCTGATTTGGTTACCACATCTGGCACAAACATTAAATGGTATTCAGCCGCAACAGGTGGAACTCCATTGGCAAACAGTACCTCATTAATAACAGGTAACTATTTTGCCTCACAAACTGTTGGAACATGTGAAAGTGCAAGAACACAAGTAGCGGTTACTGCAAATGTTTCTATAGCCGTAGATGCTGGTCCAGCAACAGCCACATTTTGCGCCAATGCTATTAGTGCCATCACGGCAGTGGCATCAACAACAACAACAAATAATTTTCAAGGTAATTTTGCACCAAGTAATTGGACATTTTCCAACAATAATAACAATGGTAACGTAAATACTACAAGTGCGCCGGGTAGTATTACACTTAGTTGTATTAAAAATAACTCCGGTAATACTGGTAATAGTAATTATTCGATTACAAAGGCTGTTCCTTTAACTGTTTCTTTTAATTGGTCATGTGCTGGGTTTCCATCTAGTGAATACCCTCGTATTATAATCGGCAATGCCGGTGGTTTTTTGCAAGGGTTTTCAACCGTTGGTGGTTTTAATCAATCAGGAACAATGACTGTGAATGTACCTGCAGGACAGAGCCTTGCTTTTGATATGTATTCGCGAGCTAATTATGGTGATGGAAGTGTTACAATAAGTAATTTAGTAGTAACTAGTGGTGCAACCTATTCGTGGGTAGCAACTAATGGTGGGTCTATAACTGGTGCTTCTAACACAGCAAGTGTTACGCCAGCAACTTCGGGTACTTATACAGTAACTGCCACAAACATTAATGGTGTAACTGCTACAGATAATGTTGTGGTAACAATAAACCCTGTACCAACAGCACCAACAGCTTCGGCACAAACTTTATGTGGTAGTGCAACAATTGCGAATTTAATTCCAGCAGCTAGCTCGGCTATCAAATGGTATGCTACATCATCAGGAGGGTCTGCTTTAGCAACAACAACAGCAATAACAACAGGAACTTATTATGTTTCTGAAACTATAAATGGTTGTGAAAGTTTACGAACTGCGGTAACAGTAACAATAAATACTATTCCAACAGCACCAACGGCTTCAGCTCAAACCTTTTGTAATGCTGCAACCGTGGCTAATTTAGTAGCAACAGGTTCAGGATTACAATGGTATGCTGCATCAACAGGAGGAACGGCTTTAGCATCAACAACAGCTTTAGCAACCGGAACATACTATGTTTCTCAGACTTTAAATTCATGTGAAAGTGCTACAAGAACTTCAGTAAGTGTTACATTAAATGTTACACCAGCACCAACAGCATCTGCACAAACATTTTGTAATTTTGGTACAGTTGCAGATTTAGTTGCGACAGGTTCAGGATTAAAATGGTATGCTGCATCAACAGGAGGAACGGCATTAGTATCTACAACAAATTTAGCAACCGGAACATACTATGTTTCTCAAACTTTAAACTCTTGTGAAAGTGCAACAAGAACTTCGGTAAGTGTGATATTAAATGTTACTCCTGCACCAACAGCTTCAGCACAGACCTTTTGTAATGTTGGTACAGTTGCAGATTTAGTTGCCACAGGAACAGGAACTAAGAATTGGTATGTTGCTTCAACAGGAGGAACAGCATTAGTATCTACAACAAATTTAGCAACCGGAACATACTATGTTTCTCAAACTTTAAACTCTTGTGAAAGTGCAACAAGAACTTCGGTAAGTGTGATATTAAATGTTACTCCTGCACCAACAGCTTCAGCACAGACCTTTTGTAATGTTGGTACAGTTGCAGATTTAGTTGCCACAGGAACAGGAACTAAGAATTGGTATACTGCTTCAACAGGAGGAACAGCATTAGTATCTACAACAAATTTAGCAACCGGAACATACTATGTTTCTCAAACTTTAAACTCTTGTGAAAGTGCAACAAGAACTTCGGTAAGTGTGATATTAAATGTTACTCCTGCACCAACAGCTTCAGCACAGACCTTTTGTAATGTTGGTACAGTTGCAGATTTAGTTGCCACAGGAACAGGAACTAAGAATTGGTATACTGCTTCAACAGGAGGAACAGCATTAGTTTCTACAACAAATTTAACAACGGGAACCTATTATGTTTCTCAAACTTTAAACTCTTGTGAAAGTGCAACAAGAACTGCTGTAAGTGTGACATTAAATGTTACTCCTGCACCAACAGCTTCCGCACAGACCTTTTGTAATTTTGGTACAGTTACAGATTTAGTTGCCACAGGTTCAGGATTAAAATGGTATGTTGCTTCAACAGGAGGAATAGCATTAGCATCAACAACAAATTTAGCAACCGGAACCTATTATGTTTCTCAAACTTTAAACTCTTGTGAAAGTGCAACAAGAACTTCGGTAAGTGTGATATTAAATGTTACTCCTGCACCAACAGCTTCAGCACAGACCTTTTGTAATGTTGGTACAGTTGCAGATTTAGTTGCCACAGGAACAGGAACTAAGAATTGGTATACTGCTTCAACAGGAGGAACAGCTTTAGCATCAACAACAGTATTAGCAACTGGAACATACTATGTTTCACAAACAATAAGTGGATGTGAAAGCGCAACAAGAACAGCTGTAAGTGTGACATTTAATGTTACACCTGCACCAACAGCTTCAGCACAAAACTTTTGTAATTTTGGTACAGTGGCAGATTTAGTTGCAACAGGTTCAGGATTAAAATGGTATGCTGTTTCAACAGGAGGAACAGCATTAGTATCTACAACAAATTTAGCAACCGGAACATACTATGTTTCTCAAACTTTAAACTCTTGTGAAAGTGCAACAAGAACTTCGGTAAGTGTGACATTAAATGTTACTCCTGCACCAACAGCTTCAGCACAAACCTTTTGTAATTTTGGTACAGTTGCAGATTTAGTTGCCACAGGAACAGGAACTATGAATTGGTATACTGCTTCAACAGGAGGAATAGCATTAGTATCAACAACAAATTTAACAACGGGAACCTATTATGTTTCTCAAACTTTAAACTCTTGTGAAAGTGCAACAAGAACTTCGGTAAGTGTGACATTAAATGTTACTCCTGCACCAACAGCTTCAGCACAGACCTTTTGTAATTTTGGTACAGTTGCAGATTTAGTTGCAACGGGAACAGCTTTACAATGGTATTCTGCTGCAACAGGAGGAACAGCATTAGTTTCTACAACAAATTTAGCAACCGGAACCTATTATGTTTCTCAAACAATAAGTGGATGTGAAAGTGCAACAAGAACTTCGGTAAGTGTGACATTAAATGTTACACCTGTACCAACAGCTTTAGCACAGACCTTTTGTAATTTTGGTACAGTTGCAGATTTAGTTGCAACGGGAACAGCTTTACAATGGTATTCTGCTGCAACAGGAGGAACAGCATTAGTTTCTACAACAAATTTAGCAACGGGAACCTATTATGTTTCACAAACAATAAGTGGATGTGAAAGTGCAACAAGAACTGCTGTAAGTGTGACATTAAATGTTACTCCTGCACCAACAGCTTCATCACAGACCTTTTGTAATTTTGGTACAGTTGCAGATTTAGTTGCCACAGGAACAGGAACTAATAATTGGTATACTGCTTCAACAGGAGGAACAGCATTAGTTTCTTCAACAAATTTAATAACGGGAACCTATTATGTTTCACAAACAATAAGTGGATGTGAAAGTGTAACAAGAACACCAGTTAATGTAACAATTGCTATTATTGGATTAATTCGTCAACATTGGAGAGATGTTATCTTTTTTGATAATGCTTCAAATGAATATGTGTCTTATACTTGGTATAAAAATGGAGTATTGATTTCAGGAGAAACTAAACAGTTTTTAAAAGAAAATGGAGATTTAGATGGTGCTTATTTTGCAAAAGCTATGACTGTTTCTGGTATTGAAGTAACTAGTTGTACTTTAGATATTGTTCCAAGTACTGAAATTAGATCTATAAAAGTTATTCCTAATCCTAATACTACAGGACAAATGACTTTAATTAAAATGACTTTATCAGCAGCACAATTAGTAGGTGCTAAATTATATTTATTCAATATAACGGGTGAGTTATTAAATATAATTGACGTTACAAGTAATGAAATGCAAATTCAAGTTCCTTTTACACAAGGTGTTTTTCCATTGAAATTACAATTACAAAATGGAGATATTTTATCAGTTAATATTGCAGTAAAATAAAAATATGAACAAAACAATTAAGAATATAGGATTTGCAACATTTTTGATTTTTTCAAATATGATTTTTGCACAAAAAGGAAGTTTTTTTGTAAGCGTTCAAGCTGGTACAAATAAAATTGAAGATAATACGTCATTTATAACAGATTCTGGTGCTTTTTCAGGGAGTTTAAAAGCAGGATATATTTATAAATTGAATAACGTTTTTGGTGTAGGTACAGGAGTAGAATTCATGCAGTATAAACAAAATGTAACTATAGAAAATGATAGATACACTTCGGTTTTAGTAGATGATACAGGTTCTGCTTTTGAATTTAATCAAGAAACAGCTGAATATTCGGAAAGTCAAACATTAAATTCATTTCAAATACCTTTATTTATTCAATATAAAAAAGAATTAACTGAAACGAATAGTTTTTATTTCAGATTAGGAGGGAAGTTGCTTATACCTTCTAAATTTAAAATAAATACCGTAGCAAAATCATTAACAACAACGGGATATTATCCAGATTTTAACCTAGAAGTTACCGATGTACCTTCACGTGGTTTTGGTACACAAAGTAATTTTCAAGCAACCAACACTTATAAAACTAAATTAGCTTATATGGCTAGTATAGAATTAGGTTTCGACTTTAAGTTAAATGCCGTAAATTCGATATATTTTGGTATGTTTTTAGATTATGGTTTGTCTAACATTGTAGATAATAAAGAATCGAATTCTATTGTTACCTATAACCCTTCTGGTTTACCAAATAATGCAAATGGTGTATATTCATTTAAAAATGATATTGAAACAAAATCGTTAAATTTTGGTGTAACCCTTGGTTATAGTTTTGGAAAATAGATGTTTATTTTTTATTTTAAAATGTTGGGAACAACAATTATATTTTATTTTGTTGTATTCTTAGAACAATATCCTTTTGTAATTTTTCATTGTTCTCAATTATTTTAGCGCAAGCTTTTAAAGAAGGAACATCGATTTCTGTACCTATAAATTGCCAACCATATTCACTGTTTCCAATGATTTGATAAATACAATTGGCACCAACGCCAATATCTAATCCTTTTATGTTTCTTCCAGTAGGGATTTTGTTTTTGTTTTCCAAAGCTAATAAGTCAGCTATATAATGAACATAATCTGCTCTTCCAGAAATTGATGGACATAGATTTGTTTTTGGAATATCCCCAAAAATAATGTTATAATTCGCTAATAATAAACTTTTATTTAATGTTTTAACAGCATCTGAATTATATGAAAATCTAAACTGTGAATTACAAGGGACAGAAACAGGGTTAGTTGCTTATTACAAATGCAATCAAGTTAGTTGGTAATGTAAATAATTCGACTGTAATTTTTTTATTGCATGCAACAGCTAATGCATACGATGGGTATTAAATAATTTTGCTTTAACAGGTGCTGCATCAAATGCTTTAACCATTTCAGGGAATAATAATATGGCAATACTTAATAGAGCTCAGTTTAGAGTGGTGTTAAATGGAGCTTCAGCATGTGTTATAACATCTGATGAAGTGAAAATTACTGTAACTTTAGGAACAAAATCTTTTGAAAGTAGTAATATTAAGGTTTATCATAATCTATCAACTGGTATTTTTGTATTGATGTACAAAAAGATGTTGAATTTACAGTTTATGATATAGTTGGTGAAACAATTATTAGTAAAAATAGTTCAATAGTAAATAATACTTTAGATTTAACAAAATTTGAAAAAGGTATTTATATGCTTGTGGTTACAAATTGGAATGGAGAAACAGAAACCTATAAATTAATAAAGGAATAAAATAACTAAAAAAGTATATTTACTTTAATATAAAAGACCAGCATTGCTGGTCTTTTATTATTCATAAGTTATATTTAATTGAACTCATGTTTATATTTAATATAGTTATTAATCCCAATTAATAATAGCCCAATTTTCTCTTTGCTGTTCATTTAGAAATGTCCAAGCTATGAAACGACTTATTTTATTACCTTGTTCCATGTCGATGGTTTTAATATCTACAGCGCCAATTTTTTTCAAATGATTGTAAAATGGCTTTAAGTTCTCTTTTTTAGAAACTAAACAAGTGAACCACATAGATTGTTTCTTGAAATGAGCACTTTCATAAATCAGATTTGTAATGAAAGCTAATTCACCACCTTCACACCATAACTCATTATTTTGTCCACTAAAATTAAGTACTGGTTTATCTTCTTTAGCTTTACCAATGTTTTTAAGTTTGCGTTGCGTACTTTTTGTAGCTTCTTCTTTAGAAGAATGGAAAGGAGGATTACAAATAATAAAATCAAACTTATCGTTTTCAAGAATACAATTCTTAAGAACATTACGTTTGTTTTGCTGAATACGTAATGTCGTTGAGTTTTTTATATTTTCATTGTTCTCAACAATTCTTGCACATGCTTTTAAAGATGGTACATCTGTTTCAGTACCCACAAATTTCCAATTATATTCACTGCTTCCAATAATAGGGTATATGCAATTTGCACCAACACCAACATCTAAACCTCTAATATGACTCCCTCTAGGAACTTTTCCATTGTTTGATTCTGCTAATAAATCTGCAATATAATGGACATAGTCTGCTCTTCCAGGGATAGGAGGGCATAGGTTAGTCTTTGGTATGTCCCAAAATGTAACCCCATAGAAATGAAGTAATAGTGTTTTGTTTAAAGCCTTTACAGCTTCAGGTATAGAAAAATCGATTGTTTTTGTATCATATTTATTTATAAATACAAAATCGTTAAGCTTTGGATTGGTAACAATTAGCTCATCAAAATTATAGCCATTAATATGCTTGTTTCTCGGATGAAGATTTTTCTTAGGGGTATTGATTTGTTCTTTTTTCAAAATGATATTTTAAGATTGTAAAATTACAATTTTTAATCACAATTACTGTAAATAAAAATTCCCAATCTTTCGACTGGGAATTTCTATATAAGTAAGATATAAATTGGTTTGACGTTTTATTTAATTTTGTTAACGATAGCTGAAAAAGCTTCTGGGTGATTCATTGCTAAATCAGCAAGTACCTTACGGTTTAACTCGATACTGTTTGCTTTGATTTTACCCATAAATTGAGAATAACTCATTCCATGTAATCTTGCACCAGCGTTAATACGCATGATCCATAAAGCACGGAAGTTTCTCTTTTTTTGCTTTCTATCGCGGTATGCATAAGTCATTGCTTTTTCTACCGCGTTTTTCGCTACTGTCCAAACGTTTTTACGTCTACCAAAGAAACCTTTGGCTTGTTTTAATATTCTTTTTCTTCTAGCTCTACTAGCTACTCTATTTTTTGCTCTTGGCATAATTTTAAATGTTTTTTGTAGTAAGGCGGTTTTTCAACACTTCCGAATTTTAATTCGCCCACTCCAGGGTTATTGATTATATGTAACCAAACAACGAATTAAATTAAATTCAATTGTTGTTTTATGCTTTTCTCATCAGTTTTGTGAACTAATCCAGCATGAGTTAAAGCTAATTTACGCTTTTTAGATTTTTTAGTCAAAATATGACTCTTAAAAGCGTGCTTTCTTTTAATTTTTCCAGAACCAGTAACTTTGAATCGTTTCTTAGCACTAGACTTAGTTTTCATTTTAGGCATTTTCTTCCTGTATTTAATTTAATCTTACTTAATATTGTATTCGAGAGTTTACAAAAGCAAACACTTTTTATTTTATTTTTTTCTTAGAAGCAAGGTACATAATCATACGCTTACCTTCTAAAATAGGTAATTGTTCAACTTTTCCATACTCTTCTAATTCTTGAGCTAACCTCAATAAAAGAATCTGTCCTTGTTCTTTGTAAATAATAGACCTTCCTTTAAAGAAAACAAATGCTTTCAATTTAGCTCCATCTTGTAGAAACTTAATAGCATTTTTCTTCTTAAATTCATAATCATGCTCATCAGTTTGAGGTCCAAAACGGATCTCTTTAATTACTACTTGAGATGATTTCGCTTTCAGCATTTTCTCACGTTTCTTTTGTTCATAAAGAAACTTACCATAATCCATTAATTTACAAACAGGTGGTTCTGCATTTGGAGAAATTTCTACCAAGTCTACTTCTTGCTCTTCTGCAAAACGTAATGCTTCTCCAATTTTGTAAATACCTGGTTCAATGTTTTCACCTACTAAACGTACTTCAGGCACACGAATTAAGTTGTTAATTCTGTGAGCTGCTTTTTTTTCTTCGCGAGGCTTGTAACCTCTGTTGTTTCTAATTGCTATGGCTTTAAAAATTTAAGTTAAACTTAGAATTGTTTTAATGTTTTGTTTATTTCATCTTGTACTAAATCTGCAAAAGCGTCAATAGTCATTGTTTGGTTAGATTTTCCATCGTCACCATGTTTCCTAACAGAAATTGTTCCGTTTTTCTCCTCATCCTCACCTATGATTAACATAAATGGATATTTCTGAGTCTCAGCTTCACGAATTTTTTTACCAATAGTTTCGTTTCTATTATCTATTTGGGCGCGAATTTCGTGATTTTCTAGCAAAGAAAAAACTTTTTGAGCATAATTTTCATATTTCTCACTCAAAGACAAGATTATAGCTTGCTCAGGCATCAACCAAATCGGAAAATTTCCTGCAGTATGTTCAAGTAGAATTGCAATGAAGCGTTCCATACTTCCAAAAGGAGCTCTATGAATCATAACAGGTCGGTGTAGCTCATTGTCACTACCTTTATATGTTAATTCAAATCGTTCGGGTAAGTTGTAATCAACCTGAATTGTTCCAAGTTGCCAGCTTCTACCTAATGCGTCCTTAACCATGAAATCTAATTTAGGACCATAAAAAGCAGCTTCACCACTTTCTATAACATAATTTAAACCTTTGTCTTTAGCAGCATTAATAATAGCTTGTTCCGCTTTTTCCCAGTTTTCAATATTACCAATATACTTTTCAGGAGTTTCTAGGTCTCTAACAGAAACTTGTGCAGTAAAGTTCTCAAAGCCTAAAGACCCAAATACATAAAGAACTAAATCAATAACATTTTTAAACTCTTCGTCTAATTGATCTGGTGTACAGAAAATATGTGCATCATCTTGAGTGAATCCCCTAACACGAGTTAAGCCGTGTAACTCACCACTTTGTTCATACCTATATACTGTACCAAACTCAGCATAACGCTTAGGTAAGTCTTTATAAGACCAAGGTCTTGCATTGTAAATTTCACAATGATGAGGGCAGTTCATAGGTTTTAATAAAAACTCTTCACCATCGGCAGGAGTGTTTATTGGTTGAAAGCTATCGGCTCCATATTTAGCATAGTGTCCAGAAGTAACATAAAGTTCTTTTTGTCCAATATGTGGAGTAATTACTTGTTCATATCCAGCCTTCTTTTGTGCTTTCTTTAAAAATTGCTCTAATCTATCACGTAAAGCAGCTCCTTTAGGTAGCCATAAAGGTAAGCCTTGACCAACTCTTTGAGAGAAATGAAATAAATCAAGTTCCTTTCCTAGTTTTCTATGGTCACGCTTTTTTGCTTCTTCTAATAAATGTAAATGTTCCGTTAGCTCTTTTTGTTTAGGGAAAGATATTCCGTAAACACGAGTCAATTGTTTGTTTTTTTCGTTACCTCTCCAATACGCACCAGCAACTGATAAAATTTTCATGGCTTTAATTATTCCAGTATTTGGAATATGCCCACCACGACATAAATCTGTAAATGTAGAATGGTCGCAAAATGTAATAGTACCGTCTTCTAAATTTTGTATTAGTTCGGTTTTAAACTCATTGTCTTTGTATAATTCTAATGCCTCTGTTTTAGTTGCGGCACGCATTTTGAATTCATGCTTCTCTCTTGATATTTCTAAAACACGATCTTCAATTCTTTTAAAGTCCGCTTCAGTAATTTTTTGTTCACCAAAATCCACATCATAATAAAACCCATTGTTAATTGCAGGTCCGATAGTAAGTTTGGCATTAGGATAGATTTCTTCTATTACCTGTGCCATAACATGAGAAGTCGAATGCCAAAAAGCTTTTTTTCCTTCTTCATTGTTCCAGGTGTATAATATAAGAGAGCCGTCACAGGTTAGTGGGGTAGTGGTTTCAATTGTTGTACCATTAAAGGAAGCTGAAATTACATTTCTAGCTAAACCTTCACTAATGCTTAAAGCCACATCCATAGGAGAAATGCCTTTTGCAAATTCCTTAACTGAACCGTCGGGTAAAGTAATATTTATCATCTCTTAAAATTTATTGAATTGCAAATATAGTACAATAGCTAAATACACGCAATATATATAAGGTATCATATTTAATAATTTTAAAAAACATTTGAAAAAATGCGCGAACTCCAAGATTCTACAAAAAAGTAATATATAAAGGAGCAAAAAATATATAGTATATATATAAGTAGCAGAAGTAAAAGATTAGAAACACTTTTCGTCCCGCTATTCGCGCTACGTGGTAGTTAGCTTCTATCGTTGCTATAAAAGAAGTTTAGTATTTGATAAGAAGAAAAAAAATTACGTGTAAGTAATTGATTTTCAGAATAGCTAAAAATATATTAAAAAATAGTTAAGAAAAGATTAGGAAACTCGCAAAAAGTGGCTACTTTTGCACCCGCATAACCGCAGAATTTCTTAGATATATATTGATGATTACAACGTAAAGTTGAGGCTTAAAAAAAAGAGTGATTTTTTTTCAAAAAAGCTTGTCAGAAATAAAAAACTAATTATCTTTGCACCCCGCGAAACAAGCGAAGTTCATTTATATATTGAGTAAGATTTATTAAGAAAAAAAAATAATTTTTTTTATCAAATAAAGCTTGCGAGATTAAAAAGAAGGTTGTAGTTTTGCACTCGCTAACTGAGATACTGAAAAGCTTTTGAGATATAGAGTTTTAGGGGGTTAAAGAAAGTGAAGGTTATAAAACAAGAATGACACGTTCATAGACATATTGAATTGACAGCATAATTTAAAGTGATTTAAATTATAAAATAAGAGAGTAAAGGCGAATTAAATACAAAAGCTAGAATCGTACAATATAAAAAATATACGATGAAGAGTTTGATCCTGGCTCAGGATGAACGCTAGCGGCAGGCCTAACACATGCAAGTCGAGGGGTATAGTTCTTCGGAACTAGAGACCGGCGCACGGGTGCGTAACGCGTATGCAATCTGCCTTGTACAGAGGGATAGCCCAGAGAAATTTGGATTAATACCTCATAGTGTTATTGAATGGCATCATTTGATAACTAAAGTTCCAACGGTACAAGATGAGCATGCGTCCCATTAGTTAGTTGGTAAGGTAACGGCTTACCAAGACAATGATGGGTAGGGGTCCTGAGAGGGAGATCCCCCACACTGGTACTGAGACACGGACCAGACTCCTACGGGAGGCAGCAGTGAGGAATATTGGACAATGGGCGCAAGCCTGATCCAGCCATGCCGCGTGCAGGATGACTGCCCTATGGGTTGTAAACTGCTTTTATACAGGAAGAAACACTGCTACGTGTAGCAGCTTGACGGTACTGTAGGAATAAGGATCGGCTAACTCCGTGCCAGCAGCCGCGGTAATACGGAGGATCCAAGCGTTATCCGGAATCATTGGGTTTAAAGGGTCCGTAGGCGGCCTTATAAGTCAGTGGTGAAATCTCCTAGCTCAACTAGGAAACTGCCATTGATACTGTAGGGCTTGAATTTTTAGGAAGTAACTAGAATATGTAGTGTAGCGGTGAAATGCTTAGATATTACATGGAATACCAATTGCGAAGGCAGGTTACTACTAATGGATTGACGCTGATGGACGAAAGCGTGGGTAGCGAACAGGATTAGATACCCTGGTAGTCCACGCCGTAAACGATGGATACTAGCTGTTCGGTTTTCGGACTGAGTGGCTAAGCGAAAGTGATAAGTATCCCACCTGGGGAGTACGCACGCAAGTGTGAAACTCAAAGGAATTGACGGGGGCCCGCACAAGCGGTGGAGCATGTGGTTTAATTCGATGATACGCGAGGAACCTTACCAGGGCTTAAATGGGAGACGACAGGACTGGAAACAGTTTTTTCTTCGGACGTCTTTCAAGGTGCTGCATGGTTGTCGTCAGCTCGTGCCGTGAGGTGTCAGGTTAAGTCCTATAACGAGCGCAACCCCTGTCGTTAGTTGCCAGCGAGTGATGTCGGGAACTCTAACGAGACTGCCGGTGCAAACCGCGAGGAAGGTGGGGATGACGTCAAATCATCACGGCCCTTACGTCCTGGGCCACACACGTGCTACAATGGCCGGTACAGAGAGCAGCTACTAGGCGACTAGATGCGAATCTTCAAAACCGGTCTCAGTTCGGATCGGAGTCTGCAACTCGACTCCGTGAAGCTGGAATCGCTAGTAATCGGATATCAGCCATGATCCGGTGAATACGTTCCCGGGCCTTGTACACACCGCCCGTCAAGCCATGGAAGCTGGGGGTACCTGAAGTCGGTGACCGCAAGGAGCTGCCTAGGGTAAAACTGGTAACTAGGGCTAAGTCGTAACAAGGTAGCCGTACCGGAAGGTGCGGCTGGAACACCTCCTTTCTAGAGAAAGATTTTAGAATTTGTAGATTTGTTTTTATTCTCGCTGTTAGTTCAAATAATATAATAAAACTTAAAGAAACAGAGTCTCGTAGCTCAGCTGGTTAGAGTACTACACTGATAATGTAGGGGTCGGCAGTTCGAGTCTGCCCGGGACTACTATTTTGGGAAAGTTTTATTAAAAGGAAATTTTAGAGGTTGAGTGAAGCCGTTTTAAGTACTGTTAACTGAAGAACTGTTAACTTAGCGCTAAAAATGGGGGATTAGCTCAGCTGGCTAGAGCGCCTGCCTTGCACGCAGGAGGTCATCGGTTCGACTCCGATATTCTCCACCACGGCTTAAAAAGCCACAAGTTCATTGACATATTGAGAAAAGAAAAATATAAAAATATAATAGAAAGCACAAATTTTGGGTGTTATATTCGTATAACATTTAAATAAAAGTACAATAAGCAAAATAAGGGCGTATGGGGAATGCCTAGGCTCTCAGAGGCGATGAAGGACGTGATAAGCTGCGAAAAGCTACGGGGATTGGCACACACGAATTGATCCGTAGATATCCGAATGGGGCAACCCACTATGTTGAAGACATAGTACTCCTACGGGAGAGTAAACCCGCTGAACTGAAACATCTAAGTAGGCGGAGGAGAAGAAAACAAAAGTGATTCCGTAAGTAGTGGCGAGCGAACGCGGATTAGCCCAAACCAGTGTTGTTACGGCAATACTGGGGTTGTAGGACTGCGATATTCTATGCGGATTGAATTAGAATAACCTGGAAAGGTTAACCAAAGAAGGTGATAGTCCTGTATAGGTAAGAGAAGATATAGATAGCAGTATCCTGAGTAGCGCGGGGCACGTGAAACCCTGTGTGAATCTGCCGGGACCATCCGGTAAGGCTAAATACTCCTGAGAGACCGATAGTGAACCAGTACCGTGAGGGAAAGGTGAAAAGAACCGTGAATAACGGAGTGAAATAGATCCTGAAACCATACGCTTACAAGCGGTCGGAGCCCTTTCGTGGGGTGACGGCGTGCCTTTTGCATAATGAGCCTACGAGTTACCGTTGCTGGCAAGGATAAGTGGTTAAGCCACGGATCCGTAGCGAAAGCGAGTCTGAATAGGGCGCTTTAGTCAGTAATGGTAGACGCGAAACCGTGTGATCTACCCATGGGCAGGATGAAGCTTTGTTAACCCAAAGTGGAGGTCCGAACCCGTTGACGTTGAAAAGTCTTGGGATGACCTGTGGGTAGGGGTGAAAGGCCAATCAAACTCGGAAATAGCTCGTACTCCCCGAAATGCATTTAGGTGCAGCGCTGAAATAGTTATATAGAGGTAGAGCTACTGATTGGATGCGGGGGTTTCACCACCTACCAATTCCTGACAAACTCCGAATGCTATATAATGATTTTCATCAGTGAGGGCATGGGTGCTAAGGTCCATGTCCGAGAGGGAAAGAACCCAGACCATCAGCTAAGGTCCCCAAATGTATGCTAAGTTGAAATAACGCGGTTTGTCTGCATAGACAGCTAGGATGTTGGCTTGGAAGCAGCCATTCATTTAAAGAGTGCGTAACAGCTCACTAGTCGAGCGGACGAGCATGGATAATAATCGGGCATAAGTATACTACCGAAGCTATGGATTTGTAAAATATTACAAGTGGTAGGGGAGCATTCTAAACTGGGTCGAAGGTGATATGTGAGTATTGCTGGACTGTTTAGAAAAGAAAATGTAGGCATAAGTAACGATAATGCGGGCGAGAAACCCGCACACCGAAAAACTAAGGTTTCCACAGCTATGCTAATCAGCTGTGGGTTAGTCGGGTCCTAAGGCGAATCCGAAAGGAACAGTCGATGGATAACGGGTTAATATTCCCGTACTACTTATAATTGTGATGGAATGACGGAGTGATGAAAGCACCACGAACTGACGGAATAGTTCGTTGAAGTACCTAGCTATATTCTCTATAGGCAAATCCGTAGAGAATGGCGAAATACGATAGTACTCGGAGTCTTCGGACAAAGGGATAGTGTGCCTAAGGGCTTCCAAGAAAAGTTTCTAAACTTAGATTATAAGTACCCGTACCGTAAACCGACACAGGTAGTTGAGGAGAGAATCCTAAGGTGCTCGAGAGATTCATGGCTAAGGAATTAGGCAAAATAGACCTGTAACTTCGGGAGAAAGGTCGCCAGCAGCAATGCTGGCCGCAGTGAAAAGGTCCAGGCGACTGTTTATCAAAAACACAGGGCTCTGCAAAATCGTAAGATGAAGTATAGGGCCTGACACCTGCCCGGTGCTGGAAGGTTAAGAGGAGATGTTATCTTCGGAGAAGCATTGAATTGAAGCCCCAGTAAACGGCGGCCGTAACTATAACGGTCCTAAGGTAGCGAAATTCCTTGTCGGGTAAGTTCCGACCTGCACGAATGGTGTAACGATCTGGACACTGTCTCAGCCATGAGCTCGGTGAAATTGTAGTAGCGGTGAAGATGCCGCTTACCCGCAGTGGGACGAAAAGACCCTGTGCACCTTTACTATAGCTTAATATTGACCTTGGACACGTGATGTGTAGGATAGGTGGGAGACTTTGAAGTGGCGTCGCTAGGCGTTGTGGAGTCATTGTTGAAATACCACCCTTTGCTTGTCTGAGGCCTAACCCCGCTTAAGTGGGGGACATTGTTTGGTGGGTAGTTTGACTGGGGTGGTCGCCTCCAAAAGAGTAACGGAGGCTTCTAAAGGTTCCCTCAGCACGCTTGGTAACCGTGCGTAGAGTGCAATGGTATAAGGGAGCTTGACTGAGAGACATACAGGTCGATCAGGTACGAAAGTAGAGCATAGTGATCCGGTGGTTCCGCATGGAAGGGCCATCGCTCAAAGGATAAAAGGTACGCCGGGGATAACAGGCTGATCTCCCCCAAGAGCTCATATCGACGGGGGGGTTTGGCACCTCGATGTCGGCTCGTCACATCCTGGGGCTGGAGAAGGTCCCAAGGGTTGGGCTGTTCGCCCATTAAAGTGGCACGCGAGCTGGGTTCAGAACGTCGTGAGACAGTTCGGTCTCTATCTACTGTGGGCGTTAGAAATTTGAATGGATCTGATTCTAGTACGAGAGGACCGAATTGGACAAACCTCTGGTGTATCTGTTGTTCCGCCAGGAGCACTGCAGAGTAGCTACGTTTGGAAGGGATAAGCGCTGAAAGCATATAAGCGCGAAACCCACCATAAGATGAGATTTCTTTTAAGGGTCGTGGAAGATGACCACGTTGATAGGCTATAGATGTAAAGGCAGTAATGTCATAGTCAAGTAGTACTAATAACCCGTAAGCTTATGTACGAATTTCCTGCTCCGCAAGGAGCAGGGATGCACTTTCTATAGAATAATAAATATATTTTCTTGTCTCAATATGTTAAGATATTATTGCACATATTCATTTTGAAAAACAAATGTTTATTGCAATTAATTGCCCAAAGCAATTAGATCATTTAAGGTGGTTATTGCGGTGGGGCTCACCTCTTCCCATTCCGAACAGAGAAGTTAAGCCCACCTGCGCAGATGGTACTGCAATCCTGTGGGAGAGTATGTCGCCGCCTTTCTTTTAAAAACCCTAATCATACTGATTAGGGTTTTTTGTTATATGATATTGTTCTCACTTTTGTTTGTAATGTATTAAATTTAAGGAACGAATTTTTTTTGAGTTTAATTATGAGTTATAATTAAACTTTTTTAACACTATTATGTGTTTAAAAGGTTAAACTTTTAGTAGCAAATTTCTATATTCAATAAAAAAGATTACTTTTGCACGAAATTAAAATATATAATAACGTTATGGCAACGAATAGAACTTTTACAATGATTAAACCTGATGCAGTTCAGAACGGACACATCGGTGGGATTTTAAATATGATTACTGAAGGAGGTTTCAGAATTGTTTCAATGAAATTGACTCAATTGACAGTAGCAGATGCTCAAAAATTTTATGAAGTACATTCAGAAAGACCATTTTATGGTGAGTTAGTTGAATTTATGTCAAGAGGTCCTATTGTGGCTGCGATCTTGGAAAAAGATAATGCTGTTGAAGATTTTAGAGCTTTAATTGGTGCTACTAATCCTGCAGATGCTTCTGAAGGAACTATTCGTAAAAAATATGCTACTTCTATTGGAGAAAATGCTGTACATGGTTCTGATTCAGATGAAAATGCAGCTATTGAAGGAGCTTTTCACTTTGCAGGAAGAGAGCAATTCTAATATTTTTTTAAATAATCCTAATTAACTGTACAGTTAATTAGATAAAAATATAAATCCCGTTTTGATAATTTCAAAACGGGATTTTTGTTTTATAAATTATCAGGAAGGATTTTTCCGGGATTTAAAATTAAATTAGGATCAAATAGTTGTTTAATTCCTTTCATTAAATTTAATTCTATTTGATTGAAAGCGATAGGCATATAGTTTTTTTGAACGTAACCAATACCGTGTTCGCCAGATAATGTTCCTTTTAGAGCTACTGTTAATTTGAAAATTTCAGTTATGCCTTTTGGAACTTCAGTTATCCAGTTTGTATCAGTCATATTACCTTTAACTATATTAATGTGTAAGTTTCCGTCACCAGCATGGCCGTAACAAATAGTTGTAAAACCATATTTTCTTCCGATTTCTTTAACTCCTTTTAGTAGATTAGGTAGTTCGTATCTTGGTACAACTGTGTCTTCTTCTTTGTAAATTGAATTTGATTTAACAGCTTCTCCAACAGCTCTACGTAGTTTCCATAATGCATTTTTTTGTTCTTCAGTGTCAGCAAATAATACTTCATCTATTTCAAATTGTTCTACTACACTCATTATTTTTTCTGCTTCTTGAAATAAAATATCTGGATAATTACCATCTACTTCAATTAATAGATGTGCTTGAATTTCGTCCTTTATTATGACATTTACTTCAGGAACATATTTCATTGTCCAGTCTATAGCATCTCGCTCAATAAATTCTAAAGCGCTAGGAATAATTCCTGCTCTAAAAATTGCGGAAACAGCTTCACATGCTTCGTCAGATTTATAAAAAGGGACTAGCATTAATATATTGTGATTGCTTAAAGGAAGTAACTTTAATACAATTTTTGTAATTATACCCAGTGTTCCTTCACTTCCAACCATTAATTGTGTAAGATTGTATCCTGTAGAATTTTTTAATGTATTTGCACCTGTCCAAATTATTTCTCCTGTAGGAAGTACTACTTCTAAATTTAAAACATAATCTTTGGTTACTCCGTATTTAACGGCTCTTGCTCCTCCAGAATTTTCAGCAATATTGCCTCCAATGAAGCAACTTCCCATGCTACTTGGGTCTACAGGGTAAAAAAGTCCTTTTTCAGCAACATTATCTTTTAAAACTTGGGTTATTACACCAGGCTCTGTTACTACTTGAAGATTTTTTTCATCTATATTAATTATTTTGTTGAAACGCTCCATTGATAGTCCAATTCCTCCATAAAGGCTTAATGCTCCGCCACTAAGACCTGTTCTTGCACCTATTGGTGTTACTGGTATTTTGTTTTTGTTGGCTATTTTCATTATAGCTGCTATTTCTTCAACTGTAGCTGGTTTGACTAAGATATTAGGTGGAAAGTTATAGTCTTCTGTTTCATCATGTCCATAATTATGTCTTGTTTCAAGATCTGTGTAAACATATTTTTCTCCTACAATAGTGTATAGTTCGGTAAGTAATTCGGTGTTAATTTGCATTTTTATGAGAAATTATAGTGTAAAAATAGGGAAAAATGCTGGTTTTTATAAGTCAATTTGAAATTTATGTAGTTTTTTTACAGAAAATAGAAACTTGTTTTAACTGTTTCGTATTGATTTGTATTTCATTGAAAATCAAATATTTGTAAGTATCAAAGTAAATAATTATAATTTGACAAAATGACAGTTCAAAGAAATAAACATGTCAATATTTATTTTTTTTTCAACATTTGCTTGTTTATATGTTTTTTTTATTAAATTTGAATAACCCAATATAATCTATTATGTCAAACACAATGATCAATCGTACAAAGTTAACTTTAGAGAAAGTTAGTTTTGATCCTGCTTTGTTTAGCAGTGAATTATTAAAAGCAATAAAGTTTTTATTAATTAATGAACTAGAGGAATTAGCAATTTGGTTTGTGAATTTTATTCAAGGTAAGCCTCAATTGCAAAATGTTAAATTTTCTGCTAGTGAACAATAAAACTACTTTTATTACTTTTAAGAAATTAAAATAAAAAATAACAATTTAAATTTTCAGAAACACAATAGGATTATTTTCTTATTGTGTTTTTTTGATTTATCCAATAAACCAATACCAAAATGCTAGTGTTAAGAATGATACAGGAATTCCTATTCCAACCATCATACTACTTAATTTTGGTTTTAGTCCATAAGTAGAAGCTAGTATTGTGCCAGTAATCATTGGTGCCATTGCGGCTTCCATAATAGAAACATCGATCATTAAGCCATTGGTGTTAAATATTTTTTTATAAAGTATAAAAAAGAAAAGTGGAGTTATCATAAGTTTGAAAAATAATCCTAAGGTTAGAAAATTCCAATGTTTACTTTTTCGTTCAATTTTTAACTGTAAGCCAACTGCTATTAATGCAACAGGTGTAACTGTGTTTCCAATTCTAAGAAATACATTTTGCAATAATAGATGAAAATCTGATTGCAATAGATTTAGTAAAAGCGCAATAAAAAAGGCAATGAATGGAGGAAAAAAAAGAATTTTGGAAACAATTCCTTTTGCATCTAGTGTTTCTCTAGAAAATAGAGTAGCTGTTATAATTCCTAATGTGGCCATGACTACAAACGAGCCAGGTTGATCTACAATTATTGCTGTCTCTAGTCCTTTGCTGCCATATAGAGCTTCAATTACTGGAAAACCGACAAAAGATGTATTGCCTAATCCGGCAGTTAAGATTAGGCATCCTGTAAGTTTTTTAGACCAACCTAAGTATTTTCCTAAGGTGTAGAAAAAAATAAATGACAGCCCAAAGCCTAACCAGGCAATTCCAAGCGGAAATAACAAGGCAGTTGAAATTTCTATTTTTGGTATATAAAATAAGGCTAAAGCAGGTAAGGATACATAAATTACAAATTGATTTAATGAAACATGCATGTTTTTTGGAAGAGTTTTAATGAATTGAAGTAAAACACCAACCAATAAACAGAGAAATAATAAAATAATATTGTCCATAATAATTAATGAGATACAAATTTAAAAAGCATTATTTGATTATTCCTTTATAAGGCGTTTTTTTTCAAAAAAATCGTACTTTTACGGTAAAGACTTTGTGCATTTGGAAACTCAAGAAAATAAATCTGCTTTATCTGAAATCAATGGAATTAACCAACCTGATTCGGTTAGTCGTGTTGTTGCAAACAATATTCTACAATTTAGAAGAAAACAGCCTTCTGCTAAAGAATTAGTTTTAGCTATTGCTAATGGTGATAAAATTGCATTAAGCAGAGCTATTACATTAATAGAAAGTACAAATATTTCTCACTTAGAAAAAGCTAATGAAGTTATTCAAGGTTGTTTGCCTTATGCTAATAAATCAGTTAGAATGGGAATTACAGGAGTTCCTGGTGTTGGAAAAAGTACTTTTATAGAAGCTTTTGGTAAGCATTTAACTTCATTAGGGAAAAAAGTAGCTGTTTTAGCTGTTGATCCTAGTTCATCTATAAGTCATGGTAGTATTTTAGGTGATAAAACTAGAATGGAGGAATTAGTTAAAGATGAAAATGCTTTTATTCGTCCTAGTGCTTCTGGCGATAGTTTAGGTGGAGTTGCAAGGAAAACGAGAGAAGCTATCATTCTTTGTGAAGCTTGTGGTTTTGATACTATTATTATAGAAACTGTTGGTGTAGGGCAAAGTGAAACTGCTGTTCATAGTATGGTTGATTTTTTCTTATTACTTAAAATTGCTGGTGCAGGTGATGAATTGCAAGGTATAAAAAGAGGTATTATGGAAATGGCTGATACAATAGTAATCAATAAAGCTGATGGTGATAATATTGCTAAAGCTAAGTTAGCCAAATCCGAATTTAATAGAGCCCTACATTTATTTCCAGCGAAAAAAAGTGGTTGGATACCTAAGGTAACTACATGTAGTGCTGTTTATGGTGATGGTATTGATACTGTTTGGAAGATTATTTCAGACTATTTCGAAATGGTGAAGACGAATAGTTATTTTCAAGCGAAACGACAAGATCAAAATCAATTTTGGATGATGGAAACGATTAATGAACAGTTGAAGTCTAATTTCTACAATCATCCTGAAATTGTATTACTTTTAGAATCTAATAAAAAAGCGGTACAAAACAACGAAGTTTCTCCTTTTGCAGCCGCTCAAATATTATTGGAAACGTTTTTTAAAAAATAATTTTATTTAGTTGTTTGAAAATCCTCAATGTTAATTTCTTCAGCTATAAGCAATCGAATATCATTTATTGGTAAATTTGTTTTCAATTTAATTCCACCAGCTTTTAATTGGTCGTTAGTAAAAATGAATTGCCATATTGTATTTACTAATGATTCGAACGGCTGATTATCGTCATGAAAAATGACCTTCATTTCGCTAATAATCAATAGTAATTGTCTAATTAGTTCTCTCGATTCTTCTGTTTTTATTTCATAAGGCTTCAAAACATTTAAAGTAGTTTTTTGTAAATCATATAAAATTTCAGAAGCAACTTTTAAGGTCATTTTCTTTTTAGAGACTCCGTTATTTTCATTAAAACGTTCTGCAATTATCTTACTACGTAAACCAGCTATTTCAGCCGTCTCACTAATACTATAGGTAGACATTATATCTTCTATTGTTTTCATCCATAGGAACAGTTTAGAAAGAAATGAAGCCTCTTTTCTTTCTAAACTGTTTACCAATTCAGGAAACTCGATTAATTTAGCTTGAAGTATATTAATTAGATGTAATATTGATTTTTTCATGGTTTTGAATGATTTATTCTGGTAATAATTTAGTTACTATTTCACCTTTACTATTTTCCGCATGATTCCATTCCATTCCATCTTCCGAAATTTTCATTTTAATATATATTAAGCTTTCAGGAGCTAATTCTCTTAACTTATTGGCTTCTACAATTACATTTAAATTCTCCAAAGCGTTTGTTTCATTATTAATGATCACTTTGGAAATAATGTTTCTTTCTATATTTTGAGTAAGAAGTGTTGGTGTAACTTGAATTTTTACACTTTTCTTAATGAGATTATGTTCTTTTGCTATACTAAAACATATTTCTCCTAATGCATTACTATATTTTAGTGTTAATTCTTTATAATTTTGTGGCGTCATATTTTTGATTAAAGCACTGCATTTTTCATTTATTTCAGTTTGAAAAAGACTTGCTACATTTCCCGCTACTCTTGAAATCCCTAATGTTCCTATAACTACTTTATAAATTGCAGGAACTAATTCATTATTGTTAATTGGTTCTATGGTTGGCGTTCCTTCATTATCAATAACATTCATTCCTACAGGAATTGTCATTTCAATATCTTCAATACGCATTCTAGGTATCGAAAAATGTTTCAATAGATTATGATTAGCATATTGTTCTGCAATTTTTACAGTTTGTAAATCTGACAATACCCTAGCATTGGTTATACTTGACACAATGCTTCCTAAATATTCGTTTAAATTTGGCATGTTTACGTTTTTTAAATTAGATAGGTTGAATTAACAACCTATCTATAATTAATTAAATAGTTTATCCGTTTACACTTGCAATACTATCTTCAAGCATTGTTAATACTCTATCAAGTCCTGCTGGAATTTCATCATTTACCGCTTTTACATGAACACCCATATTGTATGTTTTTTCAACAGTAGATCCACTGTTTGATGTTCTTTTGTAAGATGCAGATGCTTTAAAATTCACTACTTTGTAATTAATTCCTAATTCAGCAGATGCCGCAAATTCATCTGAAACATTAGAAGTTTCTGTAGATGTTAATTTGGCATTGAAATCGATAATAACTTCTTCAATTCGAAGTGCTGGAAGTGTTAATGTCGTTAAAAAAGGTACTTTAATAATCACATTGTTTTCTAGAAATTTATTATTTATATCTAAAACAATTGTAGTTGCCTGCGCATCTGTAAAACCTTCATCTAATAAGGTTTGTTTGTCTTTTCCAAAATGTGGATTAGGTACAGATTTATTGTATTCAAAATCTACATATCTCAATTTTTTTGGTAAAGGAGCGTTTGGTGTTGATGCAGGATCGTCTTCAAAACCTACAGATTGAATGAAATTAACTTGTGCCATAGAGGCTGCGTTTTGTGCTTGAACAGCTGCTTGTAGTGGTCCGCCAATATAGACACTAAAGTCTAAACTGTTTAATTCTGCTACTAAATTTGCCATAATATTGTTTTTTTTATAGTTTACCTACTCTTTGTTACAGTTTTCGGTTTCCCTGTTTTGATGTTTACAAAATTGAGAAACAACTGATAATGAATTGATGAGCGTTTAACTTAAAGTAGAAGAGGGAAATAGGATGAAGTTTATTAGGTTTATCAACCTTATATGTTTTCTGAAAAAACTATTTTAATTATACAAGGGGAAAAATACCCTTTAAAAAAGAATGAAAATACCCTTACAGAGTAACATTCATTTTTGTTTATTTGATTAAACAATTTTAAATATTATGAAAAACATTGTAGTACTATTAGCAAGCTTGTTCTTGTTTTCATGTTCAAATTCAGAAAGTGTTGAAATAGAACAAAAAGCACTAAAAACAGCAAGACCTAACACCTTAAAACAAGGTTTAGTTAATGAAATGATTCAGAATTACCGAAACAACCAATTGGCAACAATCAACAAAACAAAAATTGGAAATGATGCACATTCAATTTGGTTTGAATTAGAAACTTTGAAAAAATTTATAGCGGATGTAGAAAATGAAGCTAAAAAAAATGGAAATACATCGAGTAATGATTTAGGTATACGTTTCTATTATGCAGCCTATCCAGAAAAAGAAAAATGGGAAAAAACAGGTTATGAAGAGCTATCTTTTTTGTTAAATAGTCCAATTACAGAACTTTACGAAAATAAACATACATTAATAATGATTCCAACTATTGATATTGAAGGAAAAAATGTAGATTTTAACCCAATAGATAAAAATACCTATAATGGTTTGCAAAATGTAGATAAGAATGGTGAATATACTATAATGTCTAAAACAGCTACAAATAGTGATATAGCAGCTCAGAATCATGGTAGTTTGATTCCTCCAGCTGATCCTGATGTTGTAGAAGGTTTTTAAAACTTTATGTACATAAATACAAACGCATTCTTAAAATAAAGGATGCGTTTTTTATTAGTAATAAGTTGATATAAAATTAATAGGGTTATTTAACCCTGTTCGAAAACGTTTTTCAACTTTTAATAAAAAAAGTAAAGAGTTGTTTCTTTGTAAAGAATAAAAAAAGTAATTTCATAAACTAAAAAACAAATAATATGATAACTGGACTTTTAATTGCCGTAGTAATTGCCTTTGGAGCTTATATCTATAAGTTTCCACCTAAAAAATCAACTTCTACACCAACAGCTAATCCTGATAAAATATGCATGGATTATAGTGCTAATCCTATGAATGATTTAGCTGTAGATTTAGTTCATACGATGGTAAAAGGATATCAAGAAAAACAATTAAGATGTATAAATACACATCCTAGCACACTAACTAATAATGATGCTCATTCAATTTGGTTTGATTTAGAGACTGTAAAGAGATTTGTTTATCACATTGAAAGAACGTCGAAAAAAACAGCAGCGCCATATGGAAAAATAATTGATAGTAAAGATTTAGGCATACGAATTTATTACGCTACCTATCCTGAAGCAAAAACTTGGGAGAGTCAGTTTAAAGATTTAGTTCTTTTTCTGAAAGATCCATTGCAAAAACAGTATGGGAATTTGCATACATTAGTAATGATTCCTACTATAAAAGTTGAAAACAGAATGGTTGATTTTAACCCTTTAGATTATACAACTTATGCACATGGGCTTTTTGATATGCCAGGATATGTTGTTACAAATACTATTTCTACAACACAGCGAACTGCTGCATTAACTGGAAAGTCTGCAGATAATGATCCAAATAATCCTAGTAATTTAATTGGTGCACAAAATCATGGAAACTTGATACCGCCAGCTACTTCAAATGGAGATGAGGGTTTTTTTATTCCATAATAAATGTTAAAAAATTATCCACTTATAGTTAATTTGCAATTATGGTTAGAATTAATTACTGCTATAATTGCAATTATCTACTATCCAAAAAACAGGGATTGCTTTTGGAAATTATTTGTCTTTTACGTTGTTATAATCGCTGTTTTTGACAATTTTAGTAATCAAATTTCAAATTTATTACATTTAAAAAAGGCAATATTATATGCATTTTGTATTATTCCATTACAGTATTTGTTCTTTTTCTGGCTCTATTCAATTAAGTCTTTGAAAAATAAAAAACTATTTTTCATTTTTACTACCTTATATTTATTGTCATTTATTCCAATTGAACTCTATTTTAAGTCATTTGATATAGTATACTCATTTAATATGACAGTTGGGACACTTTTACTTATGATATTAGTTTTTTTAGAATTTCGGAAACAAATTCAAAATGATGACATATTACAGTTTTGGAAAAATAAAATGTTCTATATAAATATTGGGATAATGCTTTTCTATGTAGGTACTTTGCCTTTCTTTGGATTATATAATTTAATTGTAAAAGAACCTTCTATTTGGAATGCTTATTATCTTTATTTTTTAATTTCTAATTGTTTAATGTATTTACTTTTTACTGCTTCGTTTATATGGGGAAAACCGAAATTATAGTTACTATTATTCTTTTTAACTTATTTTTTATTTTATTCATTGTTGGTATCATCGCTTTTATCAAACAATATAAAGTAAAAAAGAACGAACATGAAGTGAATCTATTAAATAAGGAGAGGGAACATCAAAGAGAATTGTTAGCTACGCAATTAGAGATTCAAACCCAAACAATGCAATATATTGGTAGAGAAATTCACGATAATATTGGTCAGAAGTTAACTTTAGCGAGTTTATATACGCAACAATTAGCCTATGAAAACAAAGCTCCTCAAGTGAATGAAAGTATTGAAAATATTAGTACAATTATTAATGATTCGCTATCTGAATTAAGGCAACTGTCTAAGTCTTTAACAGATGATAGTATTGAAAAAAGTACCATTCGAGAGTTATTAGAGAAAGAATGTCAGAAAGTACACGAATTAAGAAAATGTAATGTTCTTTTTGTATGTAACACTACAATAAATAGTGCTTCCTATCAGACAAAAAGTATTGTATTACGAATTACACAAGAGTTTATACAAAATAGTATTAAGCACGCTAAATGCGATACTATTACGGTTACATTGGAAAGAAATGAGAGCAAATATGTATTGGTTTTATTAGATGATGGTAAAGGATTTAATATACATGAAACAAAATCAAATGGTATTGGCTTACTTAATATGAAAAAAAGAGCAGAAATGATTGGTGGAAAATACTACTTGGAAAGTAACCCAACAATAGGAACAAAATTAACGATAGAAATACCTTTATAAAATGAAAAACTCAATTGTGATTGTAGACGATCATGTTTTAATAGCCAATGCACTAAGTAGTATTATATCTAATTTTGAACAATTTGAAGTTTTGTATGTATGTGAAAATGGTTTAGAATTGCAAAATAAATTCAAACAAGATGAAGCGATACCAGGTATTGTTTTACTTGATATTAGTATGCCTGTAATGGATGGATTTGAAACTGCAAAATGGCTAAAAAGTGATTATCCGAATGTGTTGGTTATGGCTTTAAGTATGCAAGATGACGAGCAAAGTTTAATCAAAATGATAAAAAACGGAGCAAAGGGTTATATGTTGAAGAATGTGCATCCGAAAGAACTAGAAAATGCCTTGCTTAAAATTCTAAAGAATGGACAGTTTTTTCCAGAATGGGCAACAAGTAAAGTACTTTCTACATTGAATGATGATTATACTGGGTTTTCCAATGGAATTAAAATTTCTGACAGAGAAAAAGAGTTTTTAAAATATACGGTTACCGAAATGAACTATAAAGAAATTAGTGAGAAAATGTTTTGTAGTCCAAGAACGGTAGAAAATTACAGAGATAGTTTGTTTGAAAAACTGGAATTAAAAACAAGAGTAGGACTTGCAGTTTATGCTATTAAAAACGGATATGATGTATAAAAAATGAAGTAATAATACCATTTATCACTTGAATTTACTGTAACAAAACGCCCTTTTTTCCTCGATATTTCAATATAAAATAAAAACGTAACGATGCTATGCTTTGATTTTCTATTTTATATCAAGAAAAAAATCATCATTTTCTTTCACAGTAAATTCAAATCATAACTGGTATAATATAAAAAAACACCGTTTGGAATATTTTTCTAAACGGTGTTTTGTTTTATGATAGTTTTAAAATTTCCATGATTTTATTAACCATTTGTATATTAATTCGTTTACTATAAAATAAATTATGATTGGAATAATAAGCATTAATGTAAATAAAAGCGGTGTTAAAAAAGGTGATAATAGTCCGTTTGCAATGTCTGATTGGCTCAAATAATATTGTCCAATTGACAAGAATAATAGAGAAATTGAAATTAAAATTGCTACTATAATTCCGAACTTAATACTTACTTTTTTAACCATTTCTCTTGGAGAATAACCTAAGCAATATTTGATAGATATTGCTTCTTGTTGCTCTAAAAATTGCATTTTTATATAATTGATTATCATGAAAACGCAAAGTAAGAAAATAAACAAACCAATAATTCCAATAACGCGTAGGACTAAGAAAAGTTTTCCTTTAATCTTTGCAGAACGTAATGATTCCTGATTAGATTCATATCCTTTTTTGCTCATTTTTGCAATTAAATCCTGATCTGTAGCGTCGTTTACATTCACTAAAACTCTTGTAAATATAGTATCTTTGCTTTTTGATAAGCCTTGACTAGCATTTATTGAGTCTAAAAATTTTTTGGGCACTAAAACCGAATGAATTCTATCTGACAAACCAACTAATCGTCCTCTATATTTTAGATTCTTGTCCTTTAGCGTGATATTGATGTTAACTTCAATTCTTTTGGCAAAGTCTTCTGTAATTTGTGGTAAACCCTGATTTAAAGCAAATCCATAGTTGTATAAATTGAGATATTCTCTAGAGATAATAATAGGAATTGTATTGTCTTCTACTTTAAAATCGGAAAGGTCTTTAATATCAATTGCTTCGTCATCAACAGCTTCAAGATACATGTCGGTATAAAATGGAATAAAATCACCACCATCAGCAGAAACTCTAAAATCATTTGAAACAATTGGATGAATAGCTTTAACTTCTTTCCAGGTTTTGAGCTCTTTAATGTCTTTTGAGTTGAAACCAATAAGTTCTTTTCGTCCAATATTATCTGGAGTAATCGTTTTCGAAATAGTAATCCAATAATTGGAATCGCTACTTTTTGATCCTAGTAATGAATTTGCATTAACATAGAGTTGTAGACAACTTAATACTAAAATGAAAGAAAGGAATAACCCTACATACAAAAACAATGATTTAAATAGTTGTTTCATTATAGGTTAAGTATTTTTAATTCGTGTTCGAAGGCAAAATCATTCAATTCAAAAAATAATAAAGCACTCTTGTTTTCTTGTGCTACTTTTTGAATTAATTGGAAAGCAATTTCTTTATTTTCTTGATCTAAATGACTGAAACACTCATCATAAATTAGAAAATCTGTTGGATTAATTAAACTTCTAAGAATCGCAGCTCTTTGTCTTTCTCCATAAGAACAGTTTTTTGCTTTTTTATCTAATAATTTAGTAATTCCTAATGTTTCAGCATAACTGTTTATATTCTCTTCAATTTGATTATTCAATTTTGAAAATGTGCGTAACAATATGTTTTTCCTAATAGTCAAATCATTAATAAGACGAACATCTTGAAAAAGTAATTGAATATTTGACTTTCGATAATTTACAATTTGTTCTATAGAAAGTGATGCTACTTTTGTAGTGTCATAATAAATTGCGCCTTCATATTGAAAATGATTTCCTAAAATAGAAGTTGCTAAAGTCGATTTTCCACTTCCTGAAGGGGCAATTATTAAATAACAATTGCCCTTTTCAAAAACTGTTTTTTTATTCCAAATTGTATTTGGATTGTCTACTGTTTTTGGAATAAAATATTGTGGTAAAACTTTATCTAAAGTGATACTATTCATATCCCATTAAATAATGTATTATGTTGTCGGAATCTTTATCGATAGTAATTGTAAATTCTGTAGCGAAATTACCATTATCCATCTTTGAAGTAGAAATTATGTTTTCTACTTTAAATTTCATTTCACTCTTATCTAAGTCCTTATTAAATTCTTCACCGCTTGTCCAAGAATAAGAATTCACATTAGATACTTTTTCTAAATTATCATTATCTGCCTTTTCATTACTTTTTAATAGTTTTAGATTTTCTTCTTCAGTAGAAAATACAAGGAGATTATCATTCGTAAAAATATGACCACCATTTGATGCAGAAAGCTCTTTTTTGATAATATCAATTACTTTGTTCGATTTTTTACCATTGATACCTAAAACAAAAACAGAGTTTTGTTGACTTTTCATTAAAGAATATAAATTTTGATTCGTTGCATTTTTATCTTCAGTTGCTTTATTATTAATAAAAGCATAATCACCTGTAAAGGTTGATGCAAGTTCATCAAAAGTTAAATCTTTAAACTCTAAATAATTGTTTACAGTAGATTCAAAACCAGCTTCTTTTACAAAATGTTTAATAAAATCAAGACTAAAATAGCCTAATGCATAAGTAGTTGCATTGTCTACACTTACGTTTTCTAAAATGTCATAGTTTATTTTCTTTCCGTCGTAGTGTTTTTCAACTAGTTTGCGTAAATCTTCATTCAAATAGGTATTTGTGTTTAGAACTACTTTCCCTTTTTCAAAATTTAAGTTCATAGAAAGACCAGCATCAATAAGTAATCTATTTATAGCTAAAGTTTCAATGTAGCCATTTGTAGCAGAAGAAATAGCCCCTTCAATATTTAACCAAGTAGAAACATCTGCACTATGTACTAATGATTTGTTTATCTGATCAATTTTAATAGTGTTTTCAATTGCTTTTCTATTCCAAAAATCAGTATAGAATTGAGTGTCAATTTCTTTCTTTTTTTCAACTGAAAAACTATTCATTAATGACTTATGATTTGAAAATTGAGAAAGGACAATCATGTCTCCTTTTATTGCACCAATAACATTATTGTCTGCATAGACTAGATTTTTCTTTGTGTTAATAACAATTTTAGAATCGGTTATTTTAGAAAAATTTTCTTGAAATTTTTTTTCGTTATCTAACCAAAAAATGGCAGAAATAACGTAATCTCTTTTCACTTCGTCAATCATTATATACAATGATTTTCCTATATTAATACCATTATCTTTTGCGTTGATTAATAGTTTAATTTGTTCTTTCTCTTTTTTAGAAAATTTGTCTAAGTTATTTTCTTTTTCTAACTCATCTTTTGGTAGTTTATCGTTTAAACTTTCTAGGTTTAATTTTGTAAGCGATAAAGTGCTGTCAGATGTTATTTTTAAGATCTCTTGGTTATTATTGTTATTACAAGAAATAGTAATGATCATTAGTAGTAGAACCACTAAAGCAGAATAGATTTTTTTCATTTTTATAGTTGCTAGATTTTTGTTTTACTCTTCGTAACGTTCCATTTCTCTGTCATAGAATTCGCCTGCAAGCGTAATTAAATGCTCCATTTCAGATTCTAATTCTTTCTCGTCTTCTTCTTCAATGTCTTCTAAAAATTCAACTTCATCATCTTTTAAATTGATGATAAATTGAGGGAACTCTAAATGAATGATAAAAATATCATCTGGAAAGTCAGAATTGTCAGCAATAACAAATTTAGGTAAAGTCATTTTTTCTTTTTTTAATTTATTTATTTTGAACGATGTAAAAATAATATTTTTTTGAATGGTTTATTGGTTATTATCTGCAATTAACTTTTTTGTTAAATAGTTAAAACGGAAAAACAATAAAATTGCAGCGGCAGACAAACCAGCTAATAATCCTATCCAGATTCCTGCTGCAGCATAGGATGTATATAGTCCTAGATAAATAGAAATTGGGAAACCAATTACCCAATAAGAAACAAATGTCATATACATTGGAATTTTAACATCTTGCAAACCGCGCAATGCCCCTAAAACAACGACTTGAATACCATCGGAAATTTGAAAGACCGCAGCCACTAATAATAATTGTGCGGCAATTTTAACCACTTCAATATTTTCTAAAATTGGATTTCCTAAGTCATCAACAGTTTTAATAAATTGTAATGGAAAATATTCATGGAAAACCACAAAAATTAAGGCAAAAATTATTTCTAAAATGATAGCCAATAAGAAAATTGAAAAGGCAACCAAACGTAATTTTTTGAAATCTTCTAATCCTTTTTGATTTCCAACACGAATCATAGCCGCAACACTTAATCCCATGGCAAACATGAAGGTAAAAGAAGCTAAACTTAAAGCAATTTGATTAGCTGCTTGACTCGTTGTCCCTAATCGTCCTGATAGCCAAATAGCACCAGTAAACAAGGCAACTTCAAAAAACATTTGCATGGCAGAAGGAGTTCCTAGTTTGATAATTTTTATATTGACTTCGCGTTTTATCTCTTTTAGCGAAAAGTCTTTGAAATAAGGATGGAATTTCTTTTTTAAATTCATCATATAGTGCATATAGCCTAACATTACAAAACGTGAAACTATGGTTCCAATGGCTGCACCAACAATACCCAACTCTGGAAATATCCAAATACCATAAATCAGTAAGTAATTTAATAATACATTCACTAAGTTTCCTAAAATAGTTGCCCACATAGAATATTTAGTTTCACTCATTCCGTCTGCAAACTGTTTATAGGCTTGAAAAATGATTAAAGGAATTAATGAAAAAGCAACAATATCTAAATAGGGTTTTGCTAATTCTACTACATTTTCAGGTTGTCCCATAAAAGTTATTAATGGTTTAGAAAAATAAATAATCCCAAACAAAATAACTCCTAGAATACTACATAAATATAGTCCATGATGAAAGGCACTTCTTCCTTTAGCAATATCACTTTTTCCATCTGCTTCTGCAACTAAAGGTGTAATTGCTGTTGAAAAACCAATACCTAAAGACATGGCAATGAAGACAAAACTATTTCCTAGAGAAACAGCTGCTAATTCGGTTGAACCAAGTCTTCCTACCATAATGTTGTCAACAATACCTACGATGGTATGACCTAACATACCCAAAATGATTGGATAGGCTAGTTTTAAGTTATATGAAAACTCTTTAAAATAGACAGATAAAGTCATTGCAGTAAATTTGGGTGCAAAGGTAAGATTTACAATTTACAAATTGGAGGTTAGAAAATACAAAAAATAGTTAATTTAATGTAAGGAATTGCCCTGATGGTAACGACATCCTTTTATTGCGAAGAATAAAGTTGTGTAAACTAGATTGATTTGTTCTTCGCGATAAAAGATAAAGTGGACAGCAGGAAAATAGATAGCAAAAAAAACAGAACCATTCGCTACTAATTAAATTATTCTTCAGACGCTAATTTGTCGTGATACATTTTGATGTTGTCCTTCACTTCTTGTTCTAATTCAGGTTCTTTAATATCTGTATGTTTCTGTAATTCTTCTAAGATAGTTTTTGCAACGAGATAGCGACACGTTTCTTTGTTATCAGCAGGAACAATATACCAAGGAGCGTGTTCTTTAGATGTTTTGTTAATAGCTTCTTCATAGCATTTTTGATAGTCATCCCACAATTCACGCTCTTTCAAGTCGCCTGGAGAAAATTTCCAATTGTGTTTTTCAGTTTCTAATCTTCGCAATAAACGTTGTCTTTGTTCTTCTTTGCTTAAGTGCAAATAGAATTTTAATACAATTATCCCATTTGAAGTAATGTGCTTTTCAAAGGCATTGATACTTTCAAATCGATTTTCCCAAAATGCTGGAGTTATATCTTCTACCGAATTGATACTTGGAATGTTTTCATTCAGAATATAATTTGGATGAACACGTGTAACCAATACGTTTTCGTAGTGTGTTCTATTAAAAACAGAAAATTTCCCTTTTTCGGGTAACGCTAAATAGTGTCTCCAAAGATAATCATGTTCCAATTCGGTTGAATTTGGAGTTTTAAAACTATGCACTACAACACCACGAGCATTGAACTCTTTAAATACTTCTCTAATTAAACTGTCCTTTCCAGCGGTATCCATTCCTTGTAGGCAAATTAATACACCATATTTATTATGTGCATACATTTTGTCTTGCAATTTGCTTAGTTTTTCTCTCGTTTTTTGAAGCACTTTTTCCTTCTTTTTTTCAGAAGTAGAAACATCAATAAGCGTTGGGATATTTTTTAATTGAATTGATTTTGTAACTTTAAGAGTGGAAGTATCTATATTTTTCATTTTTTAAATTTTATTCATAAAGATAAATGTATTTTTATAACCAAAAAAATTATCAAGCAAAATGGAAAAATTACAACTTCAATTGTTCCTTAATATTATTGGTATTGGTTCTGCATCGGGTTTATTATTTAAAGAGAATTCTCTTTTTTTAATTTCAGATAATAGTACCTATTTGTATGAATATCAAATTGAAAAAGCAAGTTTAGAAAAACATGCTTTGGTTGAAAACCCTGCTGAAAATATCCTAAAAAAAGACAAACTTGACTTTGAATCGATAGCTTTAAAAGGCAATAACGTAATTATTTTGGGTTCTGGTTCTACAAAAAAGAGAAATCAAAGAATTAGTTATGATTTGAAAACAAAGAAGATTGAAAATAAAGATTTCAGTGTAGTCTATGAAAGGTTTAAGAAAGAAGCTTCTCTTTCTGATGATGAGTTGAATATTGAAGGCTTGATTATTACAGCTGATAAAAGTTATTTTTTCCAAAGAGGAAATGCAGGAAATAGTGCTAATGGCATTTTTATATTGAACGCAGACGATTCTTTGGTGTTTAAGAAAATAATATTACCAAAGATTAATGATGTTGAAGCTACTTTTACCGATGCTATTCTTGTTGATACAACCATTTATTTTTTAGCAGCTGTTGAAAATACTGCTTCAACCTATCTTGATGGTGAAATTTTAGGTTCTTTCTTGGGACGAATTAAAGTTGAAAATTTTGAACTAGAAAATACGATCTTAATTTCTAAAATAAATAAATTTGAAGGGATTACGTTATTCAAAGAATCCGATAAAGAAATCGAATTTCTACTTTGCGAAGATAATGACACAGAAGAATTAAAGTCTGAAATATATAAATTAACAATCAATCAATAAATGAATTCTATTTTATCTAGAAACGTTTTCTTAGTGAAAGAAAAAGTAGGCATGTTTAAAGCAGCTAATAGTTATGATATTTTTAATCCAGAAAACGGCTCATTAATGATGTCTTGCACAGAACCTAATTTAGGATTTTTTACCAAACTTTTCCGTTTTACAGATTATAAACGAATGACTCCTTTCCATGTTGTCGTTAGCGATACGCAAGGAAAACCAATTGTAAGTGTAAAAAGGGGAGTTGCTCTTTTTAAATCGGATGTTGAAGTTTTTGATACAAACGAACGTTTAATTGGCGTTTTTAAACAAAAAGTTTTCTCTTTTGGTGGAAAATTTGAAATTCACGATGCAAACGACCGTCATTTATGTACTTTACAAGGTAAATGGACAGGTTGGGATTTTAAATTCCTACAGCATAATAAAGAAATCGCAACCGTTTCTAAGAAATGGGCTGGAATTGGTAAAGAGTTTTTTACTAGCGCAGATAATTATGTTTTAAATATAGATAATTCGGTTGGAGCAGAAGATCCAATACGACAATTAATCCTAGCAGCAATCATGTGTATTGATATGGTTTTTAAAGAATAATAATAGAATAATAAAAATAGAAAGGCATAAGTGATCAAAAACGTATGCCTTTTTTTATTTTTAACCTAGATTATACATTGAAGACGTAAAGCTGCGTACTGAAGCAAATATAAAATAGTTTTTCGTAATAGAATTTTAATGCATAATTTGGGTTTAAAGAAATATTTTTAATGCATTCCCAACCTTTTTCTAAATTTTATACTCTATATAAGTAGCAAACCAATTGTGATGGATGAAAAAATAATAAAAGCCTGTAAGAAACAAAACCGTGATGGGCAACGGCAGCTATATGAATATATGGCTCCTAAGCTTTATAGTTTATGCAAGCGCTACCTGAAAAAAGAGGAAGAAATAGAAGAAGTTTTAGCAGATGGATTTTTTATCATCTTCACAAAGCTGAATCAGTTAAAGGAGAATTATGCTTTTGAGGCTTGGGCTCGAAAAATTGTGGTAAACCAATGCTTACTACAGTTAAAGAAAAACATAAACTTCAATTTGTATTTAGAAGATGTAAGTTATAAATCACAACCTTTAGCTGATGATGTTACCGATTTGGAAGAAGCTGATTTACTGAATCTACTTAATTACATTCCAGAAGGTTGTAGTACCATTTTCAATTTGTTTGTTATTGAAGGGTTTTCGCATAAAGAAATTGCGGCTCAATTAGGTATTTCCGAAGGCACTTCAAAATCACAATTAAATGCTTCAAAAACAAAGTTAAAAGAGCTAGTGAATACATATTACTATCAAAAAGCGAGATAAGGCAATGGAAATCGAAAATAAATTACAAAAAAAAATACAACAAGCTGCTAAAAATGCAGAATCGAATGCTTTTCCAGGTATGGAAAAAGTATGGTCGAGAGTTGAAGATAAGTTAGATACCAATGTTTTAAAGCAAGAGAAAAACAGTTGGAAAAAAATTAGTGTTGCTGCTTCCGTAATTATTATGGCAACTATTATATATCATTTTTACACGAATACTACTCCTGTTCAAACAGAAGAAAACAGCATTGTAGTTTCTGATACTATTAAAAAGAAAATGATACTTGTAGCACCTTTAGTAGAACTAAAGAAAGACACAACTCTTTCGCTTAAAAAAAACGAGAACGTATTACTGAATAATCAACCTGAGATTGTTTTCGAAGCGAGCTCAATGGCTCTTAATGATGAAATGCAATTAGAAGAACTTGATGAGATGATATTGCCAAGAGAGGAAAGTGCATTAGGATTTTTGTCAAAAGCAGATTCTGTTTTAATTAAACCTGTAACTATTGCTCCTATGAACAATTCAATTCAATCGATTATAACATTAAAAACTGAAATACCTCGAAACAGTTTCTTGCCTAATAAAAGTGATGCAATGCAAAATCAAAAGAGCAATGTGAAACCAAATCCTTTAGTGGTTATTGATGGAGAAGTAGAAAGTATGAGTAAAATAGAAACCATGATAGATAATGAAGAAATAGACACTATGATTGTTTTGAAAAAACCATTGTATATTATAAATGGAGTAGAATATTCTGAAGAGTCTTTGTTTGGAAAAAATCCAACAAGTCCTTATTATCCTTTAGATAAACAAAAAATTACTGCAACAACGATTTATCAAAAAGAAGAAGCACAACAACGATATGGTGAAAAAGGAAAAGATGGCGTAGTTATTATTAGTACGAAAAATGGAAAACCACTAAAAAAGAAATAATTTAAAAAATATGAAATCGCCACTAACAACAAGTTTGTTGCAAACATACACCAATAAAGATGGCGATACCATATGACCTATAAAAAACAAATAAATATCTACATATGAAAAGTAAATTAATCCTATTATTTGTTGTTTTTTCAATCTCTGTTGTGTTTGCTCAAGATTCAATACCTAAGCAAAAAGGATGGAGAATAAATAGAAAACCAACAGTAAATGTTGCTAATGAAATTTTATACGTTGTCAATTCTAATTATGTATCAGAAGATATTTTAAAGAACATAAACCCTAATAATATTGAAAGAGTAGATGTGTTAAAAAGTCAAGCTGCAACAGCAATTTATGGTGAAAAAGCTCAAAATGGAGCTCTAGTTATCACAACTAAAAACATTTCTAAAAAAGAATTAGAAAAAATGTATAAACTATATGCCTATGAATATAGTGAAAACAAAGGAAAAGAATTTCTTCTGACAGGATTGATATTAGATTGTGAAGAGAATCCTCTTTTTGGAGCTACCATTAAAAACTTGAATACTAAAGAGCAGTTTTTTACCGATTTTGAAGGTGTATTTAAAATTAAAGTTAGAAAAAATGATGTTTTGCAATTTGAAAAACCTAATTATGTATCACAAAAAATAATAATCGAAAAACAAAAAGCGATTACTATTTCTTTAAAAGCTATTCTTCTTTCAAATGACAAACCAATTCTTCTTAAAAAACCAGTAATTTACCTCTATCCAACACAAGAAACAGAGATTACACTGCAATTCGAATTTAAAGGGGAACTACTAACTACTTTTCCTAAATATGAAGGGAATTGGAAAGTAATTGCTGCTCCAAACGGACAACTTTTTGACACCAAAACCAAACGTAATTATAGTTCTTTGTTTTGGGATGGAGCAATTGATTTGCCAAACGAACATTATCAATATACAGATGGTTTTGTTGTTGAAAAAGAAAACTTAACCGATTTTTTTATTGAAAAATTGGAACATATTGGATTAAATAATCAAGAGACTAATGAATTTATACAGTTTTGGCTGCCTATTTTAGAACGAAATGAGTTCAACTTCATTCATTTTTTAAAAAATGATGCTTGTAATGAAATTTCTGTGAATAAGGTAAAACCAAAACCAGAAACAGTAATTAGAGTATATATGGAATTTTACGGTTTAGATCACTTTGAAACCATTAAAGAACAACAATTACCAAAAACAAATCGTAAAGGTTTTACGCTAGTAGAATGGGGTGGAGCAGATGTAACTAATAAAATACAAAAAGATGAATTATAAAATTTTGACAGTATTGTTATTCTTTTGTATTCAAACACTAGCACAAGAAAAACAATCAAGCGCAACAACTACAAAAATTAAAGTAAAAGGTCAGGAAACTAAAATTGAAGTAAATTCAAAAACGCAAACTATTTACATCATTGGAGGAATTGCGTCAACCATTACCAAAGAAGATCTCGATTTTGCTAAAAAATACAACATTCAATATTATGATTTTGGTTGTTTACCTCCAGTGAATTTTCAAGAATACGAAGCTAAAAATACAATAGTCTTTGAAATATTGAATAAAGAATATGGTATACAATGGCAAAAAGAAATGAAAAGTTCCGCTTTAGGTTTTGATAAATGGATGAAGAAATAGTATTTAGTAAATGATTATGTCATAATTATTGTCGTTATTTTCTTAAAATAAAACTATGAAAAAAGTAGTATTACTGTTGCTAATTTCGTTAATCTCTTGTAAAAAGAAAGAGAGAGTTACTTCAAATCAAATTTTATCTGAAACGAAGAAAGAAAAATCAGTAGCCGAAATTTTATCAGAATTAAGTACAAAAGATACTATTAATCATTTAGATTTATCAAATAAGAAATTAAATACTTTACCAGATTTGTCAATTTATAAAATTGAAAGCATGAATTTGTCTTTTAATAATTTAGATACAATTCCGTTAAGCAAATTGCCTTTAAGTTTGAAGAAGTTAAAGTGTACTAACAATAACTTAAAGAAGTTTATTTGCACGAATTATAAAATGAGTCCTATTAAAGTTCTGATTCCTTATCATAATTCAGACCTAAATTTAGAAGAGATTGACTTGTCCTTTAATCAACTAAATGCAGTTACAATAAAGACTATTGCAGATAAAGCGAATAGCAAAAACATAAAATTACGAAGAGTAATTTTATCTAATAATACTATTGAATATTTAGGATTAAATGATAATTTAGAATATTTAGATGTTTCAAATAACCCAAATTTACCAAGCGAAGTTAATTTTACAATCAAAACTATTGACACATTGTTACAAAAAAACAATACAAATAAATTGAAAACAAAAGTAATTCCTAAACCTGGTCCAATTATTTGTTCACTTGAAACCATATATTCAACATTCCCAATAGTAAAACATGAAGAAAAATAAATTTTTATTCCTATTAATCATAACTCTATCAAGTTGTAAGTCAATTCCTGATTTTGATTATAGTAAATTAACAAAAACAGACACAATTTACAAGCTAGATTTATCGAATAGATCTTTAAGAAAACAACCCAATTTATCTGAGTTTACAATTATAGATTTAAACTTATCGAACAATAAAATTTCAGATTTTAAGGAATCTTTTTTACCTAAAGGAATTCAAAAATTAAATCTTTCCAATAATAAAATAAAGAAATTTAATTGTCGAAAAAGAATAATCCAAAATATTAACTTATCCAGCAATAAGCTTACGACAGTTCAGATGTCTTTATATGAAGAGATTAAAGCGGATACACTGAATGTAGCGAATAATAAAAATTTAGAAACTCAATATTGGGCTTTTCCAAAATTTTATAAAACTTTAATTAATTATACAGTTACTACAAAAAACTAAAAGCTCCATTTGGAGCTTTTTAATATCTATAAAAATTGAAAATCAATGTTTATTATTTCTCAATTTCTTTTAACGAATCCATTTTCTTAATTTCTAGGAAACCTTTCAAGTCTTCAAAATGTTCTTTCACTCTTTGATTACCAAATTCGAATACTTTCGTAGCCAAACCATCTAAGAAATCTCTATCGTGTGACACCAAGATTAAAGTACCATCAAAGTCGCGCAGAGCATCTTTAATAATATCTTTTGTCTTCATGTCTAAGTGATTTGAAGGCTCATCTAAGATTAAAACATTAACAGGTTCTAGTAGTAATTTCATCATGGCCAAACGTGTTTTTTCTCCACCAGAAAGTACTTTTACTTTCTTGTGAATATCGTCTCCTTGAAACATGAAAGCGCCTAAAAGGTTTTTAATTTGGGTACGAATGTCTCCAACAGCAATTCTATCAATAGTTTCAAAAATTGTAGCATCACCATCTAATAATGCAGCCTGATTTTGAGCGAAATAACCAATTTGAGCATTATGACCCACTTCTACACTTCCAGAATTGATATCTAATTCTTTCATGATTGCTTTAATCATAGTCGATTTTCCTTCACCATTTTTTCCTACGAAAGCGACTTTTTCACCTCTTTCAATAACGATATTAGCATCTTTAAAAATCACTTTCTCACCATAGCTTTTGTGTAAATCTTTCACTATAACAGGATACTGTCCTGAACGAGCAGATGGTGGGAATTTTAGTTTTAATGCTGAAGTATCTATTTCGTCAATTTCTATTGGAACAATTTTTTCCAACATTTTTACACGCGATTGTACCGATTCTGTCTTTGAAAAAGTTCCTCTAAAGCGATCAATAAAAGCTTGATTTTCAGCAATAAATTTTTGTTGTTCGTCGTAAGCCTTTTGTTGATGTATTCTTCTGTCTTTTCGCAATTCTAAATAATGAGAATATTTCGCTTTGTAGTCATAAATTCTTCCCATTGTAACCTCAATGGTACGATTCGTAATATTATCAACAAATGCTCTATCGTGAGAAATTACCATTACAGCTTTTGCTTGATTTACTAAGAAATCTTCTAACCATTGAATACTATCCATATCCAAGTGATTTGTAGGTTCATCTAATAAAATCAAATCAGGTTTTTTCAATAAGATTTTTGCTAATTCAATTCGCATTCTCCATCCACCAGAAAATTCAGTAGTAGGGCGATTGAAATCTTTTCTTTCAAAACCTAAACCTTTTAATACTTTTTCCACTTCAGCTTCATAATTCACTTCTTCAATAGCATAGAATTTCTCAGAAAGTTCCGAAACTTTTTCAATAAGTTTCATATATGCGTCACTTTCATAATCGGTACGAATTGTCAACTGTTCGTTGATTTCATCAATCTCTGCTTTCATTTTAAAAACTTCAGCAAAAGCTTTCGAAGTTTCTTCAACAACAGTACAGTCGTCATTTGCTAATAGATGTTGAGGTAAATAGGCAATTACGGCTTCCTTTGGAGCAGAAATCACACCTCTTGTAGGCTTGTTTTCACCAGCGACAATTTTTAATAAAGTAGATTTCCCTGCTCCATTTTTACCCATAAGAGCAATTTTATCGGTTTCATTAATAGCAAAAGTAACATCACTAAAAAGAGTTGTTCCGCCAAATTCTACTGCAATATCGTTTACTGTAATCATTATAAAAAAGTTAGAAGTTAGAAGTTGTAAGTCGTATGACTTCAACTTCTAAAATTTTGAAGGTGCAAATATAAATGAAATATGCTGTTTGAAATACCTTAATTGTTATTTATTCATCAAGTAAATTATTATTTTCGTGTAAATGTTATTGGCTAAATGAATAACAACTATAATTTTACAAACAAAATTTTGAAATTAATCAAACTACTTATAATTGTATTATTCCATATATCGATTTCTTACAGTCAAGAAAAAGATTGTTTTACTATTACATCTAAGCAAGCTAAAATAAATTGTATCATAAATTTATTAAGTAATGATGACATTGAGCTTGAAAACATTTCAGCTAAAATTAAACTCATAAATTCATTTGCATTTCAGTTACTTTCAAATAGTAATTCTTTAAATAAAAATGAAGAAAAGTTAATAATCCTAATTACAGAAACAAATTTCAATTTAGGAAATTATGATAATGCAATTCAATTGTCTAAAAGAGTATTGCATAAAAAGGTTGATAAAAAAGCCTACTTCAACGGCATTTTAGGACAAGTTTATCTTAATAAAAGAGCATTAGATTCTTCCGAATATTTTTTTAATCAAGCAATTGTAATTGCCAAACAAAATAACGAGCAAGATTATCTAGCATCTGTATATGACAACTTAGGGTATCTTTATTTTGAGAAAGATGATAAAAAGACAATGTTTGATTACTTTTTTAAAGCTTTAAAAATTAAGGAGAAGTTGCATTCTGATGATTTATGGTATAGTTACATTAGTATAAGTAATAATTTTAGAATAATTAAAGATTATGAAAAATCAGAATTATATTGTGAAAAAGCTATCAATAGTTTAAAAAATACATCTAATAATCAGGGTTTGTTATATTCATATATTTACAAATCACATTTATTATTAGCTACAGAAAAGTATTCAAATGCCGAAATGTATTGCGAAAAATCTATTGAAATTGCAAAAAAAGAAACAGATTATAATTCACTAGCTAATAGTATTCTAATATTAGGGCTTATAAAACAAAAACAAGGAAAAATTGAAGAAGCTATAGAAAAACATTTAGAATCGTTAACTTTTTTTTCAAAAATCAATAGACCTATTGGGCAAATGCAATGTTTTAATGCTTTAAGTCAAGATTATTTCTCTAAAGATTCAATTGTAAAAAATAAATTTGATTTAGACAAGAGTTTAGACTATGCTTTAAAAGCGAAGGAATTATCCAAAGTTTACGGAATACCAGACGATATAAGATATAATTCAAAATTATTAAAAAAAATATACCTTGCTAAAAATGATTTTAAAAACGCTTATAATCTTCTTAGTATTGAAAAAACTATGAATGATAGCATTTTAAAATCTAAAAATGATGGATTAGAAAAAGAATTAGAATTTTTGTATAGCAAAAAGAAAGAAGTTGATGATTTAAAAAATAAGCAAAAAATAGAGCAACAAAAAGCTTCAAAGAAATTGTTATATTATATTATATCAATGCTTATTCTTATAGCAATTATTATGTATTTCAGTTTTATAAACATGAAAAACAAGAAAGAAGTAATAATAGCCGAACAAAAAGCAACGGTAGAAAACAAACAAAAAGTAATTATAGAAACCGAATTAAATTATTTAAAAGCACAAATAAATCCACATTTTCTATTTAATGTTTTAAATGCAATTTATTTTAAAATAGACAAGAAAAATTCAAATGCAAGAGAAGCTTTACTTGGGTTTTCTGAAATTTTAAGATATCAGTTATATGAGTGTAATTTACCTAAAGTTCCAATAGAGAAAGAAATAAAATATATAAAAGACTATATTCATTTGCAATTACTTAGGAAAAATGATAATGATAAATGCAGATTGACTGTAGAAGATACTGTTAAATCGTTTCAAATAGCTCCACTAATTCTGATTACTTTTTTAGAAAATGCTTTTAAGTATTTAAGAAGTGATAAAGAAAAAATAAATGAAATTGAAATTAAGTTAAATTATATAAATGATTGTTTTGTTTTTGAAATTTCAAACCCTAAAAATAATTCGAATGTTTTAAAAATATTAGATAATAAAGGAATTGGAATTGCAAATGTGAGAAGACGATTAGATCTTATATATGAAGAAAATTATTCATTAGTTATTGAAGACGAAAATGAACTATTTAAAGTTGTATTAAAAATTGAATTAAAATGATGGCAAAAAAAATAAAATGTCTTGTTGTAGACGACGAACAGTTTGCAAGAAAAGGAATAAAAGAATATATTGATGATATTGATTTTCTTGAGTTTATTGGAGAAGCAGAAAATCCAGTTGAAGCACTATCTATATTAAAAGACGAGGAAATTGATTTACTATTGTTAGATATTAATATGCCTAAAATTTCTGGTATTGAATTCTTGAAGAACTTCACCAATTTGCCAGCAACAATTATAACTACAGCTTATCAAGAATACGCAATAGAAAGCTATGAATTGAATGTTTTGGATTACCTTTTAAAGCCTATTTCTTTTGAAAGATTTCTCAAATCTGTAAGTAAGGCACAAGATTTTATACTAACAAAAAATAACTTGACTAATAATGATTATTTCTTTGTAAAGAGTAACGGGATTTATGAGCAAGTTATTATTAAAGATATTATTGCAATAGAATCCTTGCAAAATTATGTAGTTATTCATACTAATAAGAACAAATTAGTTGCATACTTGACTTTAAAACTTGTAGAAGAAAAATTATCTAAAAAAGATTTTATAAAAATCCATAAATCTTATATTGTATCTAAAAATGCGATACAAAGTATTTCTACAGATACCATAACAATTGGAGATTTACATTTTCCAATTGGAAATACTTTTAAAACTCCTGTTTTTGAAGAATTTCTACATTCTAAACTATTAAAGAGATAGTTTCGTCAAGAAAATCATTAAGGTCGTAAATTTATCCGATTCAACTTTAGCTAGTTTTTTACTTTTGAATAAAAAAAAATGAAAAAACTACTTAATACCAGTATTTTAATAATTACTAATATCCTTTTTGCTCAACATTATAACAAGTCATATGTTTCTAATAACGATGTCTATGATTTTCAAATGACAAATTGCAATGTAAATAACAATTTAGTTAATGCAATGACAGTTTTAAAGTCGAGCACCACTTTTAGAACAAACATTGTGCTAAACTTCTTAGATGATACAGGAGATGTAATTGGTTCAAAAGAATTAGAAACGAATGACCTTAATTATTCATTATCAGTAATGAAATTGTTAAGTGTATCAGAAAGCGAATTTATTATTTTGGGTGATTATTTAGAGAACGGCAATTTTGATAGTACTAAAAATATTGTTATAAAAATGAATATTTCTGGTCAAATACTTTGGGTAAAAAAAAATGAAAACTCTACATATTCTAATTCAAGTACGCTTTTAAAATTAAACGATGAATCGATAATTATTTTTACTACAGAAAAAGAAAATGGCAATAGTTATTATTCAATGATTAAGTTAACTGCTGATGGAGATTTTATAAATGCAAAAAGAACAAATCTTCCATATTATATGTTCAATTTTAATGCAATAGCAAATGATGATGGCACTTTTGATATTGCCACCTCTGAAACCGATATTATAAACATAGACAACGATTTAAGCAATATAAACCGAAATAAAAAATATTATCACAATTTTGGATATTCTTTTACCAAAAACCAAAATAACGAATATATAATTGCTACTTCAACTGAATTTTTTGCTCCTGCACACATAACTTTATTTAAAACAAATGAAAATGGTGATATATTATGGTCAAAACATATACAAACTTGGGATAATGGAGTTCAAAACATTGGAAATACTTTCACAGTTACAGGTTTTGAATATTTAAATGAAAAGTCAAATGGAAATATTGAATGCATAGCACATTCAGAAAATTTTATTAAAGGATCTTTATATTTTGAATATAATCCTACTACAGAAACAATAGTAAAAAGTAAAAGAATACCATTCTTTTTAAACCGTTTTTCTTTAAATACTACATCAGCTGTTTTTTACACTAGTTTTAATGGTCTCACAAATGGAAGTCAAAATATTAAGTTTGCTAATGTAGATATCAATCAGGATTATCTATGTGATGTAAATACTTTACAGCATAGTATAACCAATCAAAATCCAATAGAAAATTCACCATATAATTTTATAGTATCCAATTCTGTTTTGAATATATCAGATATAAGTTCGCAAGTACAAAGTAATAATATAGCAAACTTATCTTTTCAAAGTGATTGCCTACCTATTGTATTATCTAATGGAGAGTTTTATAAAGAAGATGACTTCACAATTTACCCAAATCCAAATAATGGGTCATTTGAAATAAAAACAAATAGGAATTTAGTAGAAAGTGAAATAACTATAACAAATTATATTGGTCAAAAAATCAACTTTTCATTTGATGAAAGTTATTTGAATCAATACAAAATTAATCTTGAAAAGTTTACTTCAGGAATTTATAATTTAAGAGTTAAAACGAATACTCAAGTTATTAATAAAAAAATGATTATTAATTAATTGTTTCAGTATTATTTCATCAAGTAATTAGTGAGGTTTGTCTAAAAGATTAATAATGAGTTATTCCTTTGATTATTTTTACTTAAAATTATTTAAAAAAATATTATTATGAAAAAAACAATTTTAACGCTATTCCTAACAGGATTAATTTTTTCTTGTTCAAATGATTCATTAGAAACTGTAGAAAACAATCAAACTCCAGAAAAACTCTATGCTGTTGGTAGTAAGTATGCATTAAATGCAAATAATGTACAAACTAAACTTGCAACAGTTTGGGTAAACGGAGAGGCAACAATACTGTCCAATAATGGAACTTCAAGTGCAGTAGGCATTTCAATAATTGAAGACAACGTATATGTAGTAGGTAACGAGAGTTTAGATGGAGCAAATCAAAAAATTAAAGTTTGGAAAAACAATAATGAGCAAGAAATTACAAACGGATTAAGTTACGCAGAAGCAAAAGATATTTTTGTTAATCAAAATAATGTTTATGTTGTAGGAAATGAGAATGTAGGTCAGTTAAATAGGTCTATTGCAACTATTTGGAAAAACGGAATTGCAACTAGATTAACCAATAATGAAACGACTTCAAAAGCTAATGCCATTTATGTTTTTGGCAACGATATTTATGTGGCTGGAGAAAAGATGGACAGTTTTGGGAAATATCAAGGAGTAGTTTGGAAAAATGAAGTAGAAATAACATTAGAAAATAATCACACAGAATTTAATACATTTATTAAAGATATAGTTGTAGATAATAATATAGTTTATGTATGTGGTTATTCTACAAATGGATCAAAATCGATTGCGAAAATATGGAAAAATGGTATCCCTATTAACCTTTCAAATGAAAACGATTTTATAATTGCAAATGCAATTTCTATACATAATTCAGATGTCTATGTGGCTGGTTCTGAATTTGATATTTCAATATATGCAAATAAGGAAAGTAGAGTTTGGAAGAATGGAAATGTAATTGAAAGTTCAAAAATAGAACATTCAGGATTCAATTCAATTCATGTTACAAGTGATGGAATCTACATATCAGGATTTGCATCTAATATAAATGTTAATTATGCAATATGGAAAGGTATTGGGAATAGTAATCCATTCACTCAAGAATATACTTATAACAATGACGAAATAAATGCCATAACAGTTAAGTAGATATTATCCTAAAATGTCTTATTTGTTAGTTTGAGAGAAAGACAGTGAAATATTTTACTGTCTTTCTTGTGTTAAACACGATGCTTTTCTTGATTTTTTAAATAAAATAATTTTAAAACAATTAATAAAATTTACTAATCTTTAACGTTTGTATTTGGTTAGAGGTTTAAAATCTTAGTATCTTTGATTGAACATAAATAAAAACAAAATGAAGAAAATAGCACTTTTTGCTTTTGCTGTATCTATTTTAGCTACAAGCTGTAAAAAAGAAGAAAAACAAGAAACTCCAGTTGAAGAAGTGAAAACAGAAGAACTTAGTGGTTTGAAAATAATTACAGATTCTACTAAAGTAAATTGGACGGCATATAAAACTACTGATAAAGTTGCAGTAGGTGGAAGTTTTAAACAAATTGAATTGAAAAACACGCAAACAGGAGAAACTCCAGAAGCAGTTTTAGAAGGAGCTACTTTTTCAATTCCTGTAAGTAGTTTGTTTACGAACAACGAAGACCGTGATGCGAAATTAAAAACCATCTTTTTTGGAGCATTAAAAAATACCGAATTAATTGGTGGAGCATTTAATTTTAGAGAAGGGAAATGTTTTCTTACTTTAACATTGAATGATGTTACAAAACAATTAGAAGTACCTTTTACTTTTGAAAATAAAAAATTTAGTGTAGATAGTACAATTAATTTAGAAGAGTTCGGTGCTCAAGCAGCAATTGAAGCGATACACAAAGCTTGTTATGATCTTCATAAAGGACCTGACGGTGTTAGTAAAACTTGGAGTGAAGTTGCAATTAATGGTTCAGTTCAATTTGAATAATGTTACTAAAAGACAAAAAAAAACGTCTCGTTAGAGACGTTTTTTTTATATCTTAATACCAGGAGGAAGCATTTCTTGGTATTTCCTATTCTTCCTAAAAAACTTAATAAGTTTAATATGAGTTGGAACAACCTTTAATTTTCTTTCTTCTGCTAGAGCTAAAACATTTCTAATAAAATTGTCTTGTAATTCTTCATCTTCATTTTCATTCTCACAAAATTTTGTTAGAAATAATTTTCTTTCTTGTAAAGAATATTCAATTGATACTAGTCCAGAATCTGTAGTAATTTCAAATTGTCGAAGCAATTCATTATCTTTAATTTCCATTGGTTAATGCTTTGAATTAAATTGTAATGTGAAGTTTTTTAAAAACACAAACATCAACAAATATAATATATTAGATTGCAGTTTCAAAGAACTTTAACTTTTTGTTAATTTGTTTAAAAAAATGTAAAAGAAAAACGCAAAATAAAAGAATTACAGTATTTTTATGCAAAATTATTATCTTCAATTTTAAAATAAAATGTCCAAAATACCAGTATATTTCATGCCGGGCTTAGCAGCAAGTCCAGTGATTTTTGAAAATATAAAATTACCCGAAGAATTTGAAGTCCATTTTTTAGAATGGTTTATTCCAGAAGACAAAGAGTCGTTGAGCGAATATGCATTACGAATGACCAAAAACATTAAGCACGAGAATCCGGTTTTGGTTGGAGTTTCCTTTGGTGGAATATTAGTACAAGAAATAGCAGAACTAATTTCAACACGGAAAACCATTATTATATCAAGTGTAAAAACGAATCTTGAAATGCCAACAAGAATGAAAATTGCAAAGAAAACGTTGGCATATAAATTGATACCAACTAGTTTGTTGGCAAACGTTGAAACACTTGTAAAATATGCTTTTGGTGAGAACATCATTTCGAGCAGATTAAAACTCTATGAAAAATATTTAAGCGTTAGAGATAAAAAATATTTGGATTGGGCGATAGAAAACGTAGTTTTATGGTCTAGAACGAGTCCTTCTGATAAAGTAGTGCATATTCATGGTGATGCAGATGAGGTTTTCCCGATACAAAACATCAAAAATGCAATTCAAATTAAAGGAGGAACACATATAATGATCATTAATAAGTACAAATGGATTAATGAGAATTTGCCTAAAATTATTTTAAATAACTAAAAGAACTAATAGTATGAAGAACGGAATTTTAAAAAGAGTTGTTTTGATAGCCTTAGTGGTTGTAACGAGTGCATTTTTTATTCATGCAACTACAAAAACTACTACAGAAACAGCAACAGAAAAGAAGAATGAGACAGTGCATGTAGATTATCCTCAAGAAATGAATTTTGCAAACGAGGAAGTTCCTACCTATATGGCAGATGTAGAAGAACGATTAGATAGAGAAATGGTAACAAACATGAACTATCATACCAATACTACTTTGGTTATAAAGAGAGCAAACAAAGTTTTTCCAATAATTGAACCAATTTTAGCAAAAAACGGAATTCCAGATGATTTTAAATACTTAGCAGTAATTGAAAGCAGTCTTGTGAATGCTGTTTCACCAGCAGGGGCAAGAGGTGTTTGGCAATTTATGCCAGCTACTGCAAAAGAAAAAGGATTAGAAGTTAATGATTATGTAGACGAACGTTATCATTTAGAAAAATCAACAGAAGCCGCTTGCGATTATTTAAAAGATGCTTATGCGAAGTTTGGTAATTGGACTTTGGCTGCAGCTTCCTATAATGGAGGAATGGCGGGTGTTTCTCGTCAATTAGATTCTCAAAAAGTGAATAGCTATTATGATGTTTTGTTAACAGAGGAAACTGCTCGTTATGTTTATAGAATTTTAGCATTGAAGGAGATTATGAAAAATCCTAAAAAATATAATTTTGATATTCCAAAACATGCTTTGTATAGTGAAGTCCCTGTTAAGAAAATCGAAGTAGATACAACGATTAATGATTTAGCTGATTTTGCAATTACGCAAGGAATTAATTATAAAATATTAAAAATTCATAACCAATGGTTAAGAGATAAAAGATTACCAAATAAATCAGGTAAGAAATATGAAATTGAAATCCCAACAGCTGGATATTCAAAATAATGAAAAAGATGACAATACAGACAATTTTATCCCTCGTACTAATTGGTATATTAGCTGGTTTGTTGAGTGGATTAGTAGGAGTAGGTGGTGGTGTTATAATGGTACCTTTGTTGATTCTTTTTTTAGGATTAAATCAACATCAAGCACAGGGAACAAGTTTAGCAGTTTTAGCAGTTCCAGTAACATTACTTGCTGCTTATACGTATCATAAAGAAGGACATCTAGATTGGAGATATGCAGCAGTTATTGCCGTTTTTTTTGTGGTTGGAGGTGTAATAGGGAGTAAGATTGCTATTTCATTAGATCAAAAAATGCTAAAGAAAGTTTTTGGTGTTATACTTTTAATAATAGCTGGTAAAATGTTGTTGACAAAATAAGATAAGATAAATTGAAAAATAAAAAGCCCGAATTTTGAGTAAATTCGGGCTTTTTTGACCTTTGTTTTAAGAATTTGCCTACTTACTAACAAAGGTATTCTTGTTTGTGCTATCAATTAATAATAAATCATTTAAATCAGAATTATATTCATTATAATTGTTTGTAAACGATTCGTTAATGTTATGCTCAAAATTGGGCTTTGCAATGTGTTTTTTAATAGCTACAATTTCTTTGTTAGAATCTAAGTGATATTGCATTGGGTAACCCATGCCTTTTTTTAGTAATAAAATGGCTTTGGAATCTTCTGTATACTCTTCACTGGCATAACAGACAGTGACGTTTCTATCAAACTTATGTTTAATCTTTTTTAGATTCTTCTTAGTGTCCCAAAAAACAATAACAATTTGTGCTTTGTTTTTGTAATCTTGAGCTAATTTGTTTATTGCAGGAATCTCTCCTTTTTCAAAAACACACCAAGAGGCATACGTTAATAAAATTACGGGAAGCTTTATGTTTGCAAATTTAAACTTGCCTCTGTTTATTTTTTTAAATATAAAATCATCAAATTGAGTACCAATCAATTTCTGTTCAACCAACTCACTAAAGAGTTTTTCACCTTTAGCATACTCTTTTTCTTGATATGCAATATTGCTCTTTCTTATGTATTCTTTTAAATTGACTTTGGCAGCCTCAGAAAAAAGTACAATAGAATCGTTTGCAATTGTTAATTGGCAAACTAAAAGAACAAAACCTAAGTAGAAGTAATTTTTTCTCATAAAATATGTTTTTTAGTTCTATTTAAATTTAAAAACAAAATAATAGAAAAAAAAATATACTCGACGAGAGGTGAATCTTAATCGTTGAAATTAAGTAAAAACTATATTTTAAGTATTGATTTTAAGTGAATTAGATCTTTTTCATTTGATCTTTCATCATTTTTATCTGATCTTTAAGCATTCCGTGCTTGTCTAGTTTCTTAGCTTCGGTTAATAATTTGTTTGCTTCAATCTTTCTTCTTCTAGTCATAGCAATTCCAGCTAACTGCAATTTTGCTAAGGCTAAATCTTGATCCATCGACAAACCTAATTCAATTGCTTTTTTGAAATATTTTTCAGCAGATTTTAAATCTGTTTGAGAAACCATTATACCATTTAAGTAATTATAGTAACCTTGTTGTTTTCTAATTAAAGCTGTTTCTGGATTAGCAATTTTGTCTAACCATTTTTTAGCTCCATCCATATCTTGTTTTCTTAACTTTAAAAAAGCTAACAAAATCATTTCGTTTTTAAAGTATAAGAAAATGAAAATAGTAGAAAATAATAATAAAAAGATACCATTACCAATATTATTCTCTGTAAATTGATATATTGCAAAAGCAACAATTAAACCGACTAAACCTAACTTAATATTTTTGTTGAACATAATTATTTTTTTAAGTGTTGCAAAGGTAATAAAATCAATTAAAAATATTTTTAAAAAAGTACTTGTAATTGAAAAAAGACTTTGTATATTTGCACTCGGTTTTCAGGAGACGATAACCAAGAGATAAAAAAAGCGATTTAAATTATAGATTTTTAAAAATACAAGTAATGAGCAAAAGAACGTTTCAACCATCGAAAAGAAAAAGAAGAAATAAGCACGGATTTATGGACAGAATGTCTTCTCCGAATGGAAGAAAAGTCCTTGCACGTAGAAGAGCTAAAGGAAGACACAAATTGACTGTTTCTTGCGAACCAAGACATAAAAAATAATGATTAGTTTTTAATCATAATTAAGCCGTTACTTTTATTAGTAGCGGCTTTTTTTTAAACTTTTTTACAGAATTCAGTAAGTTTTAGCTCTTTAAGTTTTAAAATTGAAACAAAGAGACTATTTTTGAAGATATAACTACAACAATCACAACTACTTATATAAAATGCCAAAAGACAATTCAATTAAATCGGTTTTAATTATAGGTTCAGGTCCAATCGTTATTGGTCAAGCCTGTGAATTTGATTATGCAGGTTCTCAATCTGCTCGTTCACTAAGAGAAGAAGGTATAGAAGTTATACTTATCAACTCTAATCCTGCAACTATCATGACAGATCCAACAATGGCCGATCATGTATATTTAAAACCGCTTACTACAAAATCACTGATAGAAATATTAAAAGAACATCCTCAAATAGATGCTGTTCTTCCTACAATGGGTGGACAAACTGCCCTAAATCTTTGTTTGGAAGCAGATGAGAAAGGAATTTGGAGTGATTTTAATGTGAAAATGATTGGTGTTGATGTTAATGCTATTAATATTACAGAAGATAGAGAGCAATTCAAACAGCTTTTAGAAAAATTAGGAGTAGGTGCTGCACCTGCAAAAACGGCTAATTCATTCTTAAAAGGAAAAGAAATTGCGCAAGAATTTGGTTTTCCATTAGTAATTCGCCCTTCGTTTACTTTAGGAGGAACTGGAGCTGCTTTTGTACATACAGCAGAAGAATTTGACGAAAAACTATCGTACGGTTTAGAGATGTCACCAATTCACGAAGTACTTATTGATAAAGCACTTTTAGGTTGGAAAGAATATGAATTAGAATTATTAAGAGATAAAAACGACAACGTAGTTATTATATGTACTATTGAGAATATGGATCCTATGGGAATTCATACAGGAGATAGTATTACTGTTGCACCTGCAATGACATTATCGGATGTTACCTACCAGAAAATGCGTGATCTTGCAATATTGATGATGCGTGCCATAGGAAATTTCGCAGGAGGTTGTAACGTTCAGTTTGCAGTTTCTCCAGATGATCAAGAAGATATTGTTGCGATTGAAATTAATCCACGTGTGTCTCGTTCGTCTGCCTTAGCTTCAAAAGCAACGGGGTATCCAATTGCAAAAATTGCAACTAAATTAGCTTTAGGATATAACCTTGATGAATTACAAAATCAAATTACAAAATCAACTTCGGCTCTTTTCGAACCAACTTTAGATTATGTAATTGTGAAAATACCACGTTGGAACTTCGATAAATTTGAAGGTGCAGATAGAACATTAGGGCTTCAAATGAAATCGGTTGGGGAAGTAATGGGAATTGGACGTTCGTTCCAAGAGGCACTACATAAAGCAACACAGTCATTAGAAATTAAACGTAATGGTTTAGGTGCAGATGGAAAAGGATATAAAAATTACGATCAAATTATCGAAAAATTAACCAATGCAAGTTGGGATAGGGTTTTTGTAATTTATGATGCTATTGCAATGGGAATTCCATTGAGTAGAATTCATGAAATTACTAAAATAGACATGTGGTTCTTGAAACAATATGAAGAATTATATGCCTTAGAAAGAGAAATTTCTAACTTTAAAGTAGATACACTTCCAAGAGAATTATTGCTTGAAGCAAAACAAAAAGGTTATGGAGACAGACAAATTGCACACATGATGGGCTGTTTGGAAAGTCAAGTTTATAACTTAAGAGAAACGCAAAAAATAAACAGAGTTTATAAGTTAGTAGATACTTGTGCGGCAGAATTTAAAGCACAAACACCTTATTATTACTCCACTTTTGAAGCAGAAATTGAAAAAGCTGACGGAACAAGATACGTGCATAACGAAAGTATTGTAACCGATAAAAAGAAAGTAATTGTTCTTGGTTCTGGACCTAATAGAATTGGACAAGGAATTGAATTTGATTATTCTTGTGTGCATGGTGTTTTAGCAGCAAAAGAATGTGGCTATGAAACCATTATGATTAACTGTAATCCAGAAACGGTTTCTACCGATTTTGATACAGCGGATAAATTATATTTTGAGCCTGTTTTCTGGGAACATATTTATGACATTATTCGTCATGAAAAACCAGAAGGAGTAATTGTACAGTTAGGTGGACAAACCGCTTTGAAATTAGCTGAGAAATTATCGAAATATGGAATCAAAATTTTAGGAACTTCTTTTGATGCTTTAGATTTAGCAGAAGATAGAGGACGTTTCTCTGATTTGTTAACCGATTTAGGAATTCCATTTCCACAATTTGGAATTGCAGAAAGTGCAGAAGAAGCTTCAATTTTAGCAGATACTTTAGATTTTCCTTTACTCGTTCGTCCTTCTTATGTATTAGGTGGACAAGGAATGAAAATTGTAATTAACAAGAAAGAACTAGAAGAACATGTAATTGATTTATTAAAATCGATTCCTGGAAATAAATTATTATTAGATCATTATTTAGATGGTGCTATCGAAGCTGAAGCAGATGCAATTTGCGATGCGGATGGAAATGTATACATAATAGGTATCATGGAGCACATTGAGCCTTGTGGTGTACACTCAGGAGATAGTAATGCAACATTGCCACCCTTTAATTTAGGTGAGTTTGTAATGCACCAAATCAAAGAGCATACACATAAAATTGCACGCGCTCTTAAAACAGTTGGATTAATCAATATCCAGTTTGCAATTAAAGACGATACAGTATATATCATTGAAGCCAACCCGAGAGCTTCTCGTACGGTTCCATTTATTGCTAAAGCGTATGGCGAACCTTATGTAAATTATGCTACGAAAGTAATGTTAGGCCACAACAAAGTAACCGACTTTACTTTTAACCCACAATTAAAAGGATATGCAATCAAGCAACCAGTTTTCTCTTTTAGTAAGTTCAAAAACGTAAACAAAGCCTTAGGGCCAGAAATGAAATCGACTGGAGAAAGCATCTTGTTTATTGACGATTTAAAAGACGATCAGTTTTATGAATTATATTCAAGACGTAAAATGTACTTGAGTAAATAGAAATAGAAATCCCAATCGAAAGATTGGGATTTTTTTTGGTTGAAAATATACTCTTTAAAGATGTATTAATATTTTCTAGTTTTAATTTTGTGTTTGTTTTTTTTTCAATTTTGTTAATATCCTTTATTAAATTTGGTTCAATATGCTCTTTAAAACTTCCAAAGTATGATTTTAATCTATTAGATTGTTTATCTTCACATTCTTCAATATATTCCATAAATAACTTTACAAATTCAACGCGTCCGATTAAGTTTCTTTTCCCTTCTTCATTTGATAAAGGGAATTTTGAGTATATTTTGGAAAATATCTTTTTATCAAAAATAGGAGTGTCTTGAAAAATTAAATCATAGTAGTGGAAACGAGTGCATAATTCTGTAATATAATAATGTCCTTTTAATGTTATAGTTATGTTTAATTCGTCTGGTATATCTTTTTTGTCAATATCTGTTAAGATTTCATCTGTATCAATTAATGATATATTGATTAATTCAAGAATTGCAGATCTCAAAGTTTTAATTGAATAACCAAATGTAGAGAATAAATCATAAAAAGTATTTATTGAAATAAAACGATTTGTGTTTCCTTCATTTTCATAAAGCTTTACTAATTCTTTAAGGATATAAAAATTTAAAAAATGATCACTTGAGTTTTCATTAAATGATAAAATATTATGAATAGTACTATTTTTTGAATTATAATAATGTTTATTTATTAAACCAATTGATTTTATAAATTCGTGAAAAGGTATTGGACTGTGAGTTTCCCCTCCCTTTCTAAACCTTTCTCTTATAATGTAATCTTCTACTTTTGTATGACCTGAAGTTAGAAATAATTTAAAAATCCTTAATCCTTCTCTGATATTAGGATATGTAGTTTTATTTAAAAAATCAATTATCTCATTGTTGTCAGACGAGAATACAGAACTTTTTAAACTTGTCAAAAACTCGATTACAGCTTGGTTATTTATCTTTACTTTATGACCTAGAGCATTTTGTGCTTCAATTTCAACATCCTCAACATTTAAATTTTCTAAGGTATAATCAAGCCTTTTTTGAAGTACTTCGGAGTATTTTGGTGCTGTAATATGATATACATTACTTTCATAAGCATCAAATGGTGGAGAAAACCGCCATTTATAATAATACCCCTCTCTAAGGCTTATTACAGTTCCACAAAGACTTGTTTTAGCTAAGGAGTGGGCAAATAAGAATACTTGTTCTTGAACTTCATCTTTAAATTGGTCAGCATTATCAATTATTATTATTAAACGCTTCCTTCTATCACGAATGAAATATTTACTTATACTTTCTAAATGATTTACATGATTGTTTTGTCTTTCAGTTAAAAAAACAGCTATTTTTTGCTGATAAGAAATTTCATTGTTTTCTTTATCAAAAAGCCATATTCCTTTATCATTTCTCTTTATCTCTTTTAAGTAAATTCTTTTCAAAGTCTTCAGTGAATGCAAATCAATATCTTCGTATTTTTCATATATATTTTCGAGTATACTTTTGCAAATTAAATTAGCATCAAAATAATTATTCGTATTAAAATAATCTCTTAAGTCTAAATAAGTGGTTAAATGATTATTTAAATCATTTTCTTTTGTTTTGAATTTAAAAAGATGATTAATAAAAGTAGATTTTCCAGCTCCTTTCGATCCAATAATAATTATTGGTTTTGGTGGTACTAAATTATTTGAATTTATTTCGTCAGTATTTATTTCATCACTAATCTGTTTTTTAATATTAGATGTATTAATTGCTGGTATTACATTTGATAATTTAGGAGCAACGTCAGAAAAAAGACGTTCAATATCATCCCTGTTCTTTTTAGTCTCTTTATTTTCTACAAAACATTTTTCAATAAAGTGTTCATTACTTTCCGTTTCAGTACTAAACATTTCTCCAAAAACACTATTAATAATAGGTGTAATTTTGGAACTTAAGGGGTTTCTTATTAATTCTTTTTCTTTTTGAGGGATTTTTGAAAATATTGAAAAACTTGGGGTTAAGTTACTAGGAAGGTCATAAATAAATCCACCGTTATTAATTATTGAAAATTTAGATAAAATTTCGTAAAATTCCACAAAACGATTTTCGATATCTTCTATTCCATTGAATACAACACATGTGTTGTCCTTCCATAAAGTACCATCTGAATTGTAAAGTCTTAAAATTATAAACTGTTTTCCGTTTGTTATTATTCCGTAATTAACACCAAAATCTCCAGCATAATTTCTAATTTGAGTAATAACATCTTCATTTTCCTTTAAAAAACTTTTGACTTTTAAAGTCTTATGATTTTTAGGAATAACAAAATCTTTAAAGTTTCTTTTAGCCTCAATCATGAAATGAAAGCCAGAAATGGAAACTTTATAATCAAAATAACCTGAGTCAACTTTTCCCTCTCTTGTAACATCAGTTTCATTCCAGCCAAGAATTTTAAATAGTATATTATCAATTAGTTTTGAACGAGTATCAGATTCATTTATGTCTTCTTGTATAAACTTGTCAAACTCAGATTTTAGTAATGAGAAGTTTTCAAATGCTTCATCTACTGTTAATGCTTTTTCCATATGTTTTTTAATTTGTTCTAACTTTATGATATACTGTTATTTCTGGTTTATTAATAGTTTTTTTCTCAAATCTAACCTTTCCAATCAACTTCCACAATACGTATAAATACGTATTTTTCATGGTTTTATGTACGTATTTATACGTAGTTTTAGTTTTTGAGGTGCTTATTTGGTAAAAATAGAAAGAAGATTTTTGTATTTTTTACGGGAAAACGTAATTATTGAAAATAATTATATTGTATTAGTTTTTTTGAACTATTAAACATTACCTTCATTAAGAGTTACGTTTAATTTTAAGGGGATTTTGTCTTGTATCGAAAACATCAGCGATTTTTATAAATCCTTTTTCGTTATCAATAGAATATATGATTTTATAGTTTTTGAAAACCAAATAGCGATAGTGAACGCTTCTTTGTTTTAGTAAGGATTCTTCTTGTCCAATTTCTGGAGTTAGTAGCAACTTTTTAGGTGCATTGATAATCCCTTTTATCAGTTTTTTAGCGATAGTGGAACTAGCTTTTTTTTCGTAATATTCATAAATTACGTCTAGCTGCTTTGTCGCAAACTCAGACCAAATAACATGAAAAATCATTATTTATATTTGGCTAAAAGAGACTCACTAGTTTCAAAACGATTATTTTTAAAGTCAGCTTCAGATTGATCAATTCTATTGTTTAATTCTTCTTCTGTCATTGGCTGAAATAATTGTTCATTTGAATTTTTTCTCTCATTTTGTAATAGTTTCTCTAAACGAGAAATAGCTTCTACACTTTGAAGTTTTAAAAATTCTTGAACAAATTCTATTTTTCTAGCTTCTAAATTCATTATAATTAGCTTTTTATCAAAGATACAAAATTATGAAATTCAATTATTATTTTTAAACAGATTAAGTCATTTAAGTTTCATTAAAATAGTAGTTTAAAGTTTATAACGTTAAAATGCTAAAACTCCATTCAATTCCATAATTTTGTAGTGCATTACGTAATTAAGCTTCCAAATCACATACTATGAGTAATACATTTTCTAAAAGCAGTCAAATTGGAATGGTATCGAGTTTCGAGGAACTCGTAAATACAGATTTTAAAGGCGACAGGAATGCCTTATGCTGGTACAGAAACTTGGATGGTGACTTTAAAGAAATTGTTGCTCAATTGCAATTAAAAGAAGATATAACGGTAGTTCATCCTAAAGACCTATTGGCACTCCAACTATCAGAAAATGGGAATACAGCAAGAGCTATTATTTTAAATGATTTTCGATTATTAACTGATTTTGGAGCTTCTCCAACGCTTAATTTACTGAAATGTTATGAGCGAGATGATGAATTTGATTTCATATCTACTGATGTGTATTCGTATCATGTTGATCGTTCGCCCATTGCTACAGATACTTTTTTGTGTACCTATTATGGAGCATCAAGTGATATCATTTCTAATGCGGAAGCGCATCAAAAAATTCTAATTCCTGAAATTCGAGAAAAACTCAACCATTTATATGATGGCCCAGCGGATGAATTTGAAAATTTTTTAAGTGAAAATTATTTTGATTTGCATTATGAAGCGCAACCTAATGCGAGACCTATCGCTTTAGGAGTAGGACATCTTTGTCGCTTGGCTGTAGATCATCCGGAACAGCAAGTGTTGCCTTGTATTCACAGAGCTCCCGTGGAAAACGAGGGTGAATATCGTTTGTTGTTGATTTGCTAAAAAATAGTGAATAGTTAGTAGTGATTAGTAATTTAACCTGTGGTAAAATAGTGATATAAAATGAGCGGTAAATCTATACTAGGATTAAGTGTAAATAGGAACTCTTCTATAATTCTTTTAAAGGAACATTTTTTAAGTTGATATCTAATTCAGTCTTTTTTACTTTTCTTTTTTCAATAGCTGTTGCTATAATTCTTTGTTCCCAAAACATTCCTTTGTTTATAGTTAAAATCGCTATTCCTTTACCAAATTTTGATATTTCTTTAAAATCACTTTCCATATATTCATTATACCAAATTGGATTAATGGGTAAATCTTTTGCATAACTAAATAAACCTTCTACTTCAATTGATTTTTCCTTGAAGTTTTTTCCAGACACAATTGTTTTAGTTTTGATAACGGTGCATGGATGTTTTAGTATAATAGTGTCATTTAGTACTTCAAATGTTGTCTTTGAGTCATTTTTTGTAATATCTACCCAAAAAATAGTGTCAGTATCTGAAGTTTTTAAATAGCTTTTTCTGTCTTTCAAATTTAATATTCTTTTTTGTAGTAATGTACCACTTGGCGAGAAGTATTCTTTTTTATAATTACCATCTTTAAAAGTTAATATCATTTTTGAACCAACAAATTCCTTGATTTTTTCTGATTGGAATTTTTCGCTATAGGATGTGTATTCAATGTCATAAGTTATTTGTCCTTCGAAATAGGATTCGTTTATTATGCTTGAATCATAATTAATAAAGGAAGAAAGTAAAATGGATGCAAGTAATAAAAATGTTTTTGTTCCATTCAATTTTAAAAAATTATACATTCTGTAAATTACTATTTTAAATAAGACTCTATTTTTGTTAGTGGTTCTATGACCAAGTATAAATCATCTTCAAATTCCCCACCACCAGTTAGTATGCCTATTACCAAACCATTTTTGTCAATAACAGGAGCTCCGCTAAATCCAGTTGCATCAAAATTACTTTTTGATTTTACATACAGTTGTCCGTCTTCATAAGAATCATAAGTGGCATAAAAAACGCGTTGGTGGCATTTGAAATCGGAATATTCACAACCAATAATTTCAAATGTTTCTCCTGTAGTAGCTTTTGTAAACCGAGGAGACAAAGCAATAATGTTATTCTTTGTACCCATTTTGCATTTTTGCAAAATAATATCAATCTCATTAATTTCTTCCGTAACCAATTGTTTTCCAGTAATGGTATCAGTAGATAATTTAGGATCTCTAGGAAAAGCTTTCCAGTATTTTAAAGAAGTATTGAAAGCATTGGTTTTAATTTCAGGATCAATACCCATAGCTTCTCCTAATAAATGTTTTGCAGTGCACAGTAAAGTATCTCCTTTAGCTTTGATTAAAAAAGAACTGGCTCCACTGCCACTAGCTTGTTTAAATTCATAGAAATTGGTAAGAAGGATTTGAACAGTATTGATGTAGTTTTTTGTTTTCCAAGTTTCTCGTTGAGCTATAGTTTCTTTTGATGTACAACTAATATTTAGTAGTAAAAGGAGAAATATACTTATACTTTTTTTAATCATTTAAATTAGGAATTATTGGTTTGTATATGTTGTTATTTTACTTTTATTACTAATACGACTTATGAAATTTATTTCTTTCATCAAAATTAGACTTTCCATTTTATTTTTGCAATAGAAGTTAATAAGAGAAAGGTGGTTTTTATATTTTATAAGGGAAAACTTATTTTTCTAAATAGCTTAATGTTTTAAAATATTTTGATGATATATAGCTTTTTATTTTTTTTAAAACTGTTTGTTCAATCGTTTTTCTTAAAGCAAATTTCTTTATCACCATCATAAAAAACGATTTCAAAGTCAAAATACTTTCTTTTAACAGTAGCAGGAGACCAACCTACACCACATTGAAAAGTAATTAGATCTTTCTCAAAATCGAAATTTCCTTTTTCGCAAAGAGAAATGCCTGGAGTAGGTGTCATTTCAAATGTTTCATCACTTTTTAAAGTTAATGTATAGTGCTGAAATTCACTATTTGGAATGTCATTTTCAGCAGTTGCTATGCAATACGTTCCAAAGAGATTTTCCAATGTAGGTTCTTTGGTTAAAAAGTTGGGATATACTATAAAAAGACCAACAAGTAGCGGTAATACAATGAAAGAAATACCAAAGTAGACTAACGTTTTATTTTTTTCAATTTTACTTCTTATTAAAACATAGAATCCATAAATGATTGATAAAAAAAGAAAGATGAATAGAAATAGATACTTTGTTGCTTCCATAATTTTTGCTGTAAAATAGCGCAATTAAATATAAGTCAAAGAAATAAAAAAAAAAGAGTAAACCTATAATTTTTTTGGAATGTGCTATGTGTTGAAAATCAGTCCTTTTTGAAAATGAAATGAAAGCGAATTAAAATTGTGAATATCTATTTTAAGAATTATTACATTTATTTTTCTTTAAAATCTATCTTTGACGTCCTTTAAAAAAATAAAAAGATATGAGTGCAACTTGGTATGAATGTAAAGTAAAATATAGAAAAGTAGATGATAATGGAGTACAAAAAGTTACAACAGAACCTTATTTAGTAGATGCCTTATCCTATACAGAAGCAGAAAAAAGAATTAACGAAGAAATGTCTGCCTATGTTAGTGAAGAATTTAAAATTACCAATATAAAAGTGGCTAACTATGCAGAAATTCATCCTTTTGAAAATTCTGATCGTTGGTTTAAATCGAAAGTTTCATTAATTGCCTACGATGAAGAAAGTGGTAAAGAACGTAAAACAAGCATGTATTTATTAGTACAAGCCAATGATGTAAAAGAAGCTTTTGACAATACAACACATGCCATGAAAAACACCATGGGAGATTATACTATTCCAGCTATTTCGGAATCACCAATTATGGATGTTTTTCCTTATTTTAGTGGAGAAGAAGGAGATATTGCTGCTTTAGAAAAATTCAATGCAATTAAGGCTTCAAAACCAGCAATTGTGGTTATGGATGATCCTTTGGAGCTAGAAGAAACAGAAGCAGAGTTTACCATTCAAGAAGATGTAGAGCTATAAAAGCATAATGTTTTATATAAAATTGCCTGATTCAAATCAGGCTTTTTTAATGCATATAATTAAAACTTTAATAACCAGTTTGTAATTTTATTTAGTACACTTTCATCCATATCATATAAAGAATCTCCAACTTTAGCGTTTTTATCAGTTAACCAATGATTGAGACCTTCAAAAATATGAACCTCAATATTTTGATTATTTAATTTTCTAAGTAAATCGATTTCTTTCTGGTGGTTTATAATTTTATCTTTTGTTCCTGTTAAATAAAGTACTGGAATTGCTATTCTCTCTAAGACATTTTCTAAATCTGTAGTTAGCAATTCAACCAATGCAACATCCTGAATAATTATAATACAATTTTTATTAAATCCTTTTTCTTTAATATATTTTTTAAATTCATTTTTATCTAAAATGGAGTCTTTTGAAATGATTTTAAAAAAACCTTCTAAAAACAATAAAGTTTCTTCTTTAGATTTACCATTTCTCATGATTTTAGGAATTTTTTGCTCATAATCCATTTGTATTTGGTTCATAACAAAATCGCCATTTTTTAATACTGGAGTTTCAATTAAAATGATGAAATCTGGAATAGATTCATTTTGAATAATCTCTAAAGTTGCAATTCCCCCTAGGCTATGACCTATTATACCAATTTTGATGTTTTTATTAGTTTCCTTTAAATACTTAAAAACAAAGTTTAAATCTTCTGACATATCTTTAGCAGATTCAGAATATTCACCTCCTGATTCTCCAATACCTCTTTCATCAAATCGATAAACTGCTATTCCTTTTTTTAATAAGGTTGTTGCCAATTTGAAATGCGAATGTCTTGTGTCTTTACCGCTTCCTGGAACTATAATTACTATTTTATCAAAATCATTTTTTGGTTGTATTAATGTTCCAGAAAGGACTATTTTTTTAGTAGTGTTATTGATATTAATCACTGTAGAAATATAATTTCCAACGGAATCAATTTCTTTTTCATATTTAAAAATGTTTTGAGAAAAACTTGTCATTGAAAAGAAAAGAAAGAAAATTATGTTTTTTAAAATAGTCATTAATAAAGTTATGTTTTGCATTTTTTATTTAGTAATATCTTCAATTAAAAAATCGAGCTTGTCCATTTTGGTTTTAATTTCTTCTGCTTTTGAGTGAATTCCATCAGAAGTGAAGTGCAAACCTTTAAACAAAGAAGGATCTGGTTTAATATGAATTTTTGTCCAAGTGGTTTCACTTTCAAAAAGTTCTATTTTTTTTGTTTTTAGTACTCCTTTTTTAAACTGAAAAATCCCTTTTTTATTTTCAGAAACCGTAGTAAGTTCGCAGTATTCAGATGCGAAATTGATTGTGGCTAAACCTAAATTGCAAAATTCTTCTCCAACTGCCAAATGTTTTTTTAAATTGGAACAAGCCATAATTTTAGTCATGATTATTTCGGCATATGTAGTGTCTTCGTTTTTACTGTTTTTAAGAGATATTCCTGTATTATATTCCACAATAAAAGAATCATTACTAAAACTCAGTTTTATTTCTGTACAATTACCATCTAAATATTCATCAAAAGCATGACAAAGTACTTCAAATACAATCGAGTTGAGCGATTGTTCAGTATAACATTTTTCAAAATACATTTCAGGTCTCATTCTTACATGAGATCCTCCATCTAAAGATTTTATGTCATCCGCAGTATATTTTTCTTTCATGGTTTTTAGATTATAATGTCAACTAAATATTTTCTTCCCTAAACTCAAATATAAAGAAAATATTTAGTAGTCATTAGAGCGCGATTAGCTTTCTATAGTTTAATCTGTAGCACTTTTTCAAAAAATAGATTTTGCTACAAAAGTTGTAGCAATTTTTATTTATTATAAGAACTGCTACAGCTTTTTTATTTTTTTGTTAATTTACCAGCATCTAATTTCTTCTCCTTTATCATATTTTATTGTACTTACACTATATCCTTTTTCAATTATTTGATCATAATTTCTTTCTTGTTCTTCGATAGAATTGCTATTGTTTAAAAAGTAAATAGCCTCTAATTTTTTAGTAGTAGTGTCAGAAAATATAAAATAGGTTTTTCTTTCAGATGTTATCCTACTTAAAAATAATGCTACTGATTTTGAAGCTTCTAAAATTGTAATGGCAGTTTCCCAAGAAGCAATTTCATTTTTTTGGAATTTACTATTATCCTTAGCAATGTCTAATCTTAATTTATATAGACTAGTAAGTTCAACTTTGTCTTTTTTAATACCAGCATTAAATAAAATAGTTTCATTTTGAATGGAATGTAAACATTCCATTGCAATAGTTGATTTAACTTGCAATAATTTATTTAGATCAGTTAGTTGTATTTCTTTATTCATAAAATCTTATTCATCCGTTACAACATCTTTACTATTTCTCGACCATTCACTCCACGAACCCACATACAAGTTTGGAATTTCCAAACCAGCACTGGCAATTGCTAAAAGTGTATGACAAGCTGTAACTCCAGAACCGCAATGCACAATACGATTTTCGACAGGAATATCTTGAAAAACCGTTTCGTATTTTTCTTTTAATAGGGAAGGAGTCAAAAACAAACCATTTTCATCCAAATTACTCGAAAAAGGAACATTCACAGCATTCGGAATATGACCTGCAATTAAATCCAAAGGTTCTACATGACCTTTGTAACGAGCCGTTTCTCTAACATCAATAATAATAGCATCAGGATTTATAGTTGCTTTTTCTACTTCGTCTGTTATAACTTGAGGTAATAGCCAATTCGTTACAGGATAAAGTCCCACTTTTTCCGCGTTTTCAATTCCTTTCGCCAATGGAAAACCAATTGCTTCAGCAGTAGTTTTTCCACCATTTAAAACCTGTACTTTTTCATGACCAACTGCTTTCATCATCCACCAAAAACGAGCCGCTGCATTCGCTCCATTTTTATCATCATAAACCACAACATGACTTTCAGGAGTAATCCCTAAACTGGAAAGTACTTTTGAAAATTGTTCTAAAGTGGGCAAAGGATGACGACCTCCAACAGCAAGGTCTTCTTTGATGTCTGTCAATTGCGTATTCAAATCGACAAACAGAGCACCTTGAAAATGACTTTCTAAATAGTTGTCATATGCATTTTTACCATTACTTGCATCTATTAAGATGATAGATGCCGTTTGGTGTAAAGTTAGGAGTTCGGTTGCGGTTATGAGTGGTGAGAGTTGTTGTTTCATGTTGTGAAATTACGAAGATAAAAGAATCAATTTATTTTCTGTTCCAAATATAAAGTTGCACTAGTATTTATTGCAAAAAATCCAGCTTGTGTTGAAATCTTAGAGAAATTATCTTTTGCTACAAATGTATTATAGAAATTGTTATGTTGCTCAATAATAATATCTATCTCTTTTCTCAGAAGCAATGAATATTTATGGATTGTCATTTCCGCACTAGTCATTGACATAAATTTATCAGGATAATAAAACACACCAATTGCAATTCGATTATTGCTATTTTTTAATTGATAATCCTCAACAGATGTAAGATATTTAATTGTAAACTTTGTTTCTTCAATTGTAATATTTTTAAATTCAAAAATCATATATGTAAATTTTATTTTCAAATATATAGTAAAATTTTATTAAAAAATAATTTTAAATAGAGAAAATTTATGATTCATTTATGACTTCATAAAAAAAAAAATAATTTTCAAAAACAAAAAATCACAAATCCACCACATTAAACTCCTGTTCCAAAGTTTTCAATTTCTAAAAAAGTATACAGTTTAATTTATTCTAGTAAAATTTAGTTAACAAAATAATGCCGTATATCCAAAAATTGTATAAAAGGGTGTAGGTAAATCCGTAAAAAATACTTCTTTCAAAATTCCCGCTACATTCAGCAGATTTTTTGAAAATCAATCTCAATGCTCTGAAAAATAGCCAATACAACATAGCCAAAAACAACAAAATGGAAAACCAAATGATTGTTCCCAAAGCAAAAAACAGATAGCTAAGAACAAAAGTTACAATAATCCATAAAACGATACTCAAAAGGATTCCAACAATTCCATCAGCAACATCTAAACCACTAAAATCAGAAAGAGTTATATCTTTTAAAAAAGCTGTTTTTTTAGTAGTCATTTTATCAGTAATCTTCCCAATAGTATCTTTTAATTTAGTTCCATTGTACAAACTAATAGTAATAAAAAGGAAAAAAGCAATAGATAGAATCGAGGTTGATATCAATGAATTTTCAATCACTGTTTTATGTTTACCAATGCCATAAAACCAAACACTTAAAATGGTTATGACAATAACTAGCAGCGATATAATAAATACATTTTTTGAGTTAATGATTCTTCTAGTTTTCGCTATTTTCATCTTTTATAATTTCTTAAGAAAACTTGTTTATAAAGTAGTACAATTCAGTTAAAATAAAATCACAAAACCACCACAGTAAATTCCTGTCCCAAAGGTTGTAATTCTTCCAAAAGCTTCTCAATTAATTTTGGTCCAAATGCAGCATAAAACACAGCAAAATTAATTTTACGTTCTTGTAAGCTTTTCCCAGGGAACAACTCATTTTGCAAAGCTGTCATTCGGTCTAGTTTTTCAGCTAACACTCTTTTCTCAGCTTTTAGTAAACGTTTTTCTAAATTTTCTAAGCCTTTTAATTGCTTTTTCTCTTGCGCTTCTACAGCTCCTATAAATGATTTGTCGGTTTGTTTTGCCATTGCTCTTAAACCAATAAACTGTTGTTGTAAATGTTCTTTTTGCTTAGAAAAATCGATATCAAATTGAGATAATGCTTTGGTTTTATTCGTTAATAAGTCATTTTGAGTACTAAATAAATCAGCCCAATTCAAATCTAATTTATCAGCTTTTTGAGCTTGTTTTTCTGTAGCTAACAAAACCGAATTACGTAATAAAAGCATTGGAAAAGTAATTTTATTCGCTTCAAAATTAGATTGCAATTCCAACCAATATGCCAATTCTCCACCACCACCAATATAGCATAAATTAGGTAAAATCACTTCCTGATACAAAGGACGTAAAATCACATTCGGACTAAATTTTTCAGGATGATTTTCTAATTCATTAAGCATTTCGGATTCGCTAAACAGTAGTTTGGTATTCAATACACTGTATTGGTTGTTTTCGAAGATGATTCTTTCTCTCAAATCATCTTCAATATAAAACAAATTAATCTCCCTTGGGTTTACCTGAATTTTATAATCGGCTAAATGTACATTGGTTTTTAAAACTTCTTCACTCGAAGTTTGATGTAGTAATTCTTCCTTTATATAAGGAATGAAAAGTTGTTTCAAACTTTTGTCATCCCCATCAATAATAACCAAACCTTCTTCCATAAACAATTCGTTCGCTAAAAAACGAGTAGCATCTGTTAACGAATCATGTTCTAAATAGGCTTTTTTAAATAGTTCTTTTAAGTTTTTTGCATTATCACTAATTCCAATGGCTTTCGAAAATTCTTCAAAAACAATTTCCAAACCTTCTGTAGACAATCGCCCAACAGGTCCAAAACTGTCTTTTTTCCATTGGATTTTTTTTCCATTGAGATTGAAATAATTAATTTCTTCAAAGTCATGATCTTCAGTCGCCATCCAATACATAGGAACAAAATTGTACTCAGGATATTCCTTTTTTAATTGTTTACACAAATTAATAGTAGAAATAATTTTATATAAAAAATACAAGGGCCCGGTAAACAAGTTTAATTGATGCCCTGTTGTAATTGTAAAAGTCTTTTCGTCTTTTAATTTTCCAATATTGAAAGATGTTTTGTCGGAAATTTTAAATTTTTCGTATTGTTTCTCTAAAGCAGCAACTAATACGTTTCTGTTTTCTAACGGAAAAGTAGTCTGTTTTTCTAAAATTTGAGAAGGAAAGTTTTCCAGTTTTGGAAAATGATTGTATAGCTGTTTTAGTTCTTCTTTTTCATTTAAATAATCGATCATTAATTTAGAAAAATATCCTGAATTTTGATAGCTGATACAGTCGGTTGGCATAGGTTAAAATTTTTCGTAAAAATAGTTAAATTTGAAGAACTAAGTAAACGCTTTAACATACACTTAACCTCTATTATTTAAAAAAATATAATCACTTTAATTTACTTTTTGTTTCATTTTTGAGATCCAAAAATGCATTTCTAATTCTTATATAAGTTTTTTTAATACAAATTATGCCTAATTAATACATTTTTGATTGTGAATAAATAATATATAATGTACTGAATTTAAGCTAATTGTTTTTTGTTTTTGATTTATTTTAAAACTTTTTTTAAAATAAATTTGGAATTGTCAAAAATAATTACAAAAATTTGCAATGTAATAATAACCCAATAAAAACGAAGAAAAAATGACATTATACAATTCATACTTCCAAAGCAACCCATCAGTAGATTCTGGTGCAGCTTTTCTTCGTGGCTTATTTCACTCATAGACAATTCATTTTAGAATATATGACAAAGCCCGAAGCTATTTAGATTCGGGCTTTTTTAATTCTAGACACTTCAGAAACTCCCGATACAACGAACTTTTACTTCTTCCTTTTTGGTTGAAGATGATTATAGCTGTTTTGCTATGTTACTAAAATGAACTTTTTCAAATGGAAAATTTCACTCAGAACGAGTATGCTTTTGCGAGTCGTTTTAAAAGTGCAAGACGTAAGGAAAAGTTAGTAAAAAAAGATTTTGAGAAACAATTGCATGCCATTTATGTTCGTGAACGTAAGTTGTTTGCAGACAAAAGAAATTTACCATTACTTCCATTAGAAAATCCATACCAACAAGGTTGGGTGCGCTATTTTGTGTTGCGAGAAGATGTATTACGATCACCAGAGGCTGAATTTTTTCAGCATTTGCTAACGAAGATCAATACCTACAAATATTCCAACATAAAATCATTTTCAAAAAAAGTGAGAAAGAAAGGTAAAAAGACAATTGTCGAAGAGCATCAAGAGCTGTATCAGGTTTGTCCACGGCAATGGAACTGTGAAAAATTTGGTCTTACAGAAAAAGAGAAGACCTATTTTACATACGTTGAAGAATGGAGCGAAACATTTGATAGAATGTTACGCTATTATAAATTCAATGAAGCTTGGCGATACGTTCTACGAATAAGACCTAACATCATCACGCATAAAAAAGCAATTGATGAAGTCTTAGAAAGCGAATTGCAATGGATTGACAATCGGATTACTAACTATGATTTACGCAATAGAATAAATAGATTAAAAATAGGGTTCAGTCAATATAGGTATTATGAAAACGATGAAAAATCGAAATACATTGACCCCAATAAAAATAAAAGTTTACAAGAGATCTATCAGGATTATGTAGACGAAAAAATAGTAAAGAATGGGAAATAAATTATCAGGAAAAGAACTAGTAAAACTAGGCTTTCCAAAAAATAATACCATAAACATCGCCTTAGGGCAAATTAATAGATACAGAAAAAGAGAAAAAAAGGAAAACATACTATTGGAAGCTCAAGAAGTATTGTTGCATCCTGAAAGTTTCAAAACACACGCTACTTGGAGCAAAGTAGCCGAAGGATTATTAGATCCAGTTCAAGTACAAAAAAAGCTCAATCAGTTGCGAACGTCTAAAGTACCATTTTCCATATTTGGAGAAAATGAAATCGACGAGCAAGCCAAGTTTCAATTGTATGATGCTTTAAAATTGCCTGTTGCGGTTAGAGGTGCTTTAATGCCAGACGCACATTCAGGCTACGGATTACCAATAGGTGGTGTTTTAGCAACAGAAAACGCTGTGATTCCTTACGGAGTAGGTGTAGACATAGGTTGCAGAATGAGTTTGTCCATTTTCGATGTACCAGCTTCATTTTTGAAAGGAAAAGACCATCAATTGCTTGCTATTTTGAAAGACAATACCAAATTCGGGATGACCGAAACGCACGATATAAAGGCAGACCATGATGTGTTTTATCGCGATGAATTTAACGATATTCCTTTGTTAAAAAAACTAAAAACGAAAGCCTACAAACAATTAGGCTCGTCAGGAGGAGGGAATCACTTTGTAGAATTTGGTATCGTGAAGTTAAGTAATCCGTTACCCGAATGGGAATTAGAACACAAAGAATATTTAGCGGTTTTATCGCACAGTGGTTCAAGAGGTTTAGGAGCAAATATTGCCCAACATTATACCGATTTAGCAACCAAAAAATGTCCGTTACCAAAAAATGTGCAACATTTAGCTTGGCTCGATTTAAACACGGAAGAAGGACAAGAATATTGGTTGGCTATGAACTTGGCAGGAGATTACGCAAAGGCTTGTCACGATGATATTCACCGTAGAATTGCCAAAGCATTAGGGAAAAAAGTAGTGGTTACTATCGAAAATCATCACAATTTTGCTTGGAAAGAAAAAGTCGATGGAAAAGAATGTATTGTGCATAGAAAAGGAGCAACACCAGCACAAAAAGGTGTTTTGGGAATCATTCCTGGCTCTATGACAGCACCTGGATATATTGTAAAGGGCAAAGGAAACGAGGAAAGCCTCAATTCCGCTTCTCATGGAGCAGGACGTTTGTTTTCGAGATCCAAATGCAAATCTAGTTTTACACAAAGTCAGATTAAAAAAATCTTGGCAGACAATGATGTAAAATTAATAGGAGGAGGTATCGATGAAGCACCTATGGCCTACAAAGACATTAATAAAGTAATGGCTTTACAAACCGAATTAGTAGATATTTTGGGTACGTTCACTCCTAAAATAGTACGAATGGATCGATAATAAAAAAGTGAAATTGTTTTTCAAGAAGCGAATGGCTTGGGCATTATCAGCCGTCCATTTTCCCGCTTTACGAAGTAGTCCAGATAAAAATCGGGAGCTACTTTCTACAATCGGGGCTAGCTAGGAAACAATTAGAATTTTTGTTTGTAAAAACATGTCGCTCCTCTGGAGCTAGTGTTATAAGAAACATTCATTTTGCTATAAAGATAAAGCCCCGCTGGGCCTTGAAATTGAGAAAACAAAACGGAATAAATAAATTGTATGCTCTAGAGGAGCAGAATAATTATAGAAATTATGGAAAGGTTTCAAGATGAAAATAAATGCTTAGGAAATTTTGAAGATGTCATAGATGTAAAATGTCCTAAGTGTAACGCAAAAGCAGGAGTTAAAAGAACATACGAATCAAAATATTTGTATAGAGATACACGAATTTTAGAATGCAAACACTGCTATTTTGCTCAAAAAGGTCAAATGAAGAAGTTTAAAGCAATAGTGGATACTTTTTGCTGTAACAATGAGGATAAAATCAAGTATGAATCTCAGATTTTGAATGAAAAACCAGAGAAAATAAATTTAAAATGTCCAATTTGTAAGGAACATAAAGATTTTAAACCAAAAATTGAGGAGATTACTTATGGCTTTAATACTGATGTGAACAAACAAAGAGAATTCTATTTTAACTGTGAATTATGGTATCAAAAACAATTTGATAACGCTATTTTTTGGGCTTATAATAGTGATCACATCGATTATTTAGAGCGTTATATCAGAGCAGATTTACGAGAAAGGAGTAATGAAGGAAGTTTTAATAAAACATTGGTTTCAAGATTGCCTCAATTTGTGAAATCAGCAAAGAATAGAGAGAAGCTCTTAAAACGAATTGAAAAATGGAAAAAATAATACAAATAACCTCGGGAAGAGGACCATCAGAATGTACTTGGGTTGTGGCTCAAGTGCTTAAAAAAGTGTTGGAAGAAGCAAACGAGTTGCAATTAAAAGCAACCGTTTTGCAAAGAGAAGCAGGTAGCGAAAACGGAACCGTAGCCACTGCGATTATACAAATAGAAGGCAAAAAAGCAAACGAGTTTGTAACGTCTTGGTTAGGCACCATTCAATGGATTGGAAAGAGTACGTTTCGAAAATTTCACCAACGTAAAAATTGGTTCATTGGGATTTTTGAAATAGAACAATCGAACGAAACTAAATTTCATGAGAAAGATGTGCAATACCAAGCCATGCGAAGTTCAGGAGCTGGTGGACAGCATGTAAATAAGGTGAGTTCGGCAGTGAGAGCTACACATATTCCAACAGGAATTGCAGTTGTTTCGATGGATTCGCGTTCGCAACACCAAAACAAGAAATTAGCAACCGAACGCTTAAAGCTAAAGATAGAAGAAAACAATTTGAATCAGTTTAAAAACCAAGAGCAAAACACTTGGACCAACCAAATGCAAATTGAGCGAGGAAATCCAACAAGAACGTTTCAAGGTTCGGACTTTAAGAAGCAAAAAGTGGACAAAAGTTATAAGAAAGAACGTTTAAAATTAAAAAAGCAGGATTATAATGAATAGCACTTTTTTGCGTGAAGGATTGTAACGGAAAGCCCACAGTGAGGAACGAACGAGGACTTGTAGTGAAAAGCCTGACCTGAAAGGGCACGCCCAAGAGCTAAAGAAAAGAGAAAAGAGTTAATACAGATAGTAACTAATTACTAAAAAAATGAAATCAATAGATAAATACCTGTTTCAGGCAATGGATAGTTATCCCTATTCTTTAGAAGAAACAATAGAATCCTTAGAGTACGCTTTGTCGTATGATAATAAAAACACGATGGCTTTGTGTTTGTATGCACGATTGCAAGCCGAACAATTGTTTAATTATGAAGAAGCTAAAAAATATTTTCAAGAAGCATTAGGTATTAATATTTATGCCATAGCTGTTTATCCTTATTATATTCAAACTTTATTATCTAATGAAGATTTAGAGGAAGCCATAAAATTAATTGACTTTGCATTGACTATTAAAGGAATAAACAAAGTAGAAATTTTAATGAAGAAAATTCAATTTTATGAAATTAAAAGAGAATTTAAGGAAGTGAAAAAGGTTTTAAAAGAAATGAAGTTAAGCATTCTAAATAATGATTACCATTATTTCTTAGAAGAAATTGAGAAAAGAATTAAAGACAAAACAGAAATTTTGAAGCCTAAGAAAGATAAGAAAGCGAAGGAAAAGAAGAAAACTAAGAAGAAAAAGGAGGCTTAATAGCTTCCTTTTTCTATTTTTGATGTACTAATACTGGTGAAATGAAATTGGATTTAATTGAGAATTTTTGGAATAGAATTAATGATTCAAATGCTATAATTGAATCTTCTTGGGACAATGAAGTAGCTTACTTGAATGGATTAGGCATTGGTATGGAGGAAACCTTGCATTATTTTTATAATGAAAAACCAGATAGTATTGTCTTTAAAAAATGGATTGAAGGGAAAGCGAAAAAACAGGAAGAAGAAACGGGTTTAGTAGAAGATGTTTTAACGAAAGAAGATTTGCTTTTTTGGGAAACGAATGGTTATTTGGTTTTAAAAAATGCTATTCCTATAGAAGATTGTTTGGCTACACAAACGGCAATTTGGAATTTTTTAGATAAAAAGCCAAAAGATGTTGCTTCATGGTATACAATTCATGAAGATCAAAGAGGTATGATGGTTAATTTTTTTCACCATAGTACTTTAGAGAAAAACAGAGCGTCTTTAAAAATTAGAAAAGCGTATGAGCAGTTGTATAAAACGAGTGCTATTTGTAAAACGATTGATAAGGTTAGTTTTAATCCTCCTATAACCGATAATTATACTTTTTTTGGGAGTGGATTGCATTGGGATGTGAGTTTGAAACCTCCTATTCCTTTTCGTTTGCAAGGATTATTATATTTATCGAACTGTAATGAAAAGGAAGGTGCTTTTCATTGTGTACCAGGTTTTCACGTGAAGATTGAAGATTGGCTGAAATCGATTGCTGTAAATGAAAACCCAAGAGAGGTGGCATTACAAACTTTAACTCCTAAAGCAATAATTGGAGAAGCGGGTGATTTTGTTATTTGGAATCAAGCGCTACCTCATTGTGCAACGCCTAATTTTGGAAAATCGCCAAGAATGGTTCAGTACTTAACCTATGTTCCTGATAACTATATAGAAAAACTAGAATGGATTTAACAGTTTGAAATTGATTTGCTATTGTTTTTTTGTTAATTTTATGTATTGGTAATCAGATATTTGATTATTAATTCGTAACAGATTTACAAACACACAAAAAAACAGAATTTATGTTAAACAAAATTTTAAAGTTAGAAGGCGCAAAAAATTTAACGAAAATTGAGTTAAAAGCAATTAATGGAGGAATTAAAGAACAAACGGACGATTGTAATTGTTTTTGCTATGTTGGTATTAGGAGAGTAAATCATTCTTGTTTTTCTTATTGCTCTAATGGTTCTATTCCAGGTTTATATCCTAATAGTACAGGCAACTGCACTTTTCCTGATCTATACTAATAGAAAAAATAATTGACATTAAAATATGAATACAAATATTATAAACAATAAAAATTAAATTATGTTAAACAAAATTTTAGATCAATTGGGAGTTCAAGTATTGAATAAAAAAGAGAAAAAAAACATTAATGGTGGATTAGCATGTAGACCAGATGGATCTTGTCCAACTGGAAGTTATTGCGCTACTTCAGGACCTTTTGAAGGTTTGTGTAGACGAGCTTAAAACATTTTTATTTAAAAACAAATAAAAGAGTCCAACATAAAATGTTGGACTCTTTTTAATGGATAAAAATTTAATTGATGTGCTTTTTTAACGATTCGTCTTCGGCTAGATCCATTTTGTTTTTTATTCTCTTTCGAGCCATTTTTACAGCATGTGTAGAAACATTTAATAATTGAGCACATTCCTTAATGGAAAGGTCTAGTTTTAAAAGTAAACAATGTCTAATGTCGTTGGTTGAAAGTTGCGGATATTTTTCTTTAAGCACAGAAGTGATTTCTGGATATTGCGATTCGATTCTGTTAAACATTGTTGTTAGGTTAGAATAGGACTCGATGAATTCATTAACCGATTTGTTTACTTGATTTAATCGCGACTTGTCTTCGCTTTCTATTGCTGTTGAGAGTTCGCTTTTAATTTTACTAATTTTTTCCATTTGAGTAGAAATTGTTACCGCAGTTCCTAATAATTCTTCTTCTCTTTGCTTAATATGATTGGTTAGTACTTCTCGTTCATTTATTTCTAAAGGTTTATTCTTACTCGCATCTTCAACGATTCGTTCAGATTCTATTTTTTTCTTGAAATACCTATAGTATACATAAATAGATATTAATCCAAAAACAATAATAATAACACCTATTATTAAGTATTGTCTAGTGTTTTCTTGTTTCAATAGTTTATTTTTATGTTTTTCTTCAATGAAATTAAAATCGTTATAATGAAACAAAGCGGCTTCTTTTTCCCGGGTTTTATTCACACTATCAATAAGTTTTCGGTATTTAGTATTGGTTTCTGTAGCTTCTTTCCATTGTTCTAATTTTTCATAATTGAGGCTAATATATTTGTAGGCTACTTCTTTGCTTTTAGTGTTATGATTGTTACTGTTGACTACTCTTTCTAGATAGGAATTTGATTTTGTAGGATTATCTAATTCATGATAGATAATCCCTAATAATTTATTAATCCCAATTTTTGATTCATTATCATCATTTTCAGATAGGAGTATTTTCTCGGAATGATGTGCGTTTTCTAAGGCTTTTTTATAATCTCCTTTTTTCAAATAACAGCCTGCAATAGATGTATAGATATAACCATTTTCGTGATTGTTATTTTTTGATTGAATAATTTTCAAGTTTTCATTCCAATATTCGAGAGCTTTGTCATATTGTTCTAAATGATAATAGGATAAAGCAGTAATTGAATTTAATTTATAAATTGGCACTTTATTCTTCTCACTATTTATTAGTAACGAATCTTTCTTAATTTGATTAACCATTTCTAATGCTTTTTTTCCACCTTCAAGTTTAAGGTAACAACTAATCATGTTGATTTTTGCATCGAGAGCAACACTTGGATTTTTATATTTTAGGTTTAGCTTATATACTAGATTATATTGTTGTAATGCTTTACTGAAAAATTCCTGATTCGTTAAAATAATAGCTTTGTGATTGTAGACATAGCTTAAAATGAATTCTAAATCTGGTTTAGTTTGAACAAATTTTTCGCAACTATCTAAATAAATGGTTGAACTATCTATCCTACCAGTATTACTATAATAGGCACCAATATTGAGTAATCCTCTCGCATAACCTTTGCCATAATCGTATTTTTTTGCAAGCTTTGTCGCTTTATGGAGTAATTCAACATTAAAAATTAATTTTTCTCGAGCTACATCAATAATACTGTCTACTTTAAACTCTATTTTTTTTTGCGCATATAAATTATTGGTTTTTAAGGACAAAGAAAATAGAAAAAGGAGATAGAGGTAAGCATTTTTTTTTGATAGTTTCATGTTTGTTTTCTTTCTATAGTTTTTTTAAAGGAACAAAAAAAAATAGAATATTAATATAATGAAATAGCAAAAAAACGAATGTACCCTAAATGTACTCCTAATATACCTTTAATGTACTCTTTTTTGTGTTCTAACTGCCTAAAAAGTACTCCTTCTATTATGTTTCGGCTTTGTTCTAATGTGTAAATTTATAAGTTAAAACAAACAAACAAACATAAAAAAAAAATAAAAATGTCTTCTTGACATTTTTAATGACAGTGGTTACTTTTAGTATTGCTCAAGCGCAAAGAAGTTTTTATGTTAGCAGCACGGGGAATGATGGTAATAATGGAATTTTTCCTTCTTCGGCATGGAAAACGTTAAATAAAGTAAATAGTGCAAGCTTAACTGCAGGCGATGTTTTTTACGTGACTTCAAATGCTAGAGGAAAAAGTGGACAGGACAATGCTGTTCGTTTTGATGAAAGTATGCTGCTTAAAAATAATAAAACCGCTTTTTTACTCAATCAGGAAAGTGTCGATTTGAATTCTTTTTTATATGTTAAAAAAAACGAATTGTCTAAAATAGCCTTATTACTAGCCTTATAAACAGAAACAAAACAAATTAAAGCAGAAAGTGTAGCACTAAAAGCAAAAATTCAGCAACAATTTTGGGATAGCAATTCAGGATGGTTTTTTGATACATCATTAGACGGAAAGAATAAAATAAAAGTAATGGGTTGTGAAGGATATTTACCGTTACGGGCAAAAGTGGCATCAAAAGAACAGGCTGAGTTGATAAAATTAAATATTTTAAACGAAAGCATTTTAAACACCTATGTACCTTTACCAACTTTAGCTGTCAATGAACTAAAATTTGCACCCGATAATGGTTATTGGAGAGGGTCAATTTGACTGGGTCAAAGTTATTTTGTTGTAAAAGGACTAGAAAACTATGGATATATAAAAGAAGCAAATAGTTTGGCTAGAAAACTTATACATAATGCAAAGGGAGTTCTTAAAGTAGGAGAAGCAATTAGAGAAAACTATCAACCCCTTTCTGGTAAAGGTCTAGAGGCCTATAATTTTAGTTGGTCTGCAGCACATTATTTCTTGTTGCTACTAAATGAATAAGAAATAGCTAATTAAAAAATAAACTTTCTTCAATTGTATTACATAAAAGTGTTTAAAATAAAAAAAACAGAAATAAGAAAAATAATTTACTATCTACCAATATCATTGTAAATTACTTTAACATTTGTCGGGTTAAAAATATAAGGTATGCTAAATGTGCCTTGTTTTTGTATATTTTTCTTGAAATGTACCCCTAATGTACCCTTATTTTTTTGCAATACATTTCAAATGTTTATCAACTTTGCCCATTATTAAGTGATTGGGAAAACTTAATAATTTATACTATCAAAGCAAACAAATAAACAAACAAGAAACACTTAAACTAATGAAACAAATTAAATCAAAACATCGTTTGATTGTTTTATTGGCATTATTTAGAAACACTATTTATGTCAAAATACAATCAATTGGATTTAATCCAATTTCACTTGACTACAACACTGTGGGTATTATTGCGATCTATAATTACTTTAATTGGGGAATGAAAAGTGAAATAAAAGCAGTAATAAACCCACATTCTTTTATTTTTTATAAACAATTAGTTTACTAAAGAAAAGTATCATTTAGAGAATTAACAGTTATTACAATCTATTTCATAATATTTAAGGTTGTATTCATTGTAGGTATATTTCAAGAAAGTAGTGGTTTTTGTTTATACTATAGCAATGTCTGATTTATTGCATAGACAATACGTTATCATAATATCTGTTTTTTTTTGATTTAAATTTTAGATGTTTTTAGCCCTAAAATCTATTATAAATTTAATTTCTGTCTATAAGTAATAAATCATTACTGTTGATTCTTTATTGATGCCTTCTTTATTCTTATAATTTTTATAAAAAAATCATATCTATTTTTTTTACACTCTTTTTTGAGATGTTGTGTGCTGTAAAGTTGCAACTTATCTAAATGTGTTGTTATGCACATTTTTGAAAAAGATCATTGTGAAATAAAGAGCAAACAAATAAACAAACATGAAAACTATCAAAAAAATTAACTTAAGCATCTTGGGATTGATTGCTTTAGTGAGTTTACCTTCAAAAGTAAACGCGCAACAACGAGTTGGAGATCCAGGAGTAACATTTGATACTTCTAAATATGACCCTCGCTACCCACAAATGAAGGAATGGGAAAAAGCAGGAGCTTCTGAAGGAATTCCTTTTATTAAAGATTTACAAAAAGTAGAAACTATCAATAGTGGTGCAAATAGCGCAACAATCAACTCAAAGATTGCTGCAGCTGCAAGTTCGGCATCAAAAAGCAATCCTGTTTATATTTTACTTAAAAACGGAACCTATACAATTAATAGTCGAATTGTAATGAAATCTAATGTTTCATTAGTAGGAGAAAGTAGAACGGGTGTAAAATGTTTCATATCTATGACAAATGGAGATGCATTCAGCTTTTACAAAGTGAAAAATTGTGGAATTTATGATTTAACAATTGAAGGAAGTTGGGGAACACCAAAATATCCTTGGAATTATAGTCTGAATCAAAATGACGAACTTCCTTCAAATGATAATATATCTGTTAAATTTAATGATTCAGAAGATTGTTGGTTAGATAGAGTAAATATTATTAATTCAGCTAAAGACCCTGTAAGATGCCCTGCAAATCATATTACTTTAAGAGATTTAAAAGTAGATGGAGCACATAAAAAGGCAGGTGGTGCGCAGGGATATTTCTTTATTCAAGGAGCATATAATCTTATTACAGGTTGTGAAGTTACACATATCAGACACATTTCATTGCAAGGAAGTAATGTAGAATATAATGTGGTTTACGATAATGATTTCAAACAAGAAGTGAGTTTTCATAGTGGAGATAATGGAAATAACTTAATCGAGTTCAATAGAATAACATTACCCGCAGATATGCCAAACTCTAAGGCAGACACACCCAATGCACCCTATAATAATTCGAGTGAACCTAATTATTATGCAATAATGGGACCTTGGTCTATACAGCATCAAAATTCTAAAAATCCTAATTTCATTTTTAGAAATAACTGTAAAGAAGAGAATCATAATAATGCAACACCTTGGTCAAACCCAAATCTATTATACAAAGGACCAAGACAAGTAAAGCCAGCAGATCACGCTACAAATTTTCCTGCATTAGCAGCTTCATTAACTCCATCAGGAAGAACATTATATCCAGTGGTTTTAACTACATCAAGTAATGGTTCAGGAAATAACTGTAATAGTAAAGAGATTATTACTGTTATTGAAGATGCTTATTTACAAGGAACAACGCGTTTTAATACTGGAGATTTAAGAATTGAAAATGGAAAAAGAATTTCATATTTAAAATTTGTTGTACCAACAATTCCAGGAAATATTACCTCGGCAAAATTAGTACTTAATGTGTCTACAGATAGTGGAAATGGCTTAATTGAAATTTTTAAAGGAAGTTCGAATACTTGGACTGAAAATAATCTTTCTACAAGTAACAAACCAAATGAAGGTACAAAAATAGGATCATTAAATACAAATTATAATATAGGACAGTCCTATGAGTGGTTATTGTCAGGAATACATTCTGGAGAAATAATTATTTTAATTGTAAAACAAATAGGAGGTAATGATGTTTCATTTTCTTCTAAAGAAGGAAGTAATCAGCCAAAATTATTGCTCGATGTTGTATGTAGCTCAACAAATAAAAACAGTTATGAAGCCTCTACTTCTAACTCAAACAGCGTAAATCTTACAATGTATCCAAATCCAGCGAAAGACGATGTAACAGTTTCTGGTTTAGAAGTAGGTGATGAAATTTCTATTCATGATCTTCAAGGTAAAACGATTCAAGATTTAAAAGTAATAAGTACAGAACAGACATTGTCTATTTCTTCTTTAAAAGCAGGAATGTATATTCTAGTGGTTAAAGGAAAAAAACAATTAAAACTAGTAATTGAGTAAAGAAATAAGTAAAGCTTTTTTAAAGAAGAAAATCACTGTTATTAATCAAAACAAACAAACTTTTATTAATTTAAAAATTCACAATCATGAAAAAATTGAATTTTTGCTTTCTAGTTGTATTTTCCCTTTACGGATTAATACTAAATGCTCAAACTCCTGAGGGAGAATTAAAACGATGGCATAAGGTTTCCTTAACTTTTAATGGGCCAAATACAAACGAAACAGCAACTCCTAATCCGTTTTCAGATTATAGATTAGAAGTTACTTTTATACATGTAGGTACTAATAGAACCTTCACTGTTCCTGGTTATTTTGCTGCTTGTGGTAATGCAGAAGATAATAGTTGTACATCAGGAAATAAATGGAGAGTTCATTTTTCTCCAGACGATATAGGAAAATGGAACTGGACGGCTTCATTTAAGTCGGGTTCAAATGTAGCCATCAACGGTGGTGGAGTGAGTGGAGGATTTATGGATGGAACGTCAGGAAATATGACAATTTCAGAATCAGATAAATCGGGAAGAGATTTTAGAACCAAAAGTTTAGGGAGACTTAAATATGTTGGTGAACATTACCTAAAACACATTGGTACAAATCCATCAAACCCAAATGGACCTTGGTTTACAAAAGCAGGAGCAGATTCACCTGAAAATGCATTTAATTATACCGATTTTGATGCGACTCCAAATTATACAAACAACTTGAATAAAGTGGGTAATAAAACATGGCAATCACATGTGGTTGATTATGTTGCTACAGATGCTGCTGCATATACATGGAATGGTGGAAAAGGAAAAGGATTACTAGGTGCAGTTAATTATTTATCTAGTCAAGGTGCCAATGCAATGTCTTTTTTATCATGGAATACAGGTGGAGATGATGGAGCAGTTTTTCCACATATTTTACAAGGTTCAATTAGCGATTATGAAGGAACTGCTCGAAATGCACAATGGAATAAAATGCATAAAAATCGCTTTGATGTTTCAAAATTGGCACAATGGGAGAAAATAATGGAATATGCAGATAAAAAAGGAGTCTATTTGCATTTCAAAACGATGGAAACAGAGAATGATAATTTCATGGATGGTAATACTTTCGGAAATGAAAGAAAATTATACTACAGAGAGCTTATCGCAAGATTTGGTCATCATTTAGCTTTAAACTGGAACTTAACAGAAGAAACTACATTGCCAGATAATGTGGCCAAAGCGACTGCAACTTACATTAAAAATTTAGATCCCTACAAGCATCATATTGTAATTCATACTTTTCCTGATCAACAAGATCAACGATACAATCCATTGTTAGGAAATACAGATATTACAGGAGCATCAATTCAAACAGATAAAAATAAAGTCCATAACGATGTAAAAAGATGGCTTGAAAACTCTCGAAATGCAGGCAAAAAATGGGTGGTTGCAAATGACGAGCAAGGAAGTGCAGGAGAAGGTATTCGTGTAGCAAGTGAAGCTTCTGTAAGAAAAGATGTTTTATGGGGAACGCTAATGGCTGGAGGAACAGGTGTTGAATATTATTATGGTTATACAGAAACAGATGGCGATATTAACAACCAAAACCATCGATTAAGAGGCGATAAATACAAGCATGGAGGTTATGCAGTAGATTTTTTCAATACATACATGCAAGCTTATATGGTAGACATGGTAAGTTTAGATAATGTAACATCAGATTCAAATGATTTTGTTTTGGCTAAAACAGGAGAAGCTTATGCTGTTTATAGACCAAACGGAGGAAGTACATCTTTAAGTTTACCAACAGGAAATAATAACTATGAAGTACAATGGTATAATCCAAGAACAGGTGGTAATTTATCATCAAAAAAAACTTTAGGAAATAATTTAATTGCTCCAGATAATAATGATTGGGTTGCATTGATTGTGAAAAAAGACGGTTCAGGAAACGGAAATGGAAACGGAGGAGACTGTGAAAGTCAAATAACTATTAATGTGTTAGAAGACGCTTACTTACAAGGAACAACTCGTTTTAATACTAGCGATTTAAGAGTAGAAAGTGGAAAAAGAATTTCTTATTTAAAATTTGTTGTACCAACAATTACAGGAAATATTACTTCTGCAAAATTAGTACTTAATGTGTCTACAGATAGCGGAACTGGTTTAATTGAAATTTTTAAAGGAAGTTCGAATACTTGGACTGAAAATAATCTTTCTACAACTAACAAACCAAATGAAGGAACAAAAATAGGAACGTTAAATGCAAACTATAATATTGGTCAGTCTTATGAATGGTCATTAGCAGGAATTACTTCTGGAGAAACAATTACGTTAATAGTTAAGCAAACTGGAGGTAATGATGTTTCATTTTCTTCTAAAGAAGGAACAAGTTCACCACAGTTAATTCTTAATGTAACTTGTGCAACTCTAAGTAAGAATAGCGATGCAGACGTTACTTCATCTAATATTACAAAAGTGAAAGTATATCCAAATCCAATTGAAGAAACAACTACAGTTTCAGGCTTGAAAATTGGTGATGAATTAGTTATATATGATTTTTCTGGAAACAAAAAAGTTGTAGTTACTGCGAAATCTGAAAAAGAAATAATCGATTTCTCATCATTAAATACAGGGAATTATATTATTTCTATAAATGGGAAAACAATGATTCAAGTCGTTAAAAAATAATTAAATAAAAAAAATCTCTCGTTGAGTATATATTACATTTTTAATAGTAAAAATAATTCGTTTCCCACAGGCTTATTTTTACAAATACGCAACGAGAATTTTTAATAAACAAGTAAACAAATTATTAATTATGAAAAAAAGAATCGAATTCAGAAGGTTTTTAGGAGCTTTTCTATTATGTGTGTTAAATTTTGCTCATGCACAACCACCAGAACCCGAGTTAGGACAACGATGGGTGCGTAATGATCAGTATTCAGATGAATTTAACGGAACAAGTTTAAACTCCAATAAATGGAATAACACATTTTCAGGATGGCAAGGTAGGAAACCGGCATTCTTTAATCCTAGTTCAGTTAGTGTTGGAGGTGGAAATATGGTGATAAGAAATAAACCAGGTGTTCCAGTAGGAACGCAAAATGGCTATACAATCTCTGGAGGGGCAGTGCAATCTAAAGGAGAATCGGCTCATTATGGCTATTATGAGTGTAATTTTAAATCGTCAAAAATAAATATGTCTACTACTTTTTGGCTTTCTTCATCAAAAAGAGATGAGTTAAGAACGGCAGATAATAATGACTCTTATAGTCAAGAGTTAGATATTGCCGAAAGTATAGGTGGAACAGGTAATTTTAGTAGCGATTTCAGAAAAAAAATGAAATTTAATACCCATTATAGATTACGTAAAGATCCAGGAGCAGCAGAAATATTTTATTCAAGAGGGAACAATCAAGTTGAAATTAGAGATGGAGATTTACAGGGTGGAGATGCTTCTCTTAGAGGACGAACAGAAGCTTGGCAAGATTTTCATACGTATGGATGTTATTGGAAAAATGCTCAAGAAGCATCATTCTTTGTAGATAATGATTTTATAGGTTTAGTAAAGTTTAGAACAGACATTGTTTCTGATCCTTTCAAAGACCCAATGAAAATAAATATGGTAACTGAAACGTATAATTGGGCAAGACCACTACCTACGAATCAACAATTGAACGATGACAGTATTAACGCCTCTTTATATAATTGGATAAGAGCTTATGCAAAATTACCTGTGGATCAACCTACAAGTATGGATGATGAGAATGAGGCAATCTTCACGCAATCGGTAGATTTCAAAAATTTTGTAGACACTAGAAATGCAACTACTACTTATTCATTTCCTGTATTGTACAAATCAAACGCTGATAGAACAATCCGAATTGTCATTAAGAATAATAATGGTATTATTGTAAAACAACAAAATTATGTTGCATTAGCTGGTTTTGGCCACAAATCATTCACAGTAAATTTAAATAATGCTCTTGCTTCTGGTACTTACTCTATTTCAGTTGAACTTCTTAATGGTGCGAATGTAATTGCTAATAAAGTTCAAAATTTAACTATTCAAGGAAATAATAATCCAGATCCTACTACTCAATTAATTGCAAATGGAGAGTATACCATAGAATCTACATCTTCAAATCAAAGATTACTTTCAAGAGCAGTAGAAAACCACAATGCAGTAATGCATGACCCATTAGCATATAATGATCAAAAATGGATTTTTAATCATTTAGGAAACAATGTATACACAATTAAAAACAAAGGAACTAATAGATTTCTAGAAGTACCTTATGCTAAATGTGAAAATTTTGTTCAAGTGTCAACTTATACACAAGGTAGTCAAGACCATCAAAAATGGAAAATAGTACAAAATGGAAATGGTATTTACGGATTACAACCAGTACATTGTTTAACACAAGGGTTAGACAGAAATAATGGAACTTTAAATACTAATGTGCATACTTATTCTTATTGGTCTGGCAATACTAATCAAAAATGGAAAATCATTGCAGCAAATACATCTGCAAGGGTTATAAATACACTTTCTTCAACTATAGATTCTAATGTCAATATCTATCCTAACCCAGCAAAAGATTTTATTACTATAACAGGAATAGAAAATACAGAAAGTGTTTCAATTGTAGATCTTTCGGGAAGAATAGTTGCTGTTGAAAAACAAAAATCAGAAAATGGAATTGTTATAAATACAAGTCAATTAGAAGCAGGTGTATACATAGCATTAATTGCAAATGGAAACACTAAAAATTCATACAAATTTATAAAAGAATAAAAATCAAATATCAACTTTAATTGCATTAAAAAAAATTAAGGTTTTTAACATCAATCAAAACTTCATATTTAGTATTGATGCAAACAAATTTTATGTAAATAATAGATAAAAAGAACACAAAATGAAAACAATTTTTAAAATTTTACTGCTTATAGTATCATTTTCAAATGCATTTGCAAAAAACATATATGTTTCAAAAACAGGAAATGATAACAACCCAGGTACTCAAGCAGCTCCATACCTTACAATATCTAAAGCTGCATCTGTTGCGGTTGCTGGAGATATTGTGTTTATTGGAGGAGGAACTTATGAAGAGACTTTAAAACCTGCAAATTCAGGACAAAATGGTACCCCAATTACTTTTCAATCATTACCCGGAGAAAAGGTAATCATTACGGCTATGCAAGCTTTAAACGGTTGGACTTCGGATGGTAATGGGATTTGGAAAACTACCACAAACTGGGACCTCGGACAACGTAATTTTGTTATGAGAAATACTACTGTATTGGATTTAGCTAGGTGGCCAAATAATACTGATGGCGATCGTTTTACACTTAATTCTGAACGAAATGATGGTGGTAGTGCGAAAGAAGTAGATGCAAATGCTTTTTTAACAGATACGGATATTCCAAATTGGAATTGGTCTAATGGCGGATCTATACTATTTTACGGAGACAATACTGGTGCTGGTTGGTCAACATGGAAAGCATTAATTAAAGGTCAATCTCAAGGAAGAGTAAATTTTGATGCCAATAAAAACGTTAAATGGATTATGAAGTATCACCCACCTGTTTTCAAAGGGGATTTTTATTTAGAGGGTATAAAAGAAGCTCTAGATTATAAAAATGAATGGTATTTCAATCCAGCTAACAAAACTCTTTTTATTAAACTTCCAAATAATGCGCAACCAAAAGATGGTGAAGTGCAAATGTCAAGAAGAACTACAGCTATAGACTTAGAAGGAAGAAATCACATTCATATTAAAAATTTAGCGGTATTTGGAGGTTCTATTTTGATCAATGGAATCGGTAATAAAATTTCTAACTCAAAGGTATTATACGGAAGTATGACAAGAGGTATTGAAAAAGGTATTAGTACTGGTGTAAACGCTGTTTTTGTGAAAAAAAATGCTAGAAATACTATTATTGAAAAATGTGAGATTGGTTATGGAGATGGGTCTGGAGTCTGGGATTCTGGTAAAAACACAATTATTCGAAATAATTATGTTCATGATTTTAATTACGTAGGAATGTATGATGGACCAGTAATGGCCAGAGGTGGAGGTTCTAACACTAAAGTGTTAAACAACACAATAACAAAAGGAGGTAGAGATGCCCTTCAAATAACTAACCCTGGGTCTGAAGTGGCTTGGAATGATATTTCATTTAGCAACTTGATAGCAGACGATTGCGCGCTACTTTATACCATTGGTCCAAACTTAAATATGGATATTCATCACAATTGGTTTCATGATGCAATTGGAAGAGGTAAGTTATACAAGGCAGCGGGTATTTATATGGATAATGATGCTGCTGGTGTGCGTGTTTATAGAAATGTGGTTTGGAATGTAGAGTGGACAAACATTCAAATCAATTGGAACGGTAAAAATATTGATGTGTTTAATAACACACTTTGTAAAGCAGATAGAGGTACAATGGGAGCATGGCACAAAGCAGGAACAGCTTTTTCGAATGTAAAAGTATGGAACAACATTACAGATAAACAGACGACTAAGACTGCTGGTGGACAAGAAACAGAAACTACATGGGAACCTCAATCGGATAAGCAAAATAATATTGTAAGCAAAGAGTCTTTTGTAAATTGGGCAAATAACGATTTTCATTTGAAAGCAAATGCTCCTGCCGTGGATTACGGAAGAGTTATCACAGGCTATACAAATGGGTATAAAGGAGCTAAACCAGATGCGGGTGCTTACGAATTAGGTGACAACTGGGTTCCTGGCATTGATTGGAATATTGCTCAAGGTCCAAATAATATTTGTTATGGTCTACCAGGTGAAGGTTGTAACGGAATTTCAACACCAATAGTTGAATCGGTTGATTTTATTAATGCACCAGATAAGTTAGCTATTAATAATACGTATACTTTTAACGTTAATTATGCAGCAAATGAACCGAGAGATATAATTGTAGAAATTAAAAGCGCTTCAAATGTTTGGTTAGGACGAGCAAGAGTGAGTGTAGCTAAAGGTATTGGTACAACTCCAGCAACTATAAGTTTAGCAAATCCGCTAGCTTCTGGTGTTGGATACAAATTAAGTGTTTGGCTTGTACCAACTGGATTAGATTGGCAAGCAATTATTGTGTCTAATAATAAAGTGTTTGAAGTAGAGGCTCCTTTCTCACAATTAATTGCAAATGGTACTTATACTATAGAATCTACATCTTCAAATCAAAGATTACTCTCTAGAGCACTAGAAAATCATCAGACTAAAATGGTTAATCCAGGTAATTATAGTGATCAAGAATGGATTTTTAATCATTTAGGAAATAATATATATACAATTAAGAATAGAGGTACAAATAGATATTTAGAAGTACCATTTGCAAAATGTGAAAATGCAACACAAGTTGCTACTTATACAGATGCATTAGGAAATCATCAAAAATGGCAAGTTGTTGCAAATGGTTCAGGAATTTATGGATTAAAACCAGCGCATTGTTTAACACAAGGATTAGATAGAAACAATGGAACATTAAATACAAATGTGCATACCTATTTTTATGGAGAAAATAATGGAAATCAAAAATGGAAAATAATACCTGTCTTAACAACTAATAAACAAGTAGAGAACACAATTGAAAATAAGATTGTGCTATATCCTAACCCAGCAAAAGACATTATGATTATTTCAGGTGTAGAAAACGCAGAAAGCATTTCGGTAGTAGATCTTTCAGGCAGAAGAATAACAATAGAAAAACAAAAAACAGAAAATGGAATTTCATTAAATATTAATAACCTTCAACCAGGAGTTTATATAGCATTAATTACTGATGAAGAGAAAACCACATTATTAAAGTTTTATAAAGAGTAAGTCTAATAATACATAATTACAATGCCTTTTTGTCCCAAAAAACGGAATTACACATTTTAGACTTATAAAAGCTATAGAGTAAGTAATTACTACTTGCTCTATAGTTACTCTTAAACTTTAAAAACACTAAAAAAAATACTATCAAGAATGAAACAAAACAAAACAAATAGAACAAAAAGTAGCAATCCGCTAAGCGTAATGACGCTATTAAAATCGGCTTTTAGTCTTGCCTTTCTCTTGGCAACCCATACTGCGGATGCTCAAAATTCCTCTATTGGTAACATTACGAGGAATTTGAATGGAACCGCTATAGACTTCTATAAAGATCTAATTCCTAAAAATTTAAAAGCAACATTTTTACCTTCAGGAACAACCAATGCAGAAATTGTAGCAGCAACAAAAGCCATTAACGATTCCATAACATCGGCTTCAGCTTCAGGAGGAGGAGTTATTATTTTTAATAGAGGTACGCATACTTTAAACCAAATTAACCTAAAATCGAATGTTCGCTTAGAAATGAGACCCGGTGTTGTTTTTAAAATGAATGCCAGAGTATTATTTAATATTGGTAGAGAAGCATCAAGAATGCAAGATAAAGTCTATAATGTAGAAATAATTGCCAAGAATCCAAACAAGCGTTTTGTAATTGATGCTACAAAATTTGCACCCATAGCAGAAGCCATTCCAATTCGAGTTGCCTATGCACAAAACTTTGCAATATCAAGATTCACTATTTTAGACAACTTCACGAAGATTCCAGCTGTTTTCTTAATAGCAGACGATCAATATGTAAATGGAGCAAGTGTTGTTTCAACATTAAATAGAGTACCTTCCTTTGGTGTTGTTAAAGATGGAGATGTAGAAAATACAGCCGTTGGATATGCTTTAGTACAGCTTTTTAGTGGAAATAATGTATTATTAGAAAATCTTAAAAGTAAAAAAGGAATTACTGTACGTTTAGAAACAGGAAACGGAAAACCAGGAGATCCATTTAATGATATTGTAGACCAATCTTTTGGAAACATTCATCATATTCTTTTAAATAATATCGAAATCGAAGAGGGTTTTGCTGCACTATTTATGAAGCCACATTCTAGAATTTGTAGCGATATTGAAGCAAATAACATCAAAGCAATTAATAGTTTGTCGTCTGTTTATATAGCTTCAACCGAATTAAAACCTATTACTAAAAGAGGCCGATTTACTAATACTGTAGTTACAGGTGTTTCTTTTGCACAAACAATTCCAAATTCAACAACTAATTTTCCAGCAGATACAGGTTTAGAAGGACTTCGATTCATGTCGGAAGAATTCAGGCAATTAATAAAAGACCGGTTTGATAATTTAATTCCAAAACCAAGCAACTTTTTAGACGCTGTTCCAAAAGATCCAACAGAAGAACGCTATGTTGCACAACCTTTAGCACCTATTATGATGTTATCGCGTGTGAGTGCAACAAATTTAGGAGATCTTGCTTTAGGACGTTTTGATGTTAGCTTACCTAATCTTAATGATATTCAAATTACAGGAGGTATTTTCACAGGACCAAAAATAATTTATAGAGAATCGGCAAAAACTATTGTAACAGGTCAAATAGATCATAATTACATAAACGATTAGTAACAAATAAATTAAGAATAGCATGAAAAATATAAAACTAATAGTAAGTGTGTTTTTTATCTCACTTACAGCAATTTGTCAAAACACAATAAAAGTAGGCAATTCGAGATTAGACGGATACTCAAGTAAAGGAATGTTCTCTAAAAATTTTCTATCAGGAGTAAAATGTACTATTGTTGAAGAAGGGAAGTTAGAATCGATAAATTTGATAGGAAAAGGAACCGATGCCCAAGTGAAAATGGCAATCTATGATGATAAAAATGGCAAACCAAATCAGCTTATAGCAACAACAGAAGTAAAATCAATAACCAACGGAATTCTTTCGTTTAATATGTCTTCTTTAACTTTAAAAGTTGGCGATTATTGGATCATGGCAATATACAATCAAACAGGTCATCATAGCTATAGCAACACACAAGCAACAGCAAATGAAGTGTTTTATACTGCTTTAGATTTTGATAGCGAATTACCAGAAAATGCTTCTCAATTTCAGCAATATCAAGGGCACAGTTTTGCTTATTTTCTTGAAATTAAAGAAGACGAAGAAAGGGTGAATAACGAAATAAAAGTGTACCCAAACCCAACAGCAGATGTAGTTTTTATATCAAACGACAATGCGAAAAATACAAAAGTAGCAATCTATGATTGGTTTGGTAATAAGAAAAAAAGCGTACAATCTACAGCAACAACAATTCAAATACCCGTTCAAAATTTACCAAAAGGGAACTATATTGTGGTTGTAAACGATGAGGTTTCAATACAAATTATAAAAGAATAAAAAAAAATCTGTTGCGGTAATTGTTATCATCTTAAAAACAAACTTCTTACAACAGGTTTTTTTTAAAACTGTCTACTAATAGTGTTACTATTGTAGGCAGTTTTTATTTTAGACACTAAACTTAACATTTTTTTAGAATGCAATTCATTAGATTTTAACATAGTCTTTCGAATTAAAACGATTAGATAATTGAAAACTAGTTATTTAGATCTGATAATTGCATTGTTCTTTTTATGCAATAGTTGTTCTACCTCCGATTTAGATGAAGAGAGTAGTGCAAAAAACAATCATCTACTTACTGCAAAACAATCAGCAGCCTTCTATGATAATTTAGGAAGAAGCATCATTCGTAAAGAAATGACAAATGGAGTTAATAATTATAATATTGATTTGAGTAATTATAATTCAGGTATTTAGTTCTTAAATGCAAGATCTAATGAAGAATTTAAGACTATAAAAACAGCAAAAAACAAATGTACCCTAAATGTACCCCTAACATAGCTTTAATGTACTCTTTTTTCCGTTTTAACTGCCTAAAAAGTACTCCTACTATTTTGTTTCTGCTTTCTTCTAATGTATAAATTTATAAATTCAAACAAACAAACAAACATGAAAAACAAAAAAAGATTTTTTAAAAATGTCTTCTTGACATTTTTAATGACAGTGGGTACTTTTAGTATTACACAAGCGCAAAGAAATTTTTATGTTAGCAGCACGGGGAATGATGCTAATAATGGAACTTCTACTTCTTCGGCATGGAAAACGTTAAATAAAGTAAATAGTGCAAGTTTAACTGCAGGAGATGTTGTTAGTTTTAATAAGGGCGATGTTTTCTACGGAACTTTAAATGCTAGAGGAAAAAGTGGAACAGCAGCAAAATCCATTACTTACAAATCGTATGGTTCAGGAAATCAAGCTGTAATTAGAGCAGCAAGAAGTGTAACGAACTGGACAAGACATAATGGTAATGTTTGGAAAGCGAGTCTAGGAAAAATAAAGAATACTAGAACACCTTCTTTATTTTTGAATAACCAATTGCAACAAATAGGAAGAGAGCCTAATGAAAATTCAGCAAACGGAGGATATAGAGTTATTAATGCGCACAATGCTAATAATACTTCAATTTCTGAAGCTTTAAATTTACCATACGGAGCGAATAGGTTTCAAGGTGGAGAAATTACAATTAGAACAACAGATGATAATGTAAAAGTTGAAACTATAACGTCACATTCTGGAAATACAGTAAATTTTAGCTTATCGCAACCAGGTACTTCTTTTGAAAATGATATTGAAAATAATTTTGGATATTTTTTCCAAAACCATGTCAATACGCTTGATAGAAACGGAGAATGGGCTCATGATACTAATGCTGGTGTTTTATACTTGTATAGTACTACCAATCCAAATAATCTAAGTATCGAAATACCTTCAGAAGAAACTACAATAGATTTAAGTAATACAAAATACATTCAAGTCCAAGATTTAAGATTTGAAGGAGCCTTATCGCAAACACTATCCATGAGCGGTGCTCAAAATGTAACTATTAATGGTTGTTATTTCTATAATGGGAATGATTATTTATTATTAGGCTTTGGATTAAAAAATGTTGTTTTTACAAATAATGTTTTAAATGAAAGTAATAATTTAGGATCAAGATTAGAAAGCATAGATGGTTTAACTTTTTCTAATAATAGAATTACGAATATAGGAATGCGATCTGGTATGGGTGCGAGAAGCTTTATTGGTTATACTGGAATTCGTTTTTACGGAAAATCGGGTTCTGCTCCAATTCTAATTGAAAATAATGTGTTGGATGGAATTGGTTACCATGGTCTTCAATTTGGAGGTTCTAATTTTACAATAAGACAAAATGATATTAAAAACTTTTGTTACACTAAAGATGATGGAGGAGGAATATATTCTGTAGGTAATCGTGAAACAAATAACAGTGTTTATAAAAATTTTGTGCACGACTCTCAAGGTGCAATTAGAGGAATTCCACAGAATAGAGGGGTAAAAACAGCAGGAATCTATTTTGATAATGATTCTCAAAATCAGTTAGTATATGATAATACAGTTTATAATATTAACGGTTGGGGATTAATGGCAAACTTAACGAGTAAAAGTACTTATAGAGACAATACGGTTTATAATTGCGATTATGGTATCGTTTTATCTACATATAATAATAGTTTTGGAGTTGGAGGAAGCGTTGCGCAGTCTACTAATAATACAATAGTGAGAAATATATTATTTGCAAAAGAATCTTCACAATTTTGCGCAAGATATACCAATCAAATTACAGCTAATGGATTCAATACTTTCTTAGGGAATGTTAACGCAAACTATTATTGTCAACCTTTTACAGGAGGAAAAGAAATTAGCGTTAGAGCAGGAAACCAGACATCTGAGTATTTAGTATCTCAGTTTAAAGCAACCTATCCAAACTACGAGAGTAATGGAAAGAGTGCTCCCGTAAAGTTTAGTTCAGGAACCAATCCGAATTCAGTTTTAAGATTTGAAGTAAACAATACAGGTACTTCCAAAGTAATTAATTTAGGAAGCACGAGCTATGTAGATGCGAAAAATGCAGCTTATTCTGGAAGTGTTACACTTGCTCCGTATACTTCTTTAGCATTATTAAAAGGAGGAAGTTCTACACCTCCACCGCCAAGTCAGTTGATTGCGAATGGTTCTTACACTATAGAATCAATTACATCAAATCAAAGATTATTATCTAGAGCATTGGAAAATCATCAGACTAAAATGGTTAATCCGGGTAATTATAGTGATCAAGAATGGGTTTTCAATCATTTAGGAAATAATATATATACAATTAAGAATAGAGGTACAAATAGATATTTAGAAGTGCCATTTGCAAAATGTGAAAATGCAACACAAGTTGCTACTTATACAGATGCATTAGGAGATCATCAAAAATGGGAAGTAGTTGCAAACGGGGTAGGAATTTATGGATTAAAACCAGCGCATTGTTTAACGCAAGGATTAGATAGAAACAATGGAACATTAAATACAAATGTGCATACCTATTTTTATGGAGAAAATAATGGAAATCAAAAATGGAAAATTATTCCTGTAGTAGTTGCAAAAATGACAATTACAGACCTTACTAATAGTTCAGAAATTAAAATGTATCCAAATCCTGCAAAAGATTTTTTTGTATTAGAAGGTGTTTCTGTTGGAGATATAATTACCATTTCTGATGTTCAGGGTAAACAAATCATGAATATTACAGCAGATCAAGCGAATCAAACAATTATAGTTTCTTCGATAAAATCGGGAATGTATTTCGTTACTGTTTCTGGTAAGATACAGAAAAAATTAATTATAGAATAAATATAAATAACCCACATAGTAATAGAATTATGGCTGTGTGGGTTTTTAAATTTTTTATCCATTTAAAATTAAAATAAGAAGAAAGAAAACTACTTTAGAGTACAAATTTTTCAGAATTAAAACAAATTTCAAAGAAATAGATAAATACTGCGATTAACCAAAATCATTTAGCAATATGTATTTAAAAAAAACTATTTATGAAAAGAATTTTGAAAATCGGAACATTAGCATTGTTCCTTTGTGCTGAGTTAATCAGCGCACAAGTTGTTACGTCTCATGTGAATGCAGCCAACACACTTTGGACCAATTATGGTAGAAATGGAGCGAATCCAACGCAATTGCCCAATGCAATTCCATCAAATGTCTCAGTTGCCAATTTAGATAAGGTAACTATAGCACCTAATTATGCTGCTTTGAAAACTGCAATGGAAAATATGGCAGCAAATAATGGAGGAGTTATTTCTTTTAATAACCCTTCTAAAGTTACAATTTCTTTTAATGATATTATTAATATTAATAATGCAAATGGGCCATTAAAAACAATAGTAATTCAAGGTAATAATAAGATTACTTTTAATGGAAGTAATAAAACGAGCATATTTGTAGTAAGAGGTAATTTGAGATTAATAATTCAAAATGCAATTTTTACTAATTGTAAATTAACAAAAGCAATTGTCCAAAATAAATCTAAATTTAGAACGGGTGGTGGAGCAATAGAAGTAGCGCAACCAGCTTCATTACGAGTAAGAACTTGTCAGTTCTTAAATAATACCGTTGAAGATTATGATGGTGTTACAGAAAACCAAAATGGAGCAGCAATTCGTTTTAATAATTACACCAGTGGAGAAGTTTTCGATTGTACTTTTAAAGGGAATAAAGCAGTAACAGGTGGTGCTATTGCAGGAACTTCTATTAATAAATTAATAGTCATTAACTCTACTTTTGACGGAAATATTTCAAACGGATATTCTTCAAAAACAGGAACGAAAAGAACTGTTGTAGAAGGAGCAGGTGCGATTCGTGTAGATAGAACAATTAATCCAATTGAAATTTATGGTTCAACATTCGTTAATAACTCAGCGAATCAAAAATGTTCTGTAATAGAAACTTTCATTTATCCAGTTCCAGCTCCGGGAGTGCCTCGTACAGCTAATACAGTTGATAGAGGAACCTTTCCAGATGCAACAAAAGGAGTAAATGCCCTAATAATGGATGGCTGTGTTTTTAGAAACAATAAATTCTATAATTATGTTGGTGCGGTTAACCCAGATAGAAACGCATTTTTCAGTGGTCCATTATTGTTACAATCGGGAGAACCAGGACCTTTAACGAACTTTACAAGAGCTAAAGTCAAATTAACGAACTGTGTGTTTGATAATAATCAATGTGGAGAGGCGAATATTAGAATGATTAACGATTTTAGTATTACTAATACTATTTTTGCTAACACAAAATATTTAAACCTTACAAATAGCGCTGGTCGCTATAATAGAGGAGCGGTAATGTTACAAAGGATTCCTTCAGGAGGAAATTTTGACAGATGTACTTTCTATAATAATGAGCCAAGTACTGCTATGCATCAAAATGTTACTGCGTCAGGTATTTTTTCTTTTCAAAGTGGTATCGAAAATATCGTTACAGTTACTAATTCTATTTTTTTCAGAACAAATTCGAATGCAGCTTATCGTCAAACAGTAAAACCATTTAAAGGTTTTGGTAACAATCAATTTATCCCTGGTGCAAACATGAGTCTTTTTGATAAAGTAACAGTTAATAATTCGAATACAACCAATCCGAATATTACTCCACAAAATATTGACAATATGTGTTTAGGAGTAAATTCTTTACCGTTAAATATTGGAGGATTGCCAGATTGCGGTTCAAATAAAGCAGATTTTGAAGAAGAGTCTACATTAGAAGAATTGAAAACTAAAGATGGTGTATTGGTATATCCAAACCCAACAAATAATGGATGGGTTGATATTCAGTTATCATCAGAAATCTATACCAATTTTGAAGTGTTTGATAATTTAGGAAGAAGTATCATTCGTAAAGAAATGACAAATGGAGTTAATAATTATAATATTGATTTGAGTAATTATAATTCAGGTATTTATTTCTTAAATGCAAGATCTAATGAAGAATTTAAGACTATAAAAATAGTAAAACAATAAGGATTTTAAAAAAGAGAACTAGTCAGATATGCTAAGAGAATAAATGTCTGGCTAGTATTTTAATTAATTTGTAAAAATATCAACATATGAAAAAACTAATATATACTACAGTAACAGTTGGTTTATTGTTACTCGTTGCTTGTTCACAAGACGACACTATTATGCAACAAGATGAAAAAGCTACGAAAGAAGAAAATTATAATTTTAGTCAAAAATTAGCTAATATTTATAAAAACACATTTAACGGAAGTGCAACCTTTTACACTTCTAATGGTATGGGGAATTGTTCTGAAGAATACCCAACTAGTCAATTGTATGCTGCAATGAATAATTCTCAATATAATAATAGTAATGCATGTGGTTCCTACATAGAAGTAACGAGAAAAGGAACCAATAAAAAAGTTATAGTTAAAGTTTTAGATCAATGCACAGAATGTCCTTACGGTAATGTAGATTTATCAAAAACAGCTTTTTTAAAATTAGGTACCGAATCCGAAGGAATCATTCCAATAACATGGAAGTTTGTAAAACAACCGAATAACAATAAAATAGCAGTAAGAATAAAAACAGGATCGAGTAGATACTATTTTTCATTACAAATTTTAAACCATAGATATATGGTTCAGAAAGTTGAGGTTAAAAATCATTTAGGAGTTTATGTAACGATACCACGTCAATCCTACAATTATTTTTTAGATTCTAATGGCGTTTTTGATGGTAATGGACCAGACGGTCCTTACGATGTAAGAATAACAGATGTTAATGGAAGCGTTGTAAACACGAGAATTAATTTAACAATTAACACAAAAATAACAACAACTGTTCAGTTTCCTGTGTCTAATTAAATTGAATACGAATGCGGCTTATAACAAAAAAGGGACTGTCTATAAAATAGTCCCTTTTTTGTAGATATATAACGTTTAAAATGAGTTTATCGTTTCAAAGTAAAATGTCCTTTAAATTCTTTTCCGTTTTCTCTCGTTACCACAAACCAATAGTCTGTAGAAGGCAATTGTTTACCTAAATAGTTTCCGTCCCAACCTTGAGAACTAGAGCCAAATTGTTTGATAAATTTCCCTTGTCTATCAAAAATAGATACAATCATGTTCGGTTCATTATCTGAAAATTTAATTTGCCAAAAATCATTATAACCATCTCCATTAGGTGTGAAAAACTTAGGATACATTAATAAATATATTTCACCAGAAACTTCACCACATTCATTTTTATCTCTAACATAGATAGTGAACTCACCAGTTTCTAAATCATAAAAAGTATTACTGTCTTGATATACAATTCCGTCTAAAGAATATTCATAGTTCCCTAAGCCTGTAACATTAACCGAAATAATATTATTTTCAACCGTCCAGTCTTCTGTATTGAATGAAGTAATTGTAGCAGGATTAGATAAAACAACTTCAAGCTCTTTAGTAGAAGAACATGTTAAAGCACCATGATTCTCAGTAACTGTTAAAGTATAATTTCCAGCTTGGTCAACAACAATAGATTCTGTAGTTTCACCCGTAGACCATAAATAACTATCGAAACCATTTTCTGCATTTATTGTTACCGTGCTGTTTTCGCAAAGAATGTAACTATCGTTCATGGTTATAACAGGAGAATCTATGAAGCTAAAAGTAAGTGTAACTACTTTAGAACAATTTTGAGATGAGGTTACCCTAACATAAACAGTATTATTTGTATTGCTTAAATTATGTGCATTTGAATTCGTAATTAAAGAACCAATAGTTTGATTAGTTGCACCAAGATAAGTAGTGTAATATGTAAAGCTAAAGTCTATAGCATTAGCAATTAGATTATCATTATAACTTGATAAATTTATATTTTCACTACCATCATTCAAATTATCACAAGTAGTAACATGATAATCATGAGCATCGGGTAAAGACAAATAAGTACTGTTAATATAAACAGAATTTGTATTTGAAACACATCCATTATTCATTTTAGCTTTTATGTAATACGCTTGACCTCCTAATAAATTTGTAATAGTATTGTTTGAAGTCCAAGTGTTTCCACCATCAAAACTATATAAATCAGCAGGAGTTGTTATTGTAATTGTGGCATAAGTATCACAACCTGCATTTGTATAAGTGTATTCAGGATATATAGAATTGAAATCGCGCAAGTTTACATACGTATAATAAGATTCACAAGTGGGAGAGTTTCTAATTTTAATAATATAATAACCTGGACTAAGATTAGTAGCTATTGGGTTTGTTGTCCAAGTTGCACCATTATCAAAGCTATATTCATTAGCAACAGTTGTGATCGTGATTGTTCCATTCGCCCCACAAATTGAGTTAGAAACAGTATAAAGTGGTGCGGGAAGATTAAAATAATTTAGATTGACATAGAGTGAATTTGAAATACAATTTAAATCATTTTTGATTACGATATTATAAGTTCCAGAATTTAAATTTGTAGCAACAGGGTTCGTAGTCCAAGTGTTTCCACCATCAAAACTATACTCAGCCGCTATTGTTGTAATTGTGATGCTTCCTTCCGTATCGCAATCTGGTTGAACTACTGTATATTCAGGATTTGGTAGGTAAAAATTTCTCAAAAACACATTAACGGGGTAAGAAGTACAATTAATATTGTTTCGAATTAATATTTCATAATACCCTGGCGATAAATTGCTTTCTGCATTTGAAGTAGTCCAAGTGATTCCTCCATCAAAACTATATTCTGTTGCAGTATTATGTATTGTAATTGTACCACCCAAACCACAACTAGGATCGATTATCGTATAATCAATGCTTTCGTTTAAATAGAAGGGCTGTAAGTTTACAAATTGAGAATAGGATTCGCAACCATTATTATTTCTGATTTTAACATAATAAGAACCAGCAGGTAGGTTTGATAATGTTGGACTATTTGACCATGTAGTACCATCATCAAAACTATACTCATCAGCAGTAGTAGTAATTGTAATTTCACCACTATTATCGCAGCTAGGTTGAATAATAGTAACTGTAGGTTGTGATAAAAAGACTCTATTTATGGTTATAAATTGATTAGCAGATTGGCAACCATTCTGATCTTTTATTAACACAATATAATTTCCAGGTTGTAAATTATTTGCTACAGAATTTGTTGTCCAAGTTATTCCTCCATCAAAGCTATATTCAGAAGCAATAGAAGAGTTAATTGTAATAGTTCCAGTTTCGTCACAACTAGTAGGTTGAGTAACTGATAAATTTGCAGATGAAATTAGTTGCGGTTGCTGAATGGTAACTCCAGTTCCAGAAGAAATACAACCATTTGGAGTTTTTATCTTTATAAAATAATTTCCAACAGGAAGTGAATTTTTTATTGGTGAGCTTTGCCAAGTTATTCCATTGTCAAAACTATATTCCAATGCTGGAGTAGTTATAGTAATTGTTCCAGAAGGGACTAAACAGTTAGGTTGAACAACAGCATAATTTGGTGAAGATAAAATTCTATTTATAATTGCTTCAGTACTAATATAGCAAGTTGAACCATCTGAAATTTTAACGGAGTAATGTCCTAAGTTACTTGTAAATGATGGAATATTGAAAGTACTAGATGTTGCACCAATAATAGCAATTCCTTCATGATACCATTGGTAGGTAACAGCCGAACTAGTATTAGTAGTTATGTTTGCATTTAAAATTAAATTGTTTTCACAAAAACTACCCGATTGACTGATATTAACTCCGAATTCAGAAGCTTCGTTTAGTAAAAGATTATCAAAAACAAAATAAGGAAATATTGTTTGGTCTAAGGTATAAGAATTGGGCAACACTGCTGGAGCACCAATCATTATAGCATTAATATCTATTGTAGGTGTAAAGGTCATTGTTACTTGTTCCCAATCGGTTAGTGGAGAATAAGTAACATGTCCAATTATTTTCCAAGTTGGGTCTGAAATATTTGGACTGAATACAGTATTTAAAGGTAAATTACTTCCATCAGTACATCCATATAAAGTTATATTAATAGGTTCATAATTTGAAATTACTCCTGGCAAATACCCTCCAGTCGGATTAATAGCTAAAGAAGCTATATTGAAAGTAAGTTGGTAATTAGTACCACTTAACATAGGAGAAAGCAGAGGAGTTCCTATATATTCTTTCCAATCACTTAAAAAACCAGCACCTACAATAGCGTTTCCATCAGGAAATGTATTTAACCCTGAGCTAACTACACCAGGAAGGATATAACCACAAGTGTTAAAATAATCAGAAGTTGCTGAAGTAGCTTGAATCCAAGGAGTAGCTAAACTTAATTGATCATTACCTGGAATTGAAAAATTGGTAGGACATGAGCTGTGTACCTCAAAAGAGGGATTTGGAATAATAGAATTTACAGATGTTGTAGCACATTGGCATTCATCATCATTCAAATCAATTAATCCATCACCATCATCATCAATCCCGTTATCACAAATTTCTTGCGCTGAAAGTATCGAACTAATTAATAAAAAAAAGAAAAGTAATTTTGTCTTCATATAATTTTGTAATATAATACTGCAAAAGTACTATTTAAACAAATAGGAAGCGTTAGCAAAAATTAAAATGTTAGTTAAATTATTTTTTTGTAAATTATTTAACATAGAACGTGAAAGATATGAAGATATCTTATGAATTATTTAAATCAACGCATCAAAGTAAAATGTCCGTTAAATTCTTTTCCGTTTTCTCTCGTCACTACAAACCAATAATCTGTAGAAGGCAATTGTTCGCCTAAATAGTTTCCATCCCAACCTTGAGAATTAGAACTAAATTGTTTGATAATTGTCCCATAACGATCAAAAATTGTAACCATTAAGTGAGGTACGTTTTCAGAGAATTTAATTTTCCAAAAATCATTATAACCAGTCACCTTTTGTATTAAAAAATTTAGGGAACATTAATAAATAAGCATTCTCTTTAATTTCACCACAACTACTTTTACTTGAATTTGCGTCAAATCTCGAAGCTAATCTATCATAATTGATTGCCTTTATTTTGTATGAAAAAGTTATAAATACACAAATGAATTTGGACCTTGCTAAGTTAAGTTCTCCTTTAAAATGAGTTTGCAAAACTGAAATAAGTACTGTGTCTTTATCCGTAAGACTCTTGTTTTATTATGAAAAATTATGTTGTACCAATATTATAATATACGAAATATCGGTCTTTTTTTGGAGATTAATTAATTTTTATTTTTTTTGAATTTTAATGAAACGTAATTTTTGTTATGTACTTAAGAGAAAATCAGATACTCTTGTTCCTAAAATTTACCTTCTTGTTCCATTTTTTTATTTATTCTATCCTTTTTTTAAATACATTTGACAAGAATTAATTACTGTTATAATTAATATTGATTCTGTTTTTTAAAATTAGATAGGCTTGTTTTTTTACAACTTCTCTTTTTAAATATAAATTAATGTTTAATCCCAAAAACTAAAATTATGGATCAAAAAAAATCCAAGTATTATGTTGCCTTGCTCTTTAGTCTAGGACTTTCCATTGTAAATGCTCAAAATGGAACCGTTAGCTCAGGAGGAGATGTTTCAGCAGCCCAAGGAAGTGTTGCTTATTCAGTAGGGCAACCATTTTACACCACTAGTGCTGGTACAAATGGTTCAGTAGCACAAGGTGTGCAACAACCTTTTGAAATTCAAGAGGTATTAGGAACCGACTTGTTTTCAATTAAATTAAAAATGTTGGCTTACCCAAATCCAACTACTGATGTTTTAAATTTAGAGATTGAAGAAAACGAATTTTCGGGTATGTCTTATCAACTTATTGATTTTAATGGCAGAGTGATTAAAAGTAGTACAATTTTAAATCAAAGTACTATTATTCCTATGGCTGAATATCAAAAAGCGATTTACATGCTTACTGTAACTCAAAATAACACCATTATCAAAACTTTCAAAATTATCAAAAAATAAAAAATATGAAAAAATAAAAAATATGAAAAAAATAATTACTCTTATCGCTGTATTATTACTGAATACAATTGCATTTGCACAAGCACCAGAAAAAATGAGCTATCAAGCTGTCATTAGAGATGCCAGTAATGCTTTAATAACAAATCAATCTGTAGGTATGCAGATAAGTATTCTTCAAGGTTCTACTAATGGTACGGCAGTATATGTAGAAACACAAAATCCTACAACTAACAATAATGGTTTAGTTAGTATCGAGATTGGTTCTGGTACCAATGTATCGGGAGTATTTAGTAATATTAATTGGGGAAGTGACAGCTTTTTTATAAAAACGGAAACAGACCCTGATGGTGGCACAAATTATACCATTACGGGTACGAGTCAGTTAATGAGTGTGCCTTATGCTTTGCATGCTAAAACTGCTGAAAGTGTTGGAAACTACACTACGTATGCAATAGGAGATCAATTGCAAGGAGGTATTGTGTTTTACGTTGATCAAAGTGGTCAACATGGCTTACTATGTGCCATTGAAGACCAAAGTACTGGTGCTCCATGGCAGATTACTAGCAACGAAATGACTGGAGCGCAATTCTATGGAATTGGTGGAGGATATGCGAATACCATGCTAATTATTGCATCTCAAAGAGGGGACTACGATGCTAATTACGCTGCAAAGTTATGTTCAAGATACTATACCTATAGTACTAGTCTAGGTCTAGTATATGGTAATTGGTACTTACCTAACATTGTTGAACTTCAACTTATGCAAGGTAGCAAAGACGTAATCAATGCCACTGCTACAACGATGGGAGGTAGCAATTTAGTTGGAGAATATTGGACTTCACGTGAAGGAGGACAAACTACTGATGGACATGCTCAAACAGTCTATATGTCTGGCGGTACAGGTGGAAGAGCAAAAACCGATCTTAAGTCCGTAAGAGCAATTAAAGCCTTTTAAGTGATGCACTCTGGAATTTTTTTTAGCAAATTAGGCTAAAAATAAAGTCTACTGAATACAAAAAGAGAGACTGTCTGAAAAGACAGTCTCTCTTTTTGTATTCAGCTAAAAATTTAGTAACACTTCAAGTGTGTAAAAGGTAATGATAGAATTGAAAGCCAAAACTGAAGAGGAAATTAATATTGTAGCCTCTTTGCCGTTTGGTTTATATGTACTTTCAATTAATGATGAAAAAAATGTTCGTTTTATTGATAGCTTTTTTGTTGTTTTTTATCTTTTCAAAGTAAAATGCCCTTTAAACTCTTTTCCGTTTTCTCTCGTTACTAAAAACCAATAATCTGTAGAAGGTAATTGTTCACCTAAATAGTTTCCATCCCAACCTTGAGAACTAGAACCAAATTGTTTGATAAATTTCCCATAACGATCAAAAATTGTAACTGTTAAGTGAGGCTCGTTTTCAGAGAATTTAATTTTCCAAAAATCATTATAACCATCACCGTTTGGAGTAAAAAATTTAGGGTACATTAATAAATAAACATCCTCTTTAACTTCACCACAACCATTTTTATCATTTACGTAAACAGTGTATTCACCATTTGGTAAACCATTAAAAATTGGACTATTTTGGTAAGTGATACCGTCCAATGAATATTCATAGTTACCATCACTATTGGAACTTAATAATACACTTATTGTATTTTCATTTGCAGTCCAATCAGATGAAATAATTTGAGTAATCGTACCGATATTTGAATTAACTACACTAAAATTTTTAGTACTAGAACAAACTAAAGAGCCATGATTTTCTGAAACAGTTACTGAATAATTTCCAGATTGGAAAACAGTAATAGAAGAAGTTATTTCTCCAGTAGACCAAAGATAATCGTCAAATCCATTACCAGCAGAAATAGTAATTGAAGCGCCTTCACAAATTGGCATTATATCATTAATATTTAAAAAAGGTTTACTATATAAAGTAAAATCTAAAGTAACCACTTGATGGCAAGTATTTGGAGAATCAATTCTAACATAAATAATGTGATTTCCAAGAGATAGATTATAATTGGTTGGATTAGTAATTTTATCAGAGGTAATTAGATTTTCGGCACCATTCAACGAATTGTAATAACTAAAGGTATTTCCAGTTGAGGTAATTAAATTAGTGTTATAATTGGTTAGATTAATAATTTCAAAACCATTATTCAAATCATCGCATAAGGATTCAGAATAATCGGTTGCGTTTAAAGTATTGATTAAACTAATAGTTATAGCTAATCTATTGATACTCTCACAGCTATTAATCGTTTGTGTAGCATAATAAGTAGTACCATCAACTAGTGTTGTAGTATTTGGTAAAACCGAATTGCCATTTAAATTTTCATACCAAGTTATAGACGAACCAGCAATAATAATCTCATTTAAAGTAGCATTAGCCGTACTACAAAAACTTTGATTTACATTTCCTGTTGGAGCAGCAGTATTCTGAAGTGTTACACTAACAGGAACTCTCTCACTCTCACAACCATTTATTGTCTGACTTGCATAATAAGTTACTCCATTTTGTAATAGAGTAGATGTAAGTAAAACAGTTCCTGCTGTTTGAGCATCATACCAAGTGATATTTTGTCCAGTAATTTGAATATCGTTAATAGTTGCGTTGTCTTGAATACAGAATTGTTGTGGTGAGTTTATTATTGGTAACGGAACAGCAATAATAACTACATTTTGAGTTTGATTACTAGTATTTCCATTTCCATCATTATAAAGCCAAGTAATAGTATAGTTTCCAGCAGTTGTATAATTTATAGGGTCCGTTGTAGTAGCATTAATTATTCCAGTACAATTATCATTAGCAGTTGGAATAGCAATAGTTGTATTACAATCTCCACTTATAGTGGGTAAATTTGTAATTGTAGGAATTGGAGCTTCACTATCACCTACAATTATATCAATTGTAACAGTATCATCGCAACCACCAGTTCCTGTTATAGTACAAGAATATTGCCCGTTATTTAGAGAAGTTACATTTGGAATAATTGGATTCTGGTCAGTTGAGGTAAATCCGTTTGGACCAGTCCAAGCGTAACTGTTTCCTCCAGATGCTGTTAGGTTAATCGTACCACCAACGCATACAGGTGAGTTACTTGAAACATTAATTACATTTGGACTAGTTTCTAGAAACTTCATAGAATAGTAATTTAATAAACCTAGCATATTTTGTTGATGACTACTACTATCTGATATTAAGTTATTGGAACTGGTAATTCCAGAAACATAAATATTATTGTTATTATCAATAGATAATTTTGTTGCAGAATCAATAACATAACCACCATTCATTGCATCTCCACCAAGAAATGAACCCCAAATAAAATTACAATTTTTAGAAAATTTACCAATATATCCCAAACTTTCGCCATAAAGATTCCTATTGAAAGAACAAGAATTCGTTAGATTTTGATTACTGGAACTTCCAGTTGCTCCAAGATAAATAGAATTGTTTTTATAAATAATTGAATAAACGTTCAAATCATTTAAGTAGGAACCCCAAAGTCTTACTCCAGTACTAGATAATTTAGCAAAAAAACCATTATATAATTCTTGACTTGAAAATTGAAAACTTCCTGTTGTTGTCATGTTGGAGCTACTGGCTGTTTGACCTCCAATATAAATATTATCTTCATCATCAATTTCTACAGATAAAATATCTTCTATATTGTCACCACCATAATACGATGACCATAATCTATTTCCATTATTTGAAAATTTATAAATAATACCATCAATTTGTCCGTTTGGATATTTAGTCTGTTGAAACACTCCACTTGTTGCGATGTTAGTCTCACTTCTAGTATAGCCAACCGCAACTACATGGTCATCTTTAATAACCACTGCATTAAAGCTTTCAAAGCTTTCACCACCAGCATAGGTACTCCAAATAATAGTTCCTGTTGAATCAAATTTTGCTATAAAAGCATCGCCATAACTTGAACTACTTTGAAATAATTGGGATTGAAAATTAGAATTATAAGCAATTCCTGAAACACTTGAAGTGCCACCTACAATATATATGTTGTTTAAATTATCTATATCTAAATCCAATGCGAAGTCATCATTATTCCCGCCAAAATAAGTACCCCAAATTCTCACTCCTGATTCATTAAATTTAACAATATAAGCATCTCGATTTGCTTGGTAATTCTCTTGATGAGATCCAACTGTACTAATGTTTATTGGCGACTGTGTTTGTCCAGTTATAACAATATTATTTTGTGAGTCTGCTTTTATGCCACGAATATCATTATAATTAATACCACCGTAGTATGTACCCCATAATCTTGTTCCATTTGTATCAAATTTTACAATAATACCATTTGTACATAAATATTGAGAAGTAGGAATAGAGTTTTGATGAGCACCAGTAGTAGCAAAAGAGGAGTTTGATGCTGAAGTAGAACCAGACATATACAAATTACCATAGGAATCTATTGTATTATTTACGGTACCTAATGAATAATGATTATTAGTTTTATCTCCATATAATGTTCCCCACAATCTCACAGGAACAGGATCAATAACAATTATCTTATTAGAATGATTGACTTCTCCTTCAAAACCGTAAACATTCTTCTTAATTCTTTTATAATTTACAGAAATTTCTTTTTTAGAACTTCCATTCTCAATCCAACTTAATGGTAAAGTTTCTTCCATTGCCCCAAAACGAAGATTCATCTTTATTTTATTATCAACTAATTCGGTTTTACCACCATTAAACTTTAACTGAATGTCAGATACTTTTCCTCCTGGTTTTACTATGAAATTATACTCCACAACTTTTGTGCTATCTTTTGGAATAAAGAAAACCACATCAATATTGTTATAAATATTTTGATAGGTTATCTTTTGATATTTATGTACATTAGTAATGCCGTTTGGTGCATGAGCAACATTGTAATAATTATCATAATCAGATGATTTTTCCTCTGAAATTAACTTACTATTTTTATTTGAATTTAAAAAGTCAATATCAATTCTATGAAAATTATACTTTAGAGAGTAATCTGGTGATTTTACTCCATTGTCAAAATTAGGGTCAGAAGTATAAAGCTCTTTATCCTTTTTTGTTAAAGGAATTTTCTTTGTTTCATATACATCATAAGAGAAACCATTAGCTCTCAACTGAACATTTAATCCATTCGTATTTAATAGATATTTAACTTTTGAATTTTCTTTTCCTTTTTGATCGATAATTTGCCCTTTGTTTTCAATAAAACCAATAGAAGTAGTCTGTTTTTGTGTAAAAACAGTAACAGTACTAACCAAAAATAATAAAACGTATAAAAGTTTCATATATAAAAACTTAAAAATAATATGCAAAAATACTATTTAAACAAATACATTTTTGAACCAAATACTTATTTGTTGAATAAATAGTTTAAAAAATTAGTTGCCAATTATAAATATTTTCAAACAACAATTTAATAAACAACAAGCTTGATCTAACTTATTGCAATTTTATTTTTATACCTTACTATTTATTCTTTATATCTTGTTAATTTATTTTTATTTATAATTTATTTTTTATTATTTAATACTATAAAATCTATATATAGAATCATATTTTTATAATATAATGTGACTTAATATATATATCTTACTACTTTATTGTTATTACTTGCTACTTTATTATTGTTATTTACTACTTTATTGATATATCTTATTACTTTTTTATTATTTTTGAAATAAAAACTATATGATACACTTCAATTTTAGTCGCATTTTTAAACTAAAAGGAATAGTAAGACCTTTTACTTATTTAACGAAGAATGGCTATTCAGCTGGATATGCTACAAAACTGACGAACAATAGAGTGCATGAAATTAACTTAGTACGTCTCGAAAAGTTTTGCCGAGATTTTAATTGCACTCCCAATGATATTCTAGATTTTAAACCATCCTCAAATGATAGTATCTCAAAGGATCATGCACTACATACACTTACTAAAAAAGAACTGGACACAGAGCTTATTTATAAAATAAATGCTTTACCAGCAGATAAAATCCAACAAATACATAATATTCTAAAAGAGATGGAGTAATTTTGTCCTCATTTTTAATTTACTATGAAACGAGCCATAACAAATCTTGATGCCCACCGAGATGATAATTGGCGAATTCCATCTGACCTATAAAAAAAATAAAAATAAACAGATGAAAGACATTCTATTAATCACTCCACCTTTTACCCAACTGAATACTCCATATCCAGCAACAGCCTATATTAAAGGGTTTCTGAATACTAAAAACATTGCTGCTTTTCAAATGGATTTAGGGATAGAAGTAATTTTAGAATTGTTTTCAAAGATAGGGTTACAAAATATTTTCGAATATGCAACGGTACAATTCGAATCGAGTAATGATATTTCTGAAAATTCAGAACGGATTTTTACACTTCAAAGTGAATATAGTAAAACAATAGATTCGGTTATTGCATTTCTTCAAGGGAAAAACCCTTCATTGGCAAGGCAAATATGCAGTGGTAACTTTCTACCAGAAGCTTCACGTTTTAGTCAGTTGGACGATATGGAATGGGCTTTTGGAAACATGGGAATGCAAGATAAAGCTAAGCATTTAGCAACATTGTATTTAGAGGATTTATCCGATTTTATAGTAGAATGTATCGATGAAAATTTTGGATTTAGTCGTTATGCCGAACGTTTAGGGAGAAGCGCAAACTCATTTAATGAACTGCATCAAGAACTGCAAAGTGAACCTACTTACATAGATGTAATAACTTTATCTATTTTAAACGATAGAGTAAAAAGTATTCAACCAAAATTGGTTTTAATTTCCGTACCCTTTCCAGGTAATTTATACAGTGCTTTTCGTTGTGCTCAATTCATAAAAAACAATTATCCAGAAATTAAGATTTCTATGGGTGGTGGCTTTCCAAACACAGAACTTCGAGAAATAAAAGACAAGCGTGTTTTTGAATTTTTCGATTTTATTACTTTAGATGATGGAGAATTACCTGTTGAACTTTTAGTTAATCATGTTTTAAATTCCCCTCCATTGGAGGGGTTAGTGGAGGCTAAACGTACATTTCTCCTTGAAAACAATGAAGTAACCTACAAAAATAATACTCTAAAACACGACTATAAACAAAGCGAAGTAGGAACACCTGACTATTCCGATTTGTGCCTTGATAAATATATTTCTGTGATAGAAATTGCCAACCCAATGCATAGTTTATGGTCAGACGGACGTTGGAATAAGTTAACAATGGCTCATGGATGTTATTGGGGAAAATGTACTTTCTGCGATATCTCCTTAGATTATATTAAAATTTACGAACCCGTTGCAGCCAAACTATTAGTAGATAGAATGGAAGAATTAATGTTGCAAACGGGAGAAAACGGATTTCATTTTGTAGATGAAGCAGCACCACCAGCTTTAATGCGAGAGGTTGCGCTAGAAATTCTTAGAAGAGACTTAGTAGTAACTTGGTGGACGAACATCCGATTTGAGAAAAGCTTTACCTATGATTTGTGTTTGTTATTGAAAACTTCGGGTTGTATTGCAGTTTCAGGAGGTTTAGAAGTAGCATCAGATAGGTTACTACAATTAATAAAAAAAGGAGTAACGCTAGAACAAGTTGCCAAAGTAACCAGAAATTTAACCGAATCAGGAATTATGGTTCATGCTTATTTAATGTATGGCTATCCAACTCAAACTATTCAAGAAACAATTGATAGTCTTGAAATGGTGCGACAATTATTTGAGTTAGGAGTGCTACAATCAGGTTTTTGGCATCAATTTGCAATGACAGCACATAGTCCAGTTGGATTAGATCCTGAAGCTTTTGGGGTAGTACCAGAAAAAAATGAAATTACGTTTGCTAATAATGATATTAATTTCAAAGACAAAACAGGCATCAATCATGATAAGTTTAGTTTCGGATTAAAGAAATCATTATTCAATTATATGCATGGAATTTGTTTTGATTATGAATTGCAAGATTGGTTTGATTTTAAAATTCCAAGAACAAAAATCGATCCAGATTATATTTCAAATTGTCTACAGCAAGAGCAAGTTTTTACATTAAAACCAAATGCAAAAATTGTGTGGTTAGGAATGAATCCAATACTTGAAATTTTTACAAAATCTAAAAAAGGGAATTCTTGGGAAATGATGAAATTATTTTTCCATGATAAAAAAGTTTCATTTGAAATTGTGTTAGAAAAGGAAAAAGGAGAGTGGCTTGTTAGAATGTTACCCTCGCTTTCTGTAAAGAATCAAGCTGTTTCAACTTTAGGCCAATTAAAAACAAGTTATGAATCTGACTTTGAAGATTTTGAATTATTTTGGTATTCTAAGCCAATTGAGACACTAAAAGAGAATGGGTTATTGTTAATTTAATGAAGCGATTTTTATTGTAAGCTTTTATTCTTTATATTTAGTCAGGTTTTAAGTTAAAAATATAAATTAAACGCTGATACTATGTCCTTTGTTGCGGCAAAAAAGAATTTACAAGTAACTACCTATTCTAAAGTAGTTTTCTTATTGGTCATTGTATCAATAGGCTTTTTATTACTAATGTCTACCTTATATTATTATAATCAAAAGCAACAACGACAGTTTTATATTACCTCTTCTCAAGACTTAGAAAGAGAAGTAAACGGATTAATGGACCTGAATTCAGATTCCTATATTTCACTAATAAACGAAATTACCTATTGGGACGATTTAGTTAATTTTGTAGAAGAAAAAAATATAGAATGGTTTGATAATTCAGTAGTCTATTTAATTGATAGTTACAAAGTAGATTATATTGATGTTTATACAATGAATGAGGAGTTTGTATCCAAAGCATCAACATTAAAAATTAGAACACAAGACTTCATTCCAAAATCGGTATTTCCAAAACTAAAGAAAGATAAATTAATAAAGTTTTATACAAAAATTCCAGAAGGAATAGTAGTTGTCTATGGAGCAACAATCCATTCTTCTACAGATCCATTTAAGAACAAAACAGCTCCAAAAGGCTATTTTTTTATTGCAAAATTATTAGATGATAAATATTTTTTAAACATTAAAAAAGCAAGTAGTGCAACAATAAAATACTACGATAATAATGAACAAATAGAGTCAGATAATATTTTTTATATTAAAGAATTAGAGGATATTGATGGAAAGAAAATAGCATCATTACTTTTTCAAAGAAAAGCAAAAGTTGATTTTTCTAACACACGTAAAATAGTATACATTACTCTTGTTGGTTTTTTATTATCCATCGCAATCTTTTTTTACTACGCAAATAGATGGGCAAAAAAACCAATGTTACTAATTAAGAAAGTATTAGAGAAAGGAGATGTTGGAGCAATAAATGAATTAAAAAATAAAAGAGGAGAGTTCAGATACATTGGTAAACTATTTGAACAAAATCACTACCAGAAAATCCGACTACAGGAAACAAAACTAAAAGCAGAAGAAAGTGACAAACTAAAATCGGCTTTTTTAATGAATTTATCCCATGAAATCAGAACGCCAATGAATGCAATCATGGGGTTTTCAGACCTATTATCAAAAAAAGATTTGACTACTTCTGAAAAAGAAAAATATTTAGAAATAATTAAAAAAAGTGGTTCAAACTTAATTGCAATCATTGATGATTTAGTTGAAATGTCTAAAATTGATTCCGATTTAGTCACTCCAAAATACAGTAGTTTCGATTTAAAATCAATGCTTCAAGCCACATTCGATTCTGTGAAGATTACAATGAATAAAGATAAGAATGTCGATTTAAAGTTTATTAATCCAGAACCTTTAGTTTCTAAAAACATTATTTCAGATGTTGTTAAATTAAATCAAGTTGTAACCAATTTATTGTCTAATGCAGTTAAATTTACCGATGAAGGATTTGTAATTTTAGATTATGAAGTAAATGAAGAAAAGCAAACTATAGATTTTTCTGTAAAAGATTCTGGGATTGGAATTCCAGATGAACTGCAAGAAAAAATATTTGCAAGATTTAATAAAATTAGCATTAATGAAAGTGTAAATAATGACGGATTAGGGCTTGGACTCGCAATTTCGAAAGCTTATGTTGAAATGTTAGGAGGAACAATGTCTTTAAAATCAGAAATTGGAGTTGGTTCAACTTTTAGATTTTCGATTCCATTAAAAGAAGATACTTCTACCCAAAAAATAGATATACAAATAGATGTTAAAGAAGTGCCAATGAATAAAGGGAATAAAGAGGTTATTCTGGTTGCTGAAGACGATAATATTAATTTCCTTCTAATCGAAAAATTGTTAACCATGCTAAACTTCACTATTATTCGTGCAAAAAATGGAGAAGAAGCAATCTTGTTTTGTGAAGAAAATAAAGAAATAGACCTCGTTTTAATGGATATCAAAATGCCAGTTTTAGATGGTCATCAAGCTTTCAAAAAAATTAGAACATTTAATAAAACGGTTCCAATAATTGCGCAAACATCCTATTCTTTTCCAGAAGAAATTGAAAAAATAAAAGAATTAGGCTTTAATGATTTCATTACAAAACCAATAGAGAAAGAGAAACTATTCATGTTGATTGAAAAATACTTAAAGAAATAGTCGGACAAGACTTGTTTGTGTTAGTATAAAATCAAGATAATTTTTAACTTTGTCAGATGGAATATAATAGATGTGGAAAAAGCGGACTATTAATGCCGCAAATTTCTTTAGGACTGTGGCATAATTTCGGATCAGTTGATGATTTTGAAAATGCTGAAAATATAGCAAAGGAAGCTTTTGATAAAGGAATAACTCATTTTGATTTAGCTAATAATTATGGCCCAATTCCAGGTTCGGCAGAAGAAAATTTTGGTAAAATTGTACAAAGAAATTTCAAAGGATTCCTAAGAGATGAACTTCTAATCACGACTAAAGCTGGATTTAAAATGTGGGAAGGACCTTATGGAGAATGGGGTTCTAGAAAATATTTAATTTCTAGCTTAAATCAAAGTTTAAAAAGAATGCAACTAGACTATGTAGATGTTTTTTATTCTCATAGACCAGATCCAAATACTCCAATAGAAGAAACAATGGCTGCATTAGATTTTGCTGTTCGATCAGGAAAAGCACTTTATGCAGGAATTAGTAATTATAATGCGGAAGAATCAGCAATTGCAATTGATGTTTTGCAAAAATTAGGAACACCTTGTGTAGTGCATCAAACAAAATATTCTATGTTTGAGCGCACACCAGAACAAGGCTTGTTAGATGTTATAGGACAGAAAGAAATTGGCTGTGTTGCATTTTCACCTTTAGCACAAGGATTATTAACAAATAAATATTTAAAAGGAATTCCAGAAAACTCAAGGGCGGCAAATCCAAACGGATATTTACAATCATCAGATGTAACAGAAGAAGTAATTCAAAAGATTACAGCATTAAATTCACTAGCAAAAGAAAGATCGCAATCATTAGCACAAATGGCTATCGCTTGGTTATTGAAAGAGGAGAGAATAACATCGGTTCTTGTAGGAGCAAGTTCTATAAATCAATTAAATGATAATTTAGAAAGCTTAAAAAGGTTAGATTTTTCAAGTAAAGAATTACAAAAAATTGAAGCGATATTAAAATAAAGAATATTATTTTTCAAGATTTGTCCAATAAAAATTGAAATTATACGTTGTGTCAAATCATATTTATAAAAACATTAAACGAACTATCTACATGGCTAATTTCAAGATTATTGTTATATTTTTTCTATTTGTCAATAGTTTTGCTATTGCACAAAACAATACACATAAGGTAAAAAAAGGAGAAACAATATATTCAATAACAAGGAAATATGATATGTCAGAAAAGACATTGTATAAATTAAATCCAAAAATTAAAGACAAAGTACTGCAAGTAAATACCGTTTTAACTATTCAGAAAATAAAAGAAGAAGACTTAGTTGAAACCACTAACGAATTAGCTGAAAACCTTAGAACGCATAAAGTAAAAAAAGGTGAATCATTCGCTACAATTTCGAAAAAATATAATATAAGTATTGAAGCGTTAACGTCACTTAATCCTAAAGTCAAACCAAGAAGATTAAAAGCAGGAACCATTTTGAAGATCCTAAATAAGGAAGAAAAAGTTCAAGAAGAAGTGATTGCTGAAACCAATACAAATAATGGACAAAGTAATAAAAAGATAGAACATATCATTCTACCAAAAGAAACGAAATATGGTATTTCAAAAAAATATGATATTACTATTGAAGCCTTAGAAAATTTAAATCCAGAGATAAAAACAAATTTTCCTGTTGGATATGTTTTAACAATTCAGTCAGGTGAAACAGAACCTTCTGTTCTTAATGAGGAAGAGACACTACTAGTTAATGCAATGTCTGATAATTTTCTTAAAAAAGCAGATATACTAGTAGAAAAAGCATCAGAATTCATTGGTACACGATACAGAAGTGGCGGAACAACTCCAAGCGGTTTCGATTGTTCGGGTTTAATGTTAACAACGTTTAAAGAAATAGACTTAACATTACCTAGAACATCAGGAGATCAAGCAAATTACGGAGATGAAGTTAGAAAAAATAAAGCACAAAAAGGCGACTTGATTTTCTTTGCAACAGGACGAAAAAAGAGTAGAATTAACCATGTTGGAATGATAACTGAAGTTTCAGATGGAGAAATAAAATTCATACATTCTTCCACGTCAGCAGGCGTAATAATATCTTCTTTAAATGAATCGTATTATTCCACTCGATTTAAACAAATTAATAGAGTATTAAACTAAAAAAAGAAGTACTAAATAGTCTTTTTTTATGCTTTAAAGCTTCGTTAAAAAGCATATTTTTGAGGTTCATTACTAACGAAAACGATTTCTTTTTCCTATTTTTACACCACTTAAAAGTAAAAATATGAGTAATCATTATAAACTAAACGTAAACAATACTTTTCAATTCGATCTTGATAACGATATTGTTTCTCAATTAGACGCTGTAAGTGTTGAAAAAGATAAATTTCACATTTTAAAAGACAACACACCTTATCAAGCAGAAATTATAGCAACCGATTTTATCAATAAAACCTATACGGTAAAAGTAAATAATACGACTTATACTGTAGCTATTGCGAATGCATTAGATATGTTGATAAAAGAAATGGGATTCGAAGTTGGTGCCTCAAAGCAAGTAAATGCAATTAAAGCACCTATGCCTGGTTTAATTTTAGAAATTGCTGTAGCAGTTGGACAAGAAGTAAAAGAAAACGATCCTTTATTGATATTAGAAGCCATGAAAATGGAAAATAGTATATTGTCGCCTCGTGAGGGAGTAATCAAATCGGTTACAATGACAAAAGGAGCAGCAGTAGAAAAAGGAGCTTTATTAATTGAATTCGAGTAAAGAAAACAGAAAATAGAAACAAGATAAAAGAGCAATGAAACAAGAAAAAATAGTTTATAACAAACATCTTTCTTCTTTCAATGAAATGGTCTTTTTTCTTTCATCTTAAGAACAATGAAAAAAATATTAGTAGCAAATCGTGGTGAAATTGCCATAAGAGTAATGCAAACAGCAAAGAAAATGGGAATCAAAACCGTTGCTGTTTATTCGGTTGCCGATAGAAATGCACCTCATGTAAAATTTGCTGATGAAGCAGTTTGTATTGGAGAAGCACCTTCAAGTCAATCGTATTTACGAGGAGATAAAATAATAGAAGTTTGTAAACAACTTAATGTAGATGGAATACATCCAGGATACGGATTTCTAAGTGAAAATGCAGACTTTGCCGATTTAGTAGAAAAAAGCAACATCACTTTCATTGGGCCTAAGTCGAAAGCTATGCACATGATGGGAAATAAATTAGCAGCTAAAGATGCTGTTAAAGATTATGATATCCCTATGGTTCCTGGTGTAGATGAAGCAATTACAGATATACCAAAAGCAAAAAAAGTTGCCGTTGAAATTGGTTTCCCAATTTTAATTAAAGCAGCAGCTGGTGGTGGTGGAAAAGGAATGCGTGTTGTAAATAACGAAGCGGAATTTGAATCACAAATGAATCGTGCAGTTTCTGAAGCGGTTTCTGCTTTTGGAGATGGTTCTGTTTTTATCGAAAAATACGTTGGTTCTCCACGTCATATCGAAATTCAAGTTATGGCTGATGGTCACGGAAATATCATTTACCTTTTCGAAAGAGAATGTTCTGTACAACGTCGTCATCAAAAAGTAGTAGAAGAAGCACCTTCATCGGTGTTAACACCTGAAATCCGTAAAGCAATGGGTGAAGCTGCTGTAAAAGTAGCCAAAGCTTGTGATTATTTAGGAGCGGGAACAGTCGAATTTCTTTTAGACGAAAATAAAAATTTCTATTTCTTAGAAATGAATACGCGTTTGCAAGTAGAACATCCAGTAACGGAATTAATTACAGGAATGGATTTAGTAGAAATGCAAATTCGTGTGGCTCGTGGTGAAGCGCTTACTGTAAAACAAGAAGACTTGCAAATTACTGGTCATGCAATGGAATTACGTGTTTATGCAGAAGATCCATTAAACGACTTTTTACCAAGTGTTGGGAATCTTGAAGTATATCAATTGCCTGTTGGCGAAGGAATTCGTGTAGATAACGGTTTCGAGCAAGGAATGGATGTACCCATTTATTATGATCCAATGTTAGCGAAGTTAATTACGTACGGAAAAACACGTGAAGAGTCTATCGAATTAATGATAAAAGCGATTGCTAATTATAAAGTAGAAGGAATTAGTACAACATTACCTTTTGGAACTTTTGTAATGGAACATGAAGCGTTTCGTTCAGGAGATTTTGATACACATTTCGTGAAAAAATACTATGATGCTGAGGTATTGAAAGCTCAAGCGGCAAAAGAAGCAGAAATTGCTGCTTTAGTAGCTTTGAAAAAATATTTGGAAGACCAAAAGATAGTTCGATTACCTAATTAGAAGAAATTTTAAGACGGATAGATAAAAGACGGATAGATGATTGACATTTTCTATAATTAATGGTAAAATGTAAATTGAGTAATATTTTTAGTCTATAATCTATTTGTCTATCATCTTTTATCTCAAAAAAAACATGCAAGACAAAATAAAAACATTAGAAGATAAATTAGCCCAAGCTTATTTAGGTGGAGGTGAAAAAAGAATAGCAAAACAACACGAAAAGAAAAAGTTAACGGCTCGTGAGCGTGTCAATTATTTAATGGACGAAGGTTCATTTGAAGAAATTGGCGCATTAGTTACACATAGAACAACCGATTTCGGAATGCAAAACGAAATCTATTATGGAGATGGTGTAATTACAGGTTACGGGACTATTAATGGGCGACCAGTGTATGTTTTTGCACAAGATTTTACCGTTTTTGGTGGAGCATTATCAGAAACACATGCAGAGAAAATATGCAAAGTTATGGACATGGCTTTAAAAGCAAATGTTCCTATGATTGGTTTAAACGATTCTGGTGGTGCACGTATTCAAGAAGGAGTGCGTTCATTAGGAGGTTATGCGGATATTTTCTACAAAAACGTACAAGCCTCTGGGGTAATTCCTCAAATTTCTGCAATTATGGGACCATGCGCTGGTGGAGCCGTGTATTCTCCGGCTATGACCGATTTTACCATGATGGTGGAAGGAAGTAGTTATATGTTTGTAACCGGACCAAGTGTTGTAAAAACGGTAACTAATGAAGAAGTAACTGCCGAAGAATTAGGTGGAGCAAGTACGCATTCTACAAAATCGGGAGTGGCACATATTACGTCTACAAACGATATTGAATGTTTAGAAGATTTAAAAAGATTATTGAGCTATTTACCTCAAAGTAATAAAGAATTGCCAACAAAATTACCTTACGAATTAAACGATGAGGTTCGTGAACAATTGGCAAATCTTATTCCAGATAATGCGAATAAGCCTTACGATATGCACGATGTTATTAAAGGTATTATTGATGAAGAATCGTTTTACGAAATTCATAAAAATTATGCCGAAAACATTATTGTAGGTTTTGCAAGAATTGGTGGTAGAAGTGTTGGAGTAGTAGCCAACCAACCGATGTTTTTAGCAGGTTGTTTAGATGTAAATTCGTCTATAAAAGCAGCGCGTTTTACACGTTTTTGTGATGCGTTTAATATTCCATTATTAGTATTGGTAGATGTACCCGGTTTCTTACCAGGAACAGATCAAGAATGGAACGGAATTATCGTTCACGGAGCAAAATTATTATATGCATTAAGTGAAGCAACTGTGCCAAAAGTGACTGTAATTACACGTAAAGCCTATGGTGGAGCGTATGACGTAATGAATTCGAAACACATTGGTGCCGACTTTAATTTTGCTTGGCCAAGTGCAGAAATTGCAGTAATGGGAGCCAAAGGAGCTTCAGAGATTATCTTTAAGAAAGAAATTAGCGAAGCAAACGATCCTGCAGCAAAACTTTTAGAAAAAGAAGCAGAATATGCAGAGAAATTTGCAAATCCATATAGCGCAGCACAACGCGGCTTTATCGATGAGGTTATTTTACCACAAGACACGCGCAGAAAATTGCTTAAAGCATTTAGTATGCTAGAACACAAAGTAGTTGATACTCCAAAACGCAAACACGGAAATATTCCTTTATAAAATAAAAACCACCGCAAGGTGGTTTTTTTATCTCTTTTTTTAGAATTCAAATATCTATTTTATCTCAAAACGAGCTTTTATTTCAAAGCGAATAAGTATTGGTTTAAAACCTGTTGGGCTTGAGTCTAGTTTACTATTAAAAGAATTCGAACTAAATGTATTAGCTCTTGCAAAAGAATCGTTATCTATTTCTTCTATAATTAATGGATCACCACGTTCTTTGCCTAAGCTTTGAAGTAAATAATCAGCTTTCAATTTCGCCTGATTTAAAGCTTCAATTTTAACTTGTTTTCTAAACTCAGTAATCTTAGAATGTGTAAACTCGGAAAATTCAATTCGGTCAAAACCTTTAAAGTTGAGTTCATTTATAAAATCATCCATTATATAGAAATCATTGAATTTTATTTTATAAGTTTTACTGATTAAAGTTTCTTTCTTTTTAGCTCTATTAAATGATCTTATGTTTTCAGTAATGATATTTTCTTTTTTAATTTCAAAATCATTAACAATTTTAAATAACTCTTTTTCAACAGAATCTAACTCCACTTTTGTTTTATAATGCTTCGCTTTACTATTGTTTTTATATTCTTCTTCCCAATATTCAGTAATAATGACTTTTACAAAGAACTGATCTGGAGTTACCTCTAAAACGCTAGAGCCTGTCACATCAATATATTTTGGAGTTTCATTTTGAGAGAAAGTTAAGAGAGTGCAAAATAAAAAGAAAAAAGGAAAAATATGTTTCATGTTTTTTTTATTAGTTGGATAAAATAATGGAATTTGTGTCTTTTTTAGAATAGTAATTAAAGAATTATTGTATAGGTACCCAAACTTCTTCTTCTGTTTCTGGGTTTTCATGTCCTAAATAGTTATCGCCCATTACTGCAAAATGAGGGCGATCATCTATAGTATATTCCGAATTGGGTAACCATTCTGCATAAATATAGTGCGTGGTTTTTGGGAAATCTGCACTTGTACCTTTATGAAGAAAAACAGCATACTTGCCAGCTGGTAAATCAAATTGTTGAAAATTTTCAGGAACAAAATCATAGTTTTTTACTGCTACCAAAGCAAATTTTGTAAACGCAGTTGTAGGTGTAAACTCCTCAAAAGTTTCACCATTGTAAATTTGTAGTGAAAATAAATCGGCACTTACAGCATTTTTAATTTCTTTTAATCGAGGCATCAATTGTTGCCAAATCTTCACCGTTTGATCATTAGCCATCGTGGTTTTAATAGAAAAACCAATCATTTTCTTTGCGGTAATTGTTTCAGTTTTTAAGAACATAATTATTTATATATTACGATAGAACCCGATGCTAAATCATGCAGTGTTCTTTTGTTATCGGATGTAAAAAAAGTAATGAAAGAAACCCAGCCTAATACCATTTTAATACCATATCGAAGTAATGCATTTATAAAGTTAATTTTTTGAGACTCATCATTTGCTTTCCTTACTTTAATTCCAGCATAGTTCTGACCAATTGTAGCCCCTTTTATAGAAACTAACAATGGTTCATATAAAATGAAATAGAGCACAAATAAGAAAGCTTTCATTATTTCTGGAGTGTTTTCAAATGAATTTAAAACGTCACTTGTAATAATAATCAAGGCAATAAGAATAATAGCATCAATTGTAAGACCTTTAATTCTGTCTAGTAGGTTTGGATACATGTTTTTTTTTAAATGAATGTCAAGGAAAATAAACGGGTTAAATATTGGCAGAAAACTTTTCAAAGTCAAATATAAACAAATTATACTACGAAGGGCTTGGGGCAGTACTACAAAATAGCTTCAATAACAAAAAGAATAGGCTACTTTATAAAAGTAATTTTTGATTTAATTCTATAGTTGTTTAGTAAAATACGGCATTTTAGAAAAAAGCATTAAAAAAGAAATTGGACAGTAAATAATCAGCGTAGTTCAAAACACCGACAGAGTAGGTCATAAGACTATCAGAGTAGCAAACTAGAGCAACAGAGTAAGAAAAATGTCGTCAGAGTAGGTCACAAGACTATCAGAGTAGCAAACTAGACTTCCAGAGTAAGAAAAATGTCGTCAGAGTAGGTCACAAGACTGTCAGAGTAGCAAACTAGACCAACAGAGTAAGAAAAATGCAGTCAGAGGGGAGTAGTTCAAAATGGTGTAGGAGCAGCATATTTTTTTATTAGAGTAGTATATTATTTTGTTTATACGAAAAATTTAAAATAAAACAGCTAATTTTTGACGCCAAACGCATTGCGTCTGAAGTAGAAAAAACGTTTTTAACACTAAATGCTCAGTTTTTGAACTGAAATTTTATAATTATTTTAACCATTAAAAAAACAAACAATTTTAGTATATTTATAATTGTAAAAGCCATATCACATGAACTGGAAAGCCGAATTAATAACCTATAAAGGAGAAAAACGTATTGCTGTTATATTTGCAAAAAATGCTAGACTAATTGCTCGTATCAAAACTTTTGATGGAGCCAGATGGAGTGCTTCTAAAAAATATTGGCACTTGCCTGATACGATTGACAATAGAATTCGTTTCAAAATTTCTTCGCCACTTCTTCCTTCAATGGAAGGAATACAACAGTTAGAACAATTTAAACATTGGTTGCAATCTAAACGCTATAGCGAGAATACTATAAAGACCTACAGCGAAGCGCTACAATCTTTTTTAACATTTTTCAATCAGAAATCTGTTTTTGAAATCACTAATGACGATGTTATTTTGTACAATACTGCTTATATTTTAAAAAACAAGCTTTCTTCTTCTTATCAAAATCAGATTGTGAATGCCATCAAACTGTATTTCAAAACCATTCGCAATGAAGTATTAGTTATAGAGAAAATTCATCGTCCGAAAAGAGAAAAAATATTGCCCAATGGTTTTGAGTAAAGAAGAAATAAAAGCCATTTTAGAAGTACCGAAAAACTTGAAGCACAAAGCTATGCTTTCCCTTATTTATAGCTGTGGTTTAAGAAGAAGTGAATTATTGCATTTAAAGCCAATCGACATAGATTCCAAAAGAAATATAGTTATTATAAGGCAATCTAAAGGGAAAAAGGATAGGATTACGCCATTATCACCAAAGATATTGGAATTGTTAAGAAGCTACTATAAAGCATATTCTCCAAAAATGTATCTTTTTGAAGGGCAAGAAAAAAGCACACCTTATTCTGCTAGAAGTTTAGAAGAAGTATTAAAAAAAAGTATTAAATTAGCATCTATAAATAAACCTGTAACATTGCACTGGCTTAGACACAGTTTTGCTACTCACTTATTAGAAAGTGGAACAGATTTACGATACATACAAGAGTTACTTGGACATAATAGTAGTAAAACAACTGAAATTTACACGCATGTAAGCACAAAAAACTTACAGCAGATTAAAAGTCCTTTTGATGATTTGTAGAAAAATAAAACGCAATGATAATTGAGCCAATCTATACAAAAATGGGTAGCTATGCTCAACTAATTTGCAAAAAACTGAGCATATAAACGAGTTGTGCGTAATTTTAAGAAACCTCGTAAATTAAGATGAAATGAAATTCTCAATTACCATAATGTTTTTAATCTTTTCCTTTATAACATTCGGACAAAATTCCAAATCACCAAAAAATATAAATCAAGCAATTAGAAAGTTAGATAAAAGCCTAACTATAGAAACTAAAGAGAAATTAACAAAAATTTCTTCTGATAGTTTGCTGATATTTTACAAAAATTCCAAATCGGAATTTGACATTATGGAAGAATGGTTTTATAAATGGACTCAAATGAGTACAACAAGAGATGCAAGCCTCGGAAAATATTACAAAAATAAAGGATTGGAAATTCCTAATGATATGATTGAAGTCGTACTTAAAACTTATCAAAATAAATTAAAAGGTAATAAAGTAAACCACGATGAAATATTAAAAACATTCCTAATAAGACAACAAAAGAATAACAAAGAAAATGAAATCCGATATTTAACAGATAGTTTAGGTGGATTTTATATCCCGAAAGACCTTGACGATGCAATAAATTCACTTAATAAAATATATTCAGATAGCGTTAAATTAAAAATCACAAAACTTACAGAAGAAGATTATGTATCTGGAAATTACAGATTTGGAATTGGGTTATGGATGAGAAATAATTGGCAGCTTTGGGGTGGTTCTCGACTTTCTAAATTTTTTCAAAATAATAGAATTAGTCATCCAGAATCAATGTCTGTTGTAATTTTAGAAAGTTATTATCGCTATTTAAAAAATGAAGATATCCGTTTTGAGGAACAAATTAAAGAGTATGTTGAATGGGAAGAAAAATCAAAAAAAGACAAAATAGAACTCGAAAAAAAAGAGTTTAAAGAAAAACAAGAGACATTTGCTGAATTGAAAGTTGGTGATATTCTGGAATTCAATTATAAATATGGTTTTTCTAGCCAAAGTCAGGAAGATAAATGGATGGATGATATTTGTTTAGCAAAAGGTATCTTAATAGAAAAAGATGAACAAAATTTAGAAATTAAAGTAAAAGTTATTGAAAGCTGTGACAGAAAAGGTATTCTAATTTACAACAATGATAATGTTCAGATATATGACAACGATACTAAAGAATGGACAGAACCAAAAAGAAGAATTGTAAAGTATTTAAAAAAAGGAAAATCAGCGTGGTTTACTCTGGACAAATGGGATTTGGAATAAAAAACTACGCACAACAGCTAAGGTTTCGTTGCGTGCGTAGCACGAACAATGAAACCCGTGTTGAACGGAACCGCTGAGATTCCGCAACTATGGGTTTTTCGAAAAGATTGTTTAGAGATACAGAGGATGATTTTATATCCTCTTTTTTGTGGAGTAAAACCAAGGTGTTTTTTAAGTGTTTTTCCATCACTTTTAAGCATAAATTCCCTTACCCATAAGATTAACTTTCACAGGGATTGGGATTTTGGCTACCGCCAAGATACCAAGCAGGTGGACCACGCTGGTCAAAAACTGCTATTCGGTGTAAATTCCCTGTTTTGCAACACCTACATTTAGGTAGAAAAGGTTTCTTCTCTCGCTTTTCCAGTACTTTTACCTTTAGTTTCTCCTGCAAAAGCTTCAGCTTTTGTCGCTTCCAAGTATTGCTCAAAAAACCATAATGACGAATCTTAACAAAGCGTTTGGGCAAAATATGCAACGAAAACCGCCTAATAAACTCCTCATGCGTCAGTGTCATTTGCTTTTTAAAGCCATTTTGACGGTAATCTTTATAATCAAAAACAACGTTTTGATTGTTAATATTTCGGATTCGATGATTACTAATGGCAATTTTATGGGTATATCTTCCCAAATATTCCACCACCGATTTAGGACTTCCAAAAGGCTTTTTGGCAAAAACCACCCAAGGTTTTTTCCATAATTCTTGCCTTATTTGCTCGTATTGTATAGGTTCTTTCGCTTTGAGCTTCGCACAATATTTTGCTCTAAAAACTTTTGATAAGGCTTTTACAGGAAATAGAAATTTACCATCATTCCTTATATTTTGCCATTGTCCACCTTTTGTAACTCCACCACCAGGAACAATACAATGTAAATGAGGATGTAAACTCAATTGCTGTCCCCAAGTGTGCAAAACAGCAATCATTCCCATTTGTATTGTTTTGGCTTTGCCAAATTGTTGCAAAGTTTCCCAAGTAGCTTCAAATAAAGTATCATATACGATTTTTGGTTGATGCATTGCCAAAGAGTTGATGCTGTCTGGCAAAGTAAAAACCACATGAAAATAAGGAACTGGTAAAAGTTCTGTTTCTCGTTTTTCAATCCAATCTTCTCGCTTATTGCCTTGACATTTTGGACAATGGCGATTGCGACAAGAGTTATAACTGATAGTGAGATTCCCACAACCATCGCAAGCATCGATATGACCACCTAAAGCTGAAGTTCGACATTTTTTGATGGCAGATAATGTGCGTAATTGCCAAGTGTTTAAACCCAGATTTTCTATTTTTGTTCCTAATTTGCTAACTACATCGGCTACTTCCGGCTGCATTTTAAAAAAAGAGTATCTAAGGGACTAAAAATACGCTGACTTTCCAGTTGAGCAATCTGCAAATATTCCATGGTAGTTTCTAAATTTTGGTGTCCCAAAAGATCTTTTAAAGTAATAATATCCATACCATCTTCCAGTAAATGTGTAGCATATGTATGACGCAATGTATGCACATGAACTTCTTTTTGAATCCCAACTGCTTTGGCTACTTGTTTGACTGCCCATTGCACTCCACGTTGTGAATACCGACTGTCAAAATCTCCTCCTGCACGCTCATTTGGCTGACCGTTGAACAAATAATCCAGCGGTTTTTCGCACTCGATATATTTCATTAAACCTCGTATTAAATGAACCGAAAGAGGCACGTAGCGGTCTTTTTTACCTTTGCCTTGCACTACTTTGAGTTGTTTTCTATCGAAATCTAAATCTTGTAAACGAACATTGCGTACTTCCATACAGCGAAGACCACAACCATAAAGTAAACCAATAAGGATTTTATGCTTAAGTAGTTTTGCCCCTTGAAGCATTGTCCAAACTTCGAATTTACTCAGCACTACAGGGAGTTTTTTCTCGTGTTTTATCGAAGGTAAACGAAGGTATTCATATGGCAAACCCTCTGATTTAAGTAGAAATCGAAGTCCATAAACACAATGTTTGAAATAGGTTTGTGAAGGTGTTTTTGACTTTTTTTGAAGATAAAACAAATAATCATGAACTTGTTCAGGGTCTAGTTCAGTAGGAATTTTACCAAAATATAAAGAAATTGAAGCCACATGACGAGCGTAATTATTAAAAGTGCTTTGGCTTCTGCCTAAAACGGAAACAGTACGCTCAAAACGATTTAATAACTCCTCAAATCTTGGAACTTCGCGCTTGGCTTGATTAATAATTTTGTTCTCTCTTAATTCCTCAAATGTCTTTTTTTTGTAGTCATAATTTATTGATTTTAATTATATTCGTAAGATAATTAAAATTTACATTGGTGCTACCGAAGGTTTAGTTCAACAGCGGTTTGCTTCAATGGCTACTTCTGGATTTTCCTACGGAAAATCCGCTGCTGAATGGATTGTTTTGTTATATTTGTAATGGCTTGGTGCTGGTTCAACGCCACTGAAAGCAAGCCTCAGAACGTCAAACTGTCTAAAAACTTCTTTTTTATGCATCCTTATTTTTTGCATTAAAGTCTTTTAAATTACTTGGATGTTTAGTTGATTTTATGTAAATTTAAGTATGAAATTCATCACTGGAACCAACAGAAATCAACTTCCACTTTTTGCATTATCGATAGATGAAGCTATTGAACAAGACAATCAAATCAGGTTTATCGATCTTTTTGTAGATAGCCTTTCTCTTGCTGAATTTGGATTTAAAGTTGATTTCATCGAAAATGGAAGGCCTGCTTATCACCCTTCTGATTTATTAAAACTATTCATTTACGGCTACCTAAATCGCATACGTTCTTCTAGAACTTTAGAGAAAGAATGCACTCGCAATATTGAATTGATGTGGCTCTTAAAAAGGCTTGTTCCAGACCACAATACTATAGCTAACTTTAGAAAAAACAACCCAAAAGCTATTGCTCGCGTATTTCGTGCCACCGTAAAAATGGCAGCTCATTTTGAGCTAATAGGAGGAAGCCTTGTGGCTGGTGATAGCACAAAACTAAGAGCTCAAAATTCCAAGAAAAACAACTTTAATCCTGCGAAAATTGAACGTCATATTGCCTACATTGATGCACGACTTGAAGAATACAATTCTGCTCTAGCCAAAGAAGATGGAGATGCTATTGAGAAAGACCTGATAGTAAAGAAAATAAAAAAACACACTATTCAAAAACAAAAGTATATTGAATATCAAAACACAATCAATACTACAGGAGTAACCCAAATCTCTACTTCTGATCCTGATAGTCGACAAATAATGACTCGTAACAACATCTCTGAAGTAGCCTATAACGTGCAAACCGTAGTAGATGCATTGCATAATATTCCAATCGATTTTAAGGTAACTAATGAAAACGACTCTAAAGCTATGGGAGGCATGCTACGACGGGCTAAAACAATTTTAGGACACAACAACTTCATGGCCATTTATGATAAAGGATATCACACAGGTAGTGAGTTTGATTATGCCAATAGACTGGGTGTTGATGTACTAGTTGCCATTCCAGGAGTAGCCTCTCATGCTCCAGATATTGCTTTTGATGTCGAACATTTTAAATACAATAAAGAAGATGATACCTATACTTGCCCTGCTAATCAAACCTTAAGTACAAACGGAAATTGGTACAGCAAAAAAAATGGCAAATCAATCACTCAAATGAAGCATTATAAGACCAATGCTTGCTTGACTTGTACACTTTTCCATAAATGCACCAAAAATAAAAAAGGAAGACTCCTTGAGCGTTCCCAACATACCGACTTAATATATCAAAACAAAGTACGAATAGAAAATAACTATGAAGTATATCGAAGAAGACAAGCCATCGTAGAACATCCTTATGGAGTTATAAAGCGACAATGGGATTTTTATTATATTATGACTAAGAAAACCATTAAACACGCATCAGCTGATGTAGGTCTCATTTTTACAGCCTATAATTTGCGAAGAATATTCAACTTGATTGACACAAATATGTTAAAACAGTATCTAAAAGTACTGTACTTACTTTTTTCAACTATAAAAAGCTTTTTTAAGGCTTTATTAGCTAATTTTAATTTTTGTAATCATGAAATATTACATCCAAAAAAGTTTTTTTGTGTAGCTTAAATCCGCTATTTTTACTTCAATTTATAACACAAAGTAAAATAAACGAAGGTTTTTAGACAAACTGACGTTAGTAATAATTTTAAAAAACATTGAGAAATCTATTAATATTCTTTTTAATCCTAACACTCTTTTCTTGTAAAAGCAAAACTGAATTAAAAGAAGTTCAGGTTCTTTTCTCTCCTTCATTTCTTTATCCAACAAAATTCACAATTGATATCGAAAACAAAACCATCGAACAATACACATATCAAGATGGATACTATGTCAAAGAATGGATTGATTCGACTACATATAAAGAACATAGGAAAGATACATTAATTATTCATTTCCAGAAATCATATCCAATTGATGATAAAATCTTAAATGAATTCTTAAATAAATTAAAAAGAAGTCATCTAGACTCAACTATAAAACATAGAGAACCAATGTTAGACGGAATTGCTTTTAGAATAAGTAAAATAAACAAAGCAAAAGACACAATTTCTTTAACAAGTAATTTTACTCGTAGAAATGAAAAAACTCAAATAGAATATAAAATATTAGATTCCTTTTTTGATTTAGCATATAAAACAATTAAGGACTATGATGGTATTTGTGGAATTGAAAACATTCAAGACTATTTTTCTTATGGTTTACCTATAAAAAAAGTTAATGAAAAACTGCTTGAATATCGAGTTTGGGGTTCAATTTCAGGTTGTAGAGAAGATAATGCAGAATTTTTGACACTATTAAAAAATCTACCAATTGATAAACCTGTAATTTTTGATTTAAGAAATGGAAGTATTTCATACTGTCTAAATGAAGTATTAGAAGAATACAGTCAAAAAAGGGAAATTTACATTTATGGAGATAAAAGTGCACTAAGTTCAAAGGAAATTATGGATGAAATTAAACTTGCCGAAAAGAATGGTGAAGTTTTATCTGAATTAAGAAAACAAGCATATGAAACACATAAAATTATTTATGAAAACTGGAAAAATAATAAAAAAATCAAATCATTTTTAACTAAAGAAGAGATAATAAAAACTATTGCTAACAGCGGTGCTTGTTGCACAACTCCACAAATATAACAATTAGGAAACATTAGAAAGAGTCATTTTTTGTAAATTTAAGTATGCAAGGAAGAAAAGAACTTACACCAAAAATGCTCTATCAAGTATATTTAACGGACTTGATTCCGGAGCATAATTTCTACAGATTATTAGATCAATCCATAGACTTTCAGTTTCTATATAAATCCACTAAGAAGTATTATGGACAAGAAGGACAAGAGAGTATTGATCCAGTTGTCTTCTTTAAAATATGCTTAGTTGGTTATTTAAACAATATTAATTCCGATAGAAAACTCATAGAATATTGTTCCAACTGTTTAGATGTACGCTTGTTTATTCGTTATGATATTGATGAAGTTTTGCCTTGGCATAGTACTATAAGTAGAACCAGACAATTGTATGGAGAAGAGGTATTCATGGAGTTGTTCAAAAAAGTATTGTCCCTGTGTGTAACCAAAGGCATGGTTAGAGGTAAGCGACAAGCAGTTGATAGCGCTTTTATTAAAGCAAATGCATCTATGGATAGTCTAATTGAAAAAGAAGTTTTAGATGATGCGGAATATTATGCAGAAGAGCTTAATGAGAATAGTGAATATAAAGTAAGCCAAACCCGCAAGGATCTAGTAGAAGAACACCACAACTGGAAAAAAGAAGCTTACAAAAACATGCCAAAAGGTAGTCAGAAAGGAGATAAAACAGACGAAAACGGCAATTTAATTAGACCTAAATATGTATCGAATCACACGCATTACTCACCAACAGATCCAGATGCTAGAGTGAGTGTAAAACCAGGTAAAGCCAGACAATTAAACTATTTTGGTCAACTCGCAGTAGATGATGCTTATCATGTCATTACAGGAGCATGTTCTGATTTTGCAGATAAACGCGATAGCCAGTGTTTGGAACAAATTGTGGAACTTACTAAAGAAAATTTACAAGAAAATGAGATAGCACTAGGAGAAATTTTAGCTGATGGTGGTTACAGTAGTGGAGAAGCTTTAAAATACTTAGATGATAAGAATATCGAGGCATGGATGCCTAATTTTGGACAATACAAACCAGAACGAGAAGGTTTTGTTTATGATAAAGAAAATGACAAATATACTTGCAGTCAAGGTATCGATTTACCTTATCGTAAAACCTCAAGCTCTAGAAAAGGAGACGAATTTAAAGTCTATCGAAGCAGTAGAAAAGAGTGTAAAAACTGTCCATTAAAAGTAACCTGTTTAGGTAAGTCACATGAGAAAACTTTGCGAGACACCATTTACAAACCTTTGTATGACAAGATGCATCAAAAACTTACTCAAAATGCTAAATATGCCAAACGAATGGTAAAAGTGAGGAGTAAAACGGTAGAACCTGTATTAGGCACGTTGATTAACTTTCTGAATATGAAGAAAATTAACTCACGGGGTATAAAACAAGCGAACAAGCATGTACTTATGGCATCGATGACCTATAATTTAAAGAAATACATGAAGTTTGTGGTTAAAAAGCCAAAAGTGGTTGTTCAAGTTTTATCAGTAAAACAAGGGAAAATACACTCTTTTCTAAAAACACAATTTTATGAGTTAAAAATAACTTTTTTAAGCCTATCAATTTTTGTAAAATTGTACTTAAGTCAAAAAATAAACCTCGTTTAAATCACTTTAAATGAGGTTACTATTTTTAGTTATTTAGAAAATTCAGCTTTTTGAAGAGGTTGTGCAACAGCTACAGCGGTTACAAGTAATGGCTAGTTTAGTACTATTCGGAAAATTCTCCGAATTTTCTAAAATAAGTTTATATTTGTTATGGCTTGGTGATGATTCACGCCACTACTTGTAGCCGCAAAACGTTACCATACATATGAAAATCAGAAACCTTAAATACTTATTAGTCGGAATATTATTTTTGTTGGGTTACCGATTTTTTACTTATCCGAATTTTGAAAAAGTAAAAACCGAATTAAGGGAAAAGTATTCTGACTTTTCAAACGGAACAGACGAAGATAAATTGACTTATAATGCAAATGTTTTAAAGGAAAAAACAAACGGAATTGAATTACCTCAAGCCGAATTGAATTCTGCTAAAATTTATGGCAAGTTTTTTTCTGCCGACCAAAAGCTGAATTTATCTCAAGCAAAACAACTGACTGTAATACTGAACGATTCTTCCTCTTATCGATGGGGAGAAATCGGAACATTTATTAATTATAAAACGATAGTATTTTACGATTCCGAAAAAAACATAATTGGAATTACGAAATTAGATTCTGACTTAAGGCAAACTTATTCAACACCATTTACAAAAAAGATGAAATGGGGAAACTTATCAGATAATGGATTGAGAAAACTAAAAGAAATAATAACGGAATAAAAATACTGTGGGCAACAGCTAAGGTTTTGTTGGGCTTGAAGAGCCAACAATGAGAACGTGGTTGAACGGATCCGATTCCATATACACCCTTATGGAGTTTTCGAAAAGTTTTTTAGTGTTGTTTTAAACAGCTATTTTTACTTTTAAATTTAAAATAACACAGACGGAGGTTTTTTGAGGAACTGACGTTGCTCAACATTAATAAAAACATTACGCTGAATTGAAAAACCTCAAACCTAACTTCTCGATAGACGAAATTGGAAAGTTCCGATTTTATAGCGGAGCTCTAATCGGAATTGGATTTAGTATAATTCTAAATTCTCTATTTCGTATGACTTTAAGATTGTGTAATTTAGGAATGTATATTGATCAATGGAATTTGAATTATGAAATTTCAGTTTATTATTATACTCTAATAGGATTCACATCTGTTGGATTTGCTTTCTGTTTTACAACCTATTTATGGATGAGTAAACCATTTGCGATTAACAGAAGGAAAACACTGAAATTAAGAATGGCTCAAATTAATCCGATTTGGATTTTCTTTGGAACACTAATGTTTCTTTTGAGAATGTTTTGGTTTCTTTCTGGAGTTAAATTGACAATTGAAAAGGATTTCCCGATTTTAGGTTTTATGATTCCGATTTTTATATATCTGTATTGTTGGAATTTAATTTCGGATGTTTATAAATCAAAAAAAGCTTTCCTGATTTCTTCTCTGATTTTCATAATTGGCGGAATTATATTGAGTGGAATTTAAAAATGAAAATAAATAATGCAATACTACTTTAGAGTTGCGTGTTTAGCACGATAATGAATTGAAAATGTTCGTCTGTTCGCCTTTGGCTCAATTCATAGAACACAAAAACACAAATAATAAAAGTGAAGTAAACCTTGGTTGAACCATTCGACAGGCTCACCGTTTATATTTCATCGCTATAGAAATTTCAAAAAGTTTTTTAGTGTAGTTATAATCTACTATTTTTACTTTGAAATTGAATTTAAAATAACACAAACGGAGGTTTTTTGAGGAACTGACGTTATGCTCAATTACCGAAATGAACGAAGAAGAAATAATTGATATCAAAATGTATGTTCCTAAAGAAGCATCTACAGGAACTTATGAAGTAATAAGAATTTCGGAGAACAGGTATAAATTGACTCATAATAACCCTTTCAGTGAAATTTTAACTTACGGAACTATAATAGATGTACTACCTGAAAAGAAAGATAAAGACACATTTGTATTCAAAAGAGTTTATGCTGAATCTGAATTTAATCTTGAAGTAATTGGTTTACCAATGTCTTTAAACGAGACTGAAATGAGAGTTGTTGGACAAATGATTATTGCCGAAGGTGGATATTGGGAAGTTTTTTTTGGAGGAATGGGATATGTTAATCTGCCAAAAACTTCTCAACTTAATGTAATTGACGAATTAAATAAGTTGATAAGAGAAAAATAAGAAAATTAAATCAAGTGTCAGAAGAATCAAAAAATATCGAATGTAAGTTGAAGTACTCGAATGATTCATTTCCTGGTTTAGAATGGAACGATTTTTTGAAGAATTGTAACGTAAATTTTTATACTTCTCCTAAAAACAGACTTTGGTATTCAATCACAGGTAAAGGATATATAATTTGGATTTCTTCTTTTTATCCATCAAAAGAAAATGACTATACAATATGGTTATCGGATATTGAGATAAATAAAAATACACCGAAAATTGCATTTGAAATATTAGATGAATTTCTACAAGGAGCAATTGAAGAATTTGACAAGATGGAAATAATAAAAGAGCATAACAAAGTGTATAATTAATTGCTAGTTCGAGCTTGTTTGCGAAAATCCTCTCAGATTTTCTATTCGGTATTTATTTGCTAAATTAGGTGCTTAAATACACAACAAACCGTATACAAATACGTTGATATTAATTATCAAAACCACATCATTCAACTTAAAAAACATGAAACTTATACTAATTATTATTTCAGTTCTTACTAGTGCGGTTGCTTTTTCTCAAACTGATTTTGATAAGGAAATCAGTCAAATTCTGAACTCTTATGTTGACTCTGAATCAGAACCAGGCATAACTGTTGGAGTTGTACAAAATGGAGTACTTATTTATCATGCTAGTAAAGGTTCTATGAATTTAGAGTATGGACTTCCTTTTAATGATTCAACAGTGTTTGGACTTGCTTCTATTACAAAACAGTTTACATCAGCATGTATAGGAATATTGGAAAAACAAGAGAAATTATCAATTAATGATGATGTAAGAAAATATATTCCAGAATTAACTAATTATAAGGATACCATACAAATAAAGCATCTTTTAAATCATACAAGTGGTATTCGAAACCATAACGTACTTCTTGATCTCCAAGGCTTTGATTATAAACATCGAGGCTATACGAATAAAATGATTCAAGACCTTATGTTCAAGCAAGAAGGTGTCAATAATTTGCCAGGGGAGAAGATGCTTTATTCTAATACCAATTATGTATTGCTTGCATTAATTATTGAAAGAGTTTCAGGAATGAAAATCGAAGAATTTGCCAAGCAAGAAATCTTTGAACCGCTGAAAATGCACAAAACCTTTTACACTAAGAGCTTAGAAGATATTATTGAAAACAGAGCATATCCTTATTACAAAGAGAGTGGGCAATACCAACAACCCAAATCCTTAACGCATTGTATTGGTGCAGGTGGAATGGGCAGCACAGTTCAAGATTTAGCAAAATGGTCTAATGTATTTTTAAATCCAAATCATGATTTCTTCTATTTAGCAGATTTTATAACCGAATTAGACACTTTAAACAACGGACAGTTAATGAAGCACGCTCGAGGAATGTTTATTTCTCCTTATAAAGGTTTTATAACTTATAATCACAGCGGTCGAGATTTAGGTATGCGCTCTCAATTTATATGTATTCCAAAGAAAAGTTTAGCCGTCATTGTTTACACGAATTCTGAAGATATTAATGCAGTAAATATATCATATGAAATAGTAAATCTATTTATTGACGAAACATCGGTTGAGAATCAAAAACAAAAAACACACAAGCATTCTATCAACCAAAAAAAGAGATTTGAAGGAATTTATCAAGAATTAAACAGTGATTTAAGAATGGATATTTTCGTTGAAAATGACACATTAAAAGCGATAAGTAGTTTTGGTAGAAATGCAACTCCCTTGATTTCAAAAAGTGTTAATTCATTAGTTCGAATTGATAACCCATCAATTGTATATACATTTCAGACAAAAGAAAGTACAGGTGCAGATTTATTAGTTGATTTTGGAGGAGCGATTTTCTATTTTGAAAAAATAGATCTTGCATTCAATCCCAATCAAAATTTAAATGAGTTTGTAGGAAACTATTATTCAGACGAACTCAACGTTAATTATTCCATTTCAATTGAAAATAATAACCTGATTTTAGATTATCCCAACAATGAAGGCATCCTAATTAAAGAAGGTGCGAAAGACACATTTGGTGCAAACAGAAGAACAAAGTACACCTTTATCCGTAGTAAAAATGGGAAGATAATTTCTTTTTTGGTTGCCTCTGAAGGAACTGTGAAAGATATATTATTTGAAAAAATAAACTAATGCCAACAAAACATATAAACGATAGTGGCCTATGGTACGCAATTGCTTATAGCTAGTAATTTAAGACATCTGGAATTTTAAATGCAAAAAATTAAGGTAAGAACCATAAAAGGACCTAATTTGTTAGGGAGTTTTTCAATAAGTAAGTTAGATAATTTACTTGCTGAAAAAGATATGATCGAGAAAATACATCGGCACGGTTTCTTTTTTGTGCTTGCTATGGAAAAAGGAAATGGAGAACATCAAATTGATTTCACTAACTATGCTATTAATGATTATTCTATTTTTATTCTTCGTCCAGGTCAAAGTACATCAACTATTATTGAAGAAAGGAAGTAAGGGGTATTTAATGGCTTTTGATACTGGTTTTTATGCTCCAGATGAAAAACTAAAAAAAGAAATGTTTATAACCGTGAGTAGAAATGACTACTACCAACTGGATTCTGAAACTTATAGTAGATTAAGACTTATATTAAATTGTATTTTTTCTGAATTTTTTAGTAAAAAAATAATGTTTAGATGCATTATTAAAGCAAATCTAGATCTGTTGTTTATAACATTATTTAGACAAATACAAAACACAGATATTCAAACTGAAAATAACTCCTATGCTTTGAGTTTCCTTGAGAAATTATTGGAACTATTAGACATACATTTTTATAAGAAGAAGCAAGTAACCTATTATGCCGATAAACTAAATCTAACTGTTTATCAACTAAATTCAATTACTAAAAAAACAATAGGAAAAAATTGTTCTCAATTAATCAATCAGCGTATATTACTCGAGGCTAAAAGAAATTTAATAGCTACATCTAACCAAATAAATGAAATTTCTTATCATTTAGGTTACAATGACACTTCCTATTTCATTAGGTTTTTTAAAAAGCAAACTGGATTAACCCCTGAAACTTTTAGACAAAGCTTCAAATAGTCCTATAGAACTTACTATTTGTTCTATTACAACACATTTACCAAAAACTATCTTTGTAAAAATTAAAAAACATAAATATGAATTCAATTTTGCAAGTAATTTTTATAGGTACAGGAGCTACTCTTTTTATGGATCTATACACTTTAATATTAAAACAATTCAGTATTAAAACACTTGACTACAAATTTGTAGGTAGGTGGATAGGGCATTTTCCAAAAGGAAAGTTTTTTCATCATAAGATAATGGAATCACCAACTATTTACTATGAAGTAATCTTAGGTTGGATAACTCATTATTTAATTGGAATTACATTTTCTTTTTTATTAGTCATTATTTACGGTAAACAATGGTTGGAAAATCCAACACTAGCACCTGCTTTAATTATTGGTATAATTACTATTATAGGTCCATTTTTAATAATGCAACCTGCTTTTGGTTTTGGAATTGCAGGTTCGAATTTACATGACTCAAATCAAGCTAGATTTATGAGTTTAATAACACACACAATATTTGGAATTGGTTTATATTTAAGTTCTTTGTTACTGAATCTAATACTAAAAATAGCTTAGACAATAACTGCTACAGCCAACAACTGTAGCTGTTACACGACCTCTATAAAAATCTAAATTTTAAAAATAATTAGCTAAAAGAATCTTGTTTAAAGTGATTTAAATAAGATTCTTTTTTTTTAAGTAAATAGTATTTTATTAAAGTAGGCGACTTTGATATAAACTGAGTTTTTTTAGGGAAACAGATGTTGTGTTTTATTTTTAAAATATCTTTTTTTCGATTAAAAGCCTTTCTTAAATAAAAATAATTATTTTTGTAACTGAACAGTCAGTCATATGAATAATAAAGAAAAAATAGTACAATCAGCATTAACTCTTTTTGCAAAGAATGGTTATACTGAAACATCAATAGATAAAATTGCAAAACATGCAGGTGTGTCGAAAGGATTAACCTACACCCATTTTAAGAATAAAGAAGAATTATTAGTTGTTACCATTCAAAACACCATTGCGAAAATGACATCAGAAATGATGATGATTCAAGAACTAAATTTTAACGCTTTTTTCAATTTATTTTTTGCAAGTCTTCAGAATAATACAGAAATTATACGACTATGCCTTCTATTAGTAATTCACCCACAAACGCCTTCTAAGGTTATTAATATACTTGATAGTCAAAAAAATGAATTACTAAATCTATTTTCTACTTTATTGGAAAATAAATTTAGAGAAAATTCACAGCGTGAAGCTGAAATTTTATTAGCAACCTTAGATGGAATTACAATAGAATACGTAACAAATCCTAATCCTTTAAACTTAAAAACTAAACAACAATATTTATCAAATAAATACACACTATGAACGTAATAATAAAAATAATCATAACTGCTTTACTACTATTAATAGCAATCAACCCTTATTTTGAGAATGGTCAAATTCCTGGAGGACTAAGTGAGTTTAGAAGTTTAGGATTGATTCCAAGTATAATTTTAATTTTAATCTTTTTTACAGCAATAGCATTTTATTGTAAATCTTTACAAGCGACCCTTAACTTGATTAAAATTGAAAATAGGACACGAAAACCTAAAAGTATTTGGTATATGTATTTAATTCCTTTCAATTTTATTGAAGACTTTTTTATTATAATAGACATTTCAAATTCTTTGAAAAATGAAATGAAATCAAACGAAAGCTTAAAGAAATTTGGAGATTTTGGTTTAACAATAGGAATAGGTTGGTCTGTAGCCCAACTCTTTTCGTTAATTCCAAATATAGCAGGACAAATTTCTGGATTTGTTGGTATAATTTTATGGATTATTCATTGGGTTTTAATTGAAAAAATAAACAAAGTGTTAAAAAATAAATTGTAATAAAACGAATACACAACAATCGTAGCTGTTGCACAACCTAGTTTAAAAATAAAAATTTTAAAAAATGATAAACTAAAGCCAACTTAATTTTAAGCGAGGCTAGTCTTTTTTAAGTAAAATAGTATTTCTAAAAAAGCTTTAGTATAGTTTAAATCTGCTATTTTTACTTAAAAGATACATAATAAACTTTTAGATAAACTAGAACAAAAATGAAAATTCCCAAAATACACGGATATATTGATAGAAGAATTTTAATCAACTTTACAGTTGATCCTAAAGTTGTGGAGAAAATTATTCCATTTCCTTTTAGACCAAAAACCTATAAGGATAAAGCCATTGTTGGGATTTGCCTAATAAGATTAAAAAACATTAAACCAAAAGGGTTTCCTGACTTTGTTGGTGTAAACTCTGAAAATGGTGCCCACAGAATTGCTGTCGAATGGATCGAAAATGGAGAATTAAAATCGGGAGTTTATATTCCTCGAAGAGATACTTCCCTTAAACTAAACACATTTGTAGGTGGACGCCTATTTCCTGGAAAACATTATTATGCGAAATTTAACGTTAAAGAAAATAACGGAAATTATCATATAGCTTTTAAAAGCTCTGACGATACAGAAATTTCAATAGACGCTTCTGAAACAAAATTATTTAGCAGTAAATCAATTTTTGAAACATTAGATAATGCTTCTGACTTTTTTGAGAACGGAGATCTTGGTTATTCACCAAACAAAGAAAAATTTGACGGACTAAGATTGAAAGCCTATAAGTGGGAAGTTAGTCCTCTTGAGGTTTCAAATGTTTCATCAAGTTTCTTTGAAAACGAAGAGATTTTCCCAAAAGGTTCGGTAACTTTTGACAATGCGTTATTAATGAGGGATATAGAACACGAATGGGAAAGTGAAAAAGACAAATAATAGAAGGAACTTTAGCCATCAGTTTCCGATAACCAATTTTTTAAGAACCGAATTATGAAAAACACCCAAAGAGTATTTTTGATAGTTTTTTCATTAGTAGCATGCGTTTTAGAATTAATAATGCTTGTAAATATATTTCCGAAAACTGGTTTAGGAAGAATTATATATATTCCATTATGGATTATTATATTTTTGTTTATTTCAATATGTTTGACCAAAGGGAACAAACCATTAAAAAAAGTACTAATCAATCTGATAATAGCTCACTTAATATTTTTTCACATTATGGTTTGGAGTTGGCCGCAATCAGCTGCGATACAGAAAAATTTAGTAAAAGAGTTTTATGCAAAGGTTTATAAATAAAATGTTGGTAACAGAATTAAATAGTAGCTTATTTGTAGCTGTAGCATAATTTTAAAAATAGAATTAATGAAATGGATGCTGAAAAAATTAAAGATTTAAGAAGTAAAATATCAATTCCTTTAGATGTTGCTATTCAACTATTAAAAAAGAACAATGGTAATGTTCTTAATTCAGAACTAGAATTTCATAATAATACTATTGTTGAGATAAGTGAAATTACAGCATGTGATTTTGAGCTTGCAAGAAAGTTCTATAATTTATATAATCATGATAGGGTAAAAGCAATTGAAAAACTTAATTCGAGACAAGTAATAATCACAACAAAAGAAAATTTAGTAGCACGAAATGAAATCGGTTTTGTTTTATGGCCTGAAAATAGAAAAGGAGAAAGTTACAAAACAAAAAAGCGAAATGATGCTTTCATTCCTTCTGCTGATTTTGAGTATGTAATTAATGAGTTTAAATCAGTTTTTCCATTAGAAAATTCTTGGAACAAAAGTGTAGATGAATATTTTGATATTTGTGGAAATAATTACTTTGATAAAGAAACTTGTGAAATAATAATTAACAAAATAAGACACACAAAAACGGACGAATTGAAAGTGGCAAAATTTAAAAACGAACTTATCGATTGGCTCAATGACAAATTGCTGTATGCCGATTGCATTGTTGTATATGGGAACTTATAGTTGAAAGTTTATTTAGATAAATACCATTAATTTTTGTTTGCACCTGACATAGGGTTGTCATTTATCAGATATAAATTTGCACTATATAATAGTTAAAGCAAATAAAATGACAAACGTAATTAACTGGTTTAAAATTCAAGCAATAAATTCCATTCAATGCATTAATGGTTTATTGCAGTAAATTCAAGTGATAAATAGTATACGTTTATCACTATAGAAATAAAAACAGTTATGATGCATGAAATAAAACCAGAAACATTTTGCCCCAAAAGTCAAGCGGATTGGCGAGAATGGTTAATGAAAAATCATCAATCAAAAGAATCCATTTGGTTAATTTACTATAGAACGGCAACAAAAGTTGCGACTTTAAGTTGGAGCGAAGCTGTTGATGAAGCACTTTGCTTTGGATGGATAGATAGTACAAAAAAGACTATTGACAATGAACGATATATGCAATATTTTAGTAAAAGAAAACCGAATAGTATATGGTCTAAAGTAAATAAGACAAAAGTGGATTATTTAATTTCAAAGAATCTTATGCAAGAAACGGGATACAAAACTATTGAAGTTGCTAAGAAAAATGGTTCTTGGGCTATTCTAGATGAAGTAGAAGCTCTTATTATTCCAGAAGGTTTAAAGATAGAATTTAACAAAAGAGTAGGGGCTTTGGAATATTACGAAAGTATAAGTAAATCGGCAAAGAAAATTTTATTAGCATGGGCTGTTCTTGCTAAAAGAAATGAAACAAGACAAAAAAGAATCATTGAAATAGCAGAAAATGCGAGTAAAAAACGAAAACCACCACAATTTAGATAGCATAAAAGATCTTGTCAGTAGGAGCTGTTATGCAACTTTTTTAAAGTGAAATAGTACTTTAAAAAAGTTTTAGTATGGTTTAAATCTGCTATTTTTGCTTTAAATACAAATTGATAATTGAGATAATTTTATGACACAAACTATGCAAAAAAAACTTTTTTTTTCAGCTTTCTTATTGCTATTATTTTTTGCGTGTAAAAAAATAGAATTAAATGAAGCTCAAAAAACTGAACACTTAGAATTTCTTTCAGAATTCGTAAATAATTCAAAAGTAATAAAAGATTCAATAAAAAAGTTCACAGGATTTGAACTACTAATCTGTACAAAAAGAAATGTACAAAATTATACAGTTGTCTCTATAAGAGCTTCTTGTGTTCCTTTTTACATAAATCATGAATATGTATATAGGTCAATTAATGGGAAGAATGTTCTTTTCTATAATTATGACAAACCATTAACAACTAAAAACTTTTCTGAGGAAATTAGAAATTTAATTAAGAAAAACATTGTGAAATTTGATCCAAGTAATAGAACTTGCTGTGATATGCCATTTTACAATTTTGCTCTCTGTAATGATAACCCATCAAGAATCAATTGCTTCGATAATCAAATGATAAACAGACAAATGGAAGTGTACAAACAAAATGAATATATTATTGAACCAGAAATGGTTTTCTATCCAAATTGTGATTAAATAAAAACTACTAATAAGACTAGTCATTTTATTCATTCACAATAAAAACAGTAAAGATGTTTTACTTTGAGAAAAACTTCGGATTATTTATGGGAAAGCTATCCGATAATAAATTCTATAAACATTATGCAATACAGATAAGTATTTCTCTACATTCTGAAATGATACTTTCTTTAGCAAATGAAAAAGAAGTTATTGGTAATGCTTTTTTAATTCCGCCCAAACGGCAACACAAATTAATAATCAAATCAAATCAAATAACCATGCTAATAAATCCATTGAGTTTTACAGGGAATCGATTGTATTTACAGTTTGGAAATTTAAAAGACTATATTCTAGAATTAGAGTAGCAACCAATAATTTTGAAAACCCATCCATAGACTGGAATGAAAATCATACTTATATTCAAGATAAAGAAATAATTAGGACTTTGGATTGTTCGATACTCCCGACGATTTTTATGCAAAACACCAACAAGAATTAGAAAGGTTTAAGCAATTTATCTATCGTACTATTATTAGACATTCAATGAATAGGAATGTGGATCGCATTAGAAGTAATAAAGGCTTGCACTTGAACCCGAATAGGTACACAATCTAATTAGTGTTCCGAAGCATGTTTTTACCCCTGCAAATGGTCTTCGGACAGCTACTTTTAGTCTTCTGACAGCTTCTGATAGTCTTCTAACAGTTTCTTTTATACTTCTGAGAGCTTCCAATGCTCTTTTAACAACAGAAAAAGTACAACGGAGCGGTGAAAACAATCTTCTAACAGCTATTTATGTACTTCTAACTTGTTTTTTGATAGTTTTTAGAAAATGAATTTCTTTTTTTGGGGAGTAGTCAAATTGAGTTAAAAATTAATTTAGATTGTATATTGATCAACTAATTAGAAAAAGGAAATAAATAATAAGTTTGCATAAATTATGAAAACATTAACCAAGTATTTTATTGTTAGTTTAATAATATTGATTTCTTGTAAAGGAAATTCTGAAAAATCAGGATTGATAGATTATAAATCAGAAGACGGTTCGATTTCATTAAAATATCCAGAAAATTGGAGTATTGATGTCTCAAAAAGTTCAGGAGCAAATATTTATCTATTTAGCGGAAATACAGAAAATATTAATTTAATAATTCAGGATATTGGAAATGATTATAATCTCGACTCATATACTCAATTATCTGAAAATCAAATTAGAAGTATTGAAGGGGCTAAGCTTTATCAAAGTGAAAGAATTCAAATTAATGGAAATGAAGTGCATTTTCTTGAATATCAGGCTGACATAAGGAAAAGAAGAGAATTGAGATTTATGCAATACTGTATTTTAAAACATCAAAAAGCTTATGTAATAACCTATACTTGTGAATTGGATAGGTTTGAAAAAACTAAACATTTGGCATTAAAAATTATGCAATCGTTTAAGATTCAATAAATCTACACTCAATAGCTTAGGTTTATTCATTTGTTCTTATTGTTTTTTATTGTCTTTTATTGGGGTTCATTATCACTCCTTGAGCCGTTGAGCTCGGAAGGCCAACACCTGTAGTAATAAAATAAAATGACTGATAACAAAAAAAATAAAAAAGTGAAGTAAACCCATGTTAATCATTCCCATTTCTATTCCACCACTATAGAGTTATCGTAAAAAGAGTAGATAGTCTTTTAAGAAGAATATACTACTCTTTTTTTTTAAAGTAAGTCTTTTACAAAACGATATAGAATTACTAAATAGACATGATATAATTTTTGAAGAGCATTTCCATCAATAAAAACAATGTGGAGGTATTAATTTGAAAGTTTTTGTATATTTGGAATGCATCAAATTATTAATATAAGCTACAAAGCTGTTAACCATTTTCTAATTTACTATCAATTTTCAACGTACTTTCTACATTAAAAATTGATAATAATAACAATCATCAACCTCATGAGTCAAAATTTCAACCTTGCTATAGAAAATCCATGTTCAGAAAATTTCAATAATTTTAACTCCACAGAAAAAGGAGGTTTTTGTAATTCCTGTCGGAAAGAAGTTGTCAATTTTACTAATATGACGGATAGTCAAATTATAGATTACTTTAAAAATAGCACTAAAAAAACATGTGGTTATTTTCGTGAAGAACAATTGAAAAATTATGCAAGTCAAATAACTATTTCGCAACAAAAAGGAAAGTTTTGGAACGCAAGCATCATGGGGTTTTCATTACTTTCATTATTGTCGTTTACTAATGGACTTGCACAGGAAGACACCTCAAATATGACTACGCATAAAGTGCAAACGGATAAAAAGAAAGTTGATAATACGACTTCAAATAATCAAAACCTTCAAGAACTTACTTCTGGAGTTGTTTATGATGAAAGTCGAATACCGCTTCCTGGAGCAAGCATCACTTTAAAAGGATCAAATATTGGAGTCATTACAAATTTTGATGGTGAATTTACTTTTCCAAAACCATTAGAAAAAGAGACAATATTAATAGTAAGTTATCTTGGTTATGAAACAAAAGAAGTAAAGATTTTAAATAGCAAAAAAATTGTAATAAAATTGGACAGCCCAATGGCGATTCTAATGATGGGTGAGGTAGCAGTTGAAAAAGTGTATCAATCAAAACCAACTTTTTTTCAGAGAATAGGCAACTTTTTTAAAAAATGATAAAGTTCTTTTATTTAATAGTCATTTTTTTTGGAAGCACTAGTTTACAAGCTCAATTATCAGATTTTAAGAGTTTCAACTTTACAAAAGCAGATGCTAAAGCACTTCAATATAAAGGAGAAAGTTTAGAAAACATGCCTAAACTGGCATATGACTTAACATATAACCTAGCTACAGATGTTGAAAAATTTAGAGCTATATTTATTTGGGTAAGCACAAATATTAAGTATGAATATGGTTTTTATCTAAAAAATGCTAGAGTACGGAAAAAGTTTAAAAACGATAGTATAAAACTAGCCGAATGGAACAAAGAGTTTAGTTTAAAAGTTTTTAAAAAACTATTAAAAGAACAAAAAACAGTTTGTACAGGTTATGCCTATCTTATTAAAGAACTTTCCAATTTAGCAAATATAAAATGCGAAATAATTGATGGTTATGGTCGCACTGCAAACGATGAAACATTACGGCTTATAGTACCAAACCACTCTTGGAATGCTGTGCAACTTAATAATAAATGGTATCTGTGTGACGCTACTTGGTCAAGTGGCTATTATAATGCTAATGAATATAAGTTTCAATATGATTTTAATGATGGCTATTTTTTAACCGATCCCAATTGGTTTGTGAAAAATCATTTTCCTTTAGATTCGAAATGGTTGTTAACGGCTAAAGAAACCCAGTTTTCAGCGTTCGAAAAAATGCCAATTATGTATAATGAAGCGTTTAAATATAAAGTTTTCCCAATGCATTCTTTAAAACTTAGGAACGAAGTGGTTAAAAATAAAGAAGTTGTATTTTTTATAAAAGCACTATACTCATTAGAAAAAAAAGCGATAAAAATAGAAATTGGTTCAGGTAAAAATAGTAGTCTTGTGCAACCAATTATTAATGAGCTTAGTGATGGGGTTTTCGAAATAAAACACACATTTACTACTAGAGGAGTTTATGATGTACATTTCAAAATGAATGAGGATTATATTTTTACGTATATTGTTAAAGTGAAAAAATGAAAAAAGCTGTATTATAAGATCAATGAAATTCTTTGGTTCGAATGGGTTCCAATTGGAATAAACAATGAAGAGAATATTACCGATGAGATTATCATAAATTACAAAGAGATAAACAACATGACAAAAATAGTGAGAAAAAAAATGAACAAGTATTTTTTAAAGAATATACATAGTATTAAAATTGTAGCTCACAGTAAGATTTAATTATAAGTAGTATTACAATAACTTAAATTCCATAATTAGACACGCTCAGTTTAACAATTACAAATAATTGTTTTAAGCTTTTTTTTTTAATAGTATAAGTAGAGTATAGTAGGAAGACTACCAGCCACCGCCACCACCTCCGCCACCTCCGCCACCAGAGCTTCCACCTCCAGAACTTCCGCTACTCCAGCTTCCAGAACTACCACTTCCCGAAGAGGAACTAGAAGAAGGATCTATAGCCGAACGCGTTACAGCGCTACTTAATCCAGATACGAAATGAGAAGGTCTTCTGTAGAAATTATCATCATTTGTACACCAATCGGGATGATATTGGGCTAACTCTAATACTTTTTCAAAGTTTTTGCCCCAAGCTACATCAACATCTAAAGCAATAGCATAGGGTAATAATTCTTCAAATAATTCAGGAGTCAATTCGGGAGCGTTAAGTAAATTGATGCGTTCTTTTTCTGCTGTTTCTAAATACCGTTTAAAACCTTCAATTCTAAGATGTGCTTCTGCTCCTTCAGTAGTATATTTTCCTAAATGGTAAGCATAAAAAACATAGACCAGAAAAATGATTCCTAAAATAATAAGTTGGGTAGATCCTAAAAAAACAAGTGTAAAGAAGAAAATAATAATGGCAGGAAAGCCAGCAAAAAAGAAAAGTATAAATCTTATAATAATGAGTCCTGTTTTCTCTATTTTTTTCGTGAACCAATAGGTGAAAATAGCCAACATGATTGTAAATACGATATAAACAATACTGTTTATTTGGGTTTTAGAACTAGAAAGTACAATATATGTTAAACCCGCAATAATAAAAATTAGAAAACCAATGAATTTTTTTCTAGTGTTGTCTATATAGTATTTTTTTAGATCAATTTGAGAAGTTATACTTTTTATCCATGCACTATATGCTTTACTAAAAAGCACATGGTTTTTATTGTCTACTTTAATATTTTTTTTGCTTGATAAACAATCGAAATAGGCCGCTTCTTCTTCGCTCAATGAAGCAGTAAGTTTATTCTTTATCTCAATTTCATAGGCTGTAGTGTTGGTAAAAATACCACTTTCAATTGCCGATGTTATTTTTATACCGCCTTTTATAGCTGTATTTATTATGGAAGCCATATATGACTTTGTACTTTCACTTCTTTGATAAACATAGCCTAAAATGGCAGGAGACCAATTAAAAGGAGGTCTGAATTCTGGAATAATTGACTTTTCAGCAGGATCTTTTCCATGTTTTTTCCAGTCTAAAAAATAGAAAAAGAACATGCCTAGCCCAAAAAAAGTAGACCAGATGTACATTTTAATTTGGCTGTAAAAAGAAGAGGCTTTTTGAAGTGAACCAGGAGGATTTATAGTTCCTTTTGGAAAAGAAGCAGCAACAGTAAAGCCTTCATAAGCATTAAGTTGTAAGGCTGTAAAAGTGATTGCTGTTCTATTGTGACTCAGCGTACTAATGCAATTAGAAGTAGTAGAACCACTAATACCTGTATAGCAATTCACATTTCCGAAAGTAGTATTTTCCGAAGGTAGAAATAATTGACACGTTGCTTTCGCTATAGGGATTGTCCAACCATTCCCAGTCACATTCCAATAGAGTTCGTCATAATCATCAAAATAACCAACTTGATACGGAGTGCTATAACTAATTTGATATTGATAGGTGTTATTCTCTAATTCAATATCTTTATCGCCAATGTATATTTTCCATTCACCCGCACTTTCTTCTGTGAAATAATTTTCATTGATGCCATTTTTTTTAATGGAGTTAATGGAGTATTCAACATCAATTGCAGTATTGTTTTTATCTTTTCGTTGTAACGGAAGTGTTCTAAGTAAACCATGTTTAAAGATGTCTCCTTCTGCTTTTATCGTTATGTTTTCAATAACTTGGATTGTTCCCGATTTTTCAATTTGGATACTAACATGAAAGTCGGTTATTTGTTCTTGACTATAAGAAAGACAGAAAACAAATAGGAATACAATTGAAAGCCTTTTTTTTAATGACATATTATTAGTGTTAAAACTGAACTTTAGGCGTTTCTCTTTGTGCTACATTATCGAGTTCTAGGAAATTCTTTTTAGGGAATCCAAAAACAGAAGCTACTAGGTTATTTGGGAACGATTGTACACTAATATTATAATCTCTCACGGTTCCGTTATAGTATCTTTTCGAGCGTTCTACATCCGTCTCTAGTAGGCTTAATTCGTTTTGAAGACTTAGAAAATTGGTGTTAGATTTTAAATCGGGATAGTTTTCAGCCAAAGCAAAAAGCTTCGTTACAGATTGACTAATTGTGGCATCGAGCTGCATTTTTTGATCGCTATCGGTTGTGTTTAACGCTTTATTGCGAAGATTTACAATTTCAGTTAGTGTGTCTCTTTCATGAGCCGTATAGCCTTTGATGGTTTCTACAAGATTAGGAATTAGATCATATCTTTTCTTCAGAATCACATCAATACCGCTAAATGCTTCTTCTACTAAAGTACGTTTTGCTACAAAATTATTGTAGCTAAATATTAGAAATAAAACAATTAATACAGGTATTGCTACATAAATTATAGTTGAAATCATTGAGTTTGTTTTTTTTATTTTAAACAAATATATTAGAAATAGCAGTAAATAATAGCTGGTATAAGATATTAATTAACAAGCAACTTAAAAAAGTGGAATAATTTTTTGTTAACCGAATTCAAGAACCTAGTTTATTTATCTAAAGAATTCTTATTGTTTTATTGATACATAAGCTTTAGATTTGTTCGCATTAAAAAAAACTTATTTTTATAGACAACAATATAAAAAAGTAAGCGAAAAAGAATAAAAAGTAAAGATAAATATGACTTCTAAAACGCCAACAATTAGACAATCTTCATGGTTTGCAATACTACCACAATTTGGTATAATGTTGCTTTTCATATTTTTATTTTCAATGTCAAATCTAAAAGATCCGTCTTTGTTTGCACTAATTACGTATTTTTTTATTGCAATGTCTTTAAGAAATTTTGTTCCTAAAAGCCATAGAGAAGGGATAAAATTAACAAACAAAAAGCGATTTGAAGCTGCAATACCGAAGTTCGAAAATAGTTATGCATTCTTTACAAAGAACAGTTGGATTGATAAATATAGATATTTAACACTTTTTAGTTCCTCTAGAATGAGTTATAGAGAAATGGCGTTGTGTAATATTGCTTTTTGCTACAGCCAAATTAAAAATGGTACAAAAGCTTTAGAATATTATGAAAAAGCGCAACGTGAATTTCCAGATAGTGGTTTAGCATTAGCAGGAATAAATATGCTTAAATCTATAGGTAAAGAATAAAAGTATTTTTTTTTAATGAAACAAACATAGTGCTTTTTCTAGTTTAATATCAAATCCATTTTTTTGGCTGATATTCATCAATCCATTCTTTTGGATAACGCTCATACAAATCTTTTAACAAGTGTTTGTTCAAATCGGTCTTTTGAAAATCCTTATAAAAACTCCCCAATAACCAAACGGTTGTGTTTTCTAGTTTGTTTTGATGGAATGAAAACAAAATATCTTTAGAAGATTGTTTAGTATCTAAAAGTAGTATTACTAAAGAACCAGCAGTTGTGAAATTGCTGTCAAAATGCAATGAAAATCCTTCATGAATGCGTTTCATTAAAGTAGTATTTTCTAAGAATGGAAGAAAACGAATTGCTTTTTTTCGTAGATTCGGAAAATTAGTATAATTGCTACAAAGAATTAGAAAATCGAGTAAACTTGCATATTCTTCATGAGTAATGTTGTGTACATTTTTAGCTTCATCACTATTCGTTATTCCAAAAAGTAAATAAATTTTATCAGCACTCAAATAGCTATTATCCCAATCATTGTCAACTATATTTTTTTCAACCGCTTGTAAGAATAAAGAAAAATATTGAGGCAAAGGCTTGTCAATTGTCCCTAATTTAAGACGATAATAATAGGCTAAATGAATAATTTCATCAGGGATTTTTGCCATTTTAGTTTTCATAACCCTATCAATTTCATAATGATAAAACGGGAAAAATTGCCCTTGAAAATGATGTTCACGAGCTTCTTTTTCGCTTTCTATAAAATGTTCCAAAAGAGCCAGATTGTCTTTTTTAATTTGAACAGCAAAATCTAAATTTCTGTAACGTTTTTCTTGTTCGTTTAATAAATTAGTACTCATTCTTAATTATCTTGTTTACTGTAAGAGCGGTTTTCGTAATGTCTCTACTTTTTGGGTGAAAAATATATATTCTGTTTTTATCCCTATAATCTATAAATATAAGATTTTCATTTGCATAACCAATGAGAACACTCAAAGAAAAACGATGCAACGAGAAAGCTATGCCGTTTTGATCATAGGTGAAATTACTATTAACTTTCTGTAAATTTGGAACATGAGCCTTTAGAGAATGAATTGTAAGTATCTCCATACCATGAATAACAACAGGCTTGCACAGTTCGTCAATGGTAAATAAGTTGAACTTTTCGCTGTTGAAACTAATAGTTTTTGGGTTATCTTTAATAAAATCTAAATAATCAAGAGAAATAATTTCATTCAATTGGTTTAGAGTGTTTTCAATGTATTGTGTATTCATTGTCTCTTTTTAATTGATTTAAACATAATCTACTTGTCTCTTTTTTGCTGCTTTATTAGCAAGTCTTTTTGCTTTATTTTCTTGACCTTCAAAAGGAGCTACTTCATTTAGAACAACACCTAGATTTTCTTCTAATTTTTCTTTAGAAATGGCTAATGCTTTTTTTATTAATTCAGGATAAGCATCATTTAAAAACCAATCAGGCATTCGCTCGTAAACAGTTACATCATTATCATAAAATGTGGTTGTTGTTCCTATTTCATATTTTGTATCGTTAAGTTCAAAATAATAATGTAGTTTAATAATAATACTGGTGTTTGTACCTTCAGGATCGTCTGGCCAATTATAGATTAGAAAAAAAGCATCATCGATTCCTATTTTAGGTGTTATTTTTCTTTTGACATTATTATTGTAGTTTATTTCAAATCCGTAACCAGAAGTTATTCCTTCAATAAATTTAGAGATACTCATGTTTTGTATTCTTTTGTTGAGAGATTAAAAATAAAAGGACTTTTTATAAACTAAAAAATGCTTTTATAAGTGTTGTTATTTGTTTTATATCTGCTATATAGTTGTTAAAAAGTTTCTATTTTAATACTAAAAGATTATTTTCGTTTTTTTATTAGAACTGCAAAACATTAGCATGAAACATTGTTTTCTTAGTATTTTTTTGATTTACATAAGTCTATTTTTTTTTCTTTTAAGTTGTACACAATCTAAAGTTAATACTACCGATTTTGATGCTGCAATGGAAACTACGGATAGTCTTATGATATATTCGCCCAAAAAGACAATACGAATTTTAGATAGTTTGAAGCTGCATTATTCTGATATTTCAGAAGAACAAGAAGCACTATTGTTATTTAAAAAAGGCGAAGTTTATTATGTGAATGATTTGTATTTAGAAGCGATACAAGAACACCAAAAAGCCTATACCTTATTTTCAAAACAAAAAGATAATTATAATAAAACAAGAAGTTTAATTACACTAAGTGCAGCAAATTTAAGGTTTGAAAATGTAGAAAAATCACAAGAGTATGCACTAGAAGCGTTGCATGAAGCAACATTATTAAGCGACAAAAGATTACTCGCGAAAGCAAATAATCTTCTATTTCAATTGCATTTTACGTTGGAAGATTATTCAAAGGCATTAGATTATATTCAAAAAGCGGAAAAAATATTTACAGATGAAAAAGATACAGTTTCAGCTTTAGCTATAAAAAGTAATATCGCTGCGGTATATTTAAAGCAAAAGAATAACCAAAAAGCATTAGCAGTTTATAAGGAGTCATTACACCTGGGAAAAAATATAAATGCTCCTCAAACTATTGTGAAAATACTCAATAATATTGGCTTTACTTATATTGAGGTTAAAGAATATGCATTTGCAATTCAGTTCTTTGAGAGTGCAATAGACTTAAATAAAAATATAGATGCAATTAATGCAGCACCATACAAAGGGTTAGGCTATGTTTATTTTTTAAATAATGATTTTAAAAAAGCAATTACGAATTATAATGCTGCCCTTGTTATTTATAAACAAAATAAAAATTTACCCGAACAAATTGAAATTCTCGATAAGTTAATTACTCTTACTATACAAGAAAAGAACCCGCAAAACGCATTAATGTATCAAGCAGAAAGAGATCAATTACAAGTAGCTTTACAAACTATAGAGAAAGAACGGTTATTGCATTTTTCAACTATAAAATATAAAGCCAAAGAAAAAGAAATTGCATTGCAATATGAACAGCAAACAAATAAGAAAAACAGATGGCTCTTTGGTAGTTTATTACTTATATTGACTTTATTATTGTTTCTATTAGGTAGTTATTTATATATAACAAAGCTAAAAGCAGCAAATAAAGCCTCTCAATTAGAACAAAGTTTGTTGCGTGTGCAAATGAATCCACATTTTATTTTTAATACTTTGGCAGCAATACAAAATATTACCTTGGAAAATAGTCCAATAAAAGCATCGAATTATATTGCAAAATTCTCCAAGCTAATACGACAAAACTTTGATTATGTTCAAAAAGAAGAAATTACATTAGAGCAGGAAATTAATATGATTTCAAACTATATAGAAACCCAACAATTCCGATTTCAATATTCATTTCAATATGTTTTAACCCTTTCTCAAAATTGTAATAGTCAAAGTATAAAAGTACCACCAATGCTTTTACAACCCTTTGTAGAAAATGCAATTGAATACGGGTTAAAAGAAAAAAAAGAAGATGGTCTTTTAGAAATAAATATAGACAAAGAAGGTAATCAGCTTTGTTTCGAAATAAAAGACAATGGAATTGGGCGATCAAATGAAGCAAAGCAATATAAAAAAAATGGGGTATTGCATGCTACAGAAATTTTTATTGAAAGATTGAAATTGAGAAAGAAATCGGAAGAAGAAACGTTTCAAATTATTGACTTATATGATTTAGAAAATCAACCTGTAGGTACTAAAATAGTTTTCAAAATATACATTAAATGATACAAGCTGTTATAATAGAAGATGAGTTTAATGCCTTAAACACTTTGTCTAAATTACTTCAATATACACAAAAAGACATAGAAATTATAGCTAAGATAGATAGCGTTGAAGAAGCAATTACTTTTTTGAAAAGTAACAGCCCTGATTTGGTTTTTATGGATATTGAATTGATAGGAGGAAATGCTTTTTCAATATTAGAGGCATTAGAGCAGATATCATTTAAAATTATCTTCACAACTGCCTATGCTGATTTTGCTATAAAAGCTATAAAAGTAGAAGCTATTGATTATTTATTAAAACCAATCGATTCGGAAGAACTTTCTGTTTGTATTGATCGTTTTAGAGTGTCTTTCAAAAAAGAACAACACTATGTGAGTTTAATTGATAAAACGAAAACTTTAGATACATATGAAACTCAAAAAACGCTATTAATAAGAACAACTCAAGAGCAACATATGTTGCTTATAGATGAAATTATTAGATGTCAATCAGATGGGAGTTATACTACTTTTTATACAAATGATAAAAAGATAATGAGTGCTCGAAATTTAAAATATTACGAAAATATATTAGGAGAATATGCATTTGTTAGAGTACATCAATCTCATTTAATCAATGTTAAATATATCGATTCAATAGTGTTAAATAATATACTCTTAAAAGACGGGGGAAAAGTACCAATTGCTTCTAGGAAGAAAAGTTATTTAAAACAGTTTTTATCCAATATAGTTACTTAAAACTGACGGATATAAAATTAAAATAAGCGTTTGCAAAACCGTTTTTTTTCGAACCATTGTGTACTGTAATTTTAGACTGTTAACTTAAGAGCAATCTAAAAAAAACTGAAAATGGGACTAAAAGAAAAAAGATTTACAAAAGAATTTCAAGAAGAGCAATTTCCAGCTTTAAAACAAAAAATTGAAGCTGCAGTAGGTTTTGATATAGCTATTGATGTTCAATGGGATACTCTATTTGAAGATCGTTTTTTGCATTTATATGGCGACAGTTATACAAAAATTTATTTCCAACCTTTAATTGAAGCTTTTACAGCAATAACTTCAGACGAAATGGGGAAAGAAGCAATACAGGAAAGTTTGCAAAAAATAGTCATAGTGAATAGAGATGACCATCATAACCCAACACACGCTTATACTTTTACAGATGGAGTTTTAGAAGTTAACCATAGTCCAATTCTTAACGCAGACAAAGTAAGCGAAAGAACAGAAGTACTAACTGATTTATTAGAAAGCAAATTATAGTCAAATAGAGTCTGTCGAAGTTTTTTTAGCTTAGATTTTTATTATAGTCTTCGATGGGCTCGAACTGGCTGATATCATTTTCAAACGTAATAATTACTTCATAAATATGGATTTAGCAGTTATACTTTCTCAAATTAATAATTTTAGAGTACATTCCGAGATTAAAGATTATAATATTAGCGATTTCTTCGATGCGGTTATGGAGAAAATAGATAAATTAAAAAAGCTCAATCATTCAGAGAAAGAGCAATTACTGGACACACTTTTTGCATTCTTAAATAATCACAATCCAGAATTAGAAGAAGATTTTTCATTTATTCATTTAATAGAAAGTATCGATAAACCAAATTATACCATATATAGTAAAAAGTTATTAGAAAATAATATTAAAAGGCCATCCTTAACTTCGGTTTTGTTACTTAATAGGTATATTAATAGTTTGCATGGAAAAGCTTGGGGAAAAGCGGTAGTAGTAGTGAGAAAAGTAGTAGAAAATATAAAGAAGACTACTTTTATGACTGAAGATACTCTAAATTATTGCGAATATCAAATCAAATAATTAAACAAAAGATGGAATCAAATCAAAATCAATCAACAAAAATAAGTTTATCACAGTTACATAATCAAACTGTTGCATTAACAATGGAACGACAAGATGTTTTTTCTGAATTGGTAGAAGACCTATCTTGGTCTTTCGATATGATAAGTGGTACAGTAACCTTTGGAGATTATTCTTTTAGAATGCAAATGTTGGGAACCTATTCTGAAGAACAGCAATCTTGGTTATGGGCTTGGGCAAACAAACAAAGTGGCATACCAGAAGAGTTTCTACAAGCTGCGTTAGCAATGAAAGAAATAGGAGAACGTAATGGAATTGAAGATTTAGTTACGGCAAAAATAGAAACAGATCAAGACCCTGGTCATTACTTTTCTTTTGTAGCTAATGGATTAATTAAATCGAGTTGTTATGCTCCATTAACGTTTAATAATATAAAAGTATATGTATTATTAAACTCTGAGCTTGTAGATAATAAGAAAATTACTGATCCAGCTCTTATTTGTTCTCATTTTGCAAAAACAATTTCAAGAATGGACTTTGGACACAAACATGGTTTATTTTGTTACTTAAATCAAAAAGGATATGAAGTAAAGCTATCTGAAGATACTATTTTGGGAGAAAAAGATAAAGATCAAATTTTAGGGTCGTTTGATACTAACGGAAGATTATTAAAAATAACCAATTCAAAAATTGAAACCGCAGTTTAACTATCAATTTTGATGAATTGGTTGTTGTTATAAAAAGAATAATTTCTAAAAATCCATTTTCAATTTTTGTTTGAAATGGATTTTTTTGTTTTCAGAATGCTATTTTTAAGCAATAGAATATAAACTACTAATTGCTTCTGCGAGTAATCTATCTTTTTCGGTAATAGTATTTCCTTCATCATGAGTAGTTAATATAATATCTACTTTATTATAGACGTTTTTCCATTCAGGATGATGATTCATTTTTTCGGCAATCATTGCTACTTTAGTCATAAAAGAAAAAGCTTCAATAAAATTTTTGAACTCAAATGATTTTGATAACGAATTGTTTTCTTCTTTCCACATTAGATTGTTGTTTTCTCAAAGATAAGAAAATGATAATTTCTTATTACCTTTATGGAGATAAAAGTGCGAAGGCTTCAAAAAAATATAGACGAAATTGAATGTGCTGAGAAAAAGAGGAAACTAATTTTAGTTTATGAAGTCTATGAAGCATCCAACTTTATTAAAAATGAATTATGAAAAAATATATAATTATTGTAGCGTTTTTTACTGTTTTGTCATCTTTTAATAAGACAGAATCTGAAATTTCTCTATTCTTATTTCAAAATTGGATTTATGAAAACTATCAAAATGGAGATCAAAGTTTTATTAGTAAGGATAGGTTTCAAAAAGATAAATCAGGAATAGCATTTAAAGAAAATGGTACTATTGTAAAAAAACAAAATTCAGGTTGGTGCGGTACACCTCCAATTGATTATGTAAACGTTAATGGTACATGGAAAGAAATTTCAGAGTCATTATTAGAAATTCAATATGAGAGTTGGAATGGAAGGAATGTGGATACGATACAAATAGTTGAAATATCAAAAAACAAGCTCGTTTTAAGGCATATTTATACAATTAAAAAGAAAGATTAATAGTTTTAAAAAAGGAAGAAAATACTATGAGTAAATCATGCTTTGAGTTTTATAATGGTTTGTTACCGAAAACTAAGCTGATTAAGATTTAGCTATAAAAAAATCCATTTCAAAATGTTTTGAAATGGATTTAATTGTTTTATAAAAAAATACTAATTATTAGTTAGATAAGAGTAAATTTCATCTTTAATACGAACTCTTTCTACTCTCAATGAGTTTAAAGTGTCATCAGAAGCTGGTTCAGTATCAGATTCTATTCTGTAAATTTCATGATCTAAGTTATCATAATCGTCAAATAACTTTTTAAAATGGTTGTCTGAAGTTTTTAAATCATGAATTTTTTCTTCAAACTCAGGAAAATCTGTTGCTAATTGGTGCTTTTTAATCATACTTCTTTGTTTTAATTTGATATTATAAAATTATAAAAAGAGCATTAATTATAAAATGATATATATCATATAAAATATATTTCTTAAAAAAAAACTTTATTTCTTATTTAAAGAGTAGGGATATTTTAATTCACTATTATATACATATATATAGGCATTCCAATTGTTATGTTAACAGGAAATGTAACCGCTAAAGCCATTGGTATAAAAATTCCTGGGTTTGCTTTTGGTACAGCAATTTTCATAGCAGCTGGTACAGCAATGTATGAAGCACTTGCAGCTAAAACAGCCAATATGAATCGATCACCAATTTCAGAAGTAATCCAACCACTAAGATAGGCAAATACAATTCCGTTTATTAGCGGAATTACAATGGCAAAGATTGTTGTGAACCAGCCATTTTTTAAGAAATCTTTCAATTTTTTTCCACAAACAATCCCCATATCGAGTAAAAAAATAGCTAAAAAACCTTTAAATAAATCATTTGTAAATGGTTTAATACCTAAAGCTTGCTTGTCACTTGCTAAAAAACCAATTATTAAACTACCCAAAATAAGAAGTACACTTCCATTTGTGAAAGAATGTTTAATTATGGCAGATAATTTTTGCTCTGGTTTCGAGTTGTCCTTTTTAACATATAATCGTATCAAAATAACACCAATAATAATTGCAGGTGCTTCCATTAGTGCCATGATTGCCACCATATGTCCATTAAAAGTTATGTTTTGTAATTCTAAAAAAGATACGGCAGTAACAAATGTAACAGCACTTACTGAACCGTATGCAGCTGCAATAGCTCCAGAGTTAGAAATAGATAATTTTCTTTTTAATATAAAAAAGACATAAATAGGTATTGCTATAGATGCAAAAAGACCAAAAAGAATTGCCCAAATAATTTCTATGGAAAAATGACTATGTGCTAATTCTTGTCCTCCTTTAAAGCCGATAGCAAACAATAAGTACAAGGAAATAAATTTTGAAGAGTTTTCAGGAATTGCTAAATCACTTTTTAGTTTAACAGATAGTATTCCTAGAATAAAGAATAATAATGCTGGATTTTTTAAATTGTCTATTAATAAGTCTAAATTCATCTTTGTTTTTATTAGTTTTTATATGAAGCTCTTATAAGTCTATCGTTAATTGATTTTCCTAAGTTCTCATTTGGAAAATAATCTGCTACTATAGCATCAAAATGTAGTGTGTCAATTTTAATTAATGTTTTGTATAGATTAGCGGCTGCTATCTCAAAATTTTGTTCAGTTGATAATAAAAAACTCTCTTTTATTTTCTTGTTTTGATTAGGTAAATTAAAACCTAAATAGGCAATGTTTTTATAAATGGTTTTATTTAAAAATTCATTAGTGTTTTCAACTAAGTATAAAGGTGTTTTTGGTGAATAATGTTTTAAAAACATACCGGGAGCTTCTGGATTTTGAATATTTGTTTTTTTAACATCTATTTTTCCAATAGTTTTTTCAATCTCTTCAATGGCAATTGCTCCTAACCTGTAAAGAATGGGCTTGTTGTTTTCAAAACCTATAATAGTTGATTCTAGTCCTTTGCTACATTCCCCTCCATCTAAAATATAGGGTATTTTATTACCAAAATAATCACGTACATGTTTGTAAGAAGTTGCACTTACAGCATTTGAAGGATTAGCACTAGGCGCAGCCAATGGAAATTCAAGTTCATGTAATAAGGCTAAAGTAATTTTGTGTGAGGGTACTCTAATAGCTACTGTATCTTTGTTAGAAGTAATATAATCTGGAACGTTTGCTGCTTTTGGTAAAACCAAAGTTAATGGTCCAGGCCAAAATTTATCGGCTAATTTTTGTGCTTTTTCGGGTATGTTTTTTGTGTATTTTGGAAGCTCTTTAATATCTTTAATATGAACAATTAACGGGTTGTTTAAAGGTCTATTCTTTATTTTGTAAATTGCTGCCACAGCTTTTTTACTGAAAATATTAGCAGCCAAGCCATACACTGTTTCTGTAGGAATGGCTACTACTTTGTTTTCAGATACTATTTTTGCAGCCTTTTTGATGTCTTCTAAATTCATAGTTATGGATTGCAATAGTCGCAAAATGTAGGTTCTTCAAATTTTTTATTATTCGGAAATTTTTGTTCTTGCTTAAAATCGCAATTTTTGCAACTGTACTTTAGTGCTAAAGTAGATTTTGTAGGTAAGCCGCAATTATCGCAAGGCAATCCTTTTATAATTTCTTCCACATCAAAACCTGGGAAATTACAAGATGGACAGGCCTTTTTTATTTTTGCTACTAACTTTTCAGTAGCTTTTTGAATCACTTGCATTCGTGTTGGATTTAAATGAGCCCTCATGTCTGTTTCAATAAAAACACTACTAAATTTTGACTTTAATTCTTGAAATTTATTTAATAAATCTTCTTTTTGAACAATTCCTTTGTAGATGATTTCTGGATTCTTTTCTGATGATTTTAAGATTAGCGCATGACTTGGAAATAATGCCTTTTCAGCAAAAGCTAAGAGTTGGTTTGAAGTATTTACTTCTTCACCAGAAAAATTCGTTTCTAAGCTTATTTCACGGCTACTGATTTCAATATTATTTTTTAAGTCTAAAAAAAGCATAAATTCGTCATCGGCAGCTGCAAAAAAAAGAGTTGGATGCGTTCCAAATGAACCTTCGCTTGCTACAATTAAATCGAATTTTTCTTCTTGAGCAGCTAAAAGACATTTTTTACGTAAAGTTTCCATTATAGAAAAACGTCTTTCTATTTCGCCAGAAAAAGTTCCCAAAATATCTGTGTCAAAAGTTGTATTTGTATGACAAGTAACATTGAATTCCTTTTCAAATAAAGGTTGAATTACCGATTCCTTTGCGTGCTTTGTAGCAATTAAAAGTTTTCTACCTGTAAACATTTAGTCAATAAATTCAATAGTAATTGTTCCATCGATTTTTAATTTTTTATTTTCTTTTTTTGCTAATGCAATAATTGTTTCTAAATCATTCTTAGTTTCATTTAGCTCAAAAATACGTTTTTGAATATGATCTACATTTGCAGAAGTACGTTCAGAAATACTGAACGCTTCTAATTGATGATAACTTATTTTACTTTGAATAAGTTTGAACATTACTTCTTTTGCATCTTCTGCTGAAAAAGTACCTTTTACGAATTTAAAGCTTGTATTTTCTTTCATTTTCTTTATTATTTATGTTTGTAATTGTCATTAAAATGTGCACTAAATAGAATACACTATAAGCAATTATCATATTTGTTTTTAAGTGATCAGTTAAGTTTGTCTTGATTGTAGTAGTAATCAAAAACAACAGCAGAATAGTAGAAATAAACAATCTAAGTTTCATGTTTGAGTGGTTTGTTTTATGTTTAGTACTCTTGGTTTTCATTGGCAAATTACCAACTAAAAATTCATCTATTTTTATTTATATTTATAATATTTAGTATAATTTTTTTTTATATATTAAGCAATATAATAGCTTAAGAACTATTGTATTACTTAGACTTGTTATGTTATTGCCCTTGACCTAAAGAATAACTAGGCTTACCATCAAATTCGTACAGGTTTTCTGTTTTTATTACATCGATCTTTGTCTCTAATGCTTTTGTGAGCAGCGTGATAATTTGGTTCTTAAACAAAATTTTACCATTTGTTGGTTTGTATCTACATCGCCAATGATCTGTGCAAAAAGTTTCATTAAACCCTTCTGGCCATACTTTAATGCCTCTATTGGTAATCATGGTTAATTCTTTGTTTTCAGTATTTATACTTTGCATTATTCTAGCTATTTCTTCTGGATCAGTTCCGTTCCAGTGAACAAATAAATCAATACCTACTAATTCTTTGTTTTTTGGAGCTTTTTTAATATATTTTGGTAAGTTTAAAACAGCTTCTTTTGAATAATTTACCATTTCTAAGATTGCAGGTTTATTTCCTAAGTTGTCAATTACTGCTTGTGCAAATTCTTTTGTGCCTACTTTCTGCTTACTTATGTTTTCGTTATATATGTCAACGGTATGAATACCATCTTCAATAGTTTTTAACCAAGCATTTTGAACTTTTTCGGCTATTTCAGTTTGGCCTATGTGCGCTAACATTAAAATAGCACCTTGAAGAATTCCTGATGGATTTGCAATGTTTTTTCCTCCAATATCGGGAGCTGTACCATGAATGGCTTCGAACATTGCACATTCTTCACCTATGTTTGATGAACCTGCTAACCCTACAGAACCTGTAATTTGTGCAGCTATATCTGAAATGATGTCACCATATAAATTAAGGGTTACAATTACATCGAAATATTCTGGAGTATCGGCTAGTTTTGCTGCTCCAATATCAATAATCCAATGTTCGCTTTCAATTTCAGGATATTCTAAAGCAATTGTATTAAAAACTTCATGAAATAATCCGTCAGTTTGTTTCATGATATTGTCTTTTGTAAAACAAGTCACTTTTTTTCTACCATACACTTTGGCATACTCAAAGGCATATCTAATGATTTTCTCACATCCAGGTCGGCTTATTAATTTTAAACACTGTACTACTTCATCTGTTTGTTGGTGTTCAATTCCTGCATATAAATCTTCTTCATTTTCTCTTATAATTACAATATCCATTTTAGGATGTTTTGTTTCTACAAATGGATGTAAACTTACACATGGTCTTACATTTGAATATAATCCTAAAAATTTTCGAGTCGTAACATTCAAACTTTTATAACCACCACCTTGCGGTGTTGTAATAGGTGCTTTTAAGAAGATTTTATTTTTTCTAATGATGTTCCAAGAGTCGTTTGCTATACCCGATGTGTTTCCAGATAAGTACACTTTTTCTCCTATTTCAATTTCGTCAATTTCAATTTTCGCACCTGCTGCTTTGATAATCTCTAACGTTGCATCCATAATTTCAGGACCAATTCCGTCTCCTTTTGCTACTGTAATTCGTGTCATTTTTTTGTTTTAGAAATTTTTAGCTTTACCTTGATAATATTTTTACAAATGTATGAGGCTTTTTGTATAAAATTTTATTTATATTTGTAATACATTATATAAAATAATTTTATGAATTATACTTTGCATCAATTACAAATTTTTTTAAAAGTTGTTGAAACAAAAAGCATAACCAAAGCAGCATTAGACTTGCATTTGACGCAACCTGCAGTTTCTATTCAATTAAGAAATTTTCAGGATCAATTTGAAATTCCGTTAACAGAAATAATAGGAAGGCAGCTGTATGTTACAGATTTTGGAAGTGAAATTGCAGATATCTGTAAACGAATTAATAATGAAATACAGGAGATTACTTTTAAAACCTTAGCTTTTAAGGGGTATTTATCTGGCACTTTAAAAATATCTGTTGTTTCTACAGGAAAGTATATAATGCCTTATTTCTTGTCTGATTTTTTAAAAATGCATCCAGGAATTGAGCTACAACTTGACGTTACTAATAAGTCAAAAGTTGTTCAAAGCTTAGAAAATAATGAGGTAGATTTGGCATTGGTTTCTATTTTACCAGAAAACATTTCTGTTTTTAATGAAGAATTAATGCAAAACAAGTTGTTTTTAGTTGCGAATAAAGATTTTGTAAAACCGAGCAAGGTATTAACGGCTAAAGATTTAACTAAATTTTCTATAATCTATCGTGAAAAAGGATCTGGGACTCGTTTTAAAATGGAACGTTTTTTTGAAGCCAATGCTATTAGCGTTAATAATAAATTAAAATTAACTTCAAATGAAGCAGTAAAACAAGCTGTAATTGCAGGCTTAGGCTTATCAATTATGCCTTTAATAGGAATTAAAAACGAATTACAAAAAGGAGATTTACAGATTATTCCAGTAAATGGATTGCCATTAATGACGAATTGGAATTTAATATGGCAATCTCAAAAATCATTATCTCCAATTGCTAAAGAGTATTTAAAATATATAAAAGAAAAAAAACAAGATATTATTGATAGAAAATTTAATTGGTATGAAGATTATAAATAAACTATTTTAGCTAGAATTAGATGAAGTTAAATTTTTTTATGTGTTCCATTCAATAGTATTTCAAGTTATTATTTTCTAAACTGTATTGAAAATGACTACAAGCTAATATAAAAAACAGCATTTTAATTAAACTAATTACCTTTTACTCTAATAAATAATTGATTGAATATTTTTGAATAATCGTTAGGCTCTTTTTTGCTGACTTCATATGTTCCATCTTCCTTAAATTCAAGAGGGAAAAAGAATTGTGCTTTATTATTTTCAATGTTTATTGGTCCAAATTTGGTTCCATAAATAACCATTTTTTCGCCTTCTTTTCGAGCTAATTCATAGCCTTCGGTAAAATTGAAAAAAGGTTCTAATTCAGCAATTTTCTTTTTATCTTCAATGAAAGCGATATCATTTTTTTCATAATGAAAAATCGAAGTGGTTTTTGAGTCAAATAAACTATAATCGGAATAGTAAATACCTTCTTTAGACTTAACAATTGCTTGCCAAAGTATCGTGTTGAAAGGTGTTGGAACTACTTTAATTTTTTTATAGGTGATTTTTTGCCTGTCTAATTCTTGCTTAAAATGATTGGTTGCATAAAAATGAAGAATTAAACCAAGTACTAAATAACAAGTTGAAAGAGTTAGCGACCATTTGATGACAGTTTGTCTTTTGTTGTTGTCTTTTTTCATAAATAACAAAACAACGCAACCAAGAAGTAACCATATAGTATATAAAGGGTCGATTACAAAAACATTATCAAAGCTAAAATAAGAATTACTTAGCGGATAAAATATTCGTGTTCCATAAGTGGTACATAAATCCAGTAAGGGGTGTGTAAACAGCGCTAAAAAACTAGCCCAAAACCAAGATTTATATGATGTTTTGTATTTATAGGTAAACCATTTTGCAGAGAGAAAGCTTAGAAGAATCGAGAAAAAAACAGAGTGCGAAAACGCTCTATGAATTGCTAACTGCTCAATAGAATTAAAAAATGGATTCATTAACACATCTAGATCTGGAATTGTGCCAAGAATAGCTCCATAAAGCAATGCTTTTTTTCCTATTTCCTTGTCTTTTACTAATGCAAAAGTAGCAGCACCAAGAACAATTTGTGATAATGAATCCATTTTTTAATTATTTTAAAGACTGAATACTAAAAAAAAATAAAATTCGAACGCTAGTTAATAGGTTCTGCATATAAATCAAATTCAGTAGCATCAGTTACTTTTAACATAACGAAATCGCCTGTCTTTAAATAATGTTTAGAAGCTTCAATTAAAACTTCATTATCAACATCTGGACTGTCAAATTCGGTACGACCAATAAAGTGCTCGCCTTCTTTTCTGTCAATTACACATTTGAATACTTTTCCAATTTTTTCCTGATTCAAATCCCAAGAAATTTGTGCTTGAATATCCATTATAATTCGAGCTCTTTCTTGTTTAACATCATGAGGAACATCGTCTTCTAAGCTATATGCATGCGTATTTTCTTCATGAGAATAGGCAAAACAGCCCAAACGCTCAAAACGCATTGCTGAAACCCAATTTTTTAAAATCTCGAAATCTTCTTCTGTTTCACCAGGATAACCTACAATTAGAGTAGTACGAATAGCCATTTCTGGAACCGCTTTTCTAAAATCTTTTAAAAGATTAGTTGTTTTTTCATAAGTAGTTCCTCTTCGCATCGATTTCAAGACACTATCACTAATATGTTGTAGCGGAATATCAATATAATTACAAATTTTAGGCTCTTTTTTCATTAAATCTAAAACTTCCATAGGGAAACCTGTAGGGAAAGCATAGTGCAAACGAATCCATTCAATACCTTCTACCTTAACTAAATTTTCTAATAATTCGGCTAAATTTCTTTTTTTGTAAATATCTAAACCGTAATACGTTAAATCTTGCGCAATTAGAATTAATTCTTTAACACCGTTTTTAGCTAATTTTTCAGCTTCAATAACTAAATGTTCAATAGGAGTAGAGACGTGTTTTCCTCTCATTAATGGAATAGCGCAAAAACTACAAGGTCTATCGCATCCTTCAGCAATTTTTAAATACGCATAATTTTTTGGCGTAGTTGTTAAACGTTCTCCAATTAGCTCATGCTTATAATCTGCTCCTAACGCTTTTAATAATAAAGGCAACTCCGTTGTACCAAAAAATTGGTCAACATTCGGGATTTCTTTTTCTAAATCAGGTCTGTAACGTTCAGATAAACATCCGGTAACGAAAACCTTATCTACTAAACCACGTTCTTTTTTATCGGCATATTCTAATATCATATTTACCGATTCTTCCTTTGCATTGTCAATAAAACCACATGTGTTAATTACAATAATGTTTCCTTCGTCCTTAGTAGCCTCGTGAGTTACTTCTTTTCCGTTAGCTTTCAGTTGTCCCATTAAAACTTCACTATCGTAAACGTTTTTAGAACATCCAAGGGTAATTACGTTGATTTTATTTTTCTTTAACGATTTGGTTCTCATATACTTAAAATTGAGGTGCAAAATTACATAAAATTATTCATTAGAAGCACTAGCGGTTGCGAGTTTTTTAAAAGTTTCTGCCTGCTGTTCGTTCTATCTGTCATTGCTTCGTGCCTAGCAATAACAGGATGCCGCTTCCATCCTACCGTGTGGACACATCTTGAAATAATTGCCATCCTTGCATAATTGAAGCGAATTTTTGAATTCCAATAGAAAAAGTAGTTATTCCAGGTTTTCGAGCACTAGTATATCCTTTCCATCCTCCAAGTCTAGCAATTGCCCATACATATCTTTTCAAATCCTTTTCTTTATAAGGATTTTTTAATTTTTCTGTTTTACCTTCTAATTTTATTATCTGATATTCTAAACATTCAAGTTCTTGATTGGTAAAACAACTTCTTGATTCTATTTCATGTTCTGGCATATCGTAGGCTATTTGCATTAAAAATAGCTTAACAATTGTTTCCATCATCATTAAAGTTAATTTTCGGATGGATTTAGCTGAACCTAATTCACTGGCTTCTATATTAAATCCTTCTTTTTTTAGTATCCTAAAAATTTCTTCTATTACCCATCTACAGGTATACCAATCAATACATTGTAAAGCAGTTTCTAAATCTAAAACTTTAATAGTTGTTAATAGTTTCCAACATATTGGATTTTCAATATTCTCACCAATTTCTTTCGCTTCTATAATATATAAATCAACACTATCTGGTGCATTTTTCGAAACTAAATCGTTTTTTTGAATAGTAACAGCTGAAAACCTTACCTCTAAAGTAGCTTCTCGCTTACTTATGTTTCTTCGTTTATCTCCTTCTAGTGCAATGGTATATTTTCCTTGAAGAGGCTCATTAGCTATAAAGTCAAATAATTTTATCTTATTTAATAATGTTCTGTTGGCTCTAGCCCTTACTAGCAACTCTGTCTTTTCATCAGGTACTATCGCAAATTGCTCATAAATATCACCTTCTCTATCTTGGATTATGATGATTTTTTTTGCCTTCTCTAGAGCTTCTTTTGATTTTTCAGAAGATTCTATCCACTTGTATGATTCTTTTTCTTCAATAGGTAATTTATTGTAATTTCTTTCCTGTTTTGTAAGTTTCTCTAGAGGTCTATTCCATATTTTAACATCAGAAAAACCATAAGGAATGAAATTATAAGCATCAACAACAAAGCTAGGGTGCAATAAAAAGCCAATCCCACCTTTTGCAGCATTAGTAGTGCCAATGAATCCGTCCTTTTTAATCCTATTTTTATGATTATAAAGATTTACTTCACTTGTGTCTTGTATGCATAAAACTGTTTTATCTAAACAGGAAGTGATACAATTAGAAGACATATTTTTGATTAATTTTGATTCTGAGATCCTATTATTCTGTAAAAAACGATAAAAAGCTTTACACTCCGATTCATTTTGGGTGATTTGTCGAATAGAATGAACACTATTACAAAATAAACTGTCCAAAATCAAATTACTTCGTCTAAGTAATCGAGAATCTTCAATATCAGTAAAATGTCTACGCATAATTTATATTTGGTCTAAAATAGTGAAAATATAGATGTGTCCACACGGTAGGCTTCCATCAGGGCTAGGGGAAGCTTTTGGTATAAAAAAAATCCTTCCGTAAAGAAGGATTTGTGATATAGAAACGCTGTTAATTAAAAATTAATAGAGTAGGTAAGTGTCATATTGTTTTGAATTGTTCTAATTCTAGCCGTGTCATTCATTCCAGAAGAAACAAAACGCTGGTTGTAATTTCTGTGGCTATTTGAATAGGCTAAATCTAATCGGCTAATACCAAAATTATACCCTATACCTCCAGAAAAACCAGTTAAATCTCCCATCGCATAGTCAACTTTGTATGGGCTTTGTTCAAAACGATAACCAGCTCTAAGACTAACTTGTTTTATTTTGTATTCTCCACCAATTCTAACTTCGTAAGCTTCTGTTAAATCTTCACTCATCGTTCTATTTATTCCAGAAAAATCTCTAACAGGTTTAAATTGTGTGTTTGAATAGTCTTTTCTTGAAACATCAGCACTAATTAAGCCTGTTTTATTGATAATATATGCACCACTTAAAGTCCATTTTGCAGGAGTTTTAATTTTGTAAGGAGCAAATTCTATAGTTATGTTTGGGTCTGTAACTTTAGTTATAAAAGTATTGTTATTTGGTGCTTCAGTTCTTTCTGTATAAAGATTTTGGTATAATTGATCGGTTAGATTTTGCCAAGTTGGAGACTCGTAAGCTAAACCTAATCTGAAATCATCTGTAATTTTAGCAATTGCACCCAAATTTAATGAAAAACCATTTCCTGTTGTGTACTGTTCATTGTTAAATATAATATAACTTACGCTTGCACCATCAGGATATAATCCATTGTTTGTTTCTTTTAATTGAGTAACACTTGTGTAATCTGTAAAGTGTAAATTTAAATTCATCCCCAAGTATAGTCTGTCTTTGAAGGAAGTAGAAAAATTAGCAGAAAATTTGCCATTATAACCAGAAGATCTGTTGAATCTAGATTGTTGATAGATAGTGTTATCTGGAACATTTGTAAAATACTCATTGTTTGTTGCATCATGTTCAACAATGTATGAATTATAACCTAGCCAAGCTTGTTGATCAATAAAAGGTAGCGTTTCAAAATTAGCATTAGCATCATTAATATTAAAAACACCTTCGTTTCCAATTCCATTTGCAAAACGTAAAAAGTATTGATCTATAGAGTTGGATGTGTTGTTCCCAGAAAAGGAAAGATTATTATCTAGATTCTTAGTGTTCTCATAATTAAGAGCAATAGCGAATTTTTTCCAGTTATTTTCAGGGTTATTATCCTTGAAAACAAATACTGCTCCCAATTGATTTAAATCAAGGGTGCTATAGGTCTCTTTGTTATTCGTGTTGAAGTAATTCGATTTATTTTTAGTGTTTAAGTTACTAGCAGTAACGCTAAACATATTGTGATTGAAAATAGCAGATCCAGCTGGATTTACATTTATTGAAGAAAGGTCACCTCCAACGGCACCAAAAGCTCCGCTCATTCCTCTAAAACGAGCGGTTCCTGTAATGTCGTCTACTGCATATCTCAATGCATCTTGGGTTGTTATTTCTTGGCTTATCCCTGCAAGGAAGGATAAGAACATGGTAAGTGTATAAATTTTTTTCATAGCAATTTTATTCTGTAAAACTTAAATTTTTATATTCAATTAACCTCTTCCGCCTCTACCACCGCTTGAGCGACTACCACCACCTGATGATCTTGTTCCAGAAGATCTTCCACCGGATGAGCTACTTCTTGTAGTAGTAGTGCTTCCAGATGAGCTTCTTGGAGTAGAGTAACTGTTAGATCTTGTTCCGCTACTTCTAGGTGTTGAGCTAGTGTTTCTTGGTGTTGAATAAGTATTTGATCTTGTACCACTATTTCTTGGTGTTGAGTAATTACTTCTTGTTCCTGAAGATCTTGGAGTGCTTATAGTATTTCTTCTTGTTCCAGAAGAAATAGTGTTTCTTCTAGTTGTCGAGTAGTTGTTTCTGCCGCTACTGTATCTTGAACCGTTTCTGTTAGAATAATAGCTATTGCCACCTCTTGTTCCAGAATTATAAGCTATGTTCCTGCCACCTCTACCGTAGTAGCCGTTATATCCATAGTAATATGGATTATAGTAAGGGTTGTTGTATCCACCCCAGCCCCAAGTGTTTCCGTAGTAAACTCCCCAACTTGGTCCGTACCAGTTGTTCCAGCCCCAGTTAGATCCATAATAAGGATTCCCCCATCCCCAATTATTTCCCCAACCCATTCCCCAGTTTGGAGAATACCAATTATTCCATCCATTGTTGTAATAATTGATGGTTACATCGCTGTTGTTATTGCCCCAGCCAGCGTATCTTTCTTCATTATCTTGGTAGTTGTTTCTATATACGGTTACTGCTGTATCGTTAGTTTCTGATGAGTATTCTTCAACATCAGTGAAATATACATAATCATCTTGCATATTTTTAAACTGTTGTGAATACTTGTTAGATTGTTCCATATTCTGTTCCGAATATTGGTTTTCTGTTACCTGTTCATTTCTTTCTGTAGTACCATAAACGCCGTCATTATCATAGTAAGATGAGTTTTGATACGAACCACAAGAAACGATAAATAGACTTGCAATTCCAGTGAAGGAAAACAAGTGAATTTTTCTTAAAATGGATAGATTAGTTTTCATAAAGCTTTTTTTTATTGTTGGACATTACAAAAATAGTTAGTTTTGCGTAACTATTTAGTTAAAATAAATATAAACAATTTTTGTGCCAAAACCTTAAAAATGAGCAAAAACTTAACAAAAAGAGAAGAAGATTACTCGAAATGGTATAATGAATTGGTTGTAAAAGCCGATTTAGCTGAGAATTCGGGGGTAAGAGGATGTATGGTTATAAAACCATACGGTTATGCAATTTGGGAGAAAATGCAAGCTGAATTAGATAAAAAATTTAAAGAGACAGGACATAGTAATGCTTATTTTCCCCTTTTTGTGCCTAAAAGTATGTTTGAAGCAGAAGAAAAAAATGCGGAAGGGTTTGCAAAAGAATGTGCTATTGTTACTCATTATAGATTGATGAATGATCCAGATAATAAAGGGAAGCTAATTGTAGATCCAAAAGCTAAGTTAGAGGAAGAGCTAATTGTTCGTCCAACAAGTGAAGCGATTATTTGGAGTACATATAAAGGTTGGGTTCAGTCTTATAGAGATTTACCTTTGTTAATTAATCAGTGGGCTAATGTTGTGCGCTGGGAAATGAGAACGCGTCTATTTTTGAGAACTGCTGAATTTTTGTGGCAAGAAGGGCATACGGCTCATGCAACTAAAATAGAAGCAATCGAAGAGTCAGAAAAAATGATGAACGTGTATGCGGATTTTGTTCAAAATTTTATGGCCATACCAGTTGTAAAAGGTTTGAAAACTGAGTCTGAAAGATTTGCAGGAGCGGAAGAAACGTATTGTATTGAAGCTTTAATGCAAGATGGAAAAGCGTTACAAGCAGGAACTTCACATTTCTTAGGTCAAAATTTCGCAAAAGCATTTGATGTGAAATTTGCAAATCAAGAAGGGAAGCAAGAGTATGTCTGGGGGACTTCTTGGGGGGTTTCTACACGCTTGATGGGAGCATTGGTAATGACGCATTCAGATGATAATGGATTGGTCTTGCCTCCAAATTTAGCACCTATACAGGTTGTAGTGGTTCCTATTCATAAAACAGACGAGCAATTAGAAGCGATATCCAATCAAGTGAATGAATTGGTAGTTAAATTAAGAAATCTAGGTGTCTCTGTCAAGTATGATGATAGAACAACCCATAAGCCTGGGTTTAAATTTGCAGAATGGGAATTGAAGGGTGTGCCCTTAAGGATAGCAATTGGTCCTAAAGATTTAGAAAATGGAACTTATGAAGTTGCTAGAAGAGATATTTTGTCAAAAGAAGTCGTTTCTAAAGAAGGAATTGAAATTTTTATTAAAAATAAACTAGATCAAATCCAAGAAGAATTATTTACTAAGGCAGTAGATTATAGAACAAATCATACTACGGAAGTGAATGATTTTGAAGAATTTAAGTCTGTTTTGGAGTCGAAAGGTGGCTTTGTTTCAGCACATTGGGACGGTACAATTGAAACGGAAGAAAATATAAAAAACCTTACAAAAGCGACTATTAGATGTATTCCTTTGGATAGAGTAGAAGAGACGGGAAGCTGTGTGTTTACTGGGAATCCTTCGGTAGGGAGGGTGCTTTTTGCAAAGGCTTATTAAAAAAAAACAAAAAAAGTTTGTCCAACTATTGCAAGAATAATAAATAGATGTATCTTTGCACCGCATTAGAGAAATAACGATATGCATTTAGTGAAACAAATGGTCCGTTCGTCTAGGGGTTAGGACGCATGGTTTTCATCCATGTAACACGGGTTCGATTCCCGTACGGACTACTACATTTCCTCCGGCCCGTTCGTCTATCGGTTAGGACGCATGGTTTTCATCCATGTAAGAGGGGTTCGATTCCCCTACGGGCTACTAAATAGATATTTCTCACGGCCCGTTCGTCTATCGGTTAGGACGCATGGTTTTCATCCATGTAAGAGGGGTTCGATTCCCCTACGGGCTACAAAGTTTTATAAGATTAAAGTTCAGTGTCTCGAATTTTAATTTTATTAGTTAAAACCAAAGTGATTGTTCGATGCAATTGTGGGAGGTTTTTCTTTTTTAACTAGTAGTTTATAATAATTATTAAAATTAAAAAGAAACAATAAAATGGCAAATCATAAGTCGGCTTTAAAAAGAATTAGAAGCAACGAAAAGAAAAGAGTGTTAAATAAATATCAACACAAAACAACTCGTAACGCAATTAAAGCTATACGTTTAGCAACAGAAAAAGCTGATGCTGTAGCAAAATTACCAGTTGTAATTTCAATGATTGATAAATTAGCTAAAAAGAATGTAATTCATTCTAATAAAGCTTCTAACTTAAAATCAAAATTAACAAGATTTGTAGCTTCTATCTAGTTGCTTATTCTTGAAAAAATATTTAAAGCTCTCTTCGTGAGAGCTTTTTTTATGGAATAAATTTAGTAAATAATAATATAGTAAACTACATTATAGTGTTTTATCCAAAAATAAAGTTTACTTTTGCACCTTGAAAAAAATATAGCATGACGCCAATTAGAAACATTGCAATTATTGCACACGTTGACCACGGAAAGACAACTTTGGTTGACAAAATTATGTATCACTGTCAATTATTTCGTGAAAACGAAAATACAGGAGACTTGATATTGGACAACAATGATTTAGAACGTGAAAGAGGAATTACTATTACTTCTAAAAATGTATCAGTTACCTACAAAGGGACTAAGATTAACATTATTGATACTCCAGGTCACGCGGATTTCGGGGGTGAGGTAGAAAGAGTATTAAACATGGCCGATGGAGTTTGTCTACTTGTAGATGCTTTTGAAGGACCAATGCCACAAACTCGTTTCGTATTACAAAAAGCAATCGACTTAGGATTAAAGCCTTGTGTGGTTATTAATAAAGTAGATAAAGAAAACTGTACTCCTGAAGAAGTTCATGAAAAAGTTTTTGACTTAATGTTTGAATTAGGTGCTACTGAAGAACAATTAGATTTTCCAGCTGTTTATGGTTCAGCTAAAAATAACTGGATGTCTGATCATTGGGAAAATATAACTGATAATGTTGAAGCATTATTGGATATGGTTGTTGAAAATGTACCTGCTCCTAAAGTTTCTGAAGGAACACCACAAATGTTGATTACATCTTTAGACTTTTCTAGTTTTACAGGTCGTATAGCAATTGGGCGTTTAGAAAGAGGAGTTTTAAGAGAAGGTATGCCAATTTCTTTAGTAAAAAGAGATGGTAAAGTAATAAAATCTAGAATTAAAGAATTACATACATTCGAAGGTTTAGGACGTAGAAAAGTAGAAGAGGTAATTGCTGGAGATATTTGTGCAATTATTGGTGTTGAAGGTTTTGAAATTGGTGATACTATTGCTGATTTTGAAAATCCAGAAGCATTAAAAACGATTACTATTGACGAGCCTACAATGAGTATGTTGTTTACAATTAACGATTCGCCATTCTTCGGTAAAGAAGGTAAATTTGTAACATCTAGACATATTAGAGATAGACTAACTAAAGAATTAGAGAAAAACCTAGCGATGAAGATGGGTGAGACTGATTCTGCGGATAAATTTATGGTTTTTGGTCGTGGAGTACTTCACTTGTCTGTTCTTATTGAAACAATGAGAAGAGAAGGGTATGAGTTACAAATTGGTCAACCGCAAGTTATTATTAAAGAAGTTGACGGTGTTAAATGTGAGCCAATAGAAGAATTAACAATCGATTTACCAGAAAATCTTTCTGGACGTGCAGTAGAGTTTGTTACTTTACGTAAAGGAGAGATGTTAAGTATGGAAGGTAAAGGTGAGCGTATGATTATTAAATTTAACATTCCATCTCGTGGAATTATTGGATTACGTAATCAATTGCTAACTGCTACTGCTGGAGAAGCTATTATGTCTCACCGTTACATTGGATACGAGCCTTTTAAAGGAGCAATTCCAGGACGTAATAATGGTTCTTTGATTTCTATGGAAAATGGAAAAGCAATTCCTTATTCTATTGATAAATTACAAGATCGTGGTAAATTCTTCGTTGAGCCAAATGCTGAAATTTATGAAGGTCAGGTAATTGGAGAAAATAGCCGTAGTGATGATATGTGTATTAATGTTACTAAAGCTAAGAAGCAATCTAACGTTCGTTCGTCTGGAAATGATGAAAAAGCAAGGATTATACCTCCAATTATTTTCTCATTAGAGGAGGCTTTAGAGTATATTCAAAAGGATGAGTATGTTGAGGTAACTCCAAAATCTATTCGTTTAAGAAAAATATATTTAACAGAAACAGATAGAAAACGTTTTAAATTGTAATGAATTTAAATGTTTTTGATTAATATAATACTTTAAACCATCATGCTTTTGTATGATGGTTTTTAATTTTAAAAAACAATAAAGATGGAAGTAAAATTAAAATATGGAATTGGTAAATTGCTTTTTGGAATGAAGCAAAAAGATGTTGAAGTTATTTATGGGAAGCCGAATAAACAATACTCTGATGAAGAAGAAAATATTGTATATGTTTATAATGACCACAAAATGAGATTAACATTTTATGATGAGGAAGAATATCAGTTGGGCTATATAACTTCTATAAATGAAGAATTAGAGCTGTTTGGAGAAAAAATAATAGGTAGAAAATGGAATGATATTGAGTCGGTTTTAGCTAACAATAAGTTAAATCAGTTTGAAACTGAAATTGTTGATGGAACTGAAAATTATTTCTTTGAAGATAATTGGCTTTTTGTAAATGTTGATTATGATAAAATTTTTAAAATAGAAATTGGCGCGGTTTTTAATAATAACGACGAATTCGATTGGAAGTTTAAAGGGTAATATTCGTGTTAATTCTTTATTACATAAAAAAAGCTCCAGTTGGAGCTTTTTTTATTCTGTAATTGTTATATTATTGTTTGTCCAATAATTCTATTTCGAATATTAGATTTGCGTTTGGTGGAATTACTCCTCCAGCACCAGCTTCTCCGTAGCCTAAAGCAGGTGGAATAAATATAATTGCTTTGTCTCCAATATTCATGTTGTTTATGCCTTCTAAGAAACCTGGAATTAATCCCCCTTTTTTTCCGTATTGGAAAGGGAAAGGTTTGTATCCATTTTGATTGGCTCTGTTTTGATCGTATTTACCAAACTCTTTAGAAACATCTTCGTAGCTACTATCAAAAAGTTTACCGTCTTCAAAGAAGCCTGCATAATGAATGAAAACCTGAGAACCTTCTTTTGGTTTTACACCTGTTCCTTGTTTTATAATAATATATTCTAAACCTGAAGGTAATTTTAAGGATTGCGCTTTTTGAGTTGCAAAATAGGCAACCTTGCTTTGGCAGGTTGCCATTAATTTAGCCTCTAATTCTTTTCTTTTTAGAGCTTCAGCTTCAGCCTGTTTTTTTCTATTTGCTTCTTGAATTTTTGTTATTTTCTTTAGGTTTTCAATGTTTAAGTCAGAAATTTTTTTATCTTCCTCTTCTTTGTTTTCCATGTAGTTTTTAAAGACTTTGTCTGCTTTAAATCTTTTTGCAGCTTTTCCTTTTTTAATAATAGTTACTTTTTCTATAATATCATTTTGAGCAATAGCATTGACTACGTCTAAACCTTCAACGACATGACCAAAAACAGTATGTTTTCCGTCTAACCAAGGAGTTTCTTTGTGTGTAATGAAGAATTGGCTTCCGTTGGTTTTTGGACCAGAATTTGCCATTGATAATATACCAGCTTTATCATGAATTAAATCGGATACTTCATCAGTAAATTTGTATCCAGGATCTCCAGAACCAGTTCCTAATGGATCACCACCTTGAATCATAAAGTTTTCGATTACTCTATGGAATTTTAATCCGTCATAAAATGGCTTTCCTTGTAACTCTTTTTTAACAGACTCATTTTTTCCTTCTGCTAAAGAAACGAAATTAGCTACTGTGATTGGTGTTTTTTCAAACTCCAATTGTAGAACTATTTTTCCTTTAGAAGTTTGTAATTCAGCAAATAGTCCATCTGTTTTTTGTGCAAATCCAGAAAAAATTGTTGTTAAAAGTAGAAAGAGTAAAGATTTCATTTTTTTAGTATTCATTTATAAAAGTATTATTTAGTTGGTTTTTCTAACATTTCAATTTCAAAAACTAAATCTGTATTTGGTGGAATCATTTGAAAACCTTGAGTTCCATAAGCTAGATTAGAAGGGATGTAAGCGATTAGTTTATCTCCATAGTTAAGTATGTCTAAACATTCTAAAAAGCCTGTAATGAGTCCTTGTTTGTTTCCGTACGGGAAAGGAAAAGGAGCGTATGCATTGTGCTGAGCTCTTGCTGGGTCGAATTTCCCAAATGTCATAGCTATTTCTTGTCTATTGCTATCAAAAAGTTCTCCGTTTTGTAGCCAACCAGCATAATTTACTAATATTTCAGTTCCTTGGTTTGGCTTTTTACCGTCACCTTTGGTTAGTATTTTGTAGATTAAACCCGATTTTGTCTTTGTGCCTTCGGCTTTTAGCATGTTAATGTCAACTGCTTTTTGAGCTTTTATTACTTCAATTTTCTCAGCTAATTTTCGTTGCTTTTCTTCTTCAATTTTTTGTTCTTCTAATGCAGAAGGAAAGTAGTTTTTGAAAATTTTCTCAGCATCAAATTTCTTAGCATCCGTACCTTTTTTTACAATTGTAATTTTTTTGATGATATCTCCAACCGCAATTGAATCTACAATTTCTATGCCTGTAACTACTTCTCCAAAAACAGTATGTTTGTCATCTAACCAAGGGGTTTCTTTATGTGTGATGAAAAATTGACTTCCATTTGTGTTTGGACCAGCATTTGCCATAGATAATATTCCTTTCTTATTGTGTCGTAATTCGGGATGAAATTCATCTTTGAACCTGTAATCAGGCCCTCCTGATCCGTCACCAGCTGGATCACCACCTTGTATCATGAAATCTGGAATTACTCTATGGAATGTCAATCCATCATAGAAAGGTTTTCCTGTATAACTTTCGTTTACATAAGGGTTTTTTCCTTCAGCTAAGCTAACAAAATTGGCTACTGTAATTGGTGTTTTTTCAAATTCTAATTTTACAATGATAGAACCCTTATTGGTAGAAATGTCTGCGTACATTCCATCTTCTAATTTTGAATATGGATTAGAGCATGAACTGAAAATGACTAATAGTCCTAAAACTAGATGTGTTAAGTGTTTCATGAAATATATTAATTATTTGTTTGAGTTTTCTTGTTGTAAATCGATTAAATTAACGGTGCAAATTAGTGGTTCATTTGGATTTATTTCATTGTCATCTCCATGATAACCAAATGCCATATGTGAAGGGAAAAGAAAAGTTATTGTTTCCCCTTTTTTCATTAATTTTATTCCATCACGTAATCCCATCATTATATTTTGTTTGTCGACAACATATTTTTGTGGCTTTAAATCTTCTTTAGAATAAATGACTTTATTGTTGATGTCGTGAATTTGATAATCAAAATAGGCAATGTCTCCTTTTTTCGGTAAAATCGATTCTTCGTTAATTTTAGTCTCGTATTTGTACCAATATCCTTTACTAGAAGCTATATATTCTTTTAAAGTGTCCTGTTTGATTATTGAATCAATCAGTTTTTCTTCACCTGCAATTAATTCCTTATTTCTTTCAATGGATTCTTTTATGAAGCTTCCGTTGGTTTGAGAAATAGGTTTTCTAGCTTTTTGTTGTGAGCAGCTAGTTAATAGAATGCTAGCGATGAATAATTGAAATAATATTTTCATTTTTATTAATTTTCTTTTGCTAAAATAGTAATAAATTGTTTTGCAGTTTCTTCTAAGCTAGAAAAAGATTTACCACCTGCAGCATTTATATGTCCGCCACCTTGAAAATGATTTCGAGCAAATTCATTAACATCAAATCCTCCTTGGGAACGGAAGGAAATTTTGATTATACCTTCTTCTTTGTTTTCAATAAAAATCGCTGTAACAAGTATTCCTTCAATGCTTAATCCGTAATTTACAATTCCTTCTGTATCACCTTTTTTGTAATCAAAAGAATCTAATTCTTCTTGGCTAAGTGTAATGTATGATGCGTTTAATTCTGGAAAAACTTTTAAATTTTGAAGTGCTTTTCCAAGTAATTGTAATCTAGCGTAACTAGAATTATCGAATAAAGCGCTATGAATTTGACTATTGTTTGCTCCTTTTTCTATTAAATCAGCCACACAAATGTGTGTTTCTGATGTTGTTTTAGGGAAACGAAAACTACCAGAATCGGTTACGATTCCAGTATATAAACACGAAGCTATTTCTGTATTAATTAAATCGTTATAGCCTAAAGTATTTATAAAGTCATAAACCATTTGACAAGTTGATCCGTAGGTTACATCGGAAAAAGTATATTTTGCATAATCATCTGGCAATTGATGATGATCTATCATTATCATTAGATTGGTAAGCGTGTCTAATGTTTTTTGCATTGCATCTCCAGTTCTGTGTAAGGCATTGAAATCTAATGTAAAAATGATATCACTATTTTGTAATATAGGTAATGCTTTGTCGTATTCTCTTTCAAAAATCACCACTTTATTAGTCTCAGGTAACCAAGCTAAAAAATCTGGATATTCGTTTGGAGAAATATAAACTACTTCGTGATTTAATTGTTTTAAAAAGTGTAATAGTCCTAATGAAGATCCCATGGCATCACCATCTGGATTTCTATGAGAAATAATTGTGATTTTTTTTGGACTACTAAGTAGTTCTTTTATTTCTGTAATCTCTATATTGTTTAACATTTTGTGTTTTTCTTATTTCTTACTATTAATGGAAAGGTCTGTAAGTAAGGAATTATATTATTTTTGATTTATCTTTTTAATGAAAAGTGGTTTTTGATTTTTTTTCCATTAGCTAATTCTAATACAAACCAATAATCTCCTGATGGTAAAGGTTTTTCATTGAAAGTACCATTCCAACCAGTTCCATCTGGATGAATTTGTTTTAATAATTTACCATAGCGGTCAAAAATATAGATTTTGCTATTTTCAAGTCCTTTTTTCTCAAGGTTTTTAATCGTCCAAGTTTCGTTGTATCCATCTCCATTTGGTGTGAAGAATTTTGGATAATCTATGATGTAAAAAATTTGAGAGCTAATTCCACATCCATTTTTATCTTTAACAAAAACAGTATATTCTCCAGCAGCTAAATTTTGAAATACAATTGATTCTTGGTAATTTATTTCATTAAGTGAATAAACATATTCTCCGTCTCCTATCGCAATAATTGTTGCGGTGTTGTTTTCTGCAAGATCAATAATTTCGATATTTTGAATAATAGCAATATCGGAAGGAAGTACGGTTATAGTTTTTGTTTTTAAACAGCCATTTGCGTTCTCTAGAATTACTTCATAAGTGCCTGCTGAGTCTATTGTAATGGATTGAGTAGTTTGTATAGGTGTTGTATTCCAAGAATAAGATATGAATCCAGCACCAGCATCTAAGACTTTTGTTGTTCCTGCACAAAGATGTATTGTTTCATCTATAGCAATTTCACTGAATATGTCTACATTTAATTCTACGGGTATGTTTCCAAAACATTCTATATTGGTTGTTCTAGCGTAAATTGTTTGTTGAAACGGAGTTGTGTTTGTGTAGTTTAAAGCTAGAGGAGTTGTTGATGTTGTACTATCGAAAAAGGCAACAGTATAACCAGCTGGTAAACCTGGAAATAGAAGAGGAATTATTGAATTCAAATCAAATGTGCGAATCCCATCTTGCGCACCTTCATAGTCACATTCTCTATAGCTATCTTGTCCAATAGTTAAATCGGGTACAAACTCTAAATCTATTTCAGATCTAGGGGTACATAAAGTGCTGTAAAATAAATCGACACCGTAGGTTCCATTTTGAGCAGTTGTATGTGGAGGCGTTAATGTTAATATAGGGTTTGTTTCTCCAAGAATTGGATTTCCTTCGTAGAACCATTGATAAGAAGTTACTCCTGTAGTAGTAGCATCTATTGTAAGTATTTCGTCAGGACAAACTGGGTTTCCTGAGGCTATAGATCTAGGGTCTCCAAGATTCGGACCTAAATTAAAGCTGCCTCCTTTTAGGAAAATAGCAGAATCGAAATTAGAATCACTTTCGTCTGCAATTACTAATTTAATATGATATTGAGTCCCAGGTATTACATTTGCTTGTGCTGTTAAAACAACCGTTTGACCATTATATACAGTTGGGTGCTCTGTGCCATTAAAGGCATCGAAATATTGTTCGTTTTCAGCAGGACAACCACCTGCAGCAGTTATAGCTGGGTGAACAGTAGTCACTTTTACAGGTATATTTGTATTTGGAATTAGTGCTAAGTTTTGATAGTTAGTTGCACCTACAGCTTTTAATAAAAAGGCAAATCCATCTGAAAATCGACATGGATAATTGGTATTGTCTTCATATTCTTCGGATGAAAAGATGTAGTCAAAACTAATTCGATCACCAGTTGGTATAAAATCAAATTCTAAAACTGTAGCATTATTAGAAGAAACGCTTAATGTTTGATCTAAATCGTTATCTCCTAACCATCCAATACCATTTCCACTATCAGCTAAAGGTGTTGTTGGTCCGGGTGACTCCGAAACTTTACCAGTACTAAGTATGATTCCATCTTGAAAAGGAAATGTTGTTCCTGCTCCACTGAAATAACCATAAGACTTTTCTCCTGAAGCAAAATTTGCTCCAGAAACAGTTACATTAGTTATTGATGCACAAGGACTGTTAATTAGTACATCTTCAATAAGCTGTTGAGCAGTGTAAGTTTCATCAACGGATATATATTGAGCGATGTTTTTTTGAATTATAAAAAACGTAAGAAAGGTAAAGAAATATTTCATTTAATAAAAATAATAATACCAGCAAAGATACTATAAATCTATTTTTTAACTACCTCCTTTTAATAATAAATACCCGTTATTTTGTGAAAAACTAATAAAATTTAATTTATTTTTGAAACTTACCTAGTTTTATATATTTCTTCTTTATTACCGTTTAAGCGAAAAATGATTTTTTACTGTTTTTCCGTTTGATAATTCTAAGACAAACCAATAATCTTCGGAAGGTAACTGAGCGTTGTTGAAATTTCCGTTCCAGCCTTCTCCTTGCGGATTTATTTGTTTTAATAATTTTCCATAACGATCAAAAATGTATATTTTACTATTTTCTAACCCTCTTTTATTTAGATTTTTAATTTGCCAACTGTCATTATAACCATCGCCATTTGGAGTGAAAAACTTTGGATAATCTAAGATATAGAATGATTCCGAAACTATTCCACATCCGTTTTTATCTTTAACATAAACGGTATATTCACCAGCGGAAAGATTATTGAATACATTACTGTTTTGATAGTTTATTTCGTTTAATGAAAATTCATAATCACTATTTCCAGTATAACTAATTGTAGCTGTATTGTTTTCTTCAAAATCATTAATTATAATGGTAGTAATTGTAGCTATTTGTGAATCTACAACAGTAAAAGTCTTAATTTTTTTACAACCAAGAGCATTTGTAATAGTTACTGAATATGTACCAGAAGCGTTTACAGTAATACTTTGAGTGTTTTGAATTGGTGTTGTGTTCCAAGAATAAGATGGGAAACCATTATCGGCTGTTAGAATGATATTTGTGTTCTCACAGATACTTTTTGTTTCATCTAGAATAATGTTACTAAAAGTATTTACTCTTAATGTTATTGGGGTATTTATTGTAGAATAACAATTTGGAATATTTGTTATTCGTGCATATATAATTTGCTGATTAGGTGTTGTGTTTTGATAGGAGAGCGGTAAAGGAACTGTTGCTGTTGTACTTTCAAATAATTCTACCTGATAGTTTGATGGTAAATTTAAATAGATTTCAGGTATAATTAGAGATAAATCAAAAGTATGTATTCCGTCTTGAACACTATCTCCGTCACACTCCGTAAAAGGTGTAGGATTGGTGACTAAATCGGGAGCAAATTCAATCGTTATTGAATCGGTCGCATTCGGTGTACAGCCAGGAATGATTATTTCTACTGAATATTCACCATCTTGAGGTGATGTTATTGTTAATGTTGAATTTGTTTCTCCAATTAATTCAATTCCGTTTAAAAACCACTTATGATTTCCGCTTGTATTGGTGTCTAAAGTATATGGAAGTTCTCCATTACAAACTGGATTATTTCCTGTCACAGTTCTATCATCACCTAAGGTTATGTTAGTATTGAAACTGCCTCCTTTTAAGAAAATTGCAGAATCATAACGATGGTTTCCTTCATCTGCAATCACTAGTTTTATATGATATTGGTTTCCAGCAATCACATTAGATTCAGCGGTTAATGTTTTTGTTTGACCGTTAAAGTTTGTTGGGTAATTACTACCATTAAAGGCATCAAAATATTGTTCATTTGCAGGTGGACAAATGGTTCCAGATCCGCGAACAGTATTCACTTTTATTGGTATTGTTGTTCCAGGAACTAATGCTAAATTTTGATAGTTGGTTGCTCCAACTTCCTTTAAAAGAAAAGCAAAACCATCAGTGAAATTACATTGATTAGAACTAGGATTGGTTAAATATTGCTCGGAGGATAAAAGAAATTCAAAGCTAATTTTTGAACCTTGTGGAATAAAATCAAACTCCAAAACTGTTGCGTTAAAACTATTTGATAAGTTTAAAGCTGTATTTAAATCATTGTCTCCGGGCCAATTAATATCTCCACCATCATCTAATAAACTGTTGTTTGGACCAGGAGCATTAATAATCTTTCCTGTACTTAAAATGACTCCTTCATTCATTGGAAACGAAGAGCCATTACTGTTAAAATAACCATATGTTTTTTCTCCAGAAGTATAATTCCCGCCAGATACTACTACATTGGTAACAGCTGCACAACCACCGTTTAGAAGTATGTCTTCCACAAGTTGTTGTGCAGTGTAGGTTTCATCTACTATTATGTTTTGTGTAAAACCATTTTGGAATGATAAAAATATAATAATGATTAAAAAATGTCTCATTTTCTTTGTTTAATAGCTTCTGCAAAGATACTATAAATCTCTTTTTTTAACTATCCAAAATGATAAATATATAAATATCAATGTCCAAATTAGAACAATTAGAATTTCTCCAGAATGAACTCCAAAATCTCTTACAATTTCTTCTCCCGATATTGTTGTTTCAATGTTTTTAATTGCAGATAATCTTGTAAAAGGAGCTTTGATAAGATTACTCATAGCTTCTAAAGGGAAAAATTGGTCTATAGATTGATAAATATCAGTTCGTGGAAATATTTGCCATCTTAAAAGGCCACTAACAATGTTTTCAAAAATATACCATACTAAAAGAAAACCTAATGCAAAAGCACTTCTCTTGATTAAAATACCTAGGAAAAGGCAAAAAGAGAAAAATCCAATAAGCTTTACAAAATAAGCTAAAAGGTATTCTAAATCTGAGAAAACTATTGATAATTCTGTATAAGAAGAGAACGAATATCCTAGAATTAAGGATAAAATAAAGATAAAGGCAGTTGATGCAAATGCGAAAACAATTACCATTAAAAACTTAGATATTATAAATTCTTTTTTACTTAAGCCATCAATTAAATTTTGTTTTAAAGTACCATAACTGTATTCATTGGCCATCATTGAGACAATTACAATTGCCAGAAATAATTTAAAAATAGAAGCCATGAAAGTGTTGAAATGCCATATAAATGGGAAATTAAAAATTCCTTGTTCAGCAATATGTAGTCTAAAGGTTCCAATTTCAAATTTAATAGAAGCAATTAATGCAATAAAGGATAAGAGAACAAAGTAGGTTGCAATTAAAAACTTACTAGCTCTGTTTTTATATAATTTTTGAAATTCTATTGAGAGTAATCGTTTCATCGTTTATTTGTTTTTTGTTAGTTCAAGGAATTGTTCTTCAAGACTATTTTTTCGTTTAACAAGATGTTGTAGTATAATTCCGTTTTTAAACAAATATTCATTTAAGTCTTTAGCTTCTAAATTTTCTTTTAGATGTACTACTAATTTGTCTTCTTCTTGCAATATGTTTTCTACAGCAACATGTTGTGTTAATTTTTCTTTTAACAAATTTAGGTTTTCGGATTTAAGTTCGAAAAAACCTTCAGTAGAAAGCATTCCGTCAACTGAGCCTTGATATAGCATTTCTCCATGTCTTAAAACAACTACATGACTACATACTTTTTCAACCTCGTCTAAAAGATGTGAAGCTAATAATATAGTAGTTCCTTGCGAAGCAATTATTTTTATAAGGTCTCTAATTTGTCTAATTCCTTGTGGATCTAGCCCGTTTGTTGGTTCGTCTAAAATTAGAATTTCCGGGTCGTTTAATAGAGCAGAAGCAATGGCTAAACGTTGTTTCATTCCTAGTGAAAAAGTTCTAAACTTACTGTCTTTACGGTCTAATAAGCCAACTAATTCTAGTTTTTCATATACTTTGGTAAGTGGAATACTTTTAATTTTACAAACTAACTTCAGGTTTTCTTCAGCCGTCATGTAGGGATAGAAATTTGGACGTTCAATAATTGCACCTACTTTTTTAAGTGCATCATGTGTTTCTAGATTTCCATTAAACCATTGGTATTCACCAGAAGTTTTGTTAACAACATTGAGTACAATTCCTAAGGTAGTTGATTTTCCAGAACCATTTGGTCCTAAAATTCCATAAACATTTCCTTTATAAATTTCGAAAGACACATTTTTTACAGCGTGTACTTTTTTATTGTAAACTTTGTCAAGGTTTTTAATTGTTAGTATAGTTTCCAAAATAGTTTATTTTTATAATAACAAGACGAAATTAATAGGTGTTTGTTACATATAAATATAAAACACTTTAAAAAATCTTATATTTTTATTTATTGAGTACTAAAAATAAAGCTTAAAAATCATGTAGAATTTAGTGTTTGCTTTTAATTTCTTTGTATTGGGTTTATTTATCAAAGAAATAATGTAGAAATGATGAAATAAAAGTTAAAAATTGAGAAGAGAATAGTTGAAGTAGGAAGAAGCAGTTTTATAGCGAAGTGGAAATAAAAAAATCGTGTAAGTTAATTAAATGCGGACTTACACGATTTTTTTGGTTTAAAATTTTCTTTTTCCATTGATGAGAGATAGTATAAAAAGTACAATAAAAACAAAGAAAAGTATTTTTGCAATACTAGCTGCTCCAGCTGCAATTCCACTAAATCCGAAAATTCCAGCAACTATTGCTAAAATAATAAATGTAACTGTCCATCTTAACATAATAATAAATTTTTAGTTTGTAAATTGTTTGTTTGAGAGTGATATATAATTCTACTCTCATTTTCTTTTACAAATTTATGTATGTTTAAAGGTTTTTGATTTACAATATTTTTTAACATTGTTATACTATTTCCATAATTAATAGGAAACCATTAAAATTTTTCAAAAACGCCCAATCCAAATAGAGCAAAATCATACTTTACAGGATCATTGCTATCTAATAAACGTAGGTTGGTATCGAGTTCTAAAAGTGCTTTTGCATCATTTTGTTTTCGAGAAAGAAGCCCAAGTTTTCGTGCCATATTTCCAGAATGAACATCTAGTGGGCAAGAAAGGGAAGAAGTTGGGATGGATTTCCAAATGCCGAAATCCACACCTTTTTTGTCATTTCTAACCATCCAACGAAGGTACATGTTGATCCTTTTTGCTGCAGAATTATTAAGAGGATCTGATATATGTTTTGTAGTTCTTTGTTGATGAGGAATTTCAAAAAAGACTTTTTTAAACTCAGAAATACTTTTTTGAGTAGAATTGTTTTTTATGTTTTTTGAAAGAACGTTTTCTAAACCATTATGGTTTTTATAAATATTCTGTAACGATTTTATAAAAGTAACGGCATCAATACTATTAAAAGTTCTATGAACGAAATTTTCTAGTTTTTCTAAATCATTTTCAGAATGGGACATGACAAAATCATATGGAGAGTTTCCCATGATATCCATTAATTTTTTTGCATTGTTGATAATCATTTTTCTATTTCCCCAAGCTATTGTTGCAGCTAGAAAACCAGAAATCTCGATATCTTCTTTTAATGAGTATAGATGTGGAATTTGTATTGGATCGGATGTTATGAAATCGGGATTGTTGTATAATACTACTTTTTCGTCTAAAAATTCTTTTAGTTCAGTTTGAGTCATTATTGTGTTAATTATCTGAAACAATTTTTCCGTCAACCATAACTAATTTCCGATCAGCCATGTTGGCTAAATCTTCATTATGAGTAACAATTACAAAGGTTTGTCCAAACTCATCTCTAAGCTTAAAAAATAACTGATGTAAGTTTTCTGCTGTGGCTTTATCTAAGTTTCCAGAAGGTTCGTCGGCAAAAATAACTGCTGGTTTATTGATTAATGCTCTTGCTACTGCTACCCGTTGTTGTTCTCCACCAGAAAGTTCTCCTGGTTTGTGGTGTATTCTATTTGATAAACCTAAATATTCTAATAGCTTAGTTGCTTCTTCTTCTAATTCTTTTTTATTTCTTTTTGCTATTAAACCAGGAAGGTATACATTTTCTAATGCTGTAAATTCTGGTAGTAATTGATGAAATTGAAAAATGAAACCTAAATGCTTATTTCTAAAATTAGATAAACTTTTGTCGTTCAAATCTGTTACATCTACATTATTAATTTCTAAAGATGAATTTTCTGTTTTAGATAATTTGTCTAAAGTTCCTAGAATCTGTAATAATGTTGTTTTTCCAGCACCTGATGCTCCAACAATAGAAACAATTTCTCCTTTTTTAATATGTAGATTAACACCTTTTAAAACGTGTAAAGTGTCATAGTACTTGTGTAAATTAGTTGCTTTTATCATCAAAAATCATTTGTACAAAGAAACCATTTTTTTTTCTATTTTTTAATTCTAATCTACTTTGATTTTTCTTAGCGTAAATAATAAATATAAGTTAAAATGTATTTTTGTTTAACTATTTAACTATATTTGTTGAACAAAATAATTGTTTATCGTGTCTATTGTAATTATTATATAATTGTAGTGGCTACAAAATTAGAAAATAGTATAAGTCGTAACTCGAATAGAAATAGAATATTATAATGAATACAACTATTAAAAAAGAAATATTTGATGCTATAGGAGATAATCATCAAATGACGTCAGCAGAAACTCCGCTTAGAAAGGATGCTTTTGAAAAAACGGATGAAGCTAAAATGCAAGTGATTGAGGAACATTTTGAAATTATCATGAAAGAGTTAGGTTTGGATCTTACAGATGATAGTTTGAAAGGAACTCCACACAGAGTTGCAAAAATGTTTGTTAAAGAAATTTTTTCAGGTTTAAATCCTGCCAATAAGCCTAAAATATCAGTTTTTGATAATTCTTATCACTATGATAAAATGCTTGTTGAAGCAAATATTAGCTTTAATTCTACTTGTGAGCATCATTTTTTGCCTATAGTTGGAAAAGCACATGTTGGATATGTTTCTTCAGGAAAAGTTATAGGATTGTCTAAATTAAATAGAATTGTTGATTATTATGCAAGAAGACCACAAGTTCAAGAGCGCATGATTATGCAAATTTTTAATGAATTGAAAACTGTTTTAGATACTGAAAACGTTATGGTTGTTGTTGAAGCGACTCATCTTTGTGTTTCGAGTAGGGGAATTAAAGATGAAAGTAGTTATACTTCAACTTTACAATATGGAGGAGTGTTTAATCAAAAAGAATTTAGAGATGATTTTTATAAGTTAATTAAAAAAGATTAATTACTTTGGCATTCATTTTGCTTTAATAGAGGTAATTAACTTTAAAAGTATACTACATGTCTGAAGAAATAGAAGTAATAACTACTCCAAAAAAATCGAGTAAAAAGTCAAAATTAATCTTGAGTATTGTTTTTGACCTCATTGGAATGTTGTCTTACATTGTTCCAGGTTATGCAGAAAGCATTGACATTGTTTGGGCACCTGTTTCTTTTCTATTATTACGTAAAATGTATAAAGGAAAGATTGGAGAAGTTGCAAGTGTTATCGGATTTATAGAAGAAGCTTTTCCTTTTATAGACATTATTCCTACCTTTACTATAACTTGGATTTATAAATTCCTTATTAAGAAAGAAGAATAGCAAAAATCCCGAGAAATCGGGATTTTTTTATTTTAGTTTTTGATCAACATAGTCAGCTATAAAACCTAGTTTCATTCTAAATAACATTTTCTTTTCGAATTCCCAAAAGAACTTAAATTGACCAAATAGTGCTCCAATTATAACAAGCATAATTTGATAAATAGGAAATAAGATCATTATTCGTAACGGCCAATATAAAGACCAATGTAGATTTTCTTTTGTAACACCTAATAATGATGTTACCGGTTTTGAAAGATATGCAGCAGTTGAACCTGTAATTGCAAAAACTATGAATATAATTGTTAGTTGTATATTACTTGTAACGTTCCAGCGTTCTTTTAATTTATTCATTGAGTAGAAATTTTTGAGAAAAATCGATTTCTTTTCCTTTTAAAGGGTAAAGTACGCTATCTTTTTTTGAAAAATAAAATTTGTCACAAGAATATTCATCTTTTTTAATATTTGTAGTTTCAATAATCGAATCAATAATAGTATAATTGCCATAATAATAACGACCACTAATGTCAGAATAATCATAGATGACGCAAGTTTTGTCTTTTTTTAAATCAATTCGTGTACCATTAATATTACTGCTGAATTCGAAAGTTAATACTGATTCTTTGTTTAAGTTGTAGTCTAAATTTAAATAAAAAAGATAAAGTAATCCTAAAGAAATTAAACCTAGAAACGTTGCAGAAAAGGACATTAGCCTTTTTGATTTTTGAAATGCTTTAAAATCCTTTATAAAATTTACAGTAAAAATAGCAAAGAAGGAAATATAAATAAAAGGAAGAATAATTATGCTATATATTGGAAAATCATCAAAGTAAAACATACGAAGATTATAACCAAAGAATAAAGCAAAAATGATAATTAGTATATTTTTCAAAATAATTATAGTCTTGCTGAAAAAACGCCTAATTTCTGATTGTGTCTCTGTTGAAAATAGAGGAGATAATTATAGAGCATATAATTCACTTCATAACCATAATCAGTATAACTATTATAGTCTATTTGCATTTCATAGAGATTACTATTGTAGTTCATAGGGGAATTTGCTCTAATATTCCATTCTAAAACCCAAACTCTATTTCTAGCTTCAAGATAGGTTTGAGAGTAAAAAGATCGCGGTCTAGAATTGGTGTTAAACCAAGAAGTAAAGCCACCATCTATAATAGTTATTTCGTATTCAATTTCTTCATTGGCAATGGTTACAGTGTCGCTTACTAGTTTTGGATCTTCATTTGTAGAAAAGTTTTTTGTAGAATTACAAGAGATTGTAATTCCAATGATGCATACTATTATGGATATGTATAATCTCATTATTGCTACTTTTCAGACATAAAGATAAAAAAAAGCATCAACATTGTTGACGCTTTTAACATATTATAAGTAAGAGTAATTATTTTTTTCCAAATAGCCCTCCTAAAAGTCCTCCAAGACCTCCTTTTTTCTTTCCACTTAAAGCCGACATTGCATCGCTAATATCGAGCTTACCATCTCCGTTTTGGTCTAATACAGAAGTTAAAATAGAGCTTCCTCCATCTGTTCCGCTTAGTAGGCCTCCTAAAAGTCCACCAAGACCAGCACCATCAGAAACACCATTGCTTTTAGTTTGTTTCCCTAAATATCCCATGATAATAGGAGTAAGCATAGGTAGAATTTTTGAAATAATTCCAGAATCTACACCACTATTTTGACTAATGTTGTTTACAACGGTGTCTTGTTTGTTTCCTAAAACGTGTCCTAATATTTTAGATCCATCAGAAAAATCACCACTATTAAAAAAACCTCCTAAATTGTCAAGTATGCTACCGTCATGCTTTCCACCGTTTAAGGCACCTAAAAGACCTGCGGCCCCGTCACCAGAGGTTACGTTATCTTTCATAGCTCCTAATATAGCAGGAAGACCTGATGAAACAACACTTGTTGCTTGGGAAGCATTTATTCCCGTTTTTTCTGTAATATTTCCTATGAGTTGTTTACCCATATCACTGTTTAATAAATCTAAAATTCCAGACATGATTATAAAAATTAAGGTTTGATGTTTAAAGTTACTAATTTTTTTTAATTATTTTTCAATAAACTTATAATCTGCTCTGCAAGTTCTGTGCCAATTCTATCTTGTGCTTCGAAAGTGGCTGCTCCAATATGTGGCGTTAATGATACTTTTGGGTGCATTAAAACGCGCATTGCAGGAGTTGGTTCTTCTTCAAAAACATCTAAACCAGCAAATAGAACTCTATCTTCATCTAAAGCTTCAATTAAGGCAACTTCATCTATTACACCTCCGCGAGCTGCATTGACAATACCTACATTATCTTTCATTAGTTTTAATTCATCGCGTCCAATAATATAACCTTTTTGAGAAGGAACATGTAATGTGATAAAATCGGAATGCTTTAAAAGATCTTCCATTGGCTCTGTTTTAATATCAACATTGATAAATTGTCCATTATAAAAGTCTACTCTAATTATTGCTTCACCTACATATTTATCTGATGCAATAACTTTCATTCCTAATCCTAAGGCAATTTTTGCAACTGCTTGACCAATTCTTCCAAAACCAATTATACCTAAGGTTTTTCCTTTTAGTTCAATACCGTTTGCATATGCTTTTTTCAAACCATTAAAGTTCGTGTCTCCTTCAAGTGGCATTACTCGGTTAGAGTCATAAAGGAAACGAACACCAGAAAATAAGTGTGCAAAAACAAGCTCTGCAACGCTTTCACTTGAGGCAGCTGGTGTGTTGATGACATGAATTCCTTGTTGACGTGCATAATCAACATCAATATTGTCCATTCCAACACCACCACGTCCTATGATTTTTAATCCTGGACAAGCGTCGATAATATCTTTTTTTACTTTTGTAGCACTTCGTACTAAAATTACTTTAACATCGTGAGTATTAATAAAACTGGCAACTTGTTCTTGAGCTACTTTTGTTGTTATTACTTCAAAACCAGCTTTTTCTAGAGCTTTTATACCTTTTTTAGAAACACCGTCATTAGCTAATACTTTCATATTTATTTTGTTGTAAGGAAAGAGTTTGTCTATTCCTAAATATTATTATTTGTTTTAAATTTTATTTTCTAGTTCTTTCATTACATCAACTAAAACTTGTACGCTTTCTAATGGCAAAGCATTATACATTGATGCTCTATAACCGCCAACAGATCGATGTCCATTAATTCCAGAAATTCCAGCTTCTTTCCACATTGTATCGAATAGTTCTTGATGCTCTGGATTTACAAGGGTAAAAGTAGCATTCATGATGCTTCTGTCTTCTTTTACAGCAACACCATTAAATAATGTATTTCGGTCAATTTCATTATAAAGTAAATTAGCTTTTGCTTCATTTATTTTTTCAATTGCAGGAACTCCTCCTAGTTTTTTTAACCATTGTAGTGTTAGTAATGAAGTATAAACTGCAAATACAGGAGGAGTATTATACATACTTTCCTTGGTAATATGTTGTTGGTAGTTTAAGATATTAGGAATTGCTCTTCCTGTTTTTCCTAAAATTTCTTCTTTAATTACAACTAAAGTTGTTCCAGCTGGCCCCATGTTTTTCTGTGCACCAGCATAAATGATATCAAATTTTGAAAAATCTAATGTTCTTGAAAAAATGTCTGAACTCATATCGCAAACTAGAGGAATATCCGTTTTAGGGAAATCTTTAATTTGAGTTCCAAAAATTGTATTATTTGAAGTGCAATGAAAATAATTTGCATCAGAAGGAATTGTGAATCCTTTTGGAATGTGATTGTAATTTTCATCTTTAGATGATGCAACAACAACTGTTTCTCCAAACGCTTTAGCTTCTTTAATGGCTCCATTTGCCCAAGTTCCTGTATCTAAATAGGCTGCTTTTCCGCTTTCTTTCATTAAATTATAAGGTACTCTTAAAAACTCTAAGCTTGCGCCTCCTTGTAAAAATAAAGCTTGATAGCCTTTCCCTTCTAAGTTTAATAACTCAAGTACTAATGCTCTAGCTTCATCCATTACAGCAACAAAATCTTTACTTCTATGGGAAATTTCTAGAATGGAAAGTCCTGAGTTGTTAAAATTTAAAACGGCTTGTGCTGCTTTTTCAAAAACTTCTTGAGGTAAAATACAAGGTCCTGCGCTATAATTGTGTTTTTTCATTATGATATGTATAGTGGTTGTTATGATACAAATTTCGGAAATAGACTTTATAGAAACTATTAAAATGTGTATCAATTATTCAATTTTATTAACAATAACGTTGTAGTAAATTGTTATAAATTGATTAAAAATTGCAAAGTATCTATATTATCTGCGTAATCCCAAAGGTTTGGTTTCTGTGTTTCACCGAATGAAATACTGTCCAGAATTTGATTTTTTGAAACAATACATTGAATTTTTTCTTTATCTTTTTCTAGTTTATTAGTTAACGATTCAATGGATGTGTAATATTCGTAAAAAACAGATGAAATTGGAGAAGAAAAGTTGGTGTCTTCTTTTAGAGTTAAAAAACCATTATCAAGTAATTTAAAATTACTCATTAAATAAACTGCTTTGTTGTAATCATAATTATTAGCATATTTTTCATATTTAACAACTTCTTGAAACTCAAAAATAGCATTAAAAAAGTTATCGAAATTATAGCCTTCTGGAATAAAAAGTTTAGAAACATTACGACAACCCAAACCAAAATATCTAAAAACATCATCACCTAATTCAACTAATTCTTCTTTAGTTTCTTCACCAGTAAGGATTGCTACAGAATTCCTGTTTTTTCTAATGATATTTGGTTTGTTTTTAAAGTAATATTCAAAATAACGTGCTGTATTATTACTTCCAGTAGCAATAACAGCGTCAAAACCTTCTAATTTTCCTTCTGCTAAAGTGATTCTTTCACTAATTCTGTCATCTAAAGAAATTAAATATTTGATTAAGAATTTAACTAAATATTGATCATTTGATGATGTTTTAATTAAGGCCTTGTGTCCAGCTATTAATACAGATAATAAATCATGAAAGCCAACAAGAGGAATGTTTCCAGCGAGTACTAAGCCTACAGTTTTAGGCTTACAGTCTTCAAGTTTATAAGGTGATAACCATTTATTTAGATTTTCTTCTTTTAAAGCAGTAGCCCAAGATTGGATAGCAAAATGAACATTTTCTGGCGTAAACCAACCATTATGAGATTGAGATAGTTCAATAAGTTTACTGAATTCTTCTTGAAATAAATCGTTGTTTTTAACAGCGGTGTTTACATGAAATCCGTCTAGTTGAAATTGACTTAAAAATAGACCTAAATCCGTAAAACTTTTTTTTATTTCATTTTGTAACATTTGTTTTTTGCTTTTAAGTGGTTTACGTTGTATTTTTGCACAAAAATAAGTAATAAGTTAGAAAGAATTGGAGAAATAGAAGTAATTCTTCAAACTTACGAACTTCAAAGTTTAAACTTAAAGAGATGGCAATAAAGATAACCGACGAGTGTATTAATTGTGGAGCTTGTGAACCAGAGTGTCCTAATACAGCAATTTATGAAGGTGCAGATGATTGGAGATATAAAGACGGAACAAAATTATCAGGTAAAATAGTTTTACCAGATGGTACCGAGGTGGACTCTGATGCTGCACAAACACCTTTTTCTGATGATGTGTATTATATTGTTCCTGGAAAATGTACAGAATGTAAAGGATTTCATGAAGAACCGCAGTGTGCTGCAGTTTGTCCTGTAGATTGTTGTGTTCCAGATGATGAATATGTAGAGTCTGAAGAAACCTTGCTTAATAGGCAATCATTTTTACACAATGAGTAACATATTCCCTTCTTTGTGAAGGGATTTTTTATATGATTAAGAAGAAGATACCGTTTAATATCATTTTTGCTTTTCTTTTTTTAGGATGTTTACTGTTTAACTTTTGTAGCAAACTATATACATACGTAGTTTCGGAAAAGTATGTAGGGAAAATTATTGGTTTTAGTATTTATCAGCCAATATATCCCATTATAGAATTTGTAGATAAAAACAACAGTATTCATGTTTTAAAAGAGGAAAAGTGGTTCTATGCTTTTACAGATGATCAAATTAAAGGCTATGAGAAAGATTTGAACAGAGATGTGACTATTTTGTATGATGCTTCTAATTCTTCCTATGAATATGTTACTTTCTATAATTACTGGTTAACAGTTACTAATTTGTTAACTTGGTTTTGTATTCTTTTTTTTGGAGTTATAATTTTTGAACTTATCCAATCGATATTTTTTAAGAATTAAATTCAACTCAATTTCAATTATTAATCTATTAAATTAATTCTTTTTGACCTCGATAAGCAACATTTTATCGACAAGGTTTGGTGTTTTAATTTAATATTTGTTAAATTCGTTAAAATTGTTAATTAAAATGAGAAAATTATTTTTCCTTTTTTTAGTTTTTTATTCTTTACATTGTTTTTCTCAAACAAAAGAGATAACCATCTTATTTGTTGATGCTGACACGCTATTACCTGTTGAAGAAGTTACTGTTACCTCATTAAGAACAAAGGAGAACTTTGTTTCTAATGTTGATGGAATTGTAAAAGTAGTGTTTGAAAGATCTGTTTATTTAGAAATAAATCATTCTTCTTATAAAAAGTTTATTTTAAAAACGATTACTTTAAAAGATGAAGTGAATACTGTCTACTTGGAAAGTACTGTTAATAAACTTCCAGAGATAATATTAACAAAAAATCATCCTCAAGATATATTACAATCTTTAGTTGATAATTCTAAGGCAAAATTGTCAATTCCATCAAATTTAAGAATCTATATTAGAGAATTTTTCAAAAAGAATGATGCAAATATTCTCTATAACGATGGTTTAGTGAATTTTCAAATAGAAAGAAATAAATCAACTGTAAAAACAGATATATTAATAGAACAGAATAGAGTATTAGGTATTCTTGATGAAAAATCAGACAATGATATTTATGGATACAATCTGAATGATTTGATGGAGAATTATTATCAATTTAAATATCTAGATGAAATTTTAACATCAAGAGTAAAAGATAAATATAATTTTCAAATCAATTCATATCCAGAAAATGAAAATTATTATAGATTAACGGTTAGTCCATTAGAAGAGGAAAAAGGTTTTTTGTTTAATTTTTCTATTTTATACGACCATAATAAAAGGATAATTATAGAAATTAATAATTTTATTTCACCGGAAAGGGCTGAAGAAAATACAAATTACTCGGTTTCTAGTAGAAAAAACATTTATAAATCGGCCTTTAAGACAACCTATAGAGTTAAAGGAAACGATTATTATTTAGTCTATGCTAAAGAAGAAATAGGCTATTTATCTAAGAAAAAAGAAGAAATAATTAAAACAGAAATAAGGAATTACTTTGTTACTTCTAAATTTACAACACGATTATTTACCTATGATCCAAAAGATGTTTTTAAGGATAAAACACTATTGAACAGACAAAATACTATTCTTACAGATTTTTGGAATATAGAATCTGGTTTGCTTTTAACACAAGATGAACAAGATTTTATTGATAGTTTATCACCTCCTCCTTCAACAGAAGTTGAAGAAATTGAAGTTGAAGAGATTAAAGAAGACTAATTATAGCTTCATATTTAGAGTTTCTTGATAATTATAATTGTTTTTGTCTTTCAGAATAATCTTAGAGATTTCATTTGCTTTTTCTTTATTGTCTAATTTTAGATGTATTAATAATTGATACCAAAAACCTTTTGTATGTTCTTCAAATTCAGTAAGCTGGCTCAGTTTATTAAAGTAGTCTAATGCTTTTTCATTCTCATTTAATACATCATAGGAAGCACCAATATACATAAGCGAATAAGGATATAATTCGTTCGTGGTTTCAATATTTTCAAAAGACAGGATTGCACTTTTGTATTCTTTCTTTTTAAAAGCAATTTCACCTTTTGTAAAATTATCTAAAGCATTTCCTTTATCTATGAAAGAGGGTAAATTTTCCCAATTAACATTTTCGCTGTAATAGGATTCTAAACTTGATTCAGAATTGAAAAAAAATAACGTAGCAAAGAAAATTGTAACACTTGCGGCAATAAAATAGTTAAGGTAATGTGTTTTCCTTTTTCTTGGTTTTCCATTTGAAATTCTATTTTCATTACCAATAGTTCTAATTTTGTTAGATAAACGTAGGTATTCGTCAGTTTTTAGTTTTTCTTTTAGCAATGCTATAGCTTCAAAATCAGTTTCATTAGATGAAATATCTGTGGTAGAAGTTCCGTGCATAGCAAATAGTTGTTTTTGAATAATTACATCTTCTTGTAATTGTTCATCTTCTTGTAATAGCTTTTCAAAAGACAATCTTTCTTGTTCCGATAACTCTCCTTTGAGGTATTGGTCTATTTTATCTAATAATTCTTCGGTTAAAATTCTCCCCATTTTTTTATCTTTTGAAATTCAAGGTCTGATTTTATTAGTTCAATTAATTTCGATCTACATTTAAAAACTCTTTGTCTAACTGTATTAATGTTAGAGTAGGCATACTCTATAACTAGTTCTTCATAGCTTGCACCATTAAAATAACTACTCAAAATGTCTTTACAGTTTATTGATAAAAGATTGAATTTTTCTAAATAGAATTCGATGCATTGTTGTTCTAAAATTATAGTACTTAAATCGGTTTCTTTTTCTTCTAGTGTTGAAACATCTGTTTTTATTACCCTATTTTTTAAACTTTTCTTCCAAATGTTTTTGCAAATCACAAAAAGATAAGCTTCAAAAGAAAGAATAATTGTTCTTTTTTCTTTCTGAGTAATAATAATATACATCAAAGCATCATGAAAAACATCAAGAGCATCATCAGTATTTCCTTTATTAGAGAAAATATAGGAAGCAATTTTGGGATATATTTTACTGTATATTTCTTTAATAACGAAATCGTCTCCTTCAATTAGAGCATTGATATATCGTTCTGTATTTTCCATTATAATATTTTTTTTGAGCTTTATAGACTCATAATCATATGATTATATAGCAAAAGTGAATTTTTAAATCTAACTTTAGTAAATTATTAAAAATTTAAGAATTCAGTTTTTTTAGTACGTTAAAAGTACAGAAATTATTTATATAATGAGAAAATTATAGGTAAAAGGAAAATAAGATTGATTTTTTAAAAAAATAGAGTAACAATTTTCGAAATATTGGGTAATATATTTATGTAATACACACTATTAAAAAGTAACTTAAAACTTATAAAAAAATGAAAAGCTTAAAAAAAATAATTGTTCTTTTTGTGTTGTCAATTTTTTCTCTTTCGTGTAGCGAAGATCATTTATACACTGAGGAGGAATCTCAAAAGAGCTTATTAAAGGAAAACAGTCTAAGGAATAATAACAATAACATTTCAAATCTTCCTGTCTATTCTCGTAATAAACTAATCATTCAATATTTATTAGGAACACCAAATAGTGTAAAATCTAATTTAAGAGATATTTTCGGTGTTCAAAATTATGAAATTTGTGAGCATTGTGAAGATAAAAACATAGAGTTGTGGATTTTTGATAAAGGAATTCTAATTGAGCCTAAGAAGACAACTATCGAAACAGGAAGTGGTGGTGGAATTGAATATATTGTAGAAGTAGATTATGAGTTTGTGTTCGGTATAGATTTATCTAACCCTTATTTAGGTTCAGATTCCGATACAAGTTTTTATCCATATATAAAATCCGATAATGAAGGAGTAACAGTTGCTGTTTTAGATACTGGAATCGCTCCAACAATTGGTGCAGATACATCACCAATTTTTACATCACCATTTTTGTATAATGCAAGTAATGATGGTTATACGGGAGTAGAGTCTGGTTGGGATTTTGTAAATGATGATCCAAATTGCTTTGATGATAATGGGGGAAGACATGGAACAGTTGTTTCATCAATAATACATAATGTGTTAAATAATGACGAAATTCCACATCAAATATTACCTATTAAAATTGCTAATCGAAGAGGTCAAATAAGTTATTTTGGGCTTTTATGTGGTTTTAACTTTGCATTAAATCATGCTCAAGTGGTTCAAATGAGTTTCGGTTGGTATGATGATGGTTCTGGAGATCAATTGAATACTATTTTTTCAGAACTATTAAATTTATATCCAAATGTAATGGTTGTTACTTCGGCTGGAAATGATGGTTTCAATAATGATGTAGTGTCACATTACCCTTCTAATTATCCGCAAGATAATTTAATCGCAGTTGCAGCAGCAAATAAGAAAGTATTGTTTCCAAGTTCAATAGGTTTACCCGATCCAAATATTGCTGGTTTTTCAAACTATGGAATTGTAAATGTCGATTTTTTTGCTCCTGGTGAAGGAATTCCATTTTTAGGTTATGATATGGATGGAACTTCTTTTGCTGCTCCATTTGTTTCTGGTGTTGTTGCAAGAATAGTTCAATCGAATCCTGGATTCACTCCAAATAATGTGTTAGATGCATTAACTTCATATGGAGAACCTTGTCCAGTAACTTTTAGCACAACACGAAAAGTAAAGCACAATAGAATAATTATGCCATAAATTAATGTAAAACAAGCAAAGTCATGAGGTTCTTTAAAAAAGCATATTGGTTTTGCTTGTTTTTTTATAAATTACATGGAAAAATAGGCCATGTTATTTTTCCTTAAGTATTTTTATGTTTTTATTCTATTTTTCTTTTCATTAACGGGAACTTCTCAAAAGTTTTTGAAGGAAGAAATGGATGCAATTTTGGCTATTGAAGGAAACAATAAATTAAATGAACTACATTATTTATTGTCAAATCAAAATAAGCTTTTAAAAACACAAGAGTTGGCATTGTTATATGTTGAAATTGGTAAGCAATTTTATAAAAACAAAGACAATGAAAATGCAATTTTGTTTTTCAAAAAAGCAATTGTCATTCAAGAAATGTATAAAAAAAATAATCTTGAAGTACTTAATAGAACAAGAAATAATTTAGCATGGATTTATTATTATGAAGAGAAAAACAATGAACGGTTTAAAACTTTAAAACAAATTGTTGATGATGCTGGAAAAGATAAATATACCTTCAATGCCATAATCGATTTTTCTATTTTAGAAGCAAAAAGAGGCGATTTTTATTCTGGCTTACATCGATTAAATATAGAATTAGCAAAAAATAAAGAGGTTGAAAAGGAAATTAAACTTAGAGCTATTTTAATTTACATCTATAGTAAAAAATATGAAAACGCTTTCACTTCTGTTAATCAATCTGATTTGAATATTGTAAAGCAACATCATTTAAAAATTGAACAAAAATTTCACGAATCTAATTTAGAGCAAAATGAAAAATATGATATCTATAATAATCTAGCAAATGTTTATGAAGCATTTAATGAGATAGATGTTGCATTAGCATTATATGAAAAAGTTAGAAAATATTATGATGATGACACTCTGAATAAGCTAAAAGCAGTTAATAATATTGGAATACTACATGCAAAACAACAAAAATACAGTAAAGCAAATAATTGTTTTCAAGAAGTAATAAACAAATCAACCGATATTGAACAAATTGCAACAGCATATAATAATTGGGGTTATTTTTTGCAAACAAATTCTTCTTCAAGCAAAATTCCATATTTTCAAAAAGCAATACATATAATATTAGAAGAAAACCAGACAGATTTTACTATTCCATCGTTAGATCAAATTAAGAAATCTGGATATGAACAAGAAATTTTAGTCTATTTAGTAGATTTAGCCTATCATTATGTTGAAGCCTATAAGGAAGAAAAAAAGAAACATTATTTACTGAAAGCAAAAGAAATAGCATATAGAGTTGATGAGCTTGTTTCTTTAATTCGGTATGAAAGTAATGCAGAGCAATCTAAACTTTTTTGGATAGAAAAAGGAGTAAATACCTATATGTTAGCGGTTGAAGTTTGTTATTTTTTGAATAGTCCAGAAGAAGCATTCTATTTTATGGAAAAGAACAAAGCTCTTTTGTTGTTAGAAAACATAAAGACTTTGCAAGCTAAATTAGCATTAGATATTCCTAAAGAAATTCAAGATAGAGAATACAAATTGCATTATGAACTACTCACTTTAGAGCGACTGTTTCAAGAGCAATCAAGCAATAAATTAATTAAACAAAAATACTCTAGTAAAAACAAAGAATTTCAGCAGTTCATTGATTCGGTTGAAAGTGAGTATCCTAAATATGTTAAAACGAAGCAAAAAATCGAAACAGTAACACTCAATGAAGTTATTGCAAATACCATTTCTAAAGAGGAAGTTTTTGTTTCTTATATTTTAAATGAAAATCATGGTTTTGGAATCTTTTGTACATCTAATGAGAAGCTACTTTTTAAGTTGAATAATGTAATTCAGCTACAATCAGATTTGGTACTTTTAAAGCAATTAATGAAACAACGCTTTATGGATAAAGTCGCAAAAGCAGATTTTAATAGAATTAGTAATAGCGTTTTTCAATCATTATTTCCTTTTAAAGATGCTTTGTCTAAGTTGAAAAATAAAAAAATAATTATTGTTCCAGATGATGCCCTACTTAGTTTGCCTTTTGAAGCATTATTAACTTCGCATAGTGAAGATTTTTCAAAACATTATTTAGTTAACTTTTCAGAAATATCTTACCTACAATCTTTTTCTGTTTTTGAAAAAATAAAACAAAAAATAAATCATCCACAAAAAAAGATAATGGCAATAGTTCCGTATCAATTCGAGAACAATTCTTTACCCGAATTATTAGGCTCTAAAGAAATGATGCATACATTAGAAAGATATAAGAAATCAGATGTGTTTGAAGAAAACCAAGCAACTAAGGAGAATTTTTATAATTTCAGTAATGAATATGAAATAATTCACTTAAACACACACGCAGGAATTGATAATATTACGAGAACACCTTGGATTGCCTTTAGAAATAAAAAATTGACTTTGGATGAATTATATGGAATTGAAAACGAAGCTAGTTTAGTTATTTTAGATGCCTGTAAAACGAATGATGGGGTTTTTGTTTCTGGTGAAGGAATATTAAGTTTGTCGAGAGGTTTTTTTTATAACGGATCAAAAAGTGTTTTAGCTTCAATATGGAATGTGAATCAAAAAGCAGGAAATACAATAATAAAAACATTCTATGATGAATTAGAACAAAAAAAAAGTAAATCGAAATCCTTACAAAACGCGAAGATAAAATATTTACAAGAGCATAAATTTTCTGAAGCTTTACCTTATTACTGGGCTTCATTTACATTGACGGGTAGTACTTCATCCCTCGAAATTTCAAAAGGAATAACTTTTGAAACCATTTTGATTATCGTTTTCATATTCATTTTGCTAGTATATATTTGGAGTAAAAAAAGCAATAAATTTTCAAAAAAATAAATTTTCATTTTTTTGTTATTTTTTGGGTAATGATTTTTTATTAAACACACTTATAGATAGATCGATCTAAGGGTGGAACCTGAAAAACCCTAATACAGAATAGAGTAAGGGAAAACAAATAAACATTAAAAATGAAAAAAATTATTCTATTTGTCGCAATGTTGTTAATGGGGATGACTAGCAATGCAGCCTTAGTAGCAAACTTGACTTTAAATCCTGCACCAACGCCAAGTGCATCTTATCCAGGTTATCATGTTGTTAGTCTTCGTGTAACTACAAATGGACCAGGGTGCTATGGAAAGTTTTCTTTTCTTTGTCAAAGTAGAGAAGTTGGTACAATTTCGTGGTCAAATTTCACACCAAGTGTTCAACAATTTCCATTTACAACAAGTCTCTTAGAGGTGTATTCAGGAACTGCGAAAACATTACAATTGGAAGGTACTAATTATGAGTATAGAATAAGGGTAAGTTTTAATCCTCAAGGAATTAATGGTTGTGATTCTGCACCTACACTTTATGATTACACAAATAGTGTAACAGTAAACATTCCAGGAGTATCAGTGCCTTGTTTCACGATGTATAATGTTTTATCTACACAAAACGAATCTTCTCTTTATGGGCCAATGCCTGTAAAGACTATTTGTCAAAATGCAGTAACAATAAATGGGAGCTGTAGTAAATTTGAGAGTGGTTATCATATTCGTATCTCTGAATTTAATTTGACAACGTGGTCGTTTGTTTCTGATTATTATAATGATTGGGCTGGTACAGGAGAAGCACCATCATTTATTAGCTTAAATGCACTTGCAAATGAAAATGATAAGTATTTTCAGACAGGAAAATTATATGCTGTAGGTTTTTCTATTGGACCCGTTTGGAAATCTGCACCAGTTCAGTTTTTTAGAGTGGTATCTTGTAAAACATCTGGAACTTCAGATGGACAGGATATTATTTCATTTTTAGATATAGAAAATGATACTATTGATGCGTTAAAACTATATCCAAATCCAGTGAAAGATGTTTTAATCATAACAGTTGATAAGGAAGAAAAAATAATTTCTTATGAAATTTTTGATAATTATGGCTCAAGGGTTAAAAAAGAAAAATTAACAGCAGCTTCAAACGAACAGAATGTTAATTTGACCGAATTGAAAAAAGGATTTTATATTATTAATATAGAAACTGATAAAGGAAGTTATAAAGAAAAAATTATAAAAGAATAAGTTTATTACTGTAGGTTAACAATGTAGAAAATCCGATTATAGCAAAAGTTATAATCGGATTTTTAAGTTTATTAGATAACTGTTTATTCTACAATTAACTTAGCTGTGAATAGTTTTCTAGAATGAATCTTTATAATGTAGATTCCTTTTGGTAAATCTTGTGTTAATAGTGAGTATTTATTATTGTTTACATTTTTTGTAGCATATAATAATTGTCCTTCAGTATTAAATAATTCAATCTCATCAATAGGATAATCACATTGAATGAAAGTTTGCTTATTGTTATTGGTCGGATTTGGATAGAGTTTAATGCCTTTGTCTATTTCAAATGCTGTGTTTTTTAAGGGAGAAACAATTTCAAAGGACACTCTATTGGAAACCTCATTATAAGAATCATTAGTGAACATCACAATAAAGTAATTACCTTCTTGGTTTGGCATGTTTTGATTCTCAATTTGGGAGCTACCATTTGCTAAACCTTGAAAATATTGATAACTTATTAAAGGTTGTACATTTGGGTTGTCTCCTTCGTTATAAACACCCAACCAGTCTTTAACAATTCCTGGAGCATCTGTCCAAGAAGCGTTAATTTGTTCCCCAAGTTCATATACAGGTTTGTCAATCCAAAGTTCGGTAACAATATCACCAACTTTAAAGAACACTTTGTTTCCAATTGCATCATAATCATCTTCTAAATAATAGGAAGCGTAATAATATCCTTTTGGGAGGTTTTGGAAAGTTAACGAGCCATTTGTGCTAGTTACATATTCATACGCTGTAGAAGGAGCATCTCCAGCATTAATACCCATTTTGTAAATACCTATCCAATCATTAGATAAATTAGGGCCATTGGTAAAAGAAACAATAACATCAGTTCCTAACGCATATTCTGTTTCGTCGGTACTAATTGTTGGAACAGGTCCTACATAGAAGTAGATTCTATCGGCTACTTCAGTATATCCGTTATTTATAAAAAGAGCAACGTAATAACGACCACTATTGGCTAAACCAGAAGTGAAATTGGTTGTACCACTAGACGTACCATTTGTATATTGCCAAGATTGAGAAGATGGTGTTCCTGGTGTTTGTCCGTCTTTGTAAATACCAATCCAAGTGTTGTTTGTTGTTGGAGCATTTACATAATTTACATTTATTGTTTGGTTTATGTTGTAGGTATTCGTTGGACTATCAATAGATAGAGTAACGGTTCCAGTATTACTATTTGTAATTTCAAAAGAAACTGCATCACTCCAATCAGACCACTCTAGGTTTCTATCTCTATATCTAAGTTTTGCAAAGTAAGTTCCATTATCTAACGAGTTTGTTGGAATTTCCATTTTGGTAATATCTACCCCTAGATTAACATCTACAGTAGAATCACGTTGTGTAGCATATTTTCCAAATAAATTCTCATAATCTCTATATGATTCTTTTTCAATTACATTAAAATCTTGAAATTTAGAAATAACAAACTGAGAAGTGTTTAGTAACTCAGGTTCATTAGTAGAAAACGGGCTTCCTTCTAAGGTAATTGGTAATTGAACAGTGCTAGAAAAAGTATTTGTAATTGATGGTTTGTTAGGTTTTGTTTTGTTTTTATAACGGTGAAATTCATCCATCAATTGGTTATTTTTCCATTTATAAATACTTCCAATAGAATAACTTTCAATATCCATTGTTCCATTGGTAACGTCAATATCTACAATTTGATACATCCAGTTACTTATTGTTTTTTGAACATCTTCAAAATCTTTCTCAGTAGACATTGACCAGTATTGATCCCAAGCAGTTCCTCCAGAAATGATATTATAAGTAGGTGTGTTTTTTAATTGACCTCTATGATATAGGTGATGATGTGCACCTACATGCATGATATATTTGTCTGTGGTAGTTAAAAGTGGGACAGCCGTTTCTCTTACCCAATTTGAAATATCACCAACATATTGTTCCGCTTGATAAGGACGATGGCTTAAAGAAATAACCCAATCTACTGTTGTGTCATTTTTAGCAGCTGTTAAAACTTGCTGTAACCAGTTGAATTGAGTTGTGCCAGTATGCTCTGAGCTTAAACTAATAAAAAGAACATTTCCAGCTTGTTGTGCATAATAATTTTCAGAATTAGATGAAATTCCTTGATAGTTCAACTCACTCATGTAAAAGTGGCTATAATAAGAGTTCATTCCTAAAGTTCCATAGGTTTCGTGATTTCCTACTGTAGTTTGGATAGGTAAATAGCCAGATAATGCTCTGTTCTTTTTAAAATGTACATTTTCATAATGATCTAATGTTCCAACATCTACTTGATCTCCAACCATAAATGTCATGGCAATATTGTCATTAGGATCGAGAGATGCACCCCATTTTTCTTTCACTTTTCTTTTTGCGGCAGCAACTAAAGAATCATATCGAGGTTCATTTTTTAGTTGATTGTCACCCATGATTAAGAATCGAATATGTCCGTCTGCTGTAGCTGCTTCACCTGGATTAGGAAGTGTTTTAAACGAAAAAATAGCAGAGGTTGCACTTCCTGTTTTTATCTTGTAATAATATTTAGTGTTAGGGCTTAAGTTTGTTAGTTTAGCAGAATGATAGTAATAATTACCTGGATAACCCACATCGGTTAGGATATTGGTGTTTCCTGTAACGGTTACATTTAAATTAGTCGAGTTTGTTCCATATTCTACAATAGTTTCATTATTATTACTTGTTTTCCAGTTGACATAAATAGAAGTTGGAGTAACGTTTTGTAAATAAGGATGTAGTGCTTGAGAAACACTAAAATTGAAGAGTAGAATACTTAAAATAAGTAATGCTTTTTTCATTAGAATTGTTGTTTAGTTTAGTAACGACGAAATTACCTCGAATCTATAAGGTAAGTTTTTTCTTAATGTTACCAATAGACCTCAATCTTTATTAAAAAGTTATATAGTTTAAGAGAAGTTTAAGAGAAGTGGAGTGGTATGAAAAAAAACCTAACGTAATACGTTAGGTTTTTGTAGTTTAAAATTTTTATGAAGATCTACTTTTCAATTGTAAATTTCTCCATGGTAATTTGATCGTTTTTATAATCAAATGTTTCTAGGATAAGATTACCCTCATTATCTAAATAACCAAAAGACACTTTATCTTTACTTCTGAAAATATAATTGTTATTTGATGTTTTTCTTAGAACTCCAGTCTCACTGTTTGCAGAGTTCATCATCGAATAGCCATTTCCCTTTTGAATAATTTGATATTTTCTACCATTCAAATTGTAATAGGCAGATTGATCTATGTCAATAAATTTAGTTTCACCATCAATTTTTATTTTGGTTGTTTTTGTAACATCTACTTTAGCTTCTTCCTTTATTGGAATATTCTTTCCTTTTTGTTCTGATAATGCAAGTTCTACATTTTGAGTTTCTTTTGTTTCTATTGTTTTTACTATTTCTTGTTCTCCTTTAGAATCTTTAATAGTTTTAGTTACAGTTTTTGTTTCTTTCTTTACATTTTTGTTTTGTGCTACAATATTTAATGTGCTAAATGATAATAGAGCAGTTAAAATTAAACTTTTCATGATTTCTTGTTTTAAAATTATAGTACAAATGTATAACTGATTGATATGTTTTATGTTATATCATTTTGAGAGCTTGTTATATAATTATAAGGTAAGATGAGTTATACAATTCTAGTTAATCTCAAGAAATAAAAAAAGCTGTCCTAATTTAGAACAGCTTTATATTGTATATTAATGTTTAGTTAAAAATTGAAACCAATTCTAGCATAATAATAAGCACCACTAAACCCCATTTGCACAGAATCCCAATATCCACCAGCTTCAGTATCACCAATTTCATCTTGTTTGTCAGGGTAAACGTTTAATAGGTTGTTACTTCCTAATGTTAACTTTAAACTTTTTGTAAATTGATAACCCAATGTTAAATCGGTAACTGTTTTTGCGTCATATACATCATCCTGATCTGAATAATCAACCAAAACAACTTTACTAAAACGAGTTAATGCAAGTCCAGCATCAAACTTATTTCTATTATAAGCAATGTTTAAACCAAATTTGTTTGCTGGGGCAGAAGCTAAAAGAAAAGCTTTTTCTCTTTTACCAAAAAATGTAGCTTCATCTAAAGAGCTATTTTTTACATTATCAATTTTCATATCGTTGATGTTTCCAACTAAAGTAGCAGAGTACATTGCGTTACCAATGTTTCTTTTCCAAGAAAAAACTAAATCTAAACCAGCTGTTCTTGTATCGACACCATTAGCGAAAAATTGCGCTTCAGAAACACCAATGTTTAAAGCAGTTGCATCAAAATATCCAGTTAAAATAATACGATTATTAACAGCAATCAAGTATCCATCAATAGTTGTTGTGAAGTCACCAAAAGAAGCAGTAAAACCTAATGAAGCATTTGCTGCTTTTTCTTGATTTAGTTTTTGAATTCCAAAAGCACGGGTAACTGGACTATTGTTTGGAGACAATAAAACTTCAGTTGCACCACCAGAATTAAAGTTAGTAAATCTTAAATTATAATATATTTGAGCCAATGAGGGTGCTCTAAAACCAGTACTAACAGATCCTCTAAGATTTATTTTTTGACTTAATTTAACTCTTGTTGCTAGTTTCCAGTTTAAAGCAGAACCAAAATCACTGTAATTTTCAAATCGTAACGCAGTACTTAGTAAGAAAGATTCAGATATATCTAATTCAGTATCGGCATAAAGTGATAAATTTGACCTGTTTTTTGTAAGTTCATTTTCTAGGCTATATCCAGGGAAACCTTGAGAGCCTCCAGGTCTTGGATTCCCAGAAATAGGATCGGTAGGTATCGTTTGGTTCCCAGGGTCTGTAACTACTTGTCCATTTACATCATACGTTGCATAAGAACCTTCTTCTCCAGCAAAAATGCTAAACTGTTCGGTTCTAAATTCTGCCCCCAATGCTAAATTGAATCCTTTTAATATAGTTTCATAGCTTTTAGAAAAATCAAAATTCAATGTGTTTTGACTTAAACTGTGTCCACCAGCATCAAATTCTGTTGGAGATGCTGCTTCTAAAGAAGCATTTAATGTTCCTTTTATAGTATAATGAAATAAGTTTTTACCAAAAGTATTACTAATGTCAATATTCCAACCATTATCAGTTTTTGTACGTATTCCAGCGGCTATTGAAGTATCAAAAATAACCGAAGCAATTCTAGGTGTAAAACCACCAGGATAAATGCTTTCAACCACTCTTTCGCCATCATTTCTAGTAAATGCATAAGCATCAGTGTTACGATAGTTTCGACCACCAAAAATATAAAAATCGGTTTTGTCTGCAATCTTAGTTTTAACGTTTCCAAAGAAATTAAAACCATTAATTTCTGCTTCACCAAAACCTCTTCTAAAATCGTAACCAGGACGAAGTGTTTTGTTTTTGTCTAAATATTCAAGTGTAAAATTTGCAAATCCTTCTTTACCAAGCTTTACGCCATAGTTAGTAGCTATTTTTAAAGAACCACCATCAAAATTTTGATCTTTTCCAACTGAAGTTCCATTACCATTTTGATCTAAACGATTGCCTTTTGTGTTTGGAGTTCCTGGAAGAAAATCGCCATCAGCATTTGTATTATAAGCACCATAAGTAATGTTTCCAGAAATACCTTCATCATTATCATTTAAAACAATGTTAATTACACCCGCAATAGCATCAGAACCATACTGAGCCGAAGCACCATCTCTTAAAATTTCGATTCTTTTAATTGAACTAGATGGTATTGCGTTTAAATCGGTACCTGTATTTCCTCTACCTCTTGTACCAAATAGATTAATCAAGGAAGATTGATGTCTTCTTTTTCCGTTAATTAAAACCAAAGTTTGATCTGGACCTAAACCTCTAAGAGAAGCTGGGTCAACGTGGTCAGCACCATCGGAACCTGATTGTTTATTGGCATTAAAAGAAGGAGCAACATATTGTAAAAGCTGATTAATTTCAATTTTACCACTTTGGGTACTAATGTCTTTTACATCAATAACATCAATTGCAACAGGAGATTCTGTTACTGTTCTTTTCGGACTTCTAGAACCGACAACTTGAATTTCATCTAATTCTTGACCTTCAATTAAAATAACGTCTAATGTGTAACCTTCTACTTTTTTTTCAAGGGTGTTAAAACCAATATAACTAAAAACAAGTGTTGTTCCTAGATTTGCAGTTATTTTGAATTTACCATTAAAATCAGAAACGACTCCGTTTTTAGTGTTTTTTTCAATGACATTAACTCCTACTAGAGGTTCTCCAAATTCATCTGACACACTTCCTGTTACTTGCTTTTGGGAAAATAGCAACTGGAAACCACTCAGGAATAGTAATACTACTAATTTTTTCATAAAAAAATGTTTATTTGTTTGTTAAAACAAATATAGGTTAAAAAAAAAGCATTTTTTCATTGTAAATTTTAGAATAAATAACTAAAATTAAAGGAGCTTTGAGACTTTGTAACTTTTAAAGTATATTTGCAAACTTTAAAACGAATTACTTGTAAAAAAATATACTATATGAAAGCAGGAATTGTAGGATTACCAAATGTTGGAAAATCAACACTATTTAATTGTTTGTCAAATGCAAAAGCGCAAAGTGCAAACTTCCCATTCTGTACTATTGAACCAAATATTGGAGTTGTAAATGTACCTGATCCAAGAATAGTAAGATTAGAAGAGTTAGTAAAACCAGAACGTGTTCAAATGGCAACTGTTGATATTGTAGATATTGCAGGATTAGTAAAAGGAGCAAGTAAAGGAGAAGGTTTAGGAAATCAGTTTTTAGGAAATATTAGAGAATGTAACGCGATTATTCATGTTTTACGTTGTTTTGATAATGATAATATTATACATGTTGATGGAAACGTTAATCCTATTCGTGATAAAGAAACAATTGATATCGAATTGCAATTGAAAGATTTAGAAACGGTTGAAAAGCGTTTGGAAAAAACAAATCGTGCTGCAAAAACTGGAAATAAAGAAGCACAAGCGGAAAAAGCATTATTAGACAGAATTCGTGAAGCCTTATTACAAGCAAAATCGGCTCGTACAGTTATTCCTCAAAATCAAGATGAAGAGGAGATGATGGAAGAATTTCAATTAATTACTTTAAAACCAGTTTTATATGTGTGTAACGTAGACGAGAATTCTGCAGTTAAAGGAAACGCATATGTAGAGCAAGTTAGAGAATTAGTTAAAGATGAAAATGCTGAGGTAATTATCCTTTCGGTAGGAGCAGAGGCAGATATTACTGAATTAGAGAGCTATGAAGAGCGTCAAGTATTCTTAGAAGACATGGGTTTAAAAGAACCAGGTTCTGCAGTTTTAATTCGTGCGGCCTATAAATTATTAAACTTACAAACGTATTTTACAGCAGGTGTAAAAGAAGTGAGAGCTTGGACTATTCAGATAGGAGACACAGCTCCACAAGCTGCTGGAGTTATTCATACAGATTTTGAGAAAGGATTCATTCGTGCAGAGGTTATCGCTTATGAAGACTACTCTAATTTTGGTACTGAAGCGAAAGTAAAAGAAGCAGGAAAACTTAGAGTTGAAGGAAAAGAATATATCGTTAAAGATGGTGATGTTATGCACTTTAGATTTAATGTATAGTTTTTTCGAAGAAAGAAAAAAGATAGAACCTGTAAAGAAATTTACAGGTTTTTTTATTTATATTTGACTTATAATGCTTGTAGCTTTATTATTAAATTTATTAATTGAACCTTTTTCTAAATTAGATTAAAGATTTAGGGAGTAACGAAATAAATAGTTTAATTTTTATTCAAAAAGGTGAAAAATGAGAGTAGTTATCGTTTATATTTTCTTTTTTAGTTTCTTCGCTTTTTCTCAAGAAAAGAAAGTAGTTGATTTATTGAATAAGCAACTTATGAAAGAAATTAAGAAGTTTGCAGATGAAGATTCTTTGAAAATAATTCAACCTTTTTACATAGATGAAAGCAAAAAACTAATTCTCGAAGTTGAAAAATACAATACTTATAACGAGCAATGGGAAGTCATTAAAGCGGAAGTGCCATTAGATAAAATAACAGGTTTTATTAGAGATATTAATGTCATTTTTGAAACAGAAGGTAAGGATGTTTTGGAAACGATTAGCACTTATAATGAAAAAGGAGAACTTTTAACAACGAATACCCACAATACTAATTTGTTTTTTACCCAAATTAGTAAAGAAGATAATACTAAATCTTTTAGGAAAGCCATACTGAGAGCGTTTGAAAAAGAAGGCTTTTCAATTAATTCTGAGTTTTGGGCTAATTAATTGTAGCAAATGAGATTATCCAAAAGTAGAGAAAAATATTTGTCACAAAAATATTTCAACACAAAAAGTGATAAGAATATTCCAGACCATTTGAGTCAGTTTGGTATGCGTTCAGGTGATACAACTGATGAAGATTTGTGTTTTATTACCCAACATGTCTCAGCAATAGATAGACTTGCATTAGGAGATTCTTTTGTTACAATTCAGGGATTAGACTATCTTAAAAAGTTAAAGAAGGTTTTGTTTTTAGACTTAAGAGGAATTCCTTTAACAGATGAAAAACTAGATTGTCTGCTTCATTTGGCTGAATTAGAATATTTGGATATTAAGAATTCAGAAGTTACTGCAGCTGGTATTTTGAAGATTTTAGTGTCTTTTCCAAAACTAGAAACATTACGAATTGATATTCCTATTGAAGAGGAAGCGCATTTAAATAGTTGGAAAAAGAAGTTTATCAATTGCGAATTACTAATAAACTTAAAATAAATGTATTTTTGTTTTATTACTAGTATTATATTTTAAAATCGTTTCATGAAAGGAATAGTGGTCATTTTTTTATTAGTTTTTATTTCTTGTAAAGACGTCTCAGGAGATCTTGAAATCGCTGGAAATACTTTTTATTTTGAAAATCCACAACCTATTAATGATTCCGAATTAAAATCATTTCCAAATAAATTTTTAGGTAGTTATATGGATTTGGATTCTACTTTTTTAATTTTTCAAAAAGAATATATTTTTAAGGAATATTATGATACTTTTAAAGTAAGCAATAATTTTCTAGATTCTCTAAAATTAGAATATGATATTTTAGAAAGTGAAATAGTTTCTAAAAATTATAAGGATGTGAGATTTCCATTCCGAAAATTAAAAGATTCAATTGAAATTACAGATATTAGAATTGATACTATTTTTCAGTTTTCTGATTTTCAAAAGGCAAAACGGATTAACGGGAATCTTGTTATTAGTGAAAAAGATTCTATTTATTGGAATGTAAAAATGTTTATCTTTGATAAAGACAAACTAATTGTGAAACAGTTATATTCCGATTCCGATTTATTTAAGATGGATTCTATTACAGCAACGAAATCTAGAAGAATTGATTCCACTACTTTTGTTATTGCACCAAAGAGAAACGAATTTAAACAGTTTTTTAAGTTGAAAAATTTCGGATATGATTCGAATTATAGCAAGATAAAGAAATGAAAATAATAAAAAAGACAATCAGAATAATACTAAAGTCAGCGCTTGGACTTCTACTTTTTTTATTAGTTTATGGATTTGTTATTTTTATTACGTCGATTATTTCTGTAAACGAAAAAAATAAAGTTACTGATAAAAAAATCACCATTTATATTCTCTCCAACGGAGTACATACAGATATTGTTGTTCCTTTAAAAAATGAAATAAAAGATTGGTCGAAAGAAATTTCACATTCTCAAACAAAAGCACAAGATACAACAAGGCAAAATTTAGCTTTTGGTTGGGGCGATAAAGGTTTTTATTTAGATACACCTACTTGGGCAGACTTGAAAGCATCTACAGCACTAAAAGCCGTTACAGGGCTTAGTAATTCTGCTATGCATCTTACTTTTTATGGTAGTTTGAATGAAAGTGAGACTTGTAAAAAAATAGTAGTTTCTGAATCACAATACAAAAAGTTAATTGCCTATTTTGAAAATAGTTTTCTGTTAGATGAAGATAATAAAATACAACGTATTGGCTCACATTCCTATGGTAAACACGATCTGTTTTACGAAGCCAAAGGAAGTTATAACTTGTTCTACACTTGTAATACTTGGGCAAACCAAGCCTTAAAAGCAGGGAATCAAAAAGCAGCCCTTTGGACGGTTTTAGATAAAGGAATTTTTTATCATTATGAGTAATCAATTTAAGTATTACTTTTTCTCTAATGCTATCAATTTTTCTTTTGCATTGCTATTCTTATGTAAATCCTGAACTCTTTTTATAAATATCTTTCTGGGCCGAATATTATGGTTCAGAAACTACTGCTTTTTTAACAATTATCGATTTCGAATTTCAGTTTACCTTTTTTATGTTCTATAATAACAGGAATTTTCTCTAGAGTGCATCGAGGTTCAATAGTAAACTGAATGTAGCCTCTAACTTCAAAGTCTTCTTTAGTTGTAATTTCAAGTTGCTGATTATAGGATGTATTTACACGAACCCAGTTTGTCAAGCCATTATCATTTGTGCTGGATTCATGTTTCTTATTTGAGAGCGGTGTTTTAATAAGACTATTTTTTAGTACGAACGAGTTATTATTTTCAATAAAAAAAGTAAACTTACCCTTTAAGTCTTCTTTAGTATTTGGAGAAGCATAATAAGCATTATTGTATAATAACATCTGTATTTCTAAATCATAAATGCTATTATTTAATTGTTGGATGTCGAGTTTTAGTTCATAAGGTTCAGATGGTAAATTTGGACCATAAAGATGTATCATACTAGGTACTACATTTGTATTTTGAACGAAAACACTATCAATATTAGATTGAGTTTTTGAAGAATCTATTTTGCAACTTAGAACGAATAATAGACAAAAGAAAAGAAGTGCATTTTTCATTTTTATTATTTTTAGGAATTAGTATTGAGTTAAAAACCGCAACAAACTTTGCGATTATTTGATGACAGTGTAAAACTACTATTCGCTTCATCTTAGAGTGTCAAAAAAATGTCAAAAAAGTGTCAACAGTTGTAAAATGTCATAAAATTGTATGTTATTTACAAATAATTATGAATAACTATATCAAATATTCCTGTAGATTTTTAGTCATTTTCGGATTGTTTTCTTGTATGATTTCCTGTTCAAAGGAATCAAATGAAGATGCTTCTGCAATGGTGAAAGTTGCATTACGTAATGTGGGCCATCAATTACTATCAATCAATCAAGATTCTATATCAGTAGTAAAGCCAATAGTGAAGATAGAGAATTCACAATACCAATTATCTTTTGAAGAACAGTTGGAGATAAATCCAGATAGTCTGATTGTTTTTCTGAAAAATAGTTTTCAAAAAGCAAATCTACCACAACACTATTTGGTTGAAGTGTTGCAATGTAAGGACAACGAAGTCGCTTATAGTTTTCAAATGAAGCAAAATATAGAAAAAGGCATCGTTCCTTGTAGAGGAAGACAGTTAAAAAAAGACTGCTACCTTATAAATGTTCGATTTGCCAAAAGAATTGAGACGAATTGCAGTTATTCTTATATTTGGCTTGTCTCTATTTTCTTGTTTGGTATTTTTGGAATCATAACATTTTTTTATTTCAAACGAAAAACTAAAGTTTCTTCAGAAGAAAATTCCGAAAGTTTTACATTTATTGGTACATATAAGTTCTATCCAGAACAAAATAAACTGATTAAAGAAGCTGTGAGATCAGTCTTTCCAAAAAAGAATGTGAATTGTTAACTATTTTTATTGCCCAACCCAATCAAATTATTAAAAGGGAAGAATTGACTAAAAAAGTTTGGGAAGACAATGGTGTGTTTGTAGGAAGAAGTTTGGATACTTATATTTCAAAACTTCGTATTAAATTAAAAGCGGACGAATCTGTCAAATTAATAAATATTCATGGAGTAGGGTATAAGTTAGAGATTGATTAAATTGATTCAGGTTTTTGTATAAGGAAATTAAAAAGTACTTTATGGAAGATTTTTTGATAAAGAGATTTTTTAGCATTATGATTGGAAATGTTTTATAATATCATTTTTTTGATGAATTCCATTTAAGAATACGACTTCTTTATCTTCATAATCATATAGTACAGTTTTTTCAATTTTTATTGCTATCTAATTTTCTTTCTTCTTTTCTTTATGTTCTTTCTTCTTTTGTCAATAACTTATAAACACTCCTCTTTTATTTTTTATGGAGAAATAGTATATTGCACAAAATCCGAAATCTGTTTATGTTAGAGCAAGATCAATATACCGAAGACAATATACGTTCCCTCGATTGGAAAGAGCATATTCGTATGCGTCCAGGAATGTACATTGGAAAACTAGGAGATGGTTCATCACCCGATGATGGTATTTATATACTTCTTAAAGAAGTTATGGATAACTGTATCGATGAATTTGTAATGGGTGCTGGAAAAACCATAGAAGTAACCATAAAAGATAAATTGGTAACCGTTCGCGATTACGGACGTGGAATTCCACTTGGAAAAGTGATAGATGTGGTTTCCAAGATGAATACTGGAGGTAAATATGACTCGAAAGCCTTTAAAAAATCAGTAGGTTTAAATGGAGTAGGTACAAAAGCAGTAAATGCACTCTCTAATTTCTTTAGAGTAGAATCAGTTCGTGATAATCAACAAAAAGCTGCTGAATTTTCTGCGGGTAATCTAACTTCTGAAGAAGAAGTAATAGAAACCACAAAACGAAAAGGTACAAAAGTGTCTTTTATTGCCGATGATACAATTTTTAAAAATTATAAGTTTCGTAATGAGTACATCATTAAGATGCTTAAGAATTACTGTTATTTAAATCGTGGTTTAACCATCATTTATAACGGTGAGAAATTTGTTTCGGAACATGGTTTAAAAGATTTATTAGAAGAGAATATTGCAGAAGAAGATATGGTATATCCAATCATTCATCTTGAAGGTGAGGATATCGAAATAGCAATTACACATAGTAAAACTCAATATTCAGAAGAATATCATTCTTTTGTAAACGGACAAAATACAACGCAAGGTGGAACACATTTAAGTGCGTTTCGTGAAGCAATAGTAAGAGCTATAAAAGAATTCTATAATAAAAGTTTTGAGGCTTCCGATGTAAGAAAATCGATTGTTTCCGCAGTAGCTATTAAAGTTGAAGAACCCGTTTTTGAATCGCAAACAAAAACAAAGTTAGGTTCTACAGATATTGGTCCAGAAGGTCCAACAGTTCGTACTTTCATAAACGATTTTATTAAAACGAAATTAGATAATTTTCTACATAAAAACCCTGAAGTTGCAGATGCTTTATTGCGTAAGATATTACAAGCAGAACGCGAAAGAAAAGAACTTTCAGGAATTCGTAAATTAGCAAAAGACAGAGCCAAAAAAGCTAATTTACACAATAAAAAACTACGCGATTGTCGTGTGCATTTAGCGGATGTTAAAAATCCAAGAAGTTTAGAAAGTACACTTTTTATTACTGAGGGGGATTCGGCTTCGGGTTCGATTACAAAATCACGAGATGTAAATACACAAGCAGTATTTAGTTTGCGTGGTAAGCCTTTGAATTCTTACGGAATGAGTAAGAAAATTGTTTATGAAAATGAAGAATTCAATTTATTACAAGCCGCTTTAAATATTGAGGAAGACATGGGCGATTTGCGATACAATAACATTGTAATTGCAACCGATGCCGATGTCGATGGAATGCACATTCGTTTGTTATTGATTACTTTTTTCTTGCAGTTTTTTCCTGAGTTAATAAAAGACGGTCACTTGTATATTCTACAAACGCCATTGTTCCGTGTGAGAAATAAAAAAGAAACGATATATTGTTATACTGAAGAAGAAAGGAAAGACGCTATTGAGAAATTGAAACCAAAACCAGAGATAACACGATTTAAAGGTTTGGGAGAAATTTCTCCCGATGAGTTCAAGTTCTTCATTGGAGAAGATATTCGATTAGATCCTGTAATGTTAGACAAGGGAACTACAATTGAAAAATTATTGGAATTCTACATGGGTAAAAATACACCAGACAGACAAGAGTTCATTATCAATAATTTGAAAGTAGAGTTAGATGTGATCGAGAAAGAGTAATGATAAGAACACTTCAAAATAAAGAATTATTCCAACAAGTAGTTGATTTGTTACAAAATGCAAGACAACAAGTTTTGCGTACCGTAAATTCAACAATGGTTTATACTTATTTTGAAATAGGAAGAATCATTGTAGAAGAAGAACAAAATGGTAAAGAAAGAGCCGAATATGGTAAACAACTCTTAAAAGGACTTTCTGAAGAATTGAAGAAAGAGTTTGGTAAAGGTTTTTCGGTAGATAATTTAGAAAATATGAGAAAGTTTTATTTGACTTACTCAATTTCCGAGTTTTTGACTCGGATTTTACAAATTCAAAATTCCGAGACACTGACTCGGATTTCTGAAAATACAATTTCTCAGTCAGTTAACGGAGAATTAGAAAATCAAAAAACGCAGACACTGATTTCGTTTTTCAAATTAACTTGGACACATTATGTTTTCTTAATGAGAATTGATGACGAAAAAGAAAGAAACTTCTACGAAATCGAATCTATAAAAAACAATTGGAGCGTTAGAGAATTAAAAAGACAATATGATTCGGCATTGTATACTCGATTAAGTCTAAGTAGAGACAAAGAAGGTATTTTAAAACTTTCAAAAGAAGGACAAATTATTGAAAAGCCAAAAGATATTATCAAAGATCCTTATATATTAGAGTTTTTGGGTTTACCCGAAATGCATCAGTATTCGGAAAGTGATTTAGAAGAACAAATCATCAATAAATTAGAACATTTTCTATTAGAATTAGGTCAAGGATTTGCATTTGTTGCACGTCAAAAAAGAATTACTTTTGATGGGAAACATTTTAGAATCGATTTGGTTTTTTACAATCGAATCTTAAAGAGTTTTGTGCTTATTGATTTAAAAATAGGAGAATTAAAACATCAAGATTTAGGTCAGATGCAAATGTACGTTAATTATTACGACAGAAATATGCGTTTAGAAGATGAAAACAGAACCATAGGAATCGTATTGTGTCAGAATAAAAGTGATTTAGTGGTAGAATATACTTTACCAGAAAACAACGAACAAATTTTTGCGAGTAAGTACAAAACAGTTTTACCAACTAAAGAAGAATTTAAACGATTGATTGGGAATTAACTCATGAAGAAAAGGAATCTGTTTTTGTCTATTTTAATTATGCTAATAAGTTTGATTTTTAATGCATGTAATGAAACAAAAAGACAAGAAATTGAAAAGGAAGAAAGAATAATAAAAAAAGATTTTTCTAAATCAATGTCATTCAAGTATGATGATATAAGCGAAGTCATAATATACTCTTTTCCTGATAAGGAATTTATAAAACAAATTGATGGATATTTAAGAAAAGACATAAACTTTAATACAGATGTTCAATTGTCAAATGATTTTATAAAAGAAAGAATAGTTTTAAGCGAAAATCAAAAAACAGAATTATTCAATCTAATAGCTAAAGATTCTTGTAATTCAGATCAATTAATAGCAGATTGTTATAATCCTAGGCATCAAATAGTTTTTAAAGATAAAAAGGATAATGTTATAGGAGATATTGAAATATGTTTTTCTTGTGGAAATATTGAGAATTCAAAAAGTATTGGAGAAGCAAAATATTATTGTTTAGAAGATATGAGATTGTTTTTTTGGAATGTTGGAATAAAATATTTCATTAACGACGATCATTCTGGCATACAAACAGAAGAAGATCAAAAAGAAATTGAAAGAATATACAGGACATTACCGAAAAAAGTAAATAAATAAGTTTTTAAAAACATACTGAAAATAATTCAGCAATATGAACGAAGACGAAGAAAATACAAACCCAGAAGAAAACAACGATTCGTTAAACGAGTCTAATGAAAAGGAAGGCTTTGACGATATAAAAGCATCAGGACATAATTTTTATGAAAACAACGAAAATCCAGAAGATACCATTACGAAAGTAACAGGTATGTATAAAGATTGGTTTTTAGACTATGCCTCCTATGTAATTCTAGAACGTGCTGTTCCAGCTATTGAAGACGGTTTTAAACCAGTGCAACGTCGTATCATGCATTCTATGAAAGAATTAGATGATGGACGTTACAATAAAGTAGCAAATATCGTTGGTCACACCATGCAGTATCATCCTCATGGAGATGCAAGTATTGGAGATGCAATGGTGCAAATCGGACAGAAAGAACTAATCATAGACATGCAAGGTAACTGGGGTAATATCCTTACCGGGGATAGTGCTGCTGCTTCTCGTTATATTGAAGCACGTATTTCTAAATTTGGTCACGATGTATTGTATTCCCCTAAAATTACCGAATGGGGAACTTCATATGATGGTCGTAGAGCAGAACCTGTAAACTTACCAGTTAAGTTTCCATTGCTTTTAGCACAAGGAGCAGAAGGTATTGCTGTAGGTTTATCTACCAAAGTATTGCCACATAATTTTAATGAACTTATTGACAGTTCTATAAAAATACTAAAAGGGAAACCGTTTACATTGTATCCTGATTTCCCTACTGCGGGTATTGCAGATGTGTCTAATTATAATGATGGATTACGCGGTGGTCGTGTGCGTGTGCGTGCTAAAATTGCACAATTGGATAAATCTACTTTAGTAATTACTCAAATTCCTTTTTCAACCAATACATCAACATTGATTGATAGTATTTTAAAAGCAAATGATAAAGGGAAAATTAAAGTTAAAAAGATTGAAGACAACACAGCTGCTGATGTTGAAATCTTAATTCATCTTCCATCAGGTGTTTCGCCAGATAAAACAATAGATGCATTATATGCTTTTACCGCATGTGAAACGTCTATTGCTCCATTAGGTTGTGTCATAGAAAATAACAAACCTTTGTTTATTGGCGTTTCCGATATGTTGAAAATTTCAACAGACAGAACAGTTGAATTATTAAAGAGAGAGCTTGAGATTCAATTAGAAGAATTAGAAAACAAATGGCATTTCTCTACTTTAGAAAAAATATTCATTCGAGAAGAAATGTATATTGATTTCAAATTATATTCCGACAGAGAATCATTATACGAATACCTATATAAGAAATTCGAACCTTTTAGAGCATTATTAGTTCGAGATATTCATGATGAAGATTTGCAAAAGTTAACTCAAATTCCAATGATTCGTATTACACGTTTTGACTCCGATAAGGCAGATGAGGCCATTGCTAAACTGGAAGCTGAAATGGAACGTATTAGACATGATTTGGCTAATATTATAGATTTTTCAATTGCATTTTTCACAACATTAAAGGAAAAATATGGGAAAGGTAAAGAACGTCAAACTGAATTAAGAAGTTTCGATACTATTGAAGCTACCAAAGTAGCTCTAAGAAATACAAAACTCTATGTTAATAAAGCAGAAGGGTTTTTAGGAACAGGACTTAAGAAAGACGAGTACGTTGCCGATTGTTCCGATATTGATGATGTGATTGTTTTTCTACGTGATGGAAGAATGGTAATAACCAAAGTAGATGATAAGAAATTTATAGGGAAAGACATTATTCATATAGCAATTTTCGATAAAAACGACAAGCGTACTATATATAATGTTATTTATCGTGATGGAAAATCGGGAGCTTCATTCGTAAAACGTTTTAATGTTTCTGCAATAACAAGAGACAAAGAATACCATGTTTCCCAAGAAAAACCAGGGTCACAAATTCTCTATTTCTCATCAAATCCAAATGGAGAAGCAGAAGTAGTTACTATTTTATTGAGACAAGTTGGAAGCGTTAAAAAACTGAAATGGGATTTAGATTTCTCTGATATTTTAATAAAAGGAAGAAGTTCCAAAGGAAATACAGTTTCAAAATACCCTATTAAGAAAATCGAGTTGAAAGAAAAAGGAATTTCAACACTTCGTCCACGTAAAATTTGGTTTGATGATACAGTTCAACGATTAAATACAGACGGAAGAGGAGAATTATTAGGAGAATTTAAGCCAAACGATAGATTATTAATAATCAATCAATCAGGGAAATTAAAAACGATAATTCCAGAATTAACAACGCATTTTGATTCAGATATGATTGTATTGGAGAAATGGAAACCAACAAAACCAATTTCTGCAATATATTATGATGGAGAAAAAGAACGCTATTATTTGAAACGATTCCTTGTTGAAAACGAAAGTAGAGAAGAAACTTTTATTACAGAACACGAAAAATCGCAGTTAGAAATTGTTTCTACAGATTGGCGACCAATGGCTGAAGTCATTTTTTCAAAAGTGAAAGGAGTGCAAAAAGAAACTCTAGAAGTAAATTTAGAAGAATTTATTGCAGTGAAAGGTATAAAAGCTTTAGGAAACCAATTAACGACAGACAAAGTAAAACAAGTTAATTTATTAGAACCGTTACCATTTGAAGAACCTGTTGAACCAGAGCCAGAAAAAATGGAAGTGAAAGATGAAAATAATATCTCTGAAAGCATTAATACTGAACTAGATGATGACGGTCAAATAACCTTAAGTTTAGATTAATTATCATTATATTAACAATCTTGTTAAATGTTTTTTTTACATTTGTTACATAGATGAATAAAAAGATACACATAATAACCTTACTCTTTATACTTGGTATGTTTACAATACCAAGTATAGGGTATGCGTGTCTCAAGAAAAATGTGGAAACAGAAAAGGTATGTTGTAAGGGTAAATTATCAAATAAAAAAGAATCCAAATCTTGTTGTGATTCTACATCTACAAACGATGATGATAATTCTTGCAACGGTAAATGTGGTAATTCAAATTGTACAGCCACAGCTTCTGTTGGTTCTAGTTTATTTATTTACAATGAAATAGAATTCACTAATAATAATTTTGATTTTAACACAAGTAAACCAAAATTTTACCATGCTGAAAACTTACTTTCAGATGGTTTTCTTTCTATATGGCTTATCCCTAAAATAAGCTAAATTTAAAATTTGACAGCCGTACTTATGTCAAATTTATAGCATTTACTATTTTTTTATAACAGTTTTTTGAATCTTAAATTATCATGTTTAACATGCTTATTTAATTCATTTATTATGTTATTCAATTTAAATTTATTCCAAGAATTTATTCAAAAAAAACTTTTTGAATACTAAAATCATATAAAATGAAAAAATCATTATTAAAAATATTGATAGCAATCACTGTATTGTTATCAACAACGATAAACGCACAAACAAAAAACACAAAAACTGAGGAAGTGAAAGTTTCAGGGAATTGTGGAATGTGTAAAAAAACGATAGAAAAAGCAGGAAACATCAAAGATATTGCTACAGTAGTATGGAACAAAGAAACTAAAATATTAATAGTAACTTATGATGAATCTAAAACAAATAAAGAAGAAATAGCAAAGCGTATAGCTAAAGCTGGATATGATTCAGAACTTGTAAAAGCAAAAGATGAGGATTACGATAACCTTCCAGGATGTTGTCAGTATGACCGTGAGTAATTGTGCTTTAATAAGTTGTAATTAACCTTTTCCTCTAAAGTGAAATAACTTTAGGGGAATATTGAAAAATTGCTTATCAAAATCTTTGGTAAATAGTATTTCAATGGTTATAAATTTTATATCCAGATGTTAAATAAAATAATAAAATATTTCCTAGAAAATAGATTAGTAACCGTTCTTATTCTTATGGTTCTAATTTTATGGGGTATTTCCGCAGCTCCGTTTAATTGGAAAATACCATTCCTTCCTTCTGATTCAGTTGGGGTTGATGCTATTCCAGATATTGGAGAAAATCAACAAATTGTTTTTACTCAATGGCAAGGTAGATCGCCACAGGATATTGAAGACCAAATTTCTTATCCATTAACTACTTATTTATTAGGTATTCCAGGTGTAAAATCGATTAGAAGTAATTCCATTTTTGGTTTTTCAAGTATTTACATAATCTTCGATGATGATATTGAATTTTACTGGTCTAGATCCAGAATACTTGAAAAATTAAACTCATTACCTAACAGTTTATTACCTGAAAATGTAAAACCATCACTTGGTCCAGATGCAACCGCTTTAGGGCAAGTATATTGGTACACAGTTGAAGGTAGAGATAAAGATGGCAACCCAACTGGTGGATGGGATTTACAAGAAATAAGAACTGCACAAGATTTCTATATTAAATATGGCTTAAACGCTGTTAAAGGAGTTTCAGAAGTAGCATCTATTGGAGGCTTTGTTAAAGAATACCAAATTGATGTCAATCCAGATGCATTAAAAGCTTACAATATTAGTTTGATGCAAGTAATGACTGCAGTGCAAAAATCAAATAAAGATGTTGGTGCAAAAACAATTGAAATCAACCAAGCCGAATATTTAGTTAGAGGTTTAGGTTATGTAAAAAAAGTAGAAGACATTGAACTCGCTGTTGTGGCAGTAAAAGATAATGTGCCAATTCGAGTAAAAGATATTGCTGTTGTTAGTTTAGGACCGTCAACTAGAAGAGGGATTTTAGATAAAGGTGGAGCTGAAGCTGTTGGAGGTGTTGTTATTGCTCGTTATGGTTCTAATCCATTAGAAGTAATTAATGGAGTAAAATCTAAAATCAGTGAAATTGCATCTGGTTTACCAAAAAAGACATTAGCTAATGGAGTAGTTAGTCAATTAACTATTATTCCTTTTTACGATCGTACAGAATTGATTCAAGAAACAATAGGTACATTAGAAACAGCGCTTTCTCATGAAGTTTTAATTAGTATAATTGTTGTTTTACTTTTAGTTTTTAATTTAAGAGCATCTTTAATTATCTCCAGTTTATTACCAGTTGGTGTATTAATGACTTTTATTGTCATGCGTTATTCTGGGGTAGACGCGAATGTTGTTGCGCTATCCGGTATTGCTATTGCTATTGGTGTCATGGTAGATGTTGGAGTCGTCTTTGTCGAAAATATTATTCGACATCTCGAAATGCCCAAGAATAAAGGAGTAAAAGGAAAACAATTAATGCAAGTAATTTATGAAGGAACTACTGAAGTTGCTTCTGCAATAACTACAGCTTTAGCAACAACGGTTGTTAGTTTTATTCCTGTTTTCGCGATGGAATCTGCTGAAGGTAAATTATTTAGACCTTTAGCATTCACAAAGACTTTTGCACTGTTAGGAGCTTTTGTATTAGGAATTGTAGTACTTCCTTCTTTAGCTAACTATTTATTAGGAATTGATTTCGATAAAAAAAGAGTAAAACGTTTTTGGTCGTATGTATTTATTTCTGGTGGTATAATATTAAGTATTTATTTTAAAATTTGGCTTCCTTTAGGATTAGTCTTAATGGGACTATATGACTTGTTTAATCATAAAATTCCTGAAAAATTCCAACCTTATACAAAGCATTTCAACTTAGTTATAGTTGTATTCATTGTTTCTTTTTTCTTAACAGAAGAATGGATGCCTTTAGGCCCACAAATAAGTGTGATAGGTAATTATCTTTTTGTGATTTTTCTGTTAGGAATAATAATAGGTGCACTTTTATATATAGTCAGTTCTTATGAAAGAGTACTGCGTTGGTGTTTAGAAAACAAAGGTAAATTCATGTTATTACCAATAATGACATTGTTTTTTGGCGTTTTAGTATGGATAGGTTTTGATAGTACTTTTGGAATTGTGGCAAAAGGGTTTGATAAATTAGGTTTTAATATTAGAAATTCTAAAGTTTGGTCTGTTCCATCACACACTTTCCCAGGAATAGGTTCCGAATTTATGCCAACGCTTAACGAAGGAAGTTATTTGTTAATGCCAACATCTATGCCTCATGCTGGTGTAGAACAAAATAGAAAAGTAGTTGGGCAACTCGATATGATTCTAAATCATATTCCCGAAGTCGATATGGCTGTTGGTAAATTAGGTCGTGTAGAAAGTGCTTTAGATCCTGCTCCTATTTCTATGTATGAAAATATTATCAATTATAAACCAGAATTCATCTTAGATGCTGATGGGCATCGTATGCGATTTAAGACGGATAAAAAGGGTCGTTTTATTACTAAATCCGGTGATAGTATTACACACGATGATGCTTTAAAACAAGCCATTTCTATTAAGAATCTTATTCCAGATGATGATGGTACTTTCTATAGAAATTGGCGAGATATAATTCAATCACCTGATGATATTTGGAACGAAATTGTAAAAGCTTCAAAAATACCAGGAGTTACTTCTGCTCCAAAATTACAGCCTATAGAAACACGGTTAGTGATGCTTCAAACAGGAATGCGAGCACCAATGGGAATAAAAGTTTTTGGACCCGATTTAAAAACAATTGAAGAATTCGGTTTAGAATTGGAAGCCATTATTAAAGAAGTACCTTCCGTTAAAAAAGAAGCTGTTTTTGCAGATAGAATTGTAGGGAAACCTTATTTACATTTAAACATTGACAGAGAAAAGATTTCTCGATTTGGCTTAAATGTAGAATATATCCAACAAACAATAGAAACAGCAATTGGAGGAATGAAAATTTCTTCAACGGTTGAAGGTAGAGAACGATATCCAATACGTGTTCGTTATCCTCGAGAATTACGAGATAGCCCTGAAGCACTAAGTAAAATATTAGTTGCTACACCTACAGGGGCACAAATCCCGCTAGGGCAATTGGTTCAGTTTGAATACAAAAAAGGACCTCAAGCAATTAAGAGTGAGGATACTTTTTTGGTTGGTTTTGTACTTTTTGATAAAAATGATAATTATGCTGAGGTCGATGTAGTGAATGATGCACAAAAAGCTATTCAAACCAAAATTGATTCGGGCGAATTAATAGTTCCACAAGGGGTTAATTACAAATTTTCAGGAAGTTATGAAAATCAAATTAGAGCCATGAAAAGGCTTTCAATTGTAATTCCTATATGTTTAGTAGTAATCTTTTTGTTACTCTACTTCCAATTCAAAACTGTTATTGCATCATCAATCCATTTCTCTGGTGTATTTGTTGCTTTTGCAGGTGGATTTATAATGCTTTGGTTATACGGACAAGACTGGTTTATGAATTTTGCTGTTTCCGGAGTAAATATGCGGGACTTATTTAAAATGCATTCTATTAATTTAAGTGTAGCAGTTTGGGTAGGTTTCATTGCCTTGTTTGGAATCGCAACCGATGATGGGGTAATTATGGGTTCTTACATTCATCAAGTTTTTAAAGAAAAAGACCCACAAACGGTATCTGAAGTTCGTGATGCTGTAGTTGAAGCTGGAAAAATGAGAGTGAGACCAGCAGTTATGACAACAGCTACAACAATCATTGCATTACTTCCCGTTTTAACCTCAACAGGAAAAGGTTCAGACATTATGATTCCAATGGCTATACCAACTTTTGGAGGAATGACCATTCAAATTATGACCATGTTTATTGTGCCTGTTTTACAAGCATATTGGAGAGAAACAGTAATTAAAAATAAAGAAAAAAGAAATGCGTAAAATACTAATACTATCAATTCTATTTTTTGCTTATAATGTTGAAGGGCAATCTATAAACGACTATTATACTATTGCTGCGGAAAATAATCCGGAATTAAAAGCGAAGTATAAGGAGTTTGAAGCAGCCATGCAAAAAATACCACAAGTGAGTTCTTTACCAGATCCTAATCTTTCTATGGGTTATTTTATTTCACCAGTAGAAACAAGGCTTGGGCCTCAAAACATGCGATTTTCGCTTTCGCAAATGTTTCCTTGGTTTGGTACTTTAAAGGCTCAAAAAAATGCTACAACCCTAATGGCTGAAAGCAAATATCAAGCATTTTTAAATGCTAAAAATCAATTGTATTCTCAAGTTGCTACGGTTTATTACCCTTTGTATGAGCTACTAAAATTAAAAGACATTGAACAAGAAAATATCAAAATTCTAGAATCATACAAAAATATTGCCACTTCAAAATTTGAAAACGGTAAAGGAAGTTTAGTTGATGTTTTGCGTGTAGATATCATGTTAAAAGATGCCCAAGCTAATTTAGAAATTTTAACTAAAAAAGAACCCGCATTAACATCTTGGTTGAATAGTATTCTAAATAGAAAGTACAATGAAAAAATTGTTATTTCTAAAGATTTGCAAATTATGGAATTACCAATCGAATACCGCAAAGATTCAATAGCCTCTAATCCAATATTACAAGAATTGGAATTAAAAAAACAAGCTTCAGAAGTTGCCACTGAAGTTGCCAGAAAACAAGGTTTACCTAAATTAGGTCTTGGTTTAGATTATGTTTTAGTAGGGAAAGGAATGAATAACTTCCCAGATTCGGGTAAAGATATTATCATGCCAATGGTTTCTGTTAGTTTGCCAATTTTCAGAAAAAAATACAATGCAGCAACGAAAGAAGCAAAACTAATGCAAGAGAGTTATTCTTTTCAAAAAGAAGCGTATGAAAACAAATTAAACGGTACATACTATAAACTTGTTTTTGAATTGGAGAAAGAGCGTGATTTGTTAAAATTATATGAAGGTCAAGTACTAACACTCTCCAAAAGTTTGAATCTATTATTTGCCTATTACAGTAATGCAAATAAGGACTTTGAAGAAGTATTACGCATGCAACAAGAACTTTTAAAGTATCAAAAAATGCAATTGTCAAGCACTAGTACTTTTTATATAAAATTAGCTGAATTGGATTATTTAACAGCAAAACAATTTTAATCATGAACATAGATAAAAAAACTAAAATATTACTAGGACTTACATTAGTTGTAGGTATTCTATTAGGCGCATTGTTTTTTGGAGGAGACTCTAAAGAAGAAGAAAAAACAGAAGTCACTTCAAAAACAGAAGTTTGGACGTGTTCCATGCACCCACAAATTAGACAACCAGAACCAGGAGATTGTCCTATCTGTGGAATGGATTTAATTCCATTGGAATCTGGAGATGACAGTATTGATCCCGATGCAATTAGTATGTCTGAATCAGCTATGATTATTGCTGGAATCTCCACTTATAAAGTTGGGAATACTGATGGTGTAAAAGATATTTCACTCAACGGGAAAATTGAAGTAAATGAGAAAACAGTTTATAGTCAATCTTCGCACATACCTGGTCGTATTGAAAAAATTCAGGTTTCTTTTGTTGGTGAATATGTAAAAAAAGGGCAAGTGGTTGCTTATATATATTCTCCAGATTTAGCGAGTGCACAACAAGAGCTTCTTGAAGCTTATAGTGTAAAAGATATTCAACCACAATTATTCGAATCGGTAAAAATGAAATTAAAAAACTGGAAAGTTTCGGATGCTACTATTAATACTATTATTTCTTCAGGGAAAACACAAGATAGATTTCCTATTTATGCTGATGTTTCAGGATACATTATTAAGAAAAATGTGGAATTAGGTGATTATCTTCAAAAAGGACAAACATTATATGATGTTGCAGATTTATCAACAGTTTGGGTACTTTTTGAAATTTACGAATCAGATATGAGTTGGGTTAAAAAAGGCGATAAAATAAACTATACTGTTGCCTCTTTTCCAGGAGAAACATTTTCAGGAACAATTGCATTTATTGACCCATTTATAAATCCAATAACACGAATTGCAAAGGCAAGAGTTGAGGTAGCTAACGTTGGGCTAAAATTCAAGCCAGAGATGTTTGTGTCAGGTACTTTAAAAACTAAAATAGGTGGAAATAAAGCAACATTAAGTGTTCCTAAATCGGCTGTGATGTGGACAGGAAAACGCTCCATTGTGTATATTAAAAATGAAACGGATAAAGGAATAACATTCAAATTGCGCGAAGTTACATTAGGACCACTTTTAGGGAATGATTACATAATTGAAGAAGGTTTAGAAATTGGTGAAGAAATAGTAGCTAATGGTACTTTTAATGTAGATGCTGCTGCACAATTAGCAGGAAAACCAAGCATGATGAATATTGATGGTGGCAGAGTAAGCACAGGTCATAATCATGGAGATGCAACAATGGTAATGAGTGATGATAAAAAAGTAGTGTTAAAAGAAGATAAAACCACTATTAGTAATGAAGCTAGGAAAAGCTTACAACCCTTATATCTAAATTATTTTGAATTTAAAGATGCCTTAACAAAAGATGATTTTAATTCCGCTAAAAAAGCACTTTTAGCATTTGAAAAATCTTTGAATAAAATAAACATGAGCCTATTTAAAAAGGAATCTCATAACGCATGGATGAATTATCAAACAGAGCTGAAAAAACAGGCACTTCATACTACACATGTAAAGAACATTAAAGAATTAAGAATGTCTTTTGAACCAATGTCTAATGTAATGATAGCTATGACAAAAGCATTTAATCCTTTAAATGAAACTGTTTATGTTCAATTTTGCCCTATGGCAAACAGTGATAAAGGTGCAAATTGGTTAAGTAAAGAAAATAAAGTAGTTAATCCTTATTTTGGTATATCCATGTTAAAATGTGGTGAAGTAAAAGAAACAATTAAAAATATTAAATAATAAAGAATGAAAAAAGTAATCGGAATTTTAGTAGTAACTTTAATAAGTGTAATAATTTCTTGTAAAGAAAACAAAGAGCAGGAAACAATGCAAATGGATTCACATGATGGACATCACCATTCTAAAACGGAAGAAACAGCTTCAGTGTATTATTGCCCAATGAAATGTGAAGGAGACAAAACGTATGATAAAGCTGGAGAATGTCCAAAATGTGGAATGGATTTAGTTGTTGTAGAAAAAGAATAAATCTATGATAAAGTTATACATCAAAAATATGGTTTGTAGCCGATGTATTTTAGTAGTTAAGTCTGAGTTGGAAAAATTCGGACTTAACTATCTATCTGTTGAGTTAGGTGAAGTTAACCTCCAAAACGAATTACCTCAAGATGATAAAATAGAAATTTCCAAACAGCTTGAAGTTTTAGGATTTGAAATTTTAGACGATGCCAATAGTAAAACAATTGAAAAAATTAAAAATATTCTCATTGATTTAATTCAAAATAAGAATAACGATATAAGAATAACGATTTCAGATTATCTTAAAAAAAAATTACATCAAGATTATAGTAAACTCAGTAATTTATTTTCTGAAGTAGAAGGTATTAGTATTGAAAAATATTTAATTAATCTAAAAGTCGAAAAAGTAAAAGAACTAATAGTTTATAACGAACTAACTCTTTCTGAAATTGCAAATTTATTACATTATAGCAGTAGTGCACATTTAAGTAATCAGTTTAAAAAAGTAACTGGTTTTTCGCCTTCTTACTTTAAAAAACTGAAAGGAAATAAAAGAATTCAACTCGATCAATTATAAATTTTGCAAAAGCTATCCATAATTGTGTAAACCGTTAGGTATTTTATTTCCGAAATTTGTAGTATCAAAATCAGATTATTATGACACATACATATCACATAAAAGGAATGACTTGTTCTGGTTGTGAAAATAAAGTACAAACAGACTTAGCGAAGACAAAAAACATTACACATGTAAAAGTTTCGAAAGAAAATAGCGAAGCAATAATTGAAATGTCAAAACATGTAGAACTTTCAGTTTTACAAGAATCATTAGGAGGAAAAGACAGTAAATATCAAATTTCATTACCCAATTCCAATCCCAAAGGAGAAGAAAAATCAAGTTGTTGTACAACTAACAGTAAGTCTCATAATCCCATTCATCAAAAACAAAACCATCCTGCTGGAAAGTATTATTGCCCAATGCATTGTGAAGGCGATAAAGTATATGATAAGGCAGGTGACTGTCCTGTTTGTGGAATGGATTTAGTGCAACAACCAACATTAGTTCAAAATACACAATACACTTGTCCAATGCATCCAGAAGTTGTTCAAGACAAACCTGGAAGTTGCCCAAAATGTGGAATGGATTTAGTGCCAATGGAACCAACCGAATCTGAAGAAGATATAACGTATCAAAAGCTATGGCATAAAATGAAAATTGCCCTACTATTCAGTATTCCTGTTTTTGTTATTACCATGTCTGATATGTTACCAAACAATCCGTTATATAAACTAATGGATTTGCAATATTGGAATTGGATTCAATTTATATTAACTATTCCAGTTGTTTTTTATGCTTGTTGGATGTTTTTTGAAAGAGCTTGGAAATCAATTGTAAATTGGAATTTAAACATGTTTACTTTAATTGGTATTGGAACAGGAGTTGCTTTTGTTTTTAGTATCATTGGATTATTATTTCCATTTGTTTTTCCAGACGAATTCAAAACTTCCGAAGGTACCGTTCATTTGTATTTTGAAGCTACAGCTGTAGTTTTAACATTGGTTTTATTAGGACAACTGTTAGAAGCTAAAGCACACAGTAGAACTAGTGGAGCTATTAAAGAGCTATTGAAATTAGCACCAACTGAAGCTACATTAGTAATTGATGGCGAAGAAAAAGTAATTTCCATTCATGATATTAATAAAGGAGATATTATTCGTGTTAAACCAGGTGAAAAAATACCTGTAGATGGAATTATTACAAAAGGTAATAGTACTATAGATGAATCGATGATTACTGGAGAACCTATTCCTGTTGATAAAAAAACAGCCGATAAAGTAAGTTCTGGAACAATCAACGGAACAAAATCTTTTTTAATGCTAGCTGAAAAAGTAGGTTCAGAAACTTTATTATCTCAAATAGTTCAAATGGTTTCAGATGCTAGTCGTTCTCGTGCACCAATTCAAAATTTAGTAGATAAAATTTCTAAATATTTTGTACCAATAGTAGTATTCATTTCTGTAATTACATTTTTTGTTTGGTGGATTTTTGGACCAGAACCCAAGTTAGTTTACGGTTTTATAAATGCTATTGCTGTATTAATTATTGCTTGTCCATGTGCTCTAGGTTTAGCTACACCAATGTCAGTTATGGTTGGAGTTGGTAAAGGAGCAAAATCAGGTGTGTTAATTAAGAATGCGGAAGTCCTTGAAAAAATGGATAAAATAGATGTTTTAATTACGGATAAAACAGGAACTTTAACCGAAGGAAAACCGTCAGTTGAAAAAATCGTAGTAAAAGATGTAGATGAAAATATAGTTTTAGGAAAAATAGCATCTCTAAATCAAAATAGCGAACATCCATTAGCAACGGCAGTAGTTACTTTTGCAAAATCTAAAAATACTGAATTTTATAAAGTTGATAACTTTGATTCTGTAACAGGAAAAGGAGTTATAGGATATATTGACAATTTAAAAGTAAGTTTAGGAAATAAGAAATTATTAGAACAAGAAGGAATTCAGGATTTTTCAGATATAGAACAAGAAGTAATTGCAGAACAAAAGTTAGGAAAAACGGTTTCTTATATTGCTATCGACAAAAAAGTAGTAGGTTATATCACAATTACAGATGCGATAAAAAAATCTAGTTTAGAAGCTATTAACGAGTTAAAGCGTCAGGGAGTTCAAGTCATTATGCTAACGGGTGATAATGAAAACACAGCAAAAGCAGTAGCTTCTGAACTAAACTTAACCGATTTTAAAGCAAGTTGTTTGCCACAAGATAAATTAGAATATATTAAAGCGCTACAAACTAAAGGTAAAATAGTTGCGATGGCTGGTGACGGAATTAATGACGCACCTGCATTAGCACAATCGGATATTGGAATAGCAATGGGAACAGGCACTGATGCGGCTATTGAAAGTGCTAAAATTACTTTAGTAAAAGGAGATTTACAAGGAATTGTAAAAGCTAAGAATTTGAGTCATGCTGTAATGAAAAATATCAAGCAGAATCTATTTTTTGCCTTCATTTATAATTCTGTTGGTGTTCCTGTTGCAGCAGGTGTTTTGTTTCCTTTCTTTGGACTGTTATTGTCACCTATGATTGCAGCACTAGCTATGAGCTTTAGTTCGGTTTCTGTAATCGTAAATGCATTGCGATTACGAACAGTAAAGATATAATTTCATTTAATTTTAAAAAACAGTATGAATATGCTACATTTTAAATAGGTCTTTATTGGAAATATTAAAAAGAGAAGAATTAGGAAATTAATTTTGGTCAGAATCTAAATTAGTAGCGAATAAATGTAAAACTCACATTGAGTTAATAAAAACTTAAGATAGTAACTTTTTGTTAAAACAGAAACAGTATAAAGGTAATATGTAATTTACTATTTGGTTACACATGGAGAGTAGTTTTGGGGTATTAAAAAACACAACCAATTACATACTATGAAGACAAATTTTAGGACTTTATTATTATTTACCATGTCAGCAATGGTTATTTCTTGTAATCAAGACGATGACTCAAGTACAACTACTGAAGAACAAGTTGCATTAAAAAATCATTCATCAACACCCGCTTTCTTAAACAAAAAAGCTGGTTTTGAAAATTTAGAAATCTATTCATTATTAAGTTCAGAAGATCAGTTATTACAATCTCCAAACTTTGTATATGGGTCTATGGCAGATGGAATGGGGTTAATGAAAAATAACGATGGTACTTTCTCATTAATTAATAATATTGAAGCAGATTATTCTATCGCTAGAATTTCATTCGATAAAACTTTTAAACCAGTAAAAGGAGAGTATATTTTAAATGCAGCGGCAACAGCAAGCACAGCACAATGTTCGGGTTCATTAATAACTCCAGAAGAACATGGTTTTGGACCTTTGTTTTTATCAGGAGGAGAATGGGGAGGAGCTTCAAAAGGAGTTTTTGCTACAGATCCTTTTAAAAATTCTAACGATGCAGAATTAGCTACAATGTTACCTGCATTTGGGCAATGGTCTACAGAAAACGCAGTAGTAATAGGTAAAGATGCCTATCCAACTAAAACAGTCGCTTTTATTGGAGACGATACAGGAGATAACACAACACCTTCTGGTCAGTTAGCTATGTATGTTGCAAATAGAGGAGATCTAGCAGGAGGAAAGCTTTATGGATTAAAAGTAACAACTGCTGGAATCGATTTTGAAATGGATATGAATGAAGGATCAACCTATCAAGCAGAATTTGTAGAATACACAGAAAAAACTTTAAATGAGTTAGAGCAAGAATCGAGAGACAAAGGAATCATGGGATTCTCTAGAGTTGAAGATATCGATTATAGAAAAGGTTCTGGAAGTGCAAATAGAGAAATTTATTTTGCAGTTACGGGTAGAAAGAAAACTGCTTTAACAGGAAAAGGGACGTTTTATGGTAGAATTTACAAAGTAGTTCTAGATGCTGTAAATCCAACTTTAGCAACAATAACTTGTGTATTAGATGGCGATAAATTATCAGGAGTTGCAAAACAATTTCATAGCCCAGATAATATAGTTGTAACAAAAGATTATGCCTACATTCAAGAAGATCCTAACGGATATCCTGATACAGCAGATAAAACACACTTTTCATATTTATACCAATATAATTTAAATACTGGAGCATTAAAAGTTGTTTTAGAGTGTGATCAAGTAGCAGCAGAAGCAGCAGGTATAGGTTCAGCTTCAGATATGTGGGAATTAACAGGAATGATAGATGTTTCAGATATAATAGGAGTAGAAGGAAGCTTTTTAATTTGTACACAAAATCACGGTTGGAGTGATGCAGCGTTCACTGATCCAAATGCAAATGCTACACCTGCAAGTAATGAAGGAAGTCAATTATATCTAATAAAAGGATTAGAAAGATAAAATGAATAAAATATTGAATAATAATACCTTAAAGACTATATTTATGTATAGTCTTTTGGTTTTTTTAATGAGTTGTACTAATAAAGAAGCTTACAAAGAAATTTCATCTTTTGAAAAATTAGAAATTTACTTTAAAGAAACATTAGTAGAAGCGGCTGTTTCCTTAGAAGATCTAAACAAGGCAAATAGTATTGAAGAAAAGAAAAAATGCTATTTGAAAGCCAGAAAAGCATTCAAGAAATGTGAACCTATTTTAGCCTTTGTAGATTCGGAAAATTACGGATATTTAAATCAACCAAATATTTTAAAAGTCGAAGAAGAAGATTTTACAGACATTAAAATAAATGAACCGACAGGTTTTCAGGTAATTGAAGAAATCCTTTTTGATGAGGTTGTTGATACTTTAGCTTTGAAAAAAAATGTTGAAAAAACACAAATAAGATTAACATTTCTACATAAAAATCAAACTTTAGAGTTTTTGAAGAAACATCATATTCTTTGGATTCTTAGGGATGCAATAAATAGAATAGCTTTAACAGGAATTACAGGTTTTGATTCACCAGTATTGGAAAATTCATTGCAAGAAAGTCAGACAGTATATGAAAGTTTAAACACAATCATTTCAATTTTTGAAGCAGAATTTTCAAACAAAAAACTATTTGAAACGTGGAAAAAAGAGATAGATGAAAGTATTAATTTTCTAAATCAAACCAAGTTCAACGAGTTTAATAGATATATTTTTATAAAAGAGCACACACATAAAAGTTTATCCCTTTGGAATGAAACTGTAACCGATTGGAAAGTTGAATTTCCTTTTAAACAAGCTATAAACTATGATGTAACTTCATTGTTTTCTAATGAAACATTCAATATAAATTACTTCACCGATCAAAAAGGAAATCCAATTGAAGACGATAAGGTTGCGCTCGGAAAATTATTATTTGAAGACACATCACTATCAAAAGAGAAAACAATTAGTTGTGCAACTTGTCATAAAAAAGAACTCTATTTTACAGATGGAGTTGCAAAATCGCCAGGAACCACCAGAAATTCACCAACTTTATTTTATGCAGCTTTACAAAAAGGATTTTTTCACGATAGACGAACAGGAAGTTTAGAAGGACAAGTTATAGATGTGGTAAACAATCCAAATGAGTTTCATTTATCGTTGAATGATTTAGAAAAACGTGTTATCGAAAAGAAAGAATATAAAGAAGCTTTTAAAAAAGTATACGCAAAAGATATTGATAATTATTTAATTAGAAATGCAATTGCTTCCTATATTATGTCTTTAACACCTTTCAATTCTAAATTCGATTTGAATATGCAAGGAAAAGAAAAAACGTTAACTAAAAAAGAAATTAATGGATTCAATCTTTTCATGGGAAAAGGAAAATGTGCCACTTGCCATTTTGCTCCATTATTTAATGGATTAGTGCCAACACAATTTAAAGAATCAGAAATAGAGTTAATTGGTGTGCCAAAAACAAAAGACACAATCAATGCAGAAATAGACTATGACTTAGGACGTTATGGCGTATATAGTACAAAAGAGCGTAAGTTTTTCTTTAAAACACCAACCGTTCGTAATATAGAAAAAACGGCTCCTTATATGCATAACGGTGTGTACACAACATTAGAAGAAATAGTAGATTTTTATAATAAAGGAGGAGCAACTGGTTTAGGTTTTGATCTAGAATACCAAACCTTGCCTCCAGATAAACTAAACTTAACGGTCAAAGAAAAAGAAGATTTAGTACTTTTTTTAAAGACCTTAACCGATAGGTATTAAAATAAAATGGGCTGTCTAATTTAGACAGCCCATTTTTAAATTTTATATATTTTATTCTTGATTCTGATTAATCTAAAATATCAATATCTGTTAATTTATCATCCATAATAGTATTGTTCTTCAATTGTATAGGCTTTCTGTTTTTCTTCATTTTTAAATTTAAAAATTCTACAAACAGAGAGAAGAAAATTGCAAAATAAAGATATCCTTTAGGAATACTATGCACTTCGTTACCATTAAATGAGAAATGTGCTAAGTGAGAACCTTCTGCTAAAAGCATCACACCAATAAGTATTAAGAAAGACAAACCTAAGATTTGAATAGTAGGATGTTCATTAACAAACTTACTAACAGGTCCAGCAAAAACAAGCATTACAATGATAGAAATAATAATTGCCATAATCATAATTTCAATTGCACCAGCAGGACCGAAACCAGCAGGTGGTTCTGCAGAACTAACTAAACCAATAGCGGTTAAAATACTATCAAAAGAGAACACAATATTTAAAAGTGCAATCTGTATAATCGCAGACGATAATTGATTACTCGCTTTTCCCGAAGTACTTTCTTCTTCACCTTCCAATTTATGGTGAATTTCAGAAACCGATTTGTATAGTAAAAACAAACCACCAGCAAAAATAATTAAACTCTGTCCAGAAATTCCACCTGTAAAAAAGCCTAAATCAAAATCATAGAACGATTCTTTTAAACTCATTACCCAAGTAATCCCAAAAAGAAGAATAATACGAAAAACCATTGCTAATAATAAACCAATACGTCTCGCTTTTGGTTGGTCTTCTTCTTTCAATTTTCCAGAAACGATAGACAAAAATACAATGTTATCAATTCCAAGGATAATTTCTAAAAAAGTAAGGGTTAAAAGTGCAATCCAAGCATCTGGATTTGTTAAAATTTCCATAGTGTTACTATAAGTTAATTAGTTTTTTATATTTTTAAAATACGGTAATTAAACGTAAGTTATTGCTTTTTTGTTACAAAACCACGTTGTTTTTTTGACTCACCAACATAAGAATATTCAAAAGTATAGCCTTCCTCGTTAGTTGTGAGTATTTTAATATGTACCGATTTTTTTTCAGCCATGTTCTTCGGACGAATGTTTTTGCCAATATATTCACAATCATTAATCCAACGAATAGCAAGGGTATCTGTTTGCCCTCTAAAAGTTTCAATTTGCAATGAATCGTTTCTTTCAAAATAAGAAGTCTCATTTTTACCCTCTATTTCTTGAGTAAATTCAAAAGAACCTGTTTTAAAATCCTTACAATTACGTTTTTGGTTATAGCATGAGGCTAAAACAAAAGGAAGAAGGAGAACTATTTTTTTACTCATATTTTTATTTTTTTAAGGAGCTATTCCAGCTATTCGCTCTATCTGTTTTTGCGAAGAACAAAACAATCTAAATAAGACCATATCGTTTCTCGCAAAAAAAGGATGCCGCTACTATCTGGGCTATTGTAATTTTTTTAATTCATCATCAGTAAAATGCTTTACACTTTTTTCTTTCGAAAATTTATCAGCATTATAATCATTCGATTTGTTTTTAGGAATAGACAAACTGTTCCAGTCACTTTGCTTCAGCATTTTTGCATAAAACACTATTTGTCCAATATGATAAGGGTAATGGGCTAGTTGTCTATTGATAGCGTCTAAAGCCGTTTGTCCTTCATTTCTAATGTAAATGATTTTAGACAAATCTTCAGGTTGTAGTGCATTTATAGCCTTAAAAAAGCAATCCCAACCTTCGTTCCAAAGCTGTAATAATTCTGTCTTAGAATTATCAGGATTGTCAAATTCAGCATCTCTTTTTCTCCATTCTTTTTCTCCGTCTGTAGTAAGAAAATCAGTCCAACGAGAAAGCATATTGCCATGCATGTGCTTTATGATAGTAGCTATCGAATTCGTATCTTCATTTACAGTAGTAAATAATTGATTTTCATCTAATTGATCCATCGCTTTTTCGGCAATAGTTTTGTAATAAAGCATTTGCTTTTTTACACTTGCTAAGTAAATGTTATTTATTTCCATCGAATAAACTTTTCATAATTGTATTTAAACCTTTAAAACCAAGAAAAATAGCAAAACCGCAAATAAGGATTCCTAAAATTAAAATGTATAAAAATAAAGGACTCTCTTCATTTTTAAAGGAACTATTAATAACAATTGGACCTATAAATAATAAAGGTAAACATGCAGATAAGTATTTAATGCCTTTGGCTAATATTTTCCGATTAGTTGCCATTTTTTTAATTGTTTTTTGGTGGAGGAGGTAGAGATTTTCTTTCACCTACGCCAAGATATATGTTAGATCGCTCTCTTTTTATTGCTTTGAATTCAGTTTTGCTAAGTTTGCACAATGATTTGCCAAATCTTTGTTGCCCAACTTCTTCATAATACAATTGGTACCCTTTTTTGATGTTTAAAAACACTTTTTCAATAGCTTTTTTTTGACTGGGTTTGTCCCAATAAAACATAAAATTTACGCTGTCAATTAAATCTTCATTTTTTAAACAATCATAAATATTTAAAGACAATGAGTCTAAAGCGATTGGCCTATCTTGAAAGAGCAATTGATTGTCTTTGGTCAATAAAATACGATAATAAAATCGATCATTAATATATACTTGACAACTTTCACATTCATTATGAAGTTTCACATTTATTGTCTCATTGTTTTCTAGTTGCAATTGAAACTCATTAATTTCACAACAAGTTTCTTTTTTTAACTTTATAGAAATTTCCTCCAATAACTCATTGCGAAACTGATTGTAATTAATTGAAATACTTGGTAACGAATCATGAATGCCTAACAGATAATTTTCAGTATCGCAATATTTAAATGTTTTGTTAGAAAATAAAAAATAACAACAAACAAAGAATACTGTAATGAAAGTAATTACTACTGTTACGCTATTGTTACTATATTTTATTTTCTTTCTCAATGTTAGAAAGTCATATTGAAACCAATACCATTCTGGTTGGTAATCACTTTCAGATCAAAATTATAACCCAATGTTGGACTATTTCCTTTAACACTATCATTATAAGTATCAATACTTTTGTTTAAAATTTTTGTACGTCCAGAAAGTATAGGAATAGAAACCGCAATTAATCCTGCACCCACATAAGTAAAACCAGAAGGATAATCAACATCAGAAACTAAGCCCTTAACAACATCACCAATGATCAATCCAGCACCAGCACCAAGAAGTAAACCTCCAATAGATTCTTTGCGTTTCGACTTTTTATAAAGTTGTAGTGCTTCTGGGTTTGCAGCTAAGGTTTCTGTAATTTTATGTTTATAAATGTGCTCACCATCAATATAAAACTTTTTGTCTCTTAACTCAATTTGTTGCGAAAAAACCAAACTTGTGATGGATAAACTTAATAGTAAAAGTATTTTTTTCATTGTTTCTGTTTTTTATTTATAGTTGTCAACAGCATTTCGAACGCTGCCATATTGTTTTAATAATTCTCCAGCTTGCTTATAATCTACAGGAATTTCGTCCATGATCATTTTTATACCTCTGTCCACTAATTTATCGTTACTCAGTTGCATATCGACCATTTTGTTTCCTTTCACTTTTCCTAATTGAATCATAGCTGTTGTAGAAATCATGTTAAGGATTAACTTTTGAGCCGTACCAGCTTTCATTCTGCTACTACCTGTAACAAATTCAGGCCCAACCACCACTTCAATAGGAAACTGAGCTGTTTTTGCTAACGGGCTACCTGCATTACATGTAATACAACCAGTACTAATTCCGTTTTCGTTGCATCTTTCTAAGCCACTAATAACATAAGGAGTTGTTCCAGAAGCCGCAATTCCAACAACTACATCATTTGGAGTTATGCTATGTGCTTTCAAATCTTCCCAAGCTTGCGTAGTGTCATCTTCAGCATTTTCAACGGCTCTACGAATGGCAGTATCACCACCTGCAATAATACCTAAAACCAAATCGAAAGACACACCAAAAGTAGGCGGACATTCGGATGCATCAACAATTCCTAATCGTCCAGAAGTTCCAGCTCCAATATAAAAAAGTCGTCCTCCTTTTTTCATTTTAGTAACAATTTCTGTAACTAAATGTTCAATTTGTGGTAATGTTTTTTCTACAGCAAGTGGTACAGTTTTGTCTTCATTATTAATATTTTTTAATAAATCTGCAACCGACATCTGTTCTAAATGCTCATATTTGGACGCTTGTTCTGTTGTTTTAGTAAAACTCATTTTTATGCTTTTCGAATCAGAGTAGCTAAGTTACAAAGATTTCGTTTAATTTATTTTTTTAATTTTTTTTTAATTTCCTTTACTAAAGTTTTTAAAGTTCTTTTTCCAGATTCTGTTTTTGATGTATATGAATAACCCCAAACCACTGTTTTACCTGTGTTTAAGCTAACAATATCATATTTGAAACTTTCATATGTTAAGCCAGTAATATCTTTAGAATATCTATAATCTAGAATAATTGAATAAACTGCGTCTATGTTTTTTATATTAAAAGCTTTTTCTATATCGCGATTAATTTCACTTTTACTATTAATTGTTCTGTTTTTCATCGCTTTAGAAGCATATTCAAACGGAACTATATGAAACCCTTCCTCTTCAAATAATTGTTTCAAATTTCGAATGGTACCAATTTTATCTTCATCATTTGCTATACAAAAAGTAGTGTTCTTGTCTAATATAATACTATAATCAATTGTTCTTGTAGCCATTCTAGAACAAGAACTTAGTAAAATACCAATTGTAAATATTTTTAGGAGTCTAATCATTGTTGTCATTTACATAAAATAAGCCAAAATAATTCCTAATACAATAACTGATAATTTCGCTAAATTGAATTTATGCCCTTCACTACTTTCGAAAATTATAGTAGATGAAATATGGAATAAAATACCAATAACAATTCCAGATATTTGTGTATAATAATCGGCTAAGAAATGAAGATTATCCGCTAAGAATGTTCCAAGAGGTGTCATGAAAGCAAAAATTATCATAAAGAAAAAAATGGCTTTTTTATTCAACTGTGCATTGATGAAAAAAGTAGTCAAAATAATTGCAATTGGAAAGTGATGAATAGCAATTCCGTAGGCAAGATGATTATGATTACTAATAGGCATCCCTTCTAATAATGCATGCAAACACAAACTAAAAAAGAGTAACCAAGGAATTTGTTCCATGGTTTGATGTCCATGAACGTGCCCATGTTCTGCACCTTTAGAAAAATATTCCAAAATGATTTGAAATACTATTCCAATCATAATAAATATTCCAATGGCATTATTATGGTTATGATGATGACCTTCCTGATGATGTAATCCTGCTTCATATACTTCGGGCAATAAATGCATCACAGTTAAAGACAATAAGAAAGCACCACTAAAGGCTAATAAAAGTTTTAAGTTTTTTTTGCTTTTCGGACGTAAATAGAGCGCAATAAAATAACCAATTAAAACTGAAATTAATGGAAAAATATAAATACTGTAATTCATTATTTAAATATCATGATTAATCTTTCCGACTGGCTTTTGAAGAATTTTTGCAATTTATAATTACCAAAAATATCTAATAAATAAATACCTGCTTCTTCCATCATTTTTTCAAAATCTGCCAAGCGAAGTGCCTGAACTTTTTCAGTGAAATGGAAATCTTCACCATCGGCATTAAATTTAATTTCTTTATAAATATGATTCTCCTTTACATATCTTTTAATATGAAAATCGATGTTCTCAACAGTTTTAATTTCTTCGGGAACAAGATTATCAATTACATAATCAACATTCATAAAATCGATACATGCAAAACCTGTTTCATTAAGACTACTATGAATTGCTTTCAAGGTTTTCAAGTTGTCGGCATCATCATCAAAGTAACCAAAACTTGTAAAAAGGTTAAAAATAGCATCATATTTATTTTCACAAACTTCACGCATATCATGTACTTTAAAACCTAAAGTCTCATTAGAAAATTCAGAAGCTTCCGCAATACTGTTTTCAGATAAATCTGCACCAGTAACATTATAGCCTAAAGAATTTAGATAGATAGAGTGTCTTCCTTTCCCACAAGCTAAGTCTAAAATTCTCGCTTCTTCAGGTAAATTTAAATAACCAGTTAAACTGTCCATGAAGTGTTGCGCTTCAGTATAATCTCTATCCTTGTATAAAATATGGTAATATGGAGTATCAAACCAAGATGCAAACCATTTATTTGATGTAGATTCTGTATTTTCTATCATTATTCTTTTTCTCACTAATTAATCTTGCAAATTTAGTGTATTTTTGCACTTTAATTCTAATTTTTGGAAAGATAGATTTCTAATTTTAGCGTTTTTTTAAGGAATATACAAAGTGAATTTGTAGTTGATATTAAAAGTAAGAGATGGAAAATTATAAAATGGTAGCCAAAACCTTATTTGGTTTTGAAGAGCTTTTAGCAAAAGAATTAACCCAATTAGGTGCTCAAAATGTAGAGCAGGGTACACGTGTTGTTAATTTTATAGGAGATAAAGGGTTTATGTACAAAGCAAACTTAGCATTAAGAACCGCTTTAAAAATATTAAAACCAATAAAAACCTTTAAAGCATTTAATGATAATAGTTTGTATGATGGTATTCAAAAAATAGACTGGTCTCAATATTTAAATGAATATAAAACGTTTGTTGTAGAAACTACGTTACACTCTGAGCACTTCAATCATAGTCAGTTTGTTGCTTTAAAAACAAAAGATGCCATTGTAGATCAATTTAGAGATAAAACTGGAAAACGACCAAATATCGATAAAGATTTTCCTGATTTACGTATTCATGTACATATTGATAGAGATTTAGTAACTGTTTCTTTAGACAGTTCAGGAGAATCATTACACCGTAGAGGGTATAAAACAGCGACTAACATTGCACCAATTAATGAAGTTTTAGCAGCAGGAATGTTGTTGCTTTCTGGTTGGGACGGAACTAGTCATTTTATAGATCCAATGTGTGGTAGTGGAACTATTTTAGCAGAAGCAGCAATGATTGCGTGTAATATACCTGCTAATATAAACCGAAAAGAGTTTGCTTTTGAAAAATGGCAAGATTGGGACAGTGAATTGTTTGATAAGGTTTTAGAATCGTTATTAAAGAAAACAAGAGAGTTTCATTATACTATTACAGGATATGATAAAGCACCTAGTGCTGTTTCAAAAGCAAAAGACAATATTCACAATGCGAATTTAGATGAATATATAACTATTCGTCAAGCGAATTTCTTCGAAAGCGAAAAAATGACAGACGGACCATTACACATGGTTTTCAATCCACCTTATGGGGAGCGTTTGGATATTGAAATGGAACGTTTTTATAGAGAAATTGGAGATACTATGAAACAAAAATATCCAAACACAAATGCATGGTTTATTACAGCAAATTTAGAAGCATTAAAATTTGTTGGATTGAGACCAAGTAGAAAAATTAAATTGTTTAATGGTAAACTAGAAGCACGTTTCGCTAAATATGAAATGTATGCTGGAAGTAAGCGAACAAAATTTCAAACAGAAGATAACGATTAAAACGAAAATATCATGAGTAAAAAGACGAAAGCATTTCTATATAATTTTTTAAGCTTTGTTGCCATCTATATTCCTGCGCTATTTATAGTAAAATTAATAGTTAATTCCGAAAGTGTTATAGTATCTATTTTTGCATTTGTAATTTCATTAGTACTTGGACCAAAATTTCAATATGTGAAAACAAGTGAAGATGAAAAGATATTCATGAAATGGATTTTTGTTAAAGGAATTAAAGAAGTGAAGTAATAGTTGAAAATAACTATAAAAAAAGTCTTAATGTAGTCGTTAAGACTTTTTTTATGCTAAATAATTACAGTTATGTCATAAAATCACTATAAATGATGATTTTTATTTCTGATTAGAAATCGAAATTTGTAGTGTTAAAAATAAAGATATGGTTTCAAAGAGAATAACGATTATAGTTTTTTGTTTAGTAATGGCAATAATGGTGTGTTTTAGTATTTTTTTATTATTGAGTTTCACAATTGACGATGGAAAGTTAAATAAGGTTTCTCAATCCGATTATTCTAAATACGGATCAATTTCGCTAACAATTGCAGGAGAAAACACAGATAATATTCAATTTGCTTATACATCATTATTTCAATTCACAACTATTGAGGAAAATGATTTAAAAAACCAGAACGTAATAAAAAAAGAAGGAAATGATTTAAGCTTTTATGCTTTACGTTTTTTAGGAATTCCAGGAGATAACAAGCAAGACTCTAATGTTTCATTCCGACTAAAGGTGATTGATGCAGATTTGGCAACAGAAAAGATACTATTAGAAAGAGTGAATATTAATGAGTTTGCTGTTGTTGATAAAGAAAAGAAATACTTTTTCCTGAATGAATCGTTCAATACGAATTCAGAAAAGGAAGGCGTCACAAATTTTGAAATTTCAAGTTATCATTATAATAAGAGTACACAAAATTTACAGTTCATTTTTTCATTCAATGTGGATGGAGAAAATAACGAAACAGGAAATACAATGTCTATAATAGGAAATGTAGACGTTATGTTATAATATGATTAAGGAAAGGCTGACCTAAGGATTTATTTTGTTTTCATAAAAATTATTGGTTGTTTGGGTTGGATTCTTAGTCGGCTTCCTTTTTCATATATTTTAGTACATACAAAAACCGCTTTAAAATATTTTTTAAAGCGGTTTTTTAGATATTAGATTCGTCTATTTTTTTATTTGACTCTTCTCTTTATTCTTTTTATAGATTGGAATAAAATAACTCAATGCATAATTAAAACCAGCTCCAAATTTTCCATCATAGGTTCTGTTAAAACCAGGAATATAAAGATTGTCGAATGTTTCTGGTTTCTTCTGAGAAACTAAATAATTCAAGCGCAAAGAAAAACCTAAAAATAAATTATTGAAAAGTTTTGCTTTAACACCACCAACAACTTCAATCCAACCTGCATTTAATCCATCAAATTTTTCATTAGGAAAAACAACATTTTCACCATAGAAATTTGTTGCATCATAAATTTTATACGAATTCAAATTCTGACTAAAAGAACTCAATCCGTAGCGAAGTCCAATGTGAACAATATTTTCCATGTCGAGCCAATTTTCATACGAATTATAGTCAAAACCTACTTTAAAATAAGTTCCCTTAGTCGTAAAATTCACTCTATCGTCATTAACAGTTTTTTCTTCGTTCCCTAATTCTCCTGCAATATAATATTTCTTAGTTAGTCGATAATCTCCAACAACTTCTAAACCTTGATAATTCTTGTCATAGAACGATTTCGTCAATCGATGTAGATCGATGCCAACACGCAAACCATAACGTTCAGGATATAAAGGCTTTTTTGTGCTTAAACTATCCTGAGAAAATCCTTGCCATGAAAACAAGAATAGTACAAGACTAAAAGTATATTTTAATATGTGTTTCATCTTCGTTTTCAATTTTTACGTTTTCTACCGTTACACTTTGAATCCAGTTTGTAGTACTAATAGTTGTAGGGTTTGTAATCTCAAAAGTAGTTTTATAACCACAAGCTCTAGAAATATAAGTATCTTTTTTTGTATAAGTAAAAGTCAATACATCTGTTGCTTCACCTGTACCACCATTATTAAGAATAAAATTAAATTTTGTTTCGAAAGCATCTGTTCGTAAAGGAACTGAAACAGTGCTTGTATTGAATAAATAGCGTGCGTCATCTGTAGCAGCTTCATTAGAAACTAGTTTGTTATCTGTTCCAAACTCTTTAATAACCAAATCTGTAACTGGTTTAAGTTCTGTAGGTGCTACATTGTTATAAAACTGAATTACAACACGTGGAGTAGTAGGTGTAGTTTCTGCACATAAATCGTCTTTTTCACAGTTCCAAAAAGAAACCGCAAAAAGAACCATTAAAGCAATGATGCTATATTTTTTCATTTTATACTATTTTTTTAAGTCAGTACTTGTTGAAGAAAAATTGTTACTTTCTTCTTCAACAAGTCTATCACTTTATCGTTTTTCCAAAAGTACAACATTTTCTACGTGATGCGTTTGCGGAAACATATCTACAGGACGCACACGTATTACTTTATACATTTCGTCTAGTAAGGCTAAGTCTCTCGCTTGTGTTGCCGAGTTACAACTTACATAAACTACTCTATTAGGTGCAATTTTTATAATTTGGGCCACAACGTCTTTATGCATACCATCTCTTGGAGGATCGGTAATAATTACGTCTGGATGACCGTGTGTTTTAATAAAATCATCATTAAAAACATTTTTCATGTCTCCAACAAAGAATTCACAATTTGTAATGTTATTGCGTACTGCGTTCTCTTTTGCATCAGCAATTGCTTCTGGAACAGCTTCTACACCAATTACTTTTTTAGCTTGTTTCGATACAAACTGAGCAATGGTTCCTGTTCCTGTATATAAATCGTATACTAATTCTTCCCCTGTTAATCCTGCAAACTCACGTGTAATTTTGTACAGTTCATACGCTTGTTCCGAATTGGTTTGGTAGAACGATTTGGCATTAATACTAAAATGCAAACCTTCCATTTCTTCCAAAATATATTCTCTTCCTTTAAAGAGTTTCACATCTTGGTCATAAATAGTATCGTTTGGTTTTCCATTAATAACATACAATAAAGAAGTAATTTCAGGGAAACGTTCTGCAAGGAAATTTAGTAATAATTCTCTTTGCTCTTTTTCTTCTTTAAAAAACTGAATCAATACCATGATTTCTCCAGTAGAAGCAGTACGAATCATTAAAGTTCGCAACAAACCTTCATGCGCTCGAGGATTAAAGAATTCTAATCCATTTTCGACAGCAAATTTCTTCACTTCATTACGAATAGCATTCGAAGGATCTTGTTGTAAATGACATTTCTCGATGTCTAGAATTTTGTCCCACATTCTAGGAATATGAAATCCTAAAGCGTTTTTATGTTCGAATTCTACACCACTTTTAATCTCTTCATCCGTCATCCAACGCGCATTGGAGAAACCAAATTCCATTTTATTACGGTAGAAGAATTGTTTTTCAGAACCCAAAATAGGTTCAAAATCGGGCATTTCTATTTTACCAATTCTTTTCAGATTGTTATAAACTTCTTGATTTTTATAAAATAATTGCTTGTCGTAGTGCATGTTTTGCCATTTGCAACCACCACAAGCTCCAAAATGATCGCACACCACTTCTACACGATCTGTAGAAAATTCATGAATAGTAGTAGCTTTTCCTTCGTAGTAGGCCTTTCTCTTCTTCATTGTTTGCACATCTACCACATCTCCGGGTACTACATTTGGAATGAAAATCACCTTACCATCAGGTGCTTTTGCTACCGATACGCCTTTTGCTCCAGCATCAAGGACTTTTACGTTTTCGAATACGATTCTTTCTGTTTTCTTTCTTCCCATAGCGCAAAAATAAAGTATTGATTAGATTTATAGATATAGTTTAAGAAAAAAATATCGTTTTTCTAAAGTTTTTTCTTCAAAGGCTTGCTTGTTTGCTATTAATCGTGTTTTGCTTATTCATAATCGAGTTCGGTTTAATGCAAATTGAGTTTTGCTTATTACTAATTAAATTTTACTTCAACCGAATCAAATTCGATTTAATAGTAATTCGATTTGGATTTAATTCAATCGAATTCTACTTATTATGAATTAAATTAGGTTTTAACCGAATCTAATTAGGTTTAATATAAATTAAGTTTTGTTTCAATCGAATCGATTTCGACTTATAATTAAGTAATAATCATAATTAAAACGGGCGACTTACACTGGGCAGGTTTCAAAAACTTGTCCCGTGTAAGTAAAATGAGAATTACCGTAGAAATTGAGTGGAGAGATTTTCGTTACCTATATTACATATCTAACGAGATTGTTTTTTCGTGGTTGTATTATAGTTACCAATATTGCATCCTTACGGGATTGTTTTTTCTTGCGGTTGTATTATTGTTACCAATATTGCATTCCTAACGGGATTGTTTTTTTTGTGGTTGTATTATTGTTACCAATATTGCATCCTTACAGGATTTATTATCTTATGTGTATATTATAGTTATCTATATTTCGTCCCTAACGGATTTTTATCGTTCCTATATGAATTAGCTATAATATTGTTAAGTAAACCTATTATCGTATGTTTAGCTTATTGTAATCCCTTTAGGGATATTATATCGGTAGCTTTTTTAATCCATTAATTAAACAATCCCTTTAGGGATGAGATAGGGGTGATGATATTTTCTAATAAAATTCAATTCTTGTTGAAATAGTACAAGTAATTAGATTATTTTAGTATCATAAAAACAATAACAAATGGCAAACACCTATACACAAATTCATTTACAGTTTGTTTTTGCTGTAAAATAAAGACAAGCCTGTATTTTGCCCTCTTTTAAAAATGAATTGTATCAATACATAACTGGAATTATTCAAAACCAAGAGCATAAAGTATTGGCAATAAACGGGACGGAAGATCATATTCATATTTTTATAGGTATGCGACCATCGCAGTCTATTTCTGATTTATTACAAGACATAAAAGCAAGCTCTTCTAAATGGATAAACGATAAGAAATTTTTAAAGATAAAATTTGAATGGCAAAGTGGTTATGGGGCATTCTCTTACTCTAAATCTCACGTAGATAAGGTAATTAACTATATTAAAAATCAGGAGGAACATCATAAAAAAGAAACATTTAAAGAAGAATATCTGAAGTTTTTAAAAGTGTTTGAAATTGAATATAATGAAAGTTACATTTTTAAAGATTTAATTTAGGATATCTTTTTTTTAGAAATTATAAAAGCAAAACCCGATAGTCCATTATGGTATCTATCGGGTTTTTGGATAAAAAGAGAGATAAAACGATTAGAAAACGACTTTGCTTGACACAATAATTCCGTTTTGTGTTATTGTTTTAATTAGTAATAATTGATTATTCTTTTGAATTGAAGTAATACTTACTGATGTTTGATTTAAATCTTCTTCTCTAGCTAAAAGCTTTCCTGTAATATCATAGATCTCTATGCTTTTAATATTTTCTAAATAAGAAACAGCGATAGTATTGTTGTTTGTTGTAACCTTTAATTGTGGCGTTGCAACAAATTCATCTTTATAAAGTGCATTGTTACACGAATAGGTATAATTGATAATTAATTTTGCAGATTTATCTGTACCACCTTCAAAAGAATCGGCTACCCTTTTGGAAGAAGTATTGGTTAAACTAACTCCAGTTCCTTTAATTCTAAAGGCCATAGCATTTCCGTTTTGCCAAGTTGATTTATTGATAATACTTTGAACTAAATTAACTAAAGATGGTGTTTGCTGACTTGTACTACTCTGATTGGTTGATGACCATGCGTTTGGTGACCAATTTACGAGATTAGTGTTGTAATTTCTAGAACTTACTCCATAAGATAGTGCTTCAATATATTCAGCCGCATCGTCGGTATTTTCAATTGCAATTTGTAATTGACAGGAAGCTGTGTTTGTTTCGTCGGATGTGAATTGAATATAAGCATTATTAATGGTTGCTCCATGAGGTATTTTAATGTTCCCAAAGCGTAAACCAATGGTTTGATATTGCAAATTGTTATAACTATCATAAACCATTTCTAGGTCAGAACTATCGGTATATAACCGTCCATCTTGTGCTTCTTCTACATCGTCATCTCCAGTTAAAATTGTAAAGGTTTCTGTTTTTGTAAATTGTTCTACGAAAATATAACGTTCTGTTGAAGCAGTTCGTCCGTTAACGTCTGTTGCAACAACGTTTATTGTTTGAATACCAGATGAGAAACTATAATTAAAAGCGAAAGGAGCAGCAGTATCGGTACTTACAAAAGTGCCATTAATGTATAATTTTGCATTTTCGATTCCTCCTCCATTTTCTAGGATATTTACAGCAATATTGATGTTACTTCCATTGTCATAACATTGTCCGTTAGTAATATTAGCTAATTGAATTTGTGGTGCTGGTTCTGATGTATTTTTAAAAATTTCTACTACAGCTCCATTACTAGGTGTCCAAACATCTAAATTGGTTGGTAGAATAAATGGATTTGTATTTGAAACAGATCCAACACTATCAGCATTGTCTACTTTAATTGTTCTTGCTTCAATCTTATTTTGATCGATAAAGATTAATTTAAATTGATTGAATGAACCAGAATTTCTTGTCCAAGATTTGTCATCATTGTTAGAGCGTAAAGGTGCTCCCCAACAACCTTCACCTAAATATACGGTTCCGTTTGTGTCGTCTCTAATAAAACCTTCATCGCTTCCTGGTTGTGTAGAGGGTTTTAATGGCCAAGTTGATTTTACGGTATGTGAATCGCAGTCTATAACCATTCTTACTTGATTGTTGTAGAAAGTTTCTGCCCAAGCGTTATAAACGTGTGTTCCTTCAGATTTTGATGCATTGTGTGGGCGCATAGGTTTGTGGTATTGAGCTCCTTTCCAAATTACATTAGTATTGGCTTGTAAATCAGTATTTAACCATGTATTTTGGTTTCCTGTTACTGAAATTTCTGAATTTAAAGAATACATTCTAACTAGATTTGCTCCAAATGTTACAGCATAATAAGAATCAGAATTGGGTGTGTCGAATAAATTATAAATAGTTGAAGCTCCTTCATGGTTCCCTCTAACGGGAATAATAGGAAACATTCTTCCATCGGAAGCTGTTGTCAATTGCCAATCGTCAAACCATTCTTGCCATTGTGAATCATTATCACTCGATGTCATATCTCCTCCAAAGAAAACCGCATGTGGTTTTAATTTTGCTACTAATTTGTTTGCTTTTTGTCTAGGAGCTCTATTGTTTCTAGAATCTCCACCTGCAATAAATGAAAGACGACTCAAATCATTCGGAGCAGTTTTAAACCAAAAGCGTTGGCTTGTGCCTTGGCTATCTTTAATAACAAAGTAATAGGTAGTATTTGCTGTTAAACCATTAACTCTGGCGAAGTTGTTGTTCATCCCTCTATAAGAAACGCTTCTACTTACCGTTTTGCTATTTGGGTAAGAATTCCAATTCGTTCCATAATCGGTTGTTCCATAATAGACAGTTGGACTACTTCCTGAAATTTGATTCCATGCAATTGTAATTGTTGTACTTGGATCATCCAAAAGAATGATTCTATACTTGTCGTTGTTACTAAATACTGATAGGTAAGTGAGTAACAAAAGAAAGAATAGTGTTTTTTTCATTTTGTTTATTTTTTTTGTTTTCGGTGTAAATTTATCAGTATTCTTTGTTAGTTGTTTATCGTTTTTTAAGAATTAACAATTTAGGAATATTCATTGTAATTTTTTAACATATAAGGGGTAATGAGTTAACATTTAGGAAATTATAAAAATTGTATTATTGCATTTCAAAATAAAGTTATATGAAGTCTAAAAGTATTTTTTTACTTAAGATATCGGTGTTTACTATTTTTATAGGAAGAGCCTATCAACATATTTTTTGGGATGTTCCATATAGAGCAATCCTTTGGTATGAGAGCATAATGAGCCCGCTCTTGTGTATTTTTGATATACAATGGAGTGCTTTTGTAAATGACACTGCAGTTGATACTAAAATTCAAGTGGTAATTAAGGGAATAGGTGTTTTGTATTTAATTGCTGCTATTTTGGTATTACAGCTAGACGAAGTATCAAAAAAAGGAAGTAAAAGATTTATAAAGTGTATTATTTTTTGGCAATTTGTTGTTGTTTTTCTTTTTACCAAAGAGTCTTTTTTTCAAATTGGTCAATATTTTGAGCATTCGTTACAATTGGGTTTGCCTTTATTATTGTTATATGCTTATTCTAGTTCTTATGTTAAAGAAAAGGCAATATTGATTTTAAAAATTTTAATTGCTATTACATTTTTATCTCATGGATTATATGCATTTGGATTTTATCCTGTTCCTGGTAATTTTATAGACATGACAATTTCAATTTTTGGAGTTTCTGAAGAAGTAGCGCGTACTTTTTTATGGATTGCAGGTGCAATAGATGTATTAATCTTGCCTTTATTGTTTGTCGATAAAGTAATGAAAATAGTTGTTATGTATGCTATTTTCTGGGGACTTCTTACAGCATTGGCTCGAATTGTTGCTAATTTTTCGATGGATTTTCCTTTGCAAACTTTACACCAATATGGTTTTGAAACTATTGTCCGTTTGTGTCATGGTTTAGGACCTTTACTACTTTTTTTTATGCTTAATGAAGAAGAGAAGGTGTTGAAATAATATTTATACTTGATTTAAAATTGTATTTTTGGAATCTATTTTAAATAAAGAAAAAGGAATGAAAACTCATTTAGCACTTTTAAGAGGTATAAACGTTTCAGGACATAATATGATGAAAATGGATGCTTTGAAAAAAGCATTAGAAAATATCGGATTTAAAAATGTTCGTACATATATTCAAACGGGAAATGTATTTGTTGATACAGAAGAAGAAAATGCTGCTTCTGTTGGATTCCAAATTAAGCAAGAGATTTTTAAAACATTCGGACATGAAGTTCCTGTAATTGTATTAAAAAAAGAAGATTTAGAAGCTTGTTTTACAAATAATTTATTTTTGAAATCGGAAGGATGCGATACTAAGAAATTATATGTTGCATTTATATCTAAAGAGTTAGCTTCAACAGCAATAAATGATTTGAAAATGAGTCAAGTAAAGCCCGATGATGCACAAATAGACAGTAATAGAATATTTATTAAATATGCAGTAGGAGCAGGGAAGACTAAGTTCGATCAAAAATATATTGAAAAGAAATTAAGTGTTACAGCAACCATTCGAAATTGGAATACTATTACAAAATTATTAGAAATGTATGCTGAATAAAAGCAATAAAAAAAGGAGTATTTTTTTTAAAAAAAACTCCTTTTTTTATACTTAATTATATTATTCAATAATAAAAGAATTGGCATTAATTACTCCAACACTTCCGCTTGTATTTTGTAACCAGTTGAATTGCATAAAATCGCTTCCTGAATTTTCATAGTACCAAAATTCGAATTTATGTTTTCCTTTAGCTAAGAAAAAAGAAGCACCGTCAAAAGTAGTCGTTCCTTGATCTACCCATCTATTTAAAACAGGAATATTGTCTACAATTACTCTAGCTCCATCATCTGAAATAGATTGAACCTGATACATTCCAGATCTTTCAACTTCAAGCGTACCAGTAAATAAAATAAAGAAATTATCTCCAGATTGAATCGTGTTTTGTGCAGCGTCATTCAATGCACCTGTCCAAATTCCAGATGTAACAAGTGTATTGTTTATCGTTGTTCTTTCGGTGGTGGGTGTTGCTCCACTTCCTGAAAAAACATAGTATTGCAAGCCTTGTGTTTTTTCTTCTTTTTTTGCAATTCCTTGCCATTTTGTTCCGTCCCAGTAGTAATATCCAGCTTCAATTCCGTTGGTTCCTTTGTGATAAACCATTGTGCTTTCTTCTAAATGACCACTTTGAGGGTTAGTAATAGGTAATTCAATAAGTAACGAAGTTAGATCAACTCTTGGGATTAATATTCCGCTATTTGTAGAAGTTATGTCTAATTGAGCTTGAGGAGTTGTTGTTTTAATTCCAACTTGGGCATAGAAATTCATTCCTATAAGTAGGAAAGAGGTTAATAGTAGGTTTCTCATTATTTTGGCAGTAAAATTTTAAGTGTGCAAAATTAAAAAATTAAGCTAGAAAACCTTAAGAATATTTAATTAAAAGGATAATTATTGTTATTTTTGAAGACTTGAGGATGATTTCTCTCCTAATTAAAGAAGGAATTGAAGATTTAATAATCTAATAAATTTATCATGTCAGTTTTAGAAAAAATGAGCTCGGCAGAAGCTATTGCGCTAGAAGACAAATTCGGTGCACACAATTATCATCCACTACCAGTTGTATTAAGTAAAGGGGAAGGTGTCTTTGTTTGGGATGTTGAAGGGAAAAAATATTATGATTTTCTTTCTGCATATTCAGCAGTAAATCAAGGTCATTGTCATCCAAAAATTATTGGTGCAATGGTGGAGCAAGCAAAAACATTAACATTAACATCTAGAGCATTTTACAATGACAAACTAGGTGCTTATGAAAAATACATAACTGAGTTTTTCGGTTTTGATAAAGTACTACCAATGAATACAGGTGCAGAAGCAGTAGAGACGGCTTTGAAAATTTGTAGAAAATGGGCGTATGAAAAAAAAGGAATCAGTGAAAATGAAGCACAAATAATTGTTTGTGAGAATAATTTTCATGGAAGAACAACTACCATTATTTCTTTTTCGAATGACGAAAATGCACGTAAGAATTTCGGACCTTACACAGCTGGTTTTATAAAAATACCTTATGACGATATTGAAGCTTTAGAAAAAGTAATTACATCGTCTAAAAACATTGCTGGTTTCCTTGTTGAACCAATTCAAGGAGAAGCTGGAGTTTATGTTCCAACTGATGGATATTTAACAAAAGCAAAAGCACTTTGTGAAGCAAATAACGTATTGTTTATTGCAGATGAAGTTCAAACAGGTGTAGCAAGAACAGGACAGTTATTGGCTGTAAATCATGAAAATGTAAAACCTGATGTTTTAATATTAGGGAAAGCGTTATCTGGTGGAGTATATCCAGTTTCTGCAGTTTTAGCGAGTGATGCAGTTATGGGAGTAATTAAACCAGGTCAGCATGGTTCAACATTTGGAGGTAATCCAATTGCTGCTGCCGTTGCGGTTGCTGCTTTAGAAGTTGTTAAAGAAGAGAAATTAGCAGAAAATGCTGAAACTTTAGGACAATTATTCCGTTTAGAATTGGATAAATATATTCAAAGTAGTAAAATTTGTTCTTTAGTTAGAGGAAAAGGATTGCTAAACGCTATTGTGATTAATGATGATGAAGAAAGTGAAACAGCTTGGAATATCTGTATGGCTTTGCGTGATAACGGATTGTTAGCAAAACCAACTCACGGAAATATTATTCGTTTTGCACCACCATTAGTAATTAATGAAGAACAATTATTAGATTGCGTTCGTATTATTACTGAAACATTGAAAACATTTGAAAAATAATGTTTTTTATATATAAATTAGAAAAGTCCAATCGTTAGGTTGGACTTTTTTATTTGGATAGTATTTTATCAATTTTTTGCTGTAAAATCGGAATTACGTGCTCTTCAAACCATTCATTTTTTTGTAACCAAAAACGATTTCTAGGTGATGGATGTGGTAAAGGAAAGTATTTAGGTAAGTAGGCTTTAAAATTACTTACAGTTTCTGTTAAAGTGATTTTATTTTCTTCTTTTAAATAATGTTTTTGTGCATATTGTCCAATGAGAAGGATTAGTTCTAAATTGGGCATTTTTGAGAGTAATTTATCATGCCAAAGTTCGGCACATTCTTTTCTAGGTGGTAAATCACCTGTTTTTCCTTTTCCAGGATAGCAAAACCCCATAGGGACAATAGCTATTTTTGTAGTATCATAAAATGTAATATCAGAGATATTTAACCATTTTCGTAATTGATTACCACTAGGGTCATTCCAAGGAATATTGGTTTTGTGCACTTTTGTTCCTGGTGCTTGTCCAATAATAAGGATTTTTGCAGTTTTGCTTGCGCGTACTATTGGATTTGGTCCAAGAGGAAGAAAGTCTTTGCAAACTGTACAGTTTGATATTTCGTTTAATAACTTTTTCATATAAAAAAAAATCCGCTATTGCGGATTAATTGTAGATAAATTATTGTATTTTTTTGAAACCAAAGACCAGTTTATTAGTTCAAATACGGCTTCAATATATGCTTTTTTATTGTTTTTATGCTTTAAGTAATATGAATGCTCCCATAAATCCAAACACAATATTGGTGTTCCTTTTATTGTTGCATCATACATTAATGGATTGTTTTCATTGTTCGAAGTTGTAATTTCTAATTGCCCATTTTTTGTAACAACTAACCAAACCCAACCAGAACCATTATGTTTATTAGCTTCGTTAATAAATTTATTCTTAAATATTGCAAATGAAACAAAGTCTTCGTTGATCGCTTTTGCTAAATTTTCTGTAGGTTTCTTAGCTCCTTTTGGAGTCAGAATTTCAAAATAAAGAGAATGATTAAAATAGCCTCCTGCATTGTTTTTTAAATCTACTTCTTTATCACCCACTTTCAATAAAATTTCTTGAATTGTTTTATCTTTCCACTCTGTATTTGTTTCAACAAAACTATTTAAAGAATTAGTGTAATTTAAATAAAACTTTGAATAATGGATTTCCATTGTTTCTCCATCTATCGCAGACTCTAATGCATCGTATGGATAATTAATTTTAAATAATCTAAAATGACCACCAATTGTTTTAACATTATTTGGATTGCCAAAAGTGGTAGATGTTTTTATTTCTGGTTCAGGAAGTTGGACTTCGACTAAATTACTCTCGTTTTTACACGAAAATAATGAGAAAATAAAAAATAGAATTAAGTAGCTTTTTTTCATAGACCTCTTTCTTTCATAAGTTGATTAATGATGTCTATATATTGTTTTTTAGCTTCATCAATTGATAAGTTTTTAACTTGCATCCAAGCATTTAGCTTAAAAGCATTTCTTAAATCCTGAGGGTTTTGAAAATAGAGATTTGTGTTTCCGCTAGTAGCTTGCTTGTATAATCCATATAGGACAAGTTGTGTGTCTTGTGGAACAGTGTCTTGAGGAACAATATTAGCATTCTCAAAAGCTTCTTCAAATAATATGTCTATATCCTTTTTACTCATTTATTTCTTAGAAATGATTGTTTTTGCACCAATTGCTTTTTCTCCTAATTTCACATTTACTTCAGTTCCTAATGGTAAATAAATGTCTACTCTTGAACCAAACTTAATAAAACCAGCATCTTTACCCTGAACTACGCGCATTCCTTCTTCTGCATAGTTAACAATTCTTCTTGCTAATGCTCCAGCAATTTGACGATACATAATTTCTCCGTAAATTCTATTGTTTATAACAATAGTTGTACGTTCATTCTCTTCACTAGCTTTTGGATGCCATGCAACTAAGTATTTTCCAGGATGGTATTTACTATATTTAACAACTCCATTAACTGGATAGCGTGTAACGTGTACATTTATTGGAGACATAAAGATTGAAACCATTAATCTTTTTTCTTTAAAATATTCTGGCTCATAAACCTCCTCAATAACAACTACTTTTCCATCAACAGGAGCAAGAATATGATTGTCGCTATTGTCTGCAACTCTTTTTGGGTTTCTGAAAAATTGTAATACTAAAAATAGCAACGCAATTGCTAAAATGATTATAGCGCTCTTTATCCAATTGGTAGAAATAAAAGCATCGCTAATGAAAATTAAACCTACAACAATTATAAGCGTAATAAAAATGATTTTTGCACCTTCTTTATGAAACATAATATAAAATTAAATAAAACAAATTAATGAATGGAACTACAAATATAATACTGTCTAATCGATCTAGAATTCCACCATGACCAGGCATAATGCTTCCAGTATCTTTTATTCCAGCAACTCTTTTTAACTTTGACTCTATTAGATCTCCAAGAGTACTAAAAATACTAATTATTATTGCAATAATTGCCCAAATGTATAAATTTTTTGTGCCAATATAATACTTTGATAATAATGCACTAAAAATAACAGTAAAAATTATACCGCCAATAAAACCCTCTATTGTTTTTTTGGGAGAAACCCTTGGGAATAATTTATGCTTTCCGAAGTTTTTCCCCACTAAATAAGCGAAAGTATCGTTTGTCCAAATTAGCACCAATATGGTAATTAAAATTTTTTCATTGTATTTATTTCCTTTTCCAATGCAAATATGGTTTGTTAGAAGGAAAGGAATAATAATATAACCTATCAGGATAATATATCTTGTGTAGATTTTGAAATCTGTTTTTTTATTATCGAAAAGATAAAATAATAGTTTTAGAGAAATTAGTATAGAAAAAACAGAAAGGATTGTCCAAGTAGAAGTACTAATTAAGGTTTTATCCCAAAGGAAATAATATAGTACGGCAGAAATAGGTAATGAAATATAGTAGTTTAATGATGCTAATTTGCAAAATTCATACACACCAATAAGTAAAAAAGTACCGAAAAGAATTGCAAAGCTCTCTTTTGAGTATAAAATGCTTGCTAATAATAAAAATATATAAACAGCACCAGATAATGCTCTTTTTAAAGTTTCGTTCATCTTAGAGATCTTCAAATAAAAGCAAATATAGGTTTTTATGACAACTTCCATACTGTAAAAAGTCTTCTTCTTTTGCTTTTTCGAAGTATTTTATGGTAGTAATATTGGATGGATATTCTTTGTCATATTTATTTTTAATCATTCTTAAACCGTCTCCTTTGTTACCAACTAACTGACTTGTTGTTGCAAGCACAATCATATTTGTTGGTAAATCGTTTGGTTTTAAATGTCTAAACTGTTTTGAAGAAAAAAGTATCGAACCTTCATCTGCAATTAAGTTTTCGCAAGTAGAAAAATAAAAAACCGGTTTTTTTGGGTCATTCTTATAATCTAATTTGTTTTCATCAAGAAGATGGAATAATTGAGATTCATGACATAATGCCTGACATTCAAACCAATCATTTTCTTCTAAAATATTTAGAAAATTCTCAGAAACTTCATTTAGGTTTTCACAATAGATAAATTTACCACCATTTTTCTTGAATGAATGCGTAAACATTTCATCTATTGGTAGATTAATATCTGGAGCATACGGACTATCCATATCCTTGTTTTCCTTAGAGGAGTTTCCTATGTTTCCAAAAATTTTTTTGAAAAAATTCATTTAAATTTTGTAGGTATCATTGTTATTAGCGCGACTTCAAAGATAAAAAAAAACTTAGTTCTTTATAGTAAAGAACTAAGTTTTTTATCATTAGTAGTAGAAGTTTTATTCTGACGCTCCTTCTGAACTAGTTTCAATTAGTTTTTCATGAGGTCTATTCCCAAAGATAGTTTCTAAATCATCTTTAAAAATCACTTCTTTTTCTATAAGTATATCAGCAAGTTGAATTAATTTATCCTTGTTGTCTTCTAATAAATCAATCGCTCTTTTGTACTGTCCTTCTATTAATTTAGAAATTTCAGAATCAATAACTCTTGCGGTGTCTTCAGAATACGGTTTTGAAAAATTATATTCACTTTGTCCTGAAGAATCATAATAAGTAATGTTTCCTATTTTATCATTCAATCCATAAATAGTAACCATAGCTCTTGCTTGTTTCGTTACTTTTTCTAAATCACTTAAGGCACCAGTTGAAATTCTATCAAAAATCACTTTTTCTGCAGCTCTACCACCCATTGTAGCACACATTTCGTCAAGCATTTGCTCTGGATGAACAATTAAACGTTCTTCTGGTAAATACCAAGCAGCTCCTAAGCTTTGTCCTCTAGGAACAATGGTTACTTTAACTAGTGGTGCAGCATGTTCAAGCATCCAACTTACAGTTGCATGACCTGCTTCATGTATTGCAATTGCTCTTTTTTCTTCTGGAGTAACAATTTTATTTTTCTTCTCTAAACCACCAACAATTCTGTCTACAGCATCTAAGAAATCTTGTTTGTTAACCGCTTTTTTGTTTTTTCTAGCAGCAATTAAAGCTGCTTCATTACAAACATTAGCAATATCTGCTCCAGAGAAACCAGGAGTTTGTTTTGCTAAGAATTCTGTATCTAATTCTTCTTCTTTTTTAATTGGCTTAAGATGTACTTCGAAAATTTCTTTACGTTCTCTAACATCTGGAAGATCAACATAAATTTGTCTGTCAAAACGTCCTGCTCTCATTAACGCTTTATCTAAAACATCAGCTCTATTGGTTGCAGCTAAGACTATTACGTTAGTGTTTGTTCCGAAACCGTCCATCTCTGTTAGTAATTGATTAAGAGTGTTTTCTCTTTCGTCATTTCCACCAGACATGTTGCTTTTTCCACGTGCTCTACCTACAGCATCAATCTCATCAATAAAAATAATTGCTGGAGATTTTTCTTTAGCTTGTTTAAATAAATCTCTTACTCTTGAAGCTCCTACACCTACAAACATTTCAACAAAATCTGAACCAGATAATGAGAAAAAAGGAACTTTTGCTTCTCCAGCTACAGCTTTTGCTAATAAGGTTTTACCAGTTCCTGGAGGTCCAACTAATAAGGCTCCTTTTGGAATTTTACCACCAATAGAAGTATATTTTTCTGGATTTTTTAAGAACTCTACAATTTCTTCGATTTCTTCTTTTGCTCCTTCAAGTCCTGCTACGTTTTCAAAAGTGATTTTTACATCATTCTTTTCATCAAATAATTTAGCTTTAGATTTTCCAATGTTAAAAATTTGACCACCACCGCCAGAACCACCAGACATTCTTTTCATCATGAAAAACCATAATGCAACAATGACAATGATAGGAAGTAAAATAGAAAATAATTCGCCCCAGTTGCTTTCTGGTTCTTTTGCATAATCCTCTATAAGTTTCTTCTCTCTCGCTTCTTCTAGTGTTTTTTGAAACAATTCTAAGTTACCAATTTCAAAATAATAATGGGGTCCTTTTTCATTAAGTTTCCCAAGCATATTGTCTTTGGCTTTATTGTGTTCTTTGTTACCTAAAGCTTCCTTTTTAAGGAATATTTGTGCTTTAGTATTAGAAAAAAGAACTTTATCTACCTGATTTGAATCTAAAAATTCATGAAATTTAGATAAGGTGGTTGGTTTTGGGTTGCTTAAATCAATTCCATTGCCAAAAACATTTATTAATAACAATACTCCAACAATAAGCCCATATATTAACCAAGGGCTTATTTTGAATTTTGGATTTTTATTTTCAGACATAATTTTTTTAATATTTACTTTCTATAGAAGTTATTTTAGCATCTCCCCAAAGATTTTCAATGTTATAATATTCTCTAATGTGAGTTTGAAAAACATGAACAACAATGTTTACGAAGTCCATTAAAACCCATTCCGCATTTTCCATACCTTCAACATGCCATGGTTTTTCTTTAAGTTCTTTAGATACTACTTTTTGAATTGAATTTGCGATAGCTACAACTTGGGTGTTTGAGTTTCCATTACAAACAATGAAATAATCGCATACAGTATTGTCTATTTCTCTAAGATCTAAAATGTTTATATCAGCACCTTTAACATCTTCAATCCCTTTAATGATATTAGCTAATAAATCGTCGTTATTATTATTTCCCATTTAAATTTTTTAAGTTTATGCAAAGTTATCATTTTTTGTCTTTATTTTTGAACCTTAACATAAGATTAAAAATAAAACTTTACATTTTTTGTAAATGAATATTATCAAACTCAATGCCATAGCTTCAACAAACGATTTTTTAAAAGAATTGTCAGCGAAGCAAATCGTACAAAATTTAACAACTGTTGTTGCGGAAAATCAATTAAATGGAAAAGGTCAAAGAGGAACTACTTGGAACTCCGAAGATGGTAAGAACCTAACATTCAGTGTTTTTTTAAACGGAAATACTATAAATACTACATCACTTTATTTAATAAATATAATTGTACCCATTAGTATTCAAGAAGTTTTAAAACGATATAATTTTAACACTATTGCAATTAAATGGCCAAACGACATTTTGTCAGGCAACAAAAAAATTGGCGGAATTTTAATTGAAAATGCAATAAAGTCAGACGGAACTGTGCAAACAATTATCGGAGTAGGGCTTAATGTGAATCAATTCTATTTTGAAAATCTACCTCAAGCAGCTTCTTTGGCTATGATAATGAATAGAGAATTTGATAAAGAAATACTATTAAAAAACATTCTAGATCAATTGATGATTAATTTGAATAGAATAGGAGATGCGTCTTATTTTTGGGAGAAATATAATGATTTACTCTTTAAAAAAGATATTCCGATGGTTTTTTCAAATGCTTTGAATGAAAAATTTATGGGAATTATAAAAGGGGTTTCTGAAAACGGTAAGTTGCTGTTGCTCTTAGAGGATGATGCAATAAAAGAATACGATATTAAAGAGATAAAAATGCATTATTAATTTACAAATCTTAAAACTTAATAAAGACTTGTTAAACTTAACTAAAAAGTTTTTGTTTTTAAGTACTTTTGCAATCATTAAATTTACTTGGTCTAAAATGGATAAAAAAATATTTTCGTTCTTATTTTCAACTCGATTAATGGCAGTTTTGTTTATTGTTATGATAATTTCAATGGCTGCTGGAACTTTTATTGAAGATGCTTACAATACAGATACTGCTCGTATTATTGTTTATAATGCTTGGTGGTTTGAGGTTATAATGGTCTTTTTTGTTATAAATTTTATTGGTAATATAAAGCGTTATCAGTTGTATAAAAGAGAAAAATGGGCTACACTTTTAATTCATTTATCGTTTATATTTATCATTTTGGGTGCTTTTGTTACTAGGTATATTAGTTATGAAGGTATGATGTTAATTAGAGAAGGTGAGACGGAAAACCATATGTATTCTGATAAAACCTATGTTTCTGGTTTTGTTGATGGTGAATATAAAGGAGAAATGCGACGTAGGTCTTTTGAAAAAAGTAGATATTTTGCTCCAGAAATCGAAGACGCGTGGTTTTTAAAGCCTTTTTTCTCTAATGATTTTACAATTAAAGGAGATTTTAATTCAATTCCTTATGTTATTGAATATGACGATTTTTTAATGAATGTAACGGAAACGATTGAAGCTGATCCAAATGGTGTTCAGTATTTCAAAATGGTTGAATCTGGAGATGGTTCTAGACATGAACACTTTTTAAAAGAAGGAGAAGTTCAAAGTATACATAATGTTTTATATGCATTTAATAAGTTTACACAAGGGGCAATAAATATTTCAAACGAAAAAGGTGAGTTATCTATTCAGACGCCATTTGAAGGTAATTATATGAGAATGGCTGATAAATTGCAAGGTAAAGTTGCAAAAGATTCTGTTCAGCCTTTGCAAATGCGTTCATTGTATAATCTTGCGGGTACTCAATTTGTGTTTCCTGACGCCCCAATTAAGGGGAAAAAAGCATATAAATCAAATAGAGATTATACCGACAAACAAACTGACGATGCTGTTTCTGTAACTATTAGATGTCAGGGTAAAGAAGAGAAATTACTATTAGTGGGTTCGAAAGGAAAACAAGGTGTGCCACAAAATATAAAAGTTGGTGATTTAGATTTTACTTTGTTTTTTGGAAGTAAGGTGTATGAAATGCCTTTTAAAATAAAGTTAGAGGATTTTATTGCGGATAAATATCCAGGAACAGAAAAAAGTTATTCTGCTTTTAAAAGTAAAATTGAAGTTCAAGATGCTGAAATGAATAAAACATTTAGGGATAGTGTTTTTATGAATAATATTTTAGATTATAGAGGTTTTCGTTTTTTTCAAGCTGGTTTTGATCCTGATGAAAAAGGAACACATTTATCTGTAAATCACGATCAATGGGGAACATGGATTACTTATTTTGGATACTTTTTATTGTATTTTGCATTAATGGCTATTTTATTTGATAAGAATACTCGTTTTGGAGATTTGAAGAGAAAAATTGACAAGGTTAATGAGAAGAAAAAAATGATGACTACTGTTTTATTGCTTTTCTTTTCTGTATTAGGTTTTTCGCAAGAACATAAGCATCAAGAGTCAGATTCAAAAAAAGTACTAGAACATATTCAGAAATATAAAGTTTCAGAAGAACATGCAGCAGAGTTTGGTAAAGTAGTGATTCAAGATCAGAGTGGTAGGATGAAGCCTATTAATACTTTTTCTTCAGAGTTGTTGCGAAAAGTTTCAAAAAAAGATACCTATGAAGGATTGAATTCTGATCAGGCATTTATTTCAATGACTCAATTTCCTCAATATTGGTATAACGTGCCAATTATTTATTTGAATACAAAGAATGATAGTATTCGTAAGATTGCTGGGATTGATTCGTCTGTAAAATATGCTCCATTAATAAGTTTCTTTGATGAGGAAGGTGGTTATAAGTTGGCTCCTTATTTGGAAGGGGCTTATTCGGCTGCAGTTCCAAATAGTTTTCAAAAAGATTTTATAGAAACAGATAAAAAAATTAACTTATTATATGATGCTTTAAGTGGTCAAATAATGAGGGTGTATCCTATACCTAAAGATAAAAATAATAAATGGGTTTCATATTTAGAAATAAGTGAAACTACAGGTACTGCGTTGGATTCTATAAAAACAGTATTACCTTTCTATTTGGATGCAGTTTCAAAGGCTTCTCAGAATAATGATTACAAACTAGCAAGTTCGCTTTTGGTAGGACTAAAGAATTATCAAAAAAAATATGGACAGAAAGTAATGTTATCTGATGAGAAAATTAATTCTGAAATTTTATATAATAAATATGATGTTTTTAAGCGTTTGTATTATTTATATATGCTGGCAGGAGTTTTTATGCTTGCATTTGTTCTTTTTAAAATGTTTTCAGAAGCTAAGTGGGTTAGGTATACTGTTAATTTTTTCCATGGTTTAGTAATTTTATTTTTTGCAATTCATACTTTGGGATTGATAGCTAGATGGTATATTTCAGGGCATGCCCCTTGGAGTAATGCTTATGAAAGCATGATTTATGTTGCTTGGGCAACCATGTTTTTTGGTGTTGCTTTCGGTAGAAAGTCGCAACTTACTTTAGCAGCAACAACTTTTGTAGGAGCTATGATTTTAATGGTGGCTCATATGAATTGGATGGATCCTGAAATAGGTAATTTACAGCCTGTTTTAAACTCTTATTGGTTAATGATACATGTTGCGGTTATTGTAGCTAGTTATGGTCCGTTTACATTAGCTATGGTGTTAGGTTTAGTTGCTCTATTCTTAATGATTTTTACAAATAGTAATAATGTTAAGAAAATGAAGTTGGCTATTGATGAGTTGAGCTATATTAATGAAATGTCTGTAACAGTAGGTTTAGTAATGTTGACTATTGGTAACTTCTTAGGAGGTCAATGGGCGAATGAAAGTTGGGGACGTTATTGGGGATGGGATCCAAAAGAGACATGGGCATTAATAAGTATTTTTGTTTATGCTTTTGTGATTCATGCTAGGTTGGTTCCTGGTCTACGTAGTAAGTGGGTTTATAATTTCATGAGTGTTTTAGCATTTGCATCTGTTGTAATGACTTATGTTGGTGTAAACTTTCATTTAAGCGGTTTGCATTCATATGCGTCAGGTGAGAAACAAAATGTAGTATATTATTTGTATATCTTCTTTGGAGTAGTTGTAGTTGGTATTTTGGCATATTTGAAATTTAGAAAGTATTATAAAAAATAATATAGTATTGACATAAAGGAAAAGACTATTCTAAGTAAAGAATAGTCTTTTTTTTTTGCTGATTATTGTAAAAAAGTACAGCTTTTCAATTTTACTTTAATTGAAGCTCATTGCTGTTTACTACCAGTAGAAATTTGAATTTACTGTAAAATAAAAGGATTTTTTTTTCTTAACACAAAAAATTAAAGTATCGTTACGTTTCTATTTTACATTGAAATAAAGAAGGAGGAATAAGGATGTTTTTATTTGTAAGGCTAGGTAATTAAAATACTTATGTGTTCTGATGAAATGTAGTGGGAATGAAAAAAGGTTCAGTTAATTAAAACTGAACCTTTTTTATGATATTATAAGAAGCTTTTATTCGCTTCTTCTTGAACGCTTTGCTTTTTCAAAGAATTTTGGACCATCACTAGATGATGATGAACTTCTAGAGTTTCTGTCAGTACTTCTGTCTCCACTTCTAAAATTTCTATCTCCACCACCGCTACGTCTGTCTCCACTGCTGTTGCTGTTTCTTCTATCTCCGCCACCGCTTCTTCCGCCGCTACGTCTGTCTCCACCGCCACTGTTTCTTCCACTGCTACGTCTATCTCCACCGCCGCCACGACCATTGTGATCTCTTCTTCCGCTGCTTCCGCCATCGTTTTTAGAAATCTCTACATTAATCTTTCTGCCTTCATGGTTGTATGCGTTTAGAACTTCCATTACTTTAGGAGCAAGTCCTGCGTCAGTATTAAAGAAAGAAAAACCTTCTTTAACATCTACTTTGAATACGTCATCACGACCTAAGTCTAATGTGTCTTTTAAGAAGTCTTTTAACGACATCCAATCAAAATTATCTCTTGATCCAATGTTGATAAAGAAACGAACAGCTCCATCTGTAGGAATTGTTCCTGATTCTCTTCTTGTTCCTCCGTCTGAAGATAAATCTCTTGATTTTTTATAGTAATTGATGAATCTATTGAATTCAACCGATACCATTTTCTTGATTAAGTCTTCTTTAGGTAAATCTTTTAATACTTCATAGATTGCTGGTAAGTAAGTATCAATTTCATGATCTACTTCAACATCTTTGATTTTATTTGCTAAGTGAAATAATTGAATTTCGCAGATTTCAATTCCAGAAGGTATTGGTTTTTCTTCAAATTTCATTTTTATGATACGCTCAATTGATGAAATCTTACGTAATTCACTTTTTGTGATAATTACTAATGAAGTACCTGATTTTCCAGCACGACCAGTACGACCTGAACGGTGCGTGTAAGTCTCAACTTCATCTGGAAGTTGGTAGTTAATTACGTGTGTAATATCATCAACGTCAATTCCACGAGCAGCAACATCAGTTGCAACTAACATTTGAATTTGTCTTCCACGGAATGATTTCATTACTCCATCACGTTGTGATTGAGATAAATCTCCATGTAATGCAGCAGCGCTGTAACCATCTTCGATTAGTTTTTCAGCAACAGCTTGAGTATCACGTTTTGTTCTACAAAAAATTACAGAAAAAATATCTGGATTAGCATCAGCTAAACGCTTAAGTGCAGGGTAACGATCACGAGCACTCACTAAGTAAAACTCATGAGATACATTTTCATTACCAGCATTTTTATGTCCAACTGTAATTTCAAGAGGGCTTCTCATGAATTCTTTTGCAATACGAGCAACTTCTTGCGGCATTGTTGCAGAGAATAACCATGTACTCTTTTCTTTAGGTGTGTCAGATAAGATAGCAGTAATGTCTTCATAGAATCCCATGTTTAACATTTCATCTGCCTCATCTAAGACACAATAATTAAGATTTTTAATGTTAACCATGTTTCGGTTAATCATGTCTTGCATTCTTCCAGGAGTTGCAACAATAATTTGTGCACCTCTTCTTATTTGGCTAGCTTGTTCTGTGATACTCGCTCCACCATAGATGGCAACAGTATTTAAACCTTTAATGTACTTAGAGTATAGTTTGATTTCATTTGTAATTTGAAGACATAACTCTCTTGTAGGCGATAAAATTAATGCTTGAGTTTCTTTGTTTTCAGCATTAATTTTTTGGATAAGTGGAAACCCAAACGCTGCAGTCTTACCAGTTCCGGTTTGAGCTAACGCTACAATGTCTGTGTCTTTTTCCAATAATAGGGGAATCGCTTTTTCTTGTACTTCCGATGGACTTTCAAATCCAAGGTCTTTGATCGCGAGCAGTAGCGATTCGTTTAGACCTAATTGTTCAAATTTATTCATGTATGTATTTAAAATTGGGTGCAAAAGTACTGTTTATTAATGAGATATGCTAATTTTTTTTAACTTGTTCAATATCAGAATCTTGATTTGTGAAATAAATGTAAAAAAACTCTGTAGTTTTATGATTGTAAGCCTTATTTTTGCAGAAAATGGATTATTATGTTTCAACTTTTGGATTTTATTGGAACTTTTGTGTTTGCGGTTTCAGGTGTTTTAACAGGTTTGAATAAAAAATTAGATTTATTTGGAGTTTTTATTATTGCTTTTGTGACTGCTTTAGGTGGGGGTACATTAAGAGATGTTTTGATTGGAAGAACTCCTGTGGGTTGGATGTTGGATTTGCAATATGTTTATTTGATTGTTATAGGTTTTGTAGTAGCTATTGTTTTTCGAAAAAAGCTGGATAAACTAAGGGTGTCTATGTTTCTTTTTGATACAATTGGCTTAGGTATTTTTACGTTAATAGGTCTCGAAAAGGGAATTGAAAAAGGATTGCATCCTATTGTTTGTATTGCGTTAGGTGCTATGACAGCTACTTTTGGTGGTGTCATTCGAGATATTTTGTGTAATGAAATACCAGTAGTTTTCAGAAGAGAAATTTATGCTACTGTTTGTATTTTGGGTGGTGTTTTGTTTTTTGTTTTACAAAATTGTAATGTAAGTAACGATTTTATATATCTAACAACTACTGTTTTTATGATCGTATTGCGACTTTTGGCTGTAAAATATAAGTGGTATTTACCGACTTTGTATTATAAAGGATAGTTTAAAATAAATGTGATTAATTCTTTAGTAGCTTTTCCTCTATGGCTTAATAGTGCTTTTTCTTTTTGTTCAATTTCTGCAAATGTTTTATTATTTCCTTTAGGAAGGAATATTGGGTCATATCCAAAGCCTTTATTTCCTTTCTTTTCGTTGGTAATGGTTCCGTTTGCTATTCCTGTAAATGAATATTGTTTTCCATTTAGGTTTAATGTGATAACGGTTTTGAAATTAGCATTTCTGTTTTCTTTGTCTTTTAATTCAGTTAACAACTTATTCATGTTGTCTTCTGAGTTTTTTTGATCTCCAGCATACCTAGCTGAATAAACGCCAGGTGCTCCATTTAAAGCATCTACTTCAAGTCCTGTGTCGTCTGCAAAGCAATCGTAACCAAATTTTTCACTAACATAGTTTGCTTTTAAAATTGCGTTACCTTCAATCGTATCTGCTGTTTCTGGAATGTCATCATAGCATCCAATTTCTTCAAGGCTTAAAATTTGGATTTCTTTTGGCAGCATTTGCTGAATTTCAGCGATTTTGTTTTTATTATTGGATGCAAAAACTAACTTCATAATTGTTTAAAATTTAATTTTCTCTTTTGTGTTTCCATCTTTTATGAGTCCAAAGGTAGAATTCTGGAGCTTCATGAATCTGTTCTTCTACTTTTTTCATGAATGCTTCCGATATTTCAAAATTTGGTATTGATTTAGCATTGTCGGTCATTAATTCCATTGAAGCTTCATAGTAGCCTCTCTTTATTTTTTTAGTTTTTAAGAACATGACTGTTAAGTCTAGTCTTTTGGCTAATAATTCGGCACCAACGTGTATTGGTGTTTCGATTCCCATAAACTTCGCCCAGTGCGCTTTTGAAGATGATTTTGGGGATTGGTCACTTGCGAAGCCATAGATGCTTAATATCCCGTTTTTATGATTGCTTTCTATTGTTGAAATGGTTTCTTTAGTTGTGATTAGTTTTGCTTCGAATTTTGATCGTATATCGTGAACAAGTTTGTCAAAGTATTTATTTGAAATCTTCTTATAGATACCAATTCCTTTAAAGGTGATGTAGTAATTCATTGAAACTACCCATTCATAACTAGCGTAATGTGCACATAATAAAGCAATGCTTTTTCCTTTTTTTTCGGTTTCTAAATAAAGATCCATGTTTTTAAATTTGAATCTCTTTTGAATTTCTTTTTTAGAAATAGTCATTGTTTTGATCATTTCTAAAAACATATCACACATGTGTGAATAGAATTTTTTCTCAATGATTTTTCTTTCTTCATTGCTTAGGTGTGGTAGAGCCATAGCTAAGTTTCCTCGTACAACCTTTGTTCTGTATCCGATAACTCTGTAGACTAAAAAGCATACAAAATCTGAAAAAATATAAAGCAAAGGGAATGGTAGAATTGAAATTAAGAATAGAATAGGGTAGAGAAGAATATATACTATTAACTGCATTGTTGTTTTTTTTTACAAATATACTTTTTTAAAATAATAAGGAAATAGGTAAACTATTATTAAATTTACAAAAAAAAATATTTTATGGATTTACTTTTAATAGTAATTATAGCTGTAACAGTTTTGGTAAGTTATAAAGGGTTTAATGATTTTAATTTCTTTAGAAAATATGAATTTCATATTGGAAGTATTAGAAGTGGTGAGCAGATTAGAATGATAACATCTGGTTTTCTTCATGGTGATATGATGCATTTAGCGTTTAATATGATCACATTTTATTTTTTTGCACCCTATGTTTTGGGAAATTTGGGTCGCATTTATTTCTTGTATGTGTATTTTGGAAGTCTAATTGCTGGTAGTTTATTAACGCTTTATATGCACAAGAATGACTATTCGTATAGGGCTATTGGAGCATCGGGAGCGGTTACAGGTGTAATTTATAGTGCGATTTTACTAGATCCGAATATTACTTTAGGGTTGTATTTTGTTATACCAATTCCTGGTTATTTATTTGGTATTGGTTATTTGTTATACTCTATTTATGGGATGAAAGCAAAAAGAGATAATATTGGTCATACGGCTCATTTTGGTGGTGCTATTGGTGGGTATTTGATTACAATTATGAAAGAGCCTTCGTTGTTGCAAACCAATACTCGAATGGTTGTTTTGTTGTTAATACCTATGGTAGTATTATTTTATATGCACAAAACAAATAAATTATAATTTGGCATGAGAATTGATTAGTATAAACAGAAATAAAAATAAAAAAAACATGAAAAAAGTAATTTTAGTATTAACATTTGTAACTACAATAATGCAAGCACAAGAAAGTAAGTTGGTTCCACAAATTTCGGTTTCGGGAGAAGGGAAGGTAAAGGTAGTACCAGATCAAGCAATAATTACAGTAGGGGTAGAGAATAAAGGGAAAGATGCTACAGAGGTGAAAAGGAAAAACGATGAAACGGTGGATTTGGTAATTAAAACAATAAAAAAGTTAGGAATTCCTGCTTCAGATTTTCAAACACAAAGAGTTTCGTTGTATAAAAATTTTGATTACGAAACGAAAAAAGAGCATTATGTTGCAAGCCAGACAATAAAGATTGAATTGAAAGATTTGTCAAAATATGATGCTGTAATGGTAGATTTGTTAGGAAGTGGTATTAATCAAATTCAAGGAGTGGAGTTTAAATCTTCTAAAATGGCTCAATATGAAAGCGATGCTAGAAAGAAAGCGGTATTAGACGCAAAAAAGAAAGCAGAAGATTATGCTGCTGTATTGAATCAGAAAGTGGGTAAGGCAATTATGATTTCAGATAACACACAAGCAGCTTTTCCTCAGCCAATGTATAGAAATGTAATGGTGAAAGAAATGGCAATGGATGGAGAGAATGAAACCTTAGCTATTGGAGAGATTGAGATAGATGCTAATGTGACTATTAGTTTTTTATTGGACTAAGTTTAGGAAAACATTGAACAAAAAAAAACACTTAAGAAATCTTAAGTGTTTTTTTGTTTCGTGGGGAGAGCAGGATTCGAACCTGCGAAGTTTTCACAGCAGATTTACAGTCTGCCCTCGTTGGCCGCTTGAGTATCTCCCCGACGCCATATTTGTTTCAGTAAAGCGATGCAAATATAGGATGCTTTTTGAAATAAACAAATGTTTTTTTGATTATTTTTTAAAGTATTTTGTAAGTAATTGTGAATGAAAAGTATAAAAAAAAATTCCAATGGAAGTTTTTTTAAAATCATTGTTTTTTTGATGAATTATTACTTTAAAAGCTCTCTTACTTTTGCTACTAATTCTTCTCCACGAAGGTCTTTTGCAATAATATTTCCTTTTTCATCTAAAATATAGGTAGCAGGAATTGATTTAATAGAATATAATTCAGCAATTGGATCTTGCCAAAATTTTAAATTTGAAACATGTGTCCAAGTTAACTCATCTTTAGCGATAGCTTCTTTCCATTTTAAAGCATCACGATCTAAAGAAACCCCGATTATATTTAAACCTTTTGAATGATACTCATTGTACATGGCAACAACATTTGGGTTTTCTGCTCTACATGGTCCACACCAAGAAGCCCAAAAATCGATAATTGTAATTTTTCCTAACGATTCTTTTAAAGAAATCATTTTTCCATCGGGAGAAGGTCCAGAAAAATCAGGAGCTTTTTTACCAATACTTAAATTGCCCATAGATTTTAATGTTTTCTCTATATTTTTAGCATATTTGGTTTCTAAAGATTCTTTTCCAAGTTTGTTATAGAACTCTTGTGTTTCTTCTGTTGTTATTGACTGATTAAGCATTAGATTTTCGAGTATTAGAACTGAAATGAAAGCTTTAGGGTTGTTTTTGATGAAATTTGTTGATACACCTTTCATTTCGTCTTGAAGTGCTGTAAAGCTCTTCATAATGCTGTTAATAGTCGCAGTGTCTTTAGTTTGTTGCGCTGTTTGCATTTTGCTCATGTTTTCTTGCTGAAAACTTAACATTTTTTTGTTTACAATTCCTATTTTGTCACTGAATTCTTGAAACTTATCATTGTTTTGTGTTCCGCTAATTCTTGATTTATTCAAACTGTCTTTATCGAATGTAATAGCTATTTTTCCTTTCTCTAATATAAAAGGTAATCCTGCTTTTTCTTTTTCAAGTTTAATAAAAGCAATGTCTGAGTTTTCAATATTACCTTTGAATTCAAATTTTCCATTTTTAATAACTGTACTGTCTTTTAAAATTGGAGTATTGTCTTTAACTTCTTCAATAAAAATTTTAGAATTATTTACTGATGAATTAATTGTACCAGAAATAGTAAACTCTTTTTGTGCATTTGCATAAAATACACAAAAAAATAAAATTAGTGTAAAGTGTGTGTGTTTCATTTTTTAAAAATATAAAAAAAATCTCCATTTTGGAGATTTTTATAACTAATATTGTTTTGAGATTATTCTCCTAAAAGTTCTTTTACTTTAGCTTTCAAATCGTCACCTCTTAAGTCTCTAGCAACAATGTTTCCTTTTTCATCTAATATAAATGTAGCAGGAATTGATTTAACATTGTATTGTTCTGCGATAGGATCTTGCCAAAATTTCAAGTTAGAAACATGGTTCCAAATTAAACCATCTTTAGCAATAGCTTCTTTCCATTTTGCAGCATCTTTGTCTAAAGAAACACCAATAATATTTAAGCCTTTTTCATGAAATTCATTGTATAAAGCAACAACATTTGGATTTTCTACTCTACATGGTCCACACCAAGAAGCCCAAAAGTCAATAATAGTAACTTTACCCATTGATTCTTTTAAACTAATTGTTTTTCCTTCTGGTGATGGTGCAGAAAAATCAGGAGCAACTTTTCCAACTTCAACACTAGTAGCGGCATTAGCAATTTTTAAAATGTTTTTACCACTTTTAGTTTCGTTATATTTTCCTTTAGATTTTTCTAATTGAACTTTAGCTTCTTCAGGAGTCATAATTTGATTTAACAAAAGGTTTTCTGTTAATAAAATACTAATGAAAGAATCTGGATTATTTTTTAAAAATTCTAATGGCACCGTTTTAGATATTTCGTCTTGCAATGCTTTGAAATCTTCTTGAATTTTCATTACAGTAGCAGTATCTTTCGATTGCTGAGCTGTTTGCATTTTAATCATGTTATCAACTTGAAACTTTTGCATTTTTTTGTTTACAGCAAAAGACTTTTGATTAAACTCTTGAAATTTATCATTATTAGGAGTTCCTCCAATTGTAGATTTGTTTAAACTATCTTTATCAAAAACAACATTTATTTTTCCTTCTTCAAGTACAAAAGGTAGCATTTGGTTGTCATCTCCAATTTTAAGAAATGCAATATCTAAATCTTTAACTTCTCCAGCTTGACCTTTAAACTCAAACTTTCCGTCTTTAATAACAGCAGTGTCTTTAGTAATAGGTTCTCCTTCTGAGCGTAACTCAATAAAAATTTTCGTTCCTTTCTCTACTACACCTGTTACAGATCCGTTAATAGTGTATTGGTTTTCTAAAGCTTTTTCGCATGATATAAAAGCGAAAGTTGCAGCTAGTAATACTAAAATTTTCTTCATTTATTATTATATAGTTTTGTTTGACAGCAAATGTATTTATTTTTAACGCTAATATTAAAATTTTTCAGCTAATTTTTTCATAAAAAAAGAGTCAAGTTATTTTCTTGACTCTTTGTTCTTTACTGATTTTATTTCAATGTTGATGGACAGACATTTTCGATTAATGGTATTGCGGTGTTCTTTATTCCAGACATTCCTTTTTCTACATTAATCATGTTATGATATCCTCTCGATTTCATAATTGAAGACCAAATTACAGAACGATAACCACCAGCACAATGAATATAGAAATTTTCTTCTTTTGGAATCTCTGTTAAGTGGTCATTTAGAAAATCTAATGGAATATTTTTGGCTTTGTTTATTCGTATTGAAGTGTATTCAGCTGGTCTTCGGCAATCTATAACCGCTGTGTTCTCATAATTTTTCTCAAATTCTTCAGGAGAAACAGATGTAATACTGTCAATTTCTTTATTATCCTTTATCCATGCTTCAATTCCACCGTTAAGAAATCCAAGTGTATTGTCGAAACCTACTCTTGATAAGCGCATCACAGTTTCTTCTTCTTTTCCTTCTGGAGTAATTAATAAAATAGGTTGCTTAACGTCTCTAATTAAAGCACCAACCCAAGGGGCAAATTGACCATGAAGTCCAATAAAAATGGAATTAGGAATATGAGCTTTAACAAAGTCTGCCTCATTACGAACATCTAAAATGACTGCTTCAGTTTTGTTAGCTATTATTTCAAATTCTTTTGGAGATAGTGGCTTGTTCGCTTTTTCCTTGATAGTATCTAAACTTTCATATCCTTGAATATTCATTAATACATTTTGAGGAAAATAGGCAGGTGGAGGAGTTAGACCGTCAAGTAATTCTTTTTTAAATTCTTCAACTGTCATGTCTGCTCTTAAAGCATAATTTGTTTTTTTCTGATTCCCTAAGGTATCAGTTGTTTCTTTGCTCATGTTTTTTCCACAAGCGCTTCCAGCTCCATGATTTGGGTAAACAATTAAATCATCAGCCAAAGGCATTATTTTATTTCGTAAAGAATGAAATAAATATTCTGCTAATTTTTCTTGTGTTAAATCTGCTATTAATTCTTGTGCTAAATCAGGACGCCCAACATCGCCAATAAATAAGGTGTCACCAGTAATTATTCCGTGTTGTTTTCCGTTCTCATCTAATAGTAAGTAGCAAGTACTCTCAAGTGTGTGTCCAGGAGTGTGAATTGCTTTTATTGTATAATTTCCAATTTTAAACTCTTGATTGTCTTCTGCAATAATTGCTTCAAAATCAGGATTGGCAGTTGGACCAAATACTATGTTGGCATCTGTTTTTTTAGCTAAATCCAAATGTCCAGAGACAAAATCAGCATGAAAATGTGTTTCAAAAATGTATTTTATTTTTGCGTTGTCTTTTGCAGCTCTGTTTATATAAGGTTCAACTTCTCTAAGTGGATCGAATATAGCAGCTTCACCGTTGTTTTTAATATAATAGGCAGCGTGTGCAATGCAACCTGTATAAATTTGTTCTATTTTCATCTGTGCTTTATTTATTAGTTTTAGAAATAACTATTATAATAATAGTTATGTGTAAATTGAATTTCTGAGAACAAAACTACGAATAAATAATTCTTAAAGAAGTAACAAAAGTTACTTTACAACAATTCTTTAACTAAAATTACAGTAGCCATTAGGAACACAAAGTAGGTGAATCCTTTTTTTAGATGTTTTTCATTTATAAATTTATTAAGATAAATTCCGATGAAGATTCCAATAATAGAAACGGAAGCAAAAGAGAATAGGAAAAACCAATCTATTGTGTGATTTTGAACATCTCCAATAAATCCAATAGAAGAATTAATTGCAATAATGAAAAGAGATGTCCCTATTGCTTTTTTCATAGGTAATTTAGCAAATATAACTAATGACGGAATAATTAAAAAACCACCACCAGCGCCTACAAGTCCAATTACTATTCCAATAAAAAAAGTTTGAAAAATTAACACACCTATTGTTGCTTTTTTTTCTTTTGAATTCTCGTTGGTCTTTTTCAACATAGCAAAAGCCGAAAAAAACATTATGATTGCAAAAAGCAACATTAGAAATGTCTCTTTCGTTAAAATATAACTTTCTAATGAGAAGATAATATCAGGTAAGGTAGGAATAATGAATCGTCTTGTTAAATAAACACCAATAAACGAAGGGATTGCAAACAAAATACCATTGTTAAAATCGACCAAACCATTTCTGTAGCTTTGAAAAGCACCCACCATAGAAGTAGAACCTACAATAAACAAGGAATATGCCGTTGCAATAATTGGATTAATATGTAATATATAGACCAATATTGGAACAGTTAATAATGAACCACCACCACCAGTAAGGCCTAATATTATTCCTATGCAAACAGCTCCTATGTAGGCAATGATTTCCATTAAAATTCTAAGATTTCAATTTTGTTTCGGTGTAGTTTTATTTTTCCTTGCAACTCTAAACTTTTTAAAAGTCTAGAAATAACTACTCTAGAAGTATGCATGTCTTGTGCAATTTGTTGATGTGTGTTGAGTATTTCAGTTTTCCCAATCACTTTTGCTTTGTCAGTTAGGTATTTATATAATCTCTCGTCTAAATTCATGAAAGCTAAAGTATCTATTGCTTCCAGCATTTCGTTCAGCCGTATATTATAACTTTCAAAAACAAAGTTTCTCCAAGTTTTATATTTTGTTAACCATTCTTCCATCTTTTCAACTGGAATCATAAATAATTGCACGTTATTTTCGGCTATAGCTCTAATCTTACTTTTAGATTGTCCCATACAGCATGTTAAAGTCATAGCACATGTATCACCTCTTTCTAAGAAATAGAGTAATAATTCATCGCCATTTTCATCTTCTCTTAAAATTTTTATAGCTCCATGAAGCAATAATGGCATCGATTTTATATAATCTCCAATTTCAATTAAATTGTCTTCGGCCTTGAATTCTTTATATATTGCTACATTCTCAATTTCGAGAAGTAAATCTTCTTCAAAAATATATCCGTAGGCTTCGTTTAATAACTCGTTCATTGTAATTGAATAATATTATTACCAAAGATACTCTATTCTTAATAATTTTATATGTTACTTTTGTTACACAAGCTAATATGTTGTTTGAAAAGAATATATTAGCTTGTGAATTTTATTTTATAGCGAGGTATCAATTTTGTATGTAATACTAATGTTTAGTACATATTGTATTCCAACTTCCGATTGGGCATTGTTGATTACTTTGTCAAAATCAGAAGTTGAAGGACTATCGTAATAATATGTAGTATTTTTTCGTGCTAGCTTTTTTATGAAATTTTGATTACGATTTCTAGTATATGTCTCAATTTCAGAATTTTCAAAGGCTTCATATTTTTTATACTGAGTATTTGGAAAGATAACCGAAAAATCTTCAGTAGCATTTGGAGTACCAATTATTCTCTTTTTAAATGCTTTCACATAAGTTTCTTTTTTCTGTTCAGCAATTTTAAATGCTTCTTCAAACAGTTCACCATGAATTGATAGAACATCATTATTAGAATAATCTACTTTTATAACATCGTAAATTTCATATTTTGAAGCAAGTGTAATTATATTTTCAATTTCGTATACATTTTTACTCGATATAATGATGTTCTTCTTTATTTCGAATCCTTTTTGAAATTGTTCAGCAGTATTATTTTCAACATTATAATCATATACTTTGGTTTGTGAAATAAAATCAACATAAATAGCTTCTTTTTTAATGTTGTTTTTTAATAATTCTTTTATGAAACCATTAATCCTTTGGTTAATTTGTGTGTTACAAACGGCTACTGTTTCTGCTTCTTCATTTGTACCTAAAACAATTGAAAAAGAATCAGCTTTCTTATTGAGAAGCACTTTTACATTGAGTGTTAAATGATTGTCGTTAATTGTAATAGTACTATTTTTTGTTCGATTCGTATCATAATCATTTTTGCCATACACTTGATTTCCGCTCATTTGAGATTGTACATTTATAATAATGAATCCAAATAAAATTGATAAATAATTTTTCATTTTTTTTGCTTTTTAAAGTTTAACAGAACAAACTTACTTGAAGTAGTGAAAAATAGTTGAGTAAAAGCACAGTAAACACATTGTAATGATTTTTCAGTACTTTTACAGCAGTTTTACAGTGAGTAAAAAAGCAATAAAAGTATTTTTACCAAGAATTACATGATAGATTTAGCAGTGTTTTATGAATTAAAGAAAAGTGTTTTAGAACGCTATAAAACACGCTATTCTTATTTTGAGGAAGATTGGAAAAAGTTCAGTTCTCAGGATATTTTAAATTTGATAGATGATATTCAGGAAACCACAAAGAATTCGGTTAGTGAAAAATGGATTTATACACATTTAAAACCTGAATCGAATGAAAAATTACCACGAAAAGACATGTTGGATATTTTTTCTGTCTATGTAGGTAAAAAAAATTGGAATGATTTTAAGCACACATTTGTAACTGAACATAAAAGAATATCGAAAAAGGAAAATGTTATATCAAAAATAAATGCTAAAATACTAATAGTACCTTTTTTATTTCTATTGTTATTTTTACTTTGGAAGTTTGTTTTTCCAATAAAAGAAAGAAGAACGATAGAGTTAAATGAAAAATATAGTAATGATTCAATTTCATCAAGAAAAGTAAAAGCATTTACAATTGATGATACTATTGTTACAGAAATTGAAATTAAAAATTCTAAAATTGAAGTTGAAAAAGATGAAAAAGTAGTAGTAAAAAGTCCTTTTTATAAAGAAAAAACAATCGATTTACAAAAAACACCAAACATAAAGAAAATTGAATTAGAACCAGATGATTATGTGAATATTTTGCAAGGTTTTATTAAAAGTAATATTAAAGATTGGAAAACTAGAAAAGAACAATTAGACAGGATTTTAGATGATAATTTAGAAGTTATTGTTATGCTTCAGAATAATTTAGGGGCAGAATATTTTAATAAAGAAGAGTTTTCTCAGAAAGTAATTATTCCAACACCTTCTTTGAAAAGTTTGCACATTGTTGCAGTAGAAAAGAATAAAGAGAACAAAATTATATTTATTCGATTAATAAAGAAATAATGAAAAAGAGAATCTACCTAATTGTATTTGTTTTGATGTCTTTATTTGGGTTTTCCCAAAGTAGTGCTATTGGTTTGGAAAAGAACAATAGTATCGTTTCTAATTTTTCTGAAGCTTCAATTGTAGTATATCAAGAAGTTGCAATCGATAAAATCAATGATTTTTATAGTTACTTAAATTTATATAAAGAAGTGAAATCAGTTGCATTACAGCAAGAAATTGACATTAATGTACGAACTGTTTTTTTTAATGAGAATGTAGAAGTTTTCGATTTTATTCAAGATAATAATAATGTTCATTTGGATGTATTATTAAAACAATGCAAAAAAGAAAAATTTACATATACGGTTTCTAATTTCAAAAAAGAAACACCGTCTAAGACTAACTTTTTCTTAATTACTTATGATTTAGAAATTATAAATGAAGCCATAAAAAAGTATAAAATGATTCAGAAAGTTTATTTTTTTCCAAGTGTCAAAAGTTTCGGATCAGAAAAAAAGAATGTTTGGCAACTCAAATTAGGAGAATTTAATGCAGTACAATAAATATAACTTTCATAAATATACCTTTTGTGTTTTTAATGAAGTAGAAAATGAAGCTATTGATGGTTTAAAATTAAGTTATCAAAGTAAATCAGGAAGTAGTTATTATTTTACAAATGATGGTGTTTTTAGAGTGTCAAATCATTGGGGAAGAGCTGCAAATTGCAGGTGGAGATTGCAATCTAAAGCAAAAAATACCAACCAAGTGAATAGAATTGGATATGCCAATTGGAGTGATTTTTATTCAAATAACGAACAAGGGAAGTTTTTTTATATTACAGTTAATAAGGAAGATAAAGAAGTAGATTTTCAACATAAGGACAATCCAAATTATAGTAAAGATGTTGTTCTTAGGAACGCAGCAGCAACAGCAAAAAGAATTCAACTAATAAGAGAGGTGCTTTTGGAAGAGAATTGGTCAAAATATCTTACTTTTGATGACTTAGATGAGCTTCGAAATAAAATTATTGAACTGCTAATAAAAACAGACGATTCTTTTATTAAAATTAAACAAAAATTTAGCTAAGATGGGACGGAGAAATGAGAGTAATAGATTGGCTCATAAAAAGAAAGTAGAAGCAAAAAAAAATAGAGAAAACGAAGCGAAAAATAGTCTAAAAGAGAAGCGAAAAGCAATACTAAATCAATTCAACCTAAATAAAGATGAGTCAGGAGAAATTAACCTACCTACATAAAGAAGTGCAAGCCGTAATAGATGCAATGGCTGTTAAAGAGTTTAGAACAGCCAATAATAAATTAGTTGCTATTAGTGATGAATTAGACAATTTGTTAGATACAACAGCAGATGAGAATTTACTTGTTGAATTAAGTAAGTATCAGGTTCTTTTAAATCATTTACAGATTAAATTGAATACTGCAGAATAGATTACAATTCATAAACGACTAATCCGCTTCTGAACTTAGGTTCAATATAGGTGCTTTTTGGAGGCATAATCAAATTATTGTCTGCTAATGTTTTTATTTCCGAAATATCGGAAGGATATAACATAAAACCGACTTTAAAGCCACCTTCATCAATTACTTCTTTGATGGTTGTTATTGATTTGTTTCCTGGAATATATTCAATACGTTCATCATTTCGTAAGTCTTCAATCCCTAAAATAGGATTCAGAACTTTATCATATAAAATCTGAGCGTCTAAAGTTTCTAAAATTGATCTTTCATTACTATTAGAGTTTTCGTGCTTATAATATAAAGCATAAAAATCACCATCTAAATACATACTAAATTCAAACTTATTTTGTGGTTTCCACAATTCTTGATCTTTGGTTTTAATAATGAAGTTCTCAGCAATTAGTTTCAAAAAATCTTCTTTTGAATGATCGTTTAAATCACGGATAATTCTATTAAACTCATAAATTTTCACATTACTTTCTGCAATTAAAAAACTCATGAAATAATCCAAATTAGGATTGTTTAACTCTTTATCATCATCGTAAAGTTTTTCAGCGGAAGCCGAACGATGATGTCCATCTGCAATATATAAGTTCGGAATGTTGTCAAAATGTTCCTGAAGCCAATCAATATCACTTTGTGTGTCAATTTTCCATAAAGTATGTTTTTCTTTATTAGTTGTAGAAAATTGATTTGCTGGTTGACCTTGTTTCTTTAATAATATCCAAGTGTTTAGTTCTACGCTATCTGGATAGGTTATTAAAACAGGCTCAGTATTAAAACGAGTTTGATGCAAGTAACTTTTAAACATTTCAACTCGATACTCTAAAGTGTCCTCGTGCTTTTTAATATGATTATTTTTATAATCAATAACTGAAGTTCCAGCAATAATTCCTGTGAATTTTTGCTTTTTTGTATTGATTTCATAAAGATAAAAAACAGGTTTTTCTTCCTGAATGAAGATGTTTTCAGCTTTGAAATCTTTGTATTTTAACGCAACCCCTTTAAAACGTTTTTTTAATCCAATACTTTGCACATTTGCATAAGCAGGGCTAATCACGTGTAAAAATGAATAGGGATTAAAATTTAGCCAAGCCGCAAGTTCAGCAGCACTATAATCTTCGTAATTTCTGCAAGAAACTAAACCTATTTTATCTGGAGCAGGACGAACTGCCTTGAAAGGAACTATTTTTGCCATTTTAGAGTGTTTGGTGAAAAGTGATTAGTAAGGAGTATAAAAACACCTCACTAATCACTAATTACACTGTACTATTTACTAAATTGTTTTGCTACTTTTTCTGCTTTTCTGCTTTCTGCATAATCATAGAAACCTTCTCCTGATTTTGCTCCAAGTTTTCCGGCCATAACCATATTTACTAATAAAGGACATGGAGCATATTTTGGATTTTTAAATCCGTCATACATTACATTTAAGATAGATAAGCAAACATCTAATCCAATAAAATCAGCTAATTGTAATGGTCCCATTGGGTGTGCCATTCCTAACTTCATTACTGTATCAATTTCTGCAACACCAGCAACACCGTTATATAAAGTTTCTATTGCTTCATTTATCATTGGCATTAAAATTCTGTTTGCAACAAAACCAGGGTAATCGTTAACTTCTGTAGGTGTTTTTCCTAGTTTTACAGATAAGTCCATGATAATTTTTGTTACTTCATTAGAAGTTGAATAACCACGAATAATTTCTACTAATTTCATGATTGGCACAGGGTTCATGAAATGCATTCCAATCACTCTTTCAGGATGGACTACTTGTGCCGCTATTTGCGTAATGGAAATTGAAGAAGTATTTGATGCTAAAATTACATTATGATCGCAAACATCACTTAGTTGTTTGAAAATTTTCATTTTTAAATCAACATTCTCTGTTGCAGCTTCAACTACTAAATCGCAACCTACAACGCCATCTTTAATGTCGGTATAGGTTATTATGTTTGCAATAGTCTTGTGTTTATCATCTTCTGAAATAACACCTTTTGAAACCATTCTGTCAAGGTTGTTTGCAATAGTTGTCATTCCTTTTTCTAATGATTTTTCTGAGATGTCAATTAGTTTTACAGTGAATCCAGATTGAGCAAAAGTATGAGCAATTCCATTACCCATAGTTCCAGCTCCAATTACAGCTATTTGTTTCATTTTTTGTGTAGTTATTTTGTATTGTTAATTATTTGAAATTTATATAAAGATGATATAAAATGGTGCTATTATGATTTTTAATAGATGAAACACTTTCTATATAATAATAGTAAAAGTAAAGAAACAAAAAAAAAATAAATTAATCCAAATGAAAAGTTTGAATCTATCTAGATTAATTTTTAGTAAAAACAAAAAAGTGCTAGTAATTATAGTTATAAAACCAACTAAAAACATTGCATCAGGAACAATGTTTTCTATTGATAAAAATGAAACTATAAGTATATAAATAATTACACTTATGATGTTGTAAATAATTTTTCTTTTTGTTTTATCCATCTATTTTCTCTCCATAGATTCTATAATCTGATAAGCAACACGTAATGCTTCTGTACCATCTTCTAAAGTTACAATTGGAGTTGTATTATTATTAATAGCATCTGCGAAAGTTTCTAGTTCGTCAAGAATTGCATTGTTTGGATTCACTTGTGGATTGTTGAAATAGATTTGTTTTTTAACACCTTCCGCATTTTGAAGAATCATATCAAAATCTCCAGGTATTTCTGGAGCATCTTTCATTTTTACAACTTCACAAATTTTATCTAAATAATCAACAGAAATGTAGGCGTCTTTTTGAAAGAAACGTGATTTACGCATATTTTTCATTGAAATTCTACTCGAAGTTATATTGGCAACACAACCATTTTCGAATTCAATTCTTGCATTAGCAATATCTGGTGAGTCTGATATTACAGCAACACCACTAGCATTGATGCTTTTAACTTTCGATTTTACAACGCTTAAAATAGCATCAATATCATGAATCATTAAGTCTAAAACCACAGGTACATCTGTTCCTCTAGGATTAAATTCAGCCAAACGATGTGTTTCAATGAACATTGGGTTCTGAATTTGATCTTTCACAGCAATAAATGCAGGATTAAATCGTTCAACATGTCCCACTTGTCCTTTAACGTTGTGTTTTTTCGCAAGCGTAATAATTTCTTCCGCTTCTGCTACTGTATTCGAAATTGGCTTCTCTAAGAAAACATGTTTCCCAGCTTTTATAGCTTCTAGAGCGCAATCATAATGAGAAAGAGTGGGGGTAACAATGTCAATAACATCTACTGCTTCAATTAAGGCAGCGATGGAATCAAATTTTTTATATCCAAATTCATTAGCAATTTTTATAGCATTCTCTTCAAAAGGATCATAAAACCCAACTAATTCGTATTTTGAAGATTGATTTAATAAACGTAAATGTATTTTTCCTAAATGTCCAGCACCTAGAACACCAACTTTTAGCATAATAGAGTATTTTCAACAAAAATAGCAATAAATTGAGAATTTATAATTGATATTTGAGAATTAGTTTTCTATTTTTACCGAAAACTAACCCATATTACTTTGAAAGATACTCCCAAACATCAAGGACTTAGAAATCAATTAGCTAAACTATTAGAAGAAAAAGGAATAATTGATAAAAATGTGTTGGATGCGATTAAAAAAATCCCTCGACATTTGTTCTTGAACTCAAGTTTTGAGGATTTCGCATACCAAGACAAGGCTTTTCCCATTAGCGCTGGGCAAACTATTTCTCAGCCCTATACAGTTGCTTTTCAAAGTCAATTATTAGAAGTTCAAAAAGAACACAAGGTATTAGAAATAGGAACAGGAAGTGGTTATCAAACAGCTGTTTTGTGTTTGTTAGGTGCTAAAGTGTTTACTATAGAAAGACAAAATGAGCTTTTTAAGAAGACGTCTTTGTTGTTGCCTAAATTAGGAATTCGTCCGAAGCATATTTCTTTCGGAGATGGTTATAAAGGCTTACCTCAATATGCACCATTTGATAGTATTATTGTAACAGCTGGTGCTCCTTTTATTCCACAACCTCTTATGGCTCAGTTAAAAATTGGTGGAAAATTAGTAATTCCATTAGGGGAAGACAGTCAGGTTATGACGATGTTGATTCGTAAAAATGAATCCCAATTCGAAAAGCATGAGTTTGGAGAATTCCGGTTTGTACCTTTATTGGAAGATAAAAATTAAACTAATGATATTAAAAAACCTAGAAAGATTTTTTAATTCGATCTAGGTCTCTTTTTGTATCTTTTTCTTTTAAAGATTCTCGTTTGTCATAGTTTTTCTTTCCTCGACAAAGCGCAATATCTAATTTGGCTAATCCTTTTTCGTTAGTGAATAATCGTAAAGGAACAATAGTTAGCCCTTTATTGTCGCTATCTTTAAATAATTTCTTTAATTCTTTTTTGTTGAGTAATAGCTTTCTTTCGCTTTTTGCTCTATGATTATAATGTGTACCATAAAGATATTCTTCGATAGTGGCGTTAATAACAAAAAGTTCGTCATTATGAAATTCGCAAAAGCTTTCAGCAATAGATGCTTTACCCAAACGGATGGATTTTATTTCTGTACCTGTTAAAACAATTCCAGCAGTATATCTGTCGATCAATTCATAATCGAATTTTGCTCTTTTGTTTAATATGTTAATCGTTTTTTGCATAGGGATACAAAAGTAGTTAGAAAAATGTGATATTAAAATTTCTAGTTTGTTTTTTATGAGTATATTTTTTTTGAATTATTATAAGTTTAAAATTATGCATAAAAAAATAAAAACTCTTTATATTTTGAATTGATTTTTTTATATATTCGCAACAACAAACCATAAAACTATAACAATATGAAAAAAAATCTTTTAAAAATATGCACTTTTGCATTTTTAGGGATAATGGTCTCTTGTTCTGAAGACAATTATGAAAAAGAGAATGCTGTAGATGCTGAAAATTTTAATCAAGAGCTTTTATCTACAAAACAGATTAATGATGAAATTAAAGAAACACTTCAACAAACTGGGAAATTTTATTGGAAAGATGCTTCTTTGCAAATGTTGTGGAGCGCAACACAACATGGTTCAAATTTAGTAACAATTGGTTACGGAGAATCGTTAAATGATTTTGAGAAAGCTTCAGGGAAAGCTTCGGGTATTGAAGATGAGATTTTGAAAATAATAAAAGAAAATGAGTCTGATTCGCCCGAAAAAGTGGTTATTTATAAAGACCCAGTTCTGAATATTATCGATGTTATCATTAAAGATCAAAAAACGTTGTTCTTGTTAAGAAAAAATAAAGGAATACGATATATTGAACCAGGAGATTATAAATATTTCACTTTCGAACAAGAAAATGGAGCTAATAAAAGCTCGGGTTCTTCTGGATGTGGATATGATTCTGAGTCTTTAAGTGGTTCAGATTATACTACCATTACTCCAAATGCTAAAGTACCTTGGAATTTCTACAAACATAATATACCAAATGCTTGGGCGAAAAGTACAGGTGCTGGAATTACCGTTGGTGTAATCGATTCTGGAGTTTCTCCAAATCAGTCATTATTGGGAAGTAATTTTAACAATGGAGATTCGTCTGGAAGAACGGTTCAAAAATATGGAACGTATGTTGATTCTTTTTGGCCATGGTCTACATCTACAGATGGACCAAATGACCAATGTGGTCACGGAACAAGTATGACGGCAACTGCAACTGCTCCAAGAAACAATAAAGGCTTACCAGTTGGTGTAGCGTATAATGCGAATTTAATTTCTTACAGAGCAGCTTCAAATGTTGTTTTAGAAGGTTATCATGAGCAAAAAGGAGTTCAGAATGCATTTGTTGGATTAGGAAATAATTCTTCTGTAAAAATTATTTCAATGTCTATGGGACATATTTTCTCTGTAGGAAGAATAGAAGACGGTGTAAGATATGCTAATAATAGAGGGAAACTAATTTTCTGTGCTGGTGGAACATCTACTAGTTTTACAAATTTTGTTGGAGTAATTTTTCCAGCTTGGATGAATGAAACGGTTGCTGTTACTGGTATTAAAGAAGGATCGGGATATAATAAATGTTCTAACTGTCATTCTGGTAGTAAGATTGAATTTACTGTAGTAATGGAAAGATCGGCTTCTGGAAACACAGCACCAGTATTAAGTTATTATGAAAACCAAACCGATTATGTTGGTGGTTCTTCTGTAGCTACAGCTACAACAGCAGGAATCGCTGCTTTAGTTTGGTCTAAAAACCCAACATGGAATAAAGATCAAGTTTTAAATAAACTGAGACAATCTTCATCGCTTTACCCTAATAAGAGTTCAGATTACGGTTATGGAAATATAAACGCAGCTTTAGCGGTTCAATAACTATAAAATATAATTGTTAATTCATAAAAGCAGATTGAAGAATTTCAATCTGCTTTTTTATTTATTCCAGGTGTTAATATATTACTTAGTAAATGATTTTTTAACTTTATTTTTTATGATTTACTTGGATTTTTTAATTACTTTTATGTTAATTAACCTATTTACTTATCTACTATGACTTTAGGATATCAAACAATTGAGAAAGAATCTATAGCTTCCTTACATTTTCCGAGTTCGGAAGTGTTAACTGAAAAAGAAGCTGTTTCACAAAGAAGAACTGATTTAGACAGAGCTTTGTCTCTTGGAAATTTAGAGCATTTAAAAATTAAAATTTATTTTGAAGATGATGCATCTATGAAAATGACAGAAACTACTGTTTGGGGCGTAACCGACAATAGAGTTATTCTGAAACAAGGTGTAGTAATTCCACTTAATAGAATTCATAAAGTAATTTAAAAAGGTAGAAAAAAAAGGCTTTCTTATTATAAGAAAGCCTTTTTTTTAAAGTATGTCTATCGAAAAATAACATTTAAAATGTTCTTTTGGATTTATTCTTTGAATCCCTTTTTTGTCTTCTAATTGTCCGTTTGTAGAAGATTCATCGGCATGACCATACCAAGGTTCAATACATAAAAAGGGGGCATTTACTTTTGTCCAAATTCCTAAATCGGGAAAACCTCTAAAGTTTACTTTTAATATTGGATTGTCTTTATATGCAATTGTCAACTCTTCCGATTTTAAGTTTCTAAAAACTAAAGCATCTTTTTCAAATAGTGAATAATTAAGAGCTATTATTCCATTTTTGGAAGGTATAGGAATCGTTTCACCTGAAAATAATTCATTTTCTAATAAATGACTTTCAAATGCTTCTGTTTCATTACTAAAAATTAAGCTATGATTGTTAAAATCTCCATGAATAGCAAATGCAGGATGTGCACCTATTGAAAAGGGCATAATTTCATCATTATTGTTTTGTATGGAATAACTAATTTTTAAGCCTGAAGTAGATAATGTATAATGAATTTGTAATTCGAAAGAAAACGGATATATTTTTAGCGTATCATTATTTTCTTTTAAAGAAAAAACAACTTCATTTTCAGTTTGATGATTAATTTCAAAATTATAATTTCTTGCAAAACCATGTCTAGGCAAAGTGAATTCTTTGTTTTGAAAGGTATAAGTGTCGTTTTTTAATTTTCCAACAATAGGGAATAATACGGGTGATGTTTTGTTCCAATAGTTCTCATCTATTGTCCAAATATAGTTGGTTTCTTCTTTTTTTAAAGTAACCAATTCAGCACCCAAAGTAGTTATGGTTGCTGAAAGGGTATTGTTTTTTAGTGTAACTATCATATTTTTTTAGTTTTCTGGTAAACCTTTCCAAGTACGTATGGATCTTGAAAACAGGAATAATGCTATTATTGAAATGATAAAATTAATTAAGAACATATAAGGAACAAAATCAGTTAATGTATAGTAGAATTCTGTTCGAGTATTTGTTCCTAATTCATTAAAAATGTAAGTGTCTTTATAATGTTCAAGTATAATAAAATAGATAAATGGAATTACCATACTAAATGTCCAAGTTGATAAAATTAGAGCAATTTCTGTAAATTTTTTATTCTTTTGAATATGTGTGTTGATGATATAATATCCAATAAAGAACAGGATAAAAAGTAAACAAATTGATAGGTAGGTAATAGTTTCGTCTATAGTATAATTGTATAAATAACGAATTAAAACTGAGCCTAAACCAAAAATAATATTTAAAACCCCAAATACAATTAATGCAATTAACCACGATTTTCCAGAAGTGGTTTTAAAAGAGAAAAGCAATAATGAAAATGCCAATGCTCCATATAAAAATGCCAAAATTGCGTTATATTCAAAAAGTGGGTCTACATGAGCATTACTTACTTTATTATATTTTTCTTTAAGGATATCATATTGAAAAAAGTATTTAGAATATTTTTTACCATTTGTATGTCTTCTGTAGTTCTCTTTTGAGTAATCATAATAGTTTTGATTTTCTCTATCATCTTCTCTAAAATCATAAGCAGTAATATATGAAAATTCAGTAAAATCAGGTGCTTTATAGGTAATAGAAAACCATTTGTTTAAATCTAAATTGGTCTCTAATTGATGTTCTTTATATATTTTTAAGAAATCATTCATTAAGTTTTTTACAGCTACTTTATTATTAGTGTGTAACCAATTTTTAATTTGTTCTTTTAACTGAATTTCTCTTTCGTAGTTTATGATGTCGAAATTATCTATTTGTCTATTAATAAGTGAGTTTTCATTGTATTTTGTGCCTTTATAATATAAATGATCTTTATAGAAATAATGATAGCCGTTTCTATTATATTCTTCATTGTCATACTCATTATATTCATTTTCATCTGCGTTCTCTGCTATATAGTTTTCTTGTTTTATAGAGTCCCTTTCCGTTTCTGCGAAACTTCCATCTATAAAAACATCAGATAAACAAATTGTTTCACATCTTTTTTGTGTTTCTTCATAAGAATAATAACTTCTTTCTCTTAGCTGTTTTCCTAGATAAAAAGGTAATGCAAATGAAATAAAGATGTATGAAATAATGAAAATTTGTAGCCATTCATAGAATAATGCATTTTTGCTTTTTTTGTATAAAGCTTTAAAAGAATTATTTCGTAAATAATAAACAATCCATAAAATAATGATAATTAAGCTTAATAGAAAACCAAAGAAATTAATCGCAACTTCATTATCAGGATCATAAGTTTTTCCTGTAAAATCAATTGAGCCTTCGGCATAGCCTAAAATGAAATAGATAATATGATAAATGAGTCCAATAATGAGCATTGGAACAAATTTTGTGTTCCACAATAATGGATATTTTAGTAAAAGTTTTTTTTGAATATCTTTAAACATGTTGAATGTGTTTTAGTTGACGAAAAAGCGACGTGTTGAGTTAGAAATATTTCGCATATAACTTATTGCAATTGATTGATTAATAATTGCTTTCATAAAATCATGTATGCTAATGTTTTCGGGAAAAGTTGCAATATAAGTTCCACCATTTTGTTCTAATGAAATGATGTTAATAACTGTAAAAGCACTTTTTAAATCGCTCAAACTTTGTGTGCTTTCAAACTCTATAATACAATGCTTTGCAATGTCGTTTTCGGCATTTAAATTCTTTTGGGTTCCTTGTTTTAAAAAAACAACTTGGTTAGAAGTTTTTTCTACTTCATACAATTGTTGCGAGCTTAAAACAATAGCAATGGGTCTAAAGGGAGAATTTGCAATATTTCTAAAATCGTCTAAAACTGTTTGTTGTGCTAAAATGTCAAGATTTGCTAAAGGTTCGTCAATCAGTAATATTTTAGGTTTTCGGAGTAACATTCGAGCCAATTCAAATCGCATTTTGTAACCCGATGATAAACCACTCCAATTGTGGTTTCTGGATTTACGTAGTCCTAGTCGAGTAATTATTAAATCGATAACCAAATTATTTTCTTCAGGAAGATAACCATAGCAACTAGCTGTAAACTCTAAGTTTTCATACATTGAACCTCTCCACGTATCTGTGCGCTGCGGAATGTATACAAGTTTGGTTTTTAAGTCGTAACCATCTTCATAATCAAAATGATACTTAATAGTTCCCGAAGTAGGATTAAGTTCTCCACACAAACTACGAAGTAAGGTTGTTTTTCCGTTTCCATTTTCTCCTACTAAACCAATAATTTCTCCTGTATTTATAGCCAGATTGATTGGTCCCAAGGCAAAATTAGAATTGTATCTTTTTTCTAGATTTTCTACTTCTATAATGGTTTCATGCGGACGAGTCTCTTTTTTGTCTAGAAAATGATAAAGTTCATTAAGAAGTGTTTGTAATTTTTCTTTTCTCCCTGTATCATTTTTCTCATTGCCATCAAGCCAGTTTAAATACTGATTTGTCTTTGCGTAAAATTCGATATTTTCTGTATCGAGAGTAAAATCGATTACTCGTTTTGTTACTTGATTGTATTCTTCAAATTGAAGGAGTTCTTCTACTTCTTTGAACTGTTTTTGAAATTCAGTCATATATTATTGTATAAAATTTCGTTTTAATAAAGAATAAATTACGGAGTCAATAAATCTACCGTCATAATATTCATTTTCAACTAAATGTGCTTCTTTTACAAAACCGTTTTTTTGGAGCACACGTTCTGAACCTGTGTTTTTTGGATCAATTATTGCTTCAACAGAGTGCATCTTCATATCGTTGAAAGCATATTTCAGAATGGTTTTAATAGCCTCAGTTGCATATCCTTTTCCATGATACCCAGGCAGAAACATATAACCAATTTCACAACGAAAATGTTCTGGTTTTATTCTGTAATGCCCAATTAATGCAATGAGTTTATCACTCCCTTTTTCTGTAACTACCCAGTTGATCCCTTCATTTGTTTCAATTTTATCTTGAATCATTTTGATGTGTGCCAAAGCCTCTTCGGTTGTTGTTACTAAAGGTCTAGGAATGTATTTCATGTTTTCGACATTTCCCCTAAGCGCAATTATCTCATTGGCATCATTTTCATTTATTGCACGATATAGTAAACGATCGCTTTCTAGGTTTGGGAAAGGGGAGAAAGTATAGGACATATTTATGTGTTTTTTATTGGGTAAGTTTTTATTGCTTCATCTTGTTTTTTGCTAAAGAAAATAAGCATACAAATGGCTCCAATTGTAGCGACAAGCATGTCTGATTGTGTGTCCCAAATGTATCCTTGTGTTCCTAAGAAGGCATCTCCACCTTCTCCAGTGGCAATTGAAACCCACCATTCAATCCATTCATAGGCTGCACTAATAGCTAAACAAATAGAAACGATTATAAAATTGAAGTAGCTTTTGTTGGCAATTACATTCCTACGAAGGAATAGTTCTCGTATAATCATTGCGGGAACAAAACCTTGTGCAAAATGACCAATTTTATCATAATTGTTTCGTGAATGATGTAATGTTTCTTTTATCCAATCGAAAAAAGGTACTTCAGCATAGGTATAATGTCCGCCAAGAAACAAAATGTAACAATGAATCAGTATAAAAAAATAGGTAAAGTTGGTGAATTGAAAATTTTTATAGGTGAGAACCAATATAAATAAACCTATAATTGCAGGTAATACTTCTAAAAACCAAGTAAAATATTCTTTTGGTTGTATACCCGAAACAATGAATCCGATAAAGAAGAGTAGAATAAAAATTTGTTTCGTTTTCATTTGTAAGAATGTTACTTCATTCAAAAATAGTCAAAACAAATTGTTTTTTCGAAATATGATGTAAAAAAAGTGTCTCTTAATTATTTAAAATTAAGAGACACTTTTTTATAGCAGTAACTATTTACTATTTTTTATTGTTGTATTTTCTAGTAAATAATTTTAAGTTTTCTGGATTGATGTTTCCTTCAAAGTCAACCACATTGTCAAGAAATAGTAATTGTATAATTTTCTCAAAATTTTTATCTATTAATGTAGTTGATAAAACTGTAGTTTCATTTTGAGGAAATACAATTCTCACATAATCGTCATTTAAATAAGATAATGTATTGTTGTTACTAACTTCTATATATATAAGTTCTGTTTTCGATCCTAATTTGAAGATAGAAATTTCACTTCCTAAATTTCGTTTGTCATAATCAAATACCTTTTGGTCATTCGCTATTACGCTACCTCTTTTTAAATCTATTTTTTGTGCTTGAACATTAAACCCTATAATAAATAATAATAGTAGTAATGAGTAATTTCTTTTCATTTGTGTTGTGTTTAGTTAATAACGAAATTCGGAGTGCAAAATTAATACTTTTTTTAATTAAAATAAAACTTTAATCCAACTGATTTTTAGTGAACTAGATGTTTTATCGGCTCACTACATTCAAGAACTATGCCAAAACAAAATGTTTGAAAAAATGGAGATATAAGAAGAGTGAAGAAGAAATATACTTCTTGTTTTTAATATGTTAATTAGTTTGTTTTATTGTTATTAAAAAGCGTTTTTTGTTATGAAATTGTTATTTAAAAATAGTATTGAATGTTCTTAATTCTCCATTTTTAAATTCAAAATATATTTCTGAAAAAGAATCTCTTAATCTATTACAGTATACTTCTTCGATCCATTTTTTGTTTAAAAAGATGAAATTGATATAACAATCATTATTTTTTTGATCTATTATGGATAAAAAATCTCTTTCAATGGGAGTATAATCAAAATCAAAAAATGTGGTTTTATTTATAATTTGTGCAATTGTTTTTAATGTTTGATCTTGACAATCAGAAGAAGATGGGAAAACGTGATAGCATATATCTCCAATATCTATTTTTGATTGAAAACGTTCTAATTTCCAAGCATAGATTTTTAAATCCTTATTTTTTCTAGAATTTTTATTTGGAATAATTTCTAGACTCTCTTTAGCTATTAAACGTATTGTGTCCATTTTTTAACAACCTACACTTGTGTGAATACCTACAGGTTTTATGATTTTATTTTCTTCTTCTGCGGGTTTAGATAAGTATAATGTAGGACTAGAAGCATTATAATGACTCGATGTATCTAGTATTAAATCTAATTTTTCATCTCCATCTATATCACCAGCAAATAGGATTCTGACCATAGTATCATCAAATTGAGGACTTGCTAAGAGCAGTTCTGTTACTTCTTTTCCGTTTACTGTTGTGGTCAAATAGAGTTTGTAGTTCCAAACGATATACCAATCGGAACTTTCTGTCTCTTTTCTTTTTCCGCCAGTTGCAAATAGTTTGTAGGCTTTGTTTTGGTAACTGAATGAGACTGTATCTTGTGGGTAGATGTATTCAGGTAGATTATAGTTTTGAATTTTTCTTTCAGAAAGATAAGGTTGCGCTTCTATTAAAAGAAGCGATGTGTCTTTTGAAGATATTGTTATTTTCCAACCTGTTTTATCCTTTTCGCTTTCGTCTAGAACAACATCATGAATTCGTTTGGCAATTAATTTTGTTTCGGTAAGTTGATATTCCTTTTTGTTTTTTACAAGAGCAAACCATTCTTTGTTTAAAAACGACTCATCTATTTCATCTTCATGAAAAGTACTTTCAATAAGTATTTTGGTGGTTAATAAAGTATCAATCGGATAGTAGTCTGTATCGTAGGTAATAGTATCTATTTCTTCAACAATCTCTTCAATATCACTGATTGTGTCTATTTGAGTTGCTTTAATCTCTGGCTCTGGGGTTTGTTTGACTTTAGTATCATTACAACTGAAAATTGCAATAAAGAGTAGGGGCAAAACTGAAATTCTAAAAACTTTTTGCATGTTCATTATTTTGAAAGTTCGTCTAGTCTTTTACGCTCGTTTGTAGATAGTCCATCAATTCCTTTTTTGCTTATTTTTTCTAACAATTTATCAAGTTCTTTTTGCTTTCTTACTTTTTCAGCATTGTATTTATCGTCTATAGTATAGTATTTATCATCATCTAAGGATGATTTTGCTTTGTTTGAAGAAGAGAATAGGTTTGTTTTCTGTATTAGCCAATAGCCAAAAATGAGAACTATAAGGGGAATTAATACTGATGCATCAGAAAAAGCTAAGTTGTGTAGTAGAAGCGTAAAGGTATTCATTATTATTTTTCTTCGGTTTGCAGTTGTATTTTTTTACGAAGATAAAAAAAGTATTTAAATATTTTTTATTTTGGCACTATATGGTAAACTGAGTTAATGATTTCATTGTTTTATTGCTTCGTATTTTATTTTTTCAATTTTTTCAATTTCATATTTGTCGCCCAAAAAAGTGATAAAAAATAAGGATTCAATAGGACCGTTTTTCTTCTTTTCATAAAGAGTAAATTTTTCCCAAAAACCAGGGTGACAATTTATGTTTATTACTGTTGTGTCATTATAGTTCCTTAAATAATCAATTTCAAAATTATCTAAAGGGTATTTATCGTGTATTTCTTTTTGATAGACTTCAGCTTGTTTTAATTTTTTACTTTTACTCTTCTCTTTAATATGTATGGTGAAACTATTTTCATACGTTCTCCATTTATCATAGCTTTTTAAATGAGGAATATAGATGTTTTTAAATTCTAAAGCTGTATTAAGTACATACCTTGCTTCTTTATAATTATCAGTATAGAATTCGTAATTTTTAAAAGTTGAATCCTTTTCTACAGAGAGGAATGGATTTGTTGTTGTTTTAAAATTACTATTTTCAGTTCGAACAAAATTGCACTCAGAGTTGTAAGCAATTTGCTCAATAATTTTTTTGTCTTTTATAAGATAGATTGTATAATCAAATCCGCATTTGGCTACATAATTAACTTTTTCTCCTTGCCAATTTTGCACTAAAGCTTTTATTTTTTCAGGATTATTTAGAATGATGCTTCTAGCTTTTGTACTATCACTTATAACTCCTCCATAATAATTTATGTATAATTCGTAGCCTGTTTCTATAGTATTAAAGTTCTCAATTATTTGTGTTTGAGAAAATGTACTGCTACTTGTAAAGAAGAGTAGTATTTGTAGTATTGTTTTCATTGAAGTATTGTTACATTACATTATTTGATAGTACTAAAGGATAGCTTTCCTATTTAAGAATTAGATAATCCTTAAAACCTTAAATTTCTAAGAATAATTTTATCGGTAAGCTACCAAATTAGATGAGTTTTTTATTCGATTGATAATTCGATTGTTTCATTAGAATAGTTTGAAAAGCTATCCATATTTCCCTTTTTTAAATCAACTTTCAACTTTAATCTTGGGTCGTTAATAGTATACTTATCAATCAACTCTTTTGAAATAATAATCCTTATTTCTGTTTTCTGATTTGGTTTTAAAACTTCTTTGCTATAATTTATATATGCAATTGCCTTGTTCATTTTAATATCATAAATATGGAAGTCTTTCTTACCAGTATTCTTTAAAACAAAAACATAGGGCTTTGATACGTCTTTTTTTAGTTTTTTATATTTTAATTTATTTTCTGATATTTCAAAACTTATTTCTTTTGTAGGCGCTTCATATTTAATTCCTATTTGAATTTTATTACCATTACTAGAATTAATAGGAAATGATGCGTAATTTCTATTTTCAGCTTGTTCTGCAATTAGTGTTATTTTTAAGTCTCTTGTTTCTCCAACTTTTACAGGTGCATTTCCCCAATCAAATTTTAAGGCTGGACTGTTTAATAAAGTTGGCTTTTCAAACGTAATTTCTTTATTTGAGTTGTTTTTAATACGAATCACTTTGGTTAAGTCTTCTTTTCCATCTGTTTTTCCAAAGTCAACTAGTAAATCTCCAATATTATTTTCTTGGTCGATTGCAAGATCATTCATATTGAGTATTTGCAATCCATATTTCGTTTTAAATTCTGTTGCAAATTTTTCAATTTCGTTAGCACTTGTATCATTTTTTCCTTTATTTTCAATCTCTTCAATAATGTAAGAATTTAGATTTTCAGACCATTGCATTAAGCCTAAACTCATTTGGTCTAATAATAGGGGTTGTTTTTGGGTAATCAATTTCCCTGTTTTTGAATTGAAAAAAGTTATAAGACTATCAATTTCAGATTCTGTGTAATTTTGAGAATAAATGGGTATTACTATTAACTTAAACTCATCAATAGATTTTTTACTAACCTTATTTTTTAAGGCTGTCCAATAATTGTCATGAATTACTAAGTTGCTTTTTTTTTGAAACTTAATTGTTTGAGTAATTTGTTTCTCGATAGTACTAATAGTTCCATCGCGCTCTATTAGTTGTTCTATTTTCTCTTCAATGGTTTGTGCATTTCCTTGAATCGATAGGAATGTTAATATTACCAAGTATATTGTTTTTACCATGGGTTTTGCTTAAATATTATTAATGTTAAATTATTAGTGTAGCATTCATGTAAATCTAGTAAAAAGTTAATAAGTATAAAATTACTTTGATGCTTTTGTAGCAACGCTTTAAAATATAAGGAATTTCCATTTGTACCCATTTGTTGTTGAGTTCTTTATTTATTGATATAGGTTATATTAATGTTACTTTTCACTTTTAATTCGCAACTTGTTACAGCAGGAAATTTTGTATCATTAATAAAATTATAAAGTTTTTTTTCAAAATAATCTCTAAATTTTTCATTTTCCGGATTTTGAAATTTAACTTTCACTTCTAAATTGGATATTCTTCCAGATTTATCTAGGGTGAATTTAGCAGAATTGTATGAAAAATATTTTTCGACTTTGTAAAAATAATCTTTAGGATATTCAAACGAAGCAATGAATTTATGTTCTAAATGATCTAAAAATTGCTGAAAACTTTCTTCTCCATTTTCTGCATAATTTAAATCGCATTCGGACACTTCATATATCCTATTTGGATGTGTTTTAACGTAATCTGTTTCCACAAGATTACATAAAGAATCAATATAATTAATCCCATATTTTTTCTTTATATGATCATGCATTATGCTTTGGTAGCAGTATTTTTCAAATCCAATTATTCGTAAACAACTTGCATCTGAAGGTAAAAAAACTGTATCTAAAATGATATTGTTTTTTGCTAACAACTTCTCCATGAGTTTTAGATGATGATCATAGCTATTATTGAAATTTTTACGGTAATAGATGGAGTAGAGGTTGTGTAGTGATAACTTCCCTTTTTTTATATCCTCTTTAGCTCTTTTCTTCTTGTTAATGCAAGAGGTATCAATAATTATCATCTTTTTGCCGTTATGTTTATAATAATCTTCTTTACTGTATATTTTGATAGCAGACTCTTCCTCTTTTCTATTTTCTTTCTTTTTAGTACATGAGAAAATCAATATAGAACACAAAATAAGGAGTATATGTTTCATGAGTTTTGAAAATTAATTGACGGATATTAAGGCTTATATTGATGCGATTTACAGTTTTTTGTGGGGACTGTTTTTGTTGATTTAATTAAAAATTTCAATTTAAAGATGACTTTGCAATAATTTTATATTTTAAATATAGGAAAAAATGTTAGAAGTTATTCAAAGTATTTTATTTGTAGCGTATTTGGATTCGTATTTTTCTCGTTTAACTTACAGTCTATCTTATGATTATTATTAATTCTATACGTTTTGTTTATTTTTATCATGAGGGTTGAGAATTATGAATTCTAAACTGTGATTATTTTTTCAATTTAAATATTATTACCACAATTTTGTGATAAACTTTTTTTAAAATAAAAAACAATCACAAAAACGTGATAGTATAAAAATTCACAAAAAAAGAATCACAGGATTTAAAATATTTTTGATCTTAAAAAAGTATAGTCCGTTATTTAATCGGTTAACTTTCTCATAACCCATTCTAATGGTCCATTTTTTTTATGTTTTAACCATGTAACAGCAAAAAGTATACAAAGTAAGCTAAAACATAATGCATAAACCACTGAGAACTCAATAGTATAATTACCCATTTTGGATGGGTTTATGAAATCAACAATTCCCATTCCAATGATCACATGTGCAACATAAAAAGTTAATGCTAGTTGTCCAGTTTTATTTAAAGCGTTAATTAGGATATGGTTTTCAAAACGTTTGGCAATAATAATACATGCAGAAATTAAGGAAAAGGCAAGTGCAATACCATTGAACATATAAATTGGTAATGGAGGCATTGGATTTGTTCCAAGTATAGCGGTTAGCTCGGTATACGCTATTTTACTTCCTTCGGATAAAAACAATATGAATAAGTGTGATGAAATTTGTATGGCAATTAATGCTGATAAACTATACCAGAATATTTTTTTTACGATTTTTACGTCATTTAAATTTTGTTTCCCAAACCAATAACCAAATAATATAAATGCAACCCAAGGAATTACAGGATGGAAACCATTAAATAAAAGATTTTTTAAAAAAGCTTTTATCGACCAGAAGTTCAAATATTCTAAAGAATTGAAGTCCCAATCAATTTCATAATTCAAAAGCAACATTAATAAAGGAAAAAAAAGAATTATTAGTACTCCATAAATTAGAATAGTTTTTTCCTTACTTGTTGAAAGCAAAAGAGTAATTAGCATATATACTCCATAAAAATGTAAAATATCAGCTGGCCATATTGTTATATATGAAATTCCAACAACGAATAGGAATAGAGCTCTTTTTGCGACCCTATTTCGTACAGATTTGAGTTTCACTTTATCCTTGTTTTTAATAGCAGTGTTTGTCATTAATGCAAGTCCAATACCTGCTAAAACTACAAAAGTTGCTGCTGCTTTGCCATCCAAAATGTTCGAAAAAGTTTTTAGCCAATTTTGTCCGTTTTCACCAAAAACAACTTTGAAATTCACAATTATCATTCCAATAACAGCTAAAGCTCGAGCTACATCTAATCCTACTATTCTATTGTTCATTCTCTTTCTTATCTATAATGTTTAGAAAGTTTAAAAACCATAATAGCCAAAGTAAATTCAGATAACTAAAATTATTACCTATTCTCATGTTATAAAAATTAGGTAGTCCTATTATTCCTAGAAAATCAGAGTACCATTTATTAAAAAAATTATATTTCATCATTAGTAATTAAAATGTTTTCAAAATTATTATTAATTTAATTTTGAAATTTGTCATTTTCAGACAATTTTACTTTATAGGAATATATATATCTGTAATAAATTTCTTTTTATTTTCTTCGTTTGAATAAATTTCTAAAATTGGTTTGTCTATTAATTCTTGATTAATGGTAGTCATCCAATTTGCAAATATTTTAGTGTAAGTTTCAAATGAACTTTCGTGGCTTCCAATATGTTTAAATTTGGCATATTTTTGCTGATTAATCATTTTTACGTTATATAGACCAGTTTGAGGAAATACTTCAAATTCAGGAATGGTTATAGCGGCATTGTATCTACAATTATTAGTATCGGTTATCTCGTTATCGTCTACTATTTCTGCTAAAAAAAGAGTAGTATCATTTAATAAAATATTTTTTTCTGCATAAGTCAATAATTTGTTCCAGACAGTATCTATTTTTTTTATGTCTTTATAATCGCCTTTGTAGGGTAAATACAAAATTTTATACTTTGGAAGTATTACAATCTCATAATCAATTTCTTGGTTTGATAACGTAAAATTGTGATTATCTAAATAAGTAAAAGGGATATCCACTTTAATAACTTTTTTTCTATACTTTAATGGAGAAATTTCGAATCTACTTTTAAATGCTTTACTAAATACTGCTAAGTCATTAAAACCAACAATTGAAGCAACATCTGCAATTGTAGAGTTGGTGAACTTTATATATTCTGCTGATTTTTCAATTCTAATTCGCTTTATATATTGTCCTATTGATTCTTGATGTATTGCTTGAAAAATTCGATTAATATTTCGATAGGAGTAGAAACAAATATTTTCAATTTCTTTTGCAGTTATTTCTCTTTTAAAATTATCATGAATAAAATCAATTAGCGTTTTGTATCTATCTATTTGAGTTTTATTTTTCACAATTAAATAATCTTAAAAAGGTTAATTAAGAAATAATATAATGTATTTTTTAAATATTTTTCAGACTAGCTGATGGTGTTAATAAATAATTTAAAAAAGGTTTTAAAAATCGCCATAAAAAAGTCACAATAATTAATCCGATAACTATATAAAAAACTATTTCTCCAAATTCCATTTATACGTTTTTTTAGTTGCTAATCCCATATTTGTGGTCGTTCAATTCCAATAGTTCTTAAGTAACTTAAAATTTGTCCTGTATGAACCGATTCATGATATGCAATACGATTTAAATAATCTCCGAGTTTTTTAGACTGTCCAACTTCTTTTCTTTCAATTCTTACGTTTTCTAGATCTGATTCGTTTAGATTACTTATCATATCTAAGAATGCTGTTCGATATTTTTCAGAAAATTCTAGTTCATTTTTTAAATCTGAATATTTAAGCGCTTTCCAAGGTGATGAGTAATTACCTAAATTACCTCTATTCTCAATTATTTTATGAAATAGATGCTCACCTTCTAAAACGTGTCTAATCATTTCAATAATTGTAAAAGCATTTTCATCGGGTTTCCAATTAAGGTACTCATTTGGAATTCCACTCCATAAATTGATACTTCGTCTTCTAATTTCTGAAAAATTTAATAAGATAATTTCGTTTGAATTCATTGTCTTTAGAAGATTGTATTATAAAATACCTCTAGCTTTAATTTCAAGGTATTTATTGATGGTGTCGAGTGTAAGGTTTTCGGGTTGTGTAAGTACCGAATAAATACCGTATTTACGAAGTTCGTTTACAATTAATCGTTTTTCGAATGCAAATTTTTCAGCAATAACTTTGTCATATATTTCTTGTACGGTTTCAGCTTTCTTATTTATTAGATCATTCAATTCGGTATTGTTAAAGAAAACAATAACTAATAAATGGTTTTTTGCAATTCCTTTTAAATAGGGTAGTTGTCTGTGTAGGCCGTCAAGAGTTTCGAAGTTGGTGTAGAGCATGATCAAACTTCTTTGGTTAACGTGTTTTTTGATGTCTACATACAATCGACTGAAATCACTTTCAAAATAGTCGGTTTTTATGTTGTATAAACTCTCCATGATTTGTTGCATCTGACTCTGTCTTTTTTCTGCAACAACACGATTTTCTACTTTTTTTGAAAAAGTAAACATTCCTGCTTTGTCTTGTTTCTTAATAATTACATTAGACAAAACTAGGGTAGCATTTATAGCATAATCAAGTAAACTTAAACCGTTAAATGGCATTTTCATAACACGACCTTTGTCAATTGCCATATAAACGTTTTGCGATTTTTCATCTTGAAATTGGTTCACCATTAATTGGTTGCGCTTAGCAGTGGCTTTCCAGTTAATCGTACGAATATCATCGCCTTGCACATACTCTTTAATCTGTTCAAACTCCATGGTGTGTCCAATTCTCCTTATTTTCTTTAATCCATATTGGAATAAGTTATTTGAAAAAGCCATTAAATCATACTTGCGTAATTGAATGTAAGAAGGATAGGTGGGCACCATTTGATCTTTATTGAACGTGTATCTTTTGGCAATTAAACGTAAAGGTGAAACAGCGTAAAAATTAAGGCTACCAAAAGAATATTCACCACGTTCTGTTGGGCGAAGAAAGTATTGGTATTCGTCGTTTGACGAGGCTTTTACTTTTCGTTTTACTTCAAAATTTCGTTCTTGAAATTGAAATGGAATTTCATCTATAATTTTAGCTACTATCGGAAAAGTATATTTGTTTTTTATCTTAATTATAATAGGATTTTCATCTCCATTAGATAATTTTTCGGGGGTAATTCTGCTTGCTTCTATTTTGTTTCCAAACCCAAATAATAATAAGACATCTATGGCTGTAAAGACTAATAATACATACAACAAATACCATGTTGCGTTATAGAACATGGGAAAAAAATAAGCAACAACGAATAGGAATATGATTCCCATTAGGCAATAAAAAAAGAAATTATTGAGAAAGAGTTGTTTTATAAATTGCTTCATTCTTGTATTTGTTAGCTAACAATATTTTTATTCTTTTTGTTTACCAAAAAGTGTTTTCTAATTTTTATCTTGGAATCTCTACAGAATCGATAATCTGTTTGATAATTTCTGTACTTGTAATACCTTCCATTTCGCGCTCTGGTGTAACAACAACTCTATGTTGTAATACAGGAATAGCAGCTTCTTTAATGTCATCTGGCGTAACAAAGTCACGATTCTTTAGTGCTGCAAAACCTTTAGAAGCATTTAAAATAGCAATAGATGCTCTTGGTGAAGCTCCTAAATATAAAAACGGATTTTCACGTGTGTTTAAAACTATTTTAGCAATGTATTCTACTAAATTTGGCTCAATTAGAACTTGTTTTACCAATGCTTGAAATTCTAGAATATTACTTTTTGTAATTACTTGTGCAATGGTTGCCAATTTATCATTGTTTTGTAGCTCATTTTCTTTTTGAAGTATAGCAATTTCTTCTGATAAATTTGGATAATCGATGTTTATTTTGAATAAGAAACGGTCTAACTGTGCTTCTGGAAGACGATAAGTTCCTTCTTGTTCAATTGGGTTTTGTGTAGCAATAACAAGAAAAGGTAAATCTAACTTATAAGTATGTCCGTCAGCAGTAATTTGACGTTCTTCCATTACTTCAAACAAAGCAGCTTGTGTTTTTGCTGGAGCACGGTTAATTTCGTCAATTAAAACAAAATTAGAAAATATTGGTCCTTTTTTAAATTCGAAACTCGATTTAGATAAATCAAACACAGAAGTTCCTATAATATCAGATGGCATTAAATCGGGTGTAAACTGAATACGACTAAAATCTAAACTTAAGGTTCTTGATAGTAGTTTTGCAGTAATTGTTTTTGCAACTCCCGGAACACCTTCTAAAAGTACGTGTCCGTTTGAAAGAATTGCAACAAGTAGTTGATCTATCATTCTAGATTGTCCAACAATTACTTTTGAAATTTCTGTTCTTATATTATTTACACTTTCTTGAAGCGGTGTTAAATTTAATCTAGATTGAAAATTTACATTTTCGTTTGTATTTTCAAACGTGTTTGTGTTTAATTCTTCGTTGTTTTTGAAATTATTTTCCATATTTTGTTTTTTTTATTGAACGCAGGCAATGCTGGTTTATATTTTATATCTAAAGTAATAAGTACTATATATTTAATTTTTCGATTGCATTATTGAACTCAACTAAATCTTTATCAGAACTATTGGTTTGGTTGCGATATTTTTTGATGAGTCGGATAATGTTTTCTATATCGGTTTTATTTTTACCTGTTTTCTGATGCAGTCGATTGATAAAACTTTCATTTAAATCGAAAGTATCCATTAAGTACTCATTTCTGATTCTTTCAAGGAGAAACTTAATTTTTTTATCAATAATATCTTGGTGGTTTCCTTCTTGATAGTACAGATTTCCAATTGTTTTTGTAAAATCGATAGTAGTATTTTTTAAAGGTTCTATTATAGGAATTACACGTTGTTTTCTTTTGGCATTAAAAAACATGAAAACAAATATACTGATGATTGCTATTTTCCAAGCCCAATTTAATGCGGGTTGACTAAATATATAATCCATTGGATGATCTACGCTGTTGCGTGTTTCTTCTAAATACCAATATACTTTGTCTGTGTTAATATGCGACAATACTTGTTCTGCATATTTGTAGTTTTCTTTATCGAGCAAATAATAATTAGTGAATATTGCTGGTTGCGTATGAAAGTAAAACATTCCATTTTTATATGGAATTCGCACAAAGTTAGGATAAGAATCTTTATTGGTGTTTTTTTGATAGCCTAGGACAGTAGTTTTTGTACTATCGAAATCTTTAATATAAACATCATTAATCCCTTTTAGGTAATTATAACTTTCTTTGTCTTTTATGGAGAACTGAAGTGTATCTGAAAAATTACTAGTATAACCGTAATCAAAGTTCAATGAGTCTTTCAAAATTTCTGGAAAGCTACTTGCGCTAATAAAAATTGAATTTCCGTGAGAAGCAAAATACAAAAGTTCCTCTGTGGATTCATCATCAATCATGAAACCTTCATCAATAAACAACATAGAGCCTTTAATACTGTAACTACTATCGCTATAGGAATATTTATAATCTAGAAACTCATAGGGTGTGTTTCCAAACTTTTCAACTTCCTTATTTTTAAAGAAACCATCTATTTCTTGATTTAAAACATAAAGTCCGTATGGGATTTTATCTTTTATACTATAGGTTGGTGTCCAATCTATAGGTTTTGGTCTGTTAGCATCTATAGTTATTATTCCAACGAGAATAAGAACTAAAATAAAGATGTATATTTTTATACTTTTTGGCATTCTATTTATCTTGTATTGCTTTTAAAAAGGCTGCTTCTGCTTTTGAAAAATCTTTTTCATTAATATCAAATTCACCATACCAGCTATAGTCATAGATGTAAGAAAGGTATTGAAAGCTTTCTTTTAGCTGTGTAGATTTAATTTCATATAGATAATCGGAATTGGTTTTTTCAATGTCCCATTCGATTACTTCTTTATCTGTAAGCGATTTTAATAACCACAAATAATAATAACGAATGGTTAATCGATAATCATTCTCTTGTTTTGATTTTTTGATAATCTCTTTAAAATCTATAGAATGAATGTTTTCTTCAACCATTTCAGAAACGGTAATTTTCTTTTTGTTTTTACCAAAAATCCATTGTCCTTCTTTTTTGATAATTAGTCTAACAATCATATAAATTACAAAACCCACAATTCCGTAGGCTATAATTTTCATTATAATTTCTAAACCAGATATAGAACCATCAATATTACCAAGATCAAATAATCTAGAAATAAAATTGCCAACAGCTTTCCAAAAACGATCCCATGCAGACATTGTTTTCGTGTCTATTACAGTTTCATAAATGAAATCCTTGTCTTTGTATTTTTCTTGAAAATTAGGTTCGAAAGTTTTTGATTCTACTGTTAATACTTCTTTAGTGTAAGAAATAGTATCAGTTGAAGTAGTATAATTCTCGTAGTCTAACAAACTTATTGTATCAATAGCCATTTCAGATTGAGATAATCCGATAGAAGTTATTAAAAGAAAGAGAAATAATAGTTTATTCTTCATTTTGTCCAATTAAATCGATGTCACTTTTAATACTATGGCTTTCTTCTTCATCTTTAACACTGTAATAGATAACTCCTTGATTTACGAAAATTAAGTTTTGAAGTGTAAAACTAGATATAGTGTAAACAATCATAAGGATATTCATTGCAATCATAATTGCAGAGTAAGGTTCTGCGCTTTGAGATTCTGTATCAATAGATGCCATAAAGCCTGCAATAGTAATGATATAAGGAACAAATGAAAAAATACCTACAATCATTTGTACTATAATGTACATTATTACTGTTGAACCAATTATTGGCCAAAATTTCATTTTTAATAGGTTAAAACCATTTCCTAAAGATTGAAAATAACCATTTTCTGTTGTTATATAATCATAATAGCATAAAATCATCCAACTCATTAAAGCAGGACCAACGATTAAAAGTAAAGGTATTCCAATGATTATTATTGTTAAGAGAAACATTATTCCCATTAGGATGAAAATTAGCGGAATCATAACAACTAAAGAGGCTAAAAAAAAGATAATTGTTCTTCCAGCTTTTTCTTTCATTATTGCTATAATGCTTTCTGTAGTAATTGTTTTTTTCTCGGCTACTAATTTTAAATAAGCAATAGGGTAGGTATAGTTTATTAAACTAGCAAGCATGACTATTAAGAAAAGGAAAATTCCAAGACCAATAAAAATTCCTAAATTGCTATTTAGAAACAATGCCATTCCATCCGAATTATTTCTGTTTGCATTAGAAAACATTCCTTCAAAGAATATGCTTGTAAAGAAATATAGTGTGGCAACAAGAAGTAACAGAACAATTCCATTAATAATGAAATAATTCTTAAAATAACTTTTACCTTCAATTTTTAAAAAATCAAAAGTATCTCCAACAAATTCACTAAAACCCCTTTTTTTATATAATTGAAACATTTTTTGCTTTTAATTTTTTATTTACGATGAATGGATATATTAGATAATAAAAACTAATTATCCCTAAAGTAGTTAGTATTATTCCAACACTTAATACCTTAGGCATGTCTATAGAATATCGGGTAATAAATCCTTCTAGAAAACCTGCGATTAGCGTAAAAGGCATTGTGCTTAGGAAAATTTTAAACGTATTTTTAAAACCTATCTTAAAAGAGTTAAATCGTGAAAATGTTTTAGGAAATAATATACTTGCTCCTAAAGCAAAACCTGCTCCAGCTTCTATTACCATGGCAAAAATTTCCATAGAACCATGTATCCAAATTCCTCGAACACTTTCCCAAAAAACACCTTGTTGATAGAAAAATGTTTGAAAAGACCCAAGCATAATACAGTTTTGAAGAAGAACCCAAAAGGTTCCTATTCCTAAAAATATTCCAAACAAATAGGATAATGCTCCAACTTTTAAATTATTAAGAGTTATACCTACAAAGCTTCCCCAATTACTTCCACTTTTATAAACAGCTACAGGATTTCCATCTTTAATGTTTTCTAGCGTCATGTTTACATAATGATCGCCTAAAATTACTCTAACGAAAGAATCATCGTTTTTTGCAGAAACAACACCAATTGATGTTAAGAGGATAAAAATGATAAACGCATAAAAAATATAGCGTCTGTACTCATAAACAAGAAGAGGTACTTCGGTTTTAAAGAAATAAACCAAACGATTTGTGTCTTCTCTTTTTGTTTTGTAAATTTTTTGATAAGTCTGCGAAGCTAAATGATTTAAGTAAATAACAGTCTTACTTTTAGCGTAATATGTTTGTGCATATGCTAAATCATTTACCAAATGAATATATAAACTTGCTAATTCATCAGGATTTTTCTTAGATTTACCGAAAATTGCTTGCTCAAATTCAAGCCATTTTTCTTTATTTTGTTTTATAAATGCTACTTCTCTCATGAGGTGCTAAAATAGAAAATTATGTCACAATTAACTATAACTACTACACAAAATGTTTCAATAAATTTTACAGCAGCGTCTGTAGGAGAAAGAATGCTAGGATTGATCCTTGATTTGCTAGTCATGATAGCCTATTCTATAGTGGTTGCTTTTATAATAGACGCTTCAGGGTTAGATAGTTATATTTTGTCTTTAGATTTTTGGTCTCAAACTGCAATATATATAATTGTTTATTTACCAATTATCTTTTACACAATCGTTCAAGAAAGTATTTTTGAAGGACAAACTATTGGGAAAAGAATAATGAAGACTAAAGTGATAAAAATAGACGGTTATCAGGCGGGTTTTGGAGACTATTTAGTGCGATGGTTGTTTCGTTTAATAGAAATAATACCACCATTCGGTATTATTGGTTTGCTTGCTGTAATTTTTAGTGGTAAAAATCAAAGATTGGGAGATATGGTCTCAGGAACGGCAATAATTTCTTTGAAAAATAAGATAAATATTAATCATACTATTCTTCAAGAAGTAAACGATGACTATGTGCCTACTTATCCTTTGGTGATTAAATTATCTGATAATGATGTTCGAATTATTAAAGAAACTTTTGAAACTGCAGTTAAAAATAGAGACTATTCGACTTTAATAAAATTGAGAGAAAAAGTCATTTCTGTTACAGGAATAAAGAATCAATCAGGAAATGATCAGGATTTTATTAGAACATTACTAAAAGATTATAATTTTTACACACAGAATATGTAGTCAATTTTAAAGGGAATAGTAACTGAATGAAAATCAAAAAGAATATAATTGGAATTTGTGGTAGCGCAAGTCAAAACTCGAAAAATCTTTTTATACTAAGATATTTATCTGAATATGGTAATTCTGATTTTAATTTTGAAATTTTAGATGATTTAACTGTATTACCTCATTTTAAAACAGAATATACTGATGAGAATGTACCTTTAGAAGTTGTTGCTTTTAGGAATAAAATTGCAAATGCAGATGGAATTATTATTTGTACTCCAGAATATGTTTTCAGTATTCCTAGTGGTTTGAAAAATATGATAGAATGGTTCGTGTCAACAACTGTTTTTTCAGATAAACCAATAGGTTTAATAACTGCTTCATCAAGTGGTAATAAAGGACATGAAGAATTGAAGTTAATCATGAAAACTGTACAAACAAAATTCATAGGAGAAACAACACTTTTAATTAACGGAATAAAAGGAAAAGTGAATGAAAATGGAGAAATATCTGACGTAAATACTGAAAAAGAATTGAAAATATTCTATCAATCGTTTAAAGAACTAATAGAAAAATAGAGTGTTTTTCAAGATTTTACCTTGTCAAATATAAATACCCATTCAAAGGCTCTGGATAACTAGGATCGTTAAGGTAGAGTATATAAAAATAAGTTCCGTCTGGGGCATGTTTCGATCCAATTCCTTCTTCAATTTTACCTTTCCAATTGGGTTTGTTGTTGTCTCCTGTCCAAACAAGTTTTCCCCAGCGATTATAAATTTCAAGTTTAAAATCAACAAAAATATCTCTTAAACCATCAATAAAAAAAGAATCATTTAAGCCATCATTATTATCAGAAACAGCATTGTAAATAATTGGAGGACAATTTTCAGTTAACAAAGTGAATGATGTAATAGCAAAACAATCGTTATCTTCAATTCGTATAAAAATTTCTTTCGGAGTAGTTAATGCTTCATAATTTGAAGCATTAAAAATTGGATTAATTGCATTTATAGCATCATCATGACTTTCATAAAAAGTAGCCGAATGGGAAATATCTGTTTTTACTTCGTTTTCATATGCTGAAAAATCAAATATACCTCTAGTTAAACCTAAGTTACAACTCAAGACAGGGTTTAAATCATTAAAATCGGGTGCAACTAATAACTCAATATTTATTGTATTGGTATTGTTGTTTTCTGCTAATTCAGTTACAATTCCAGTGCCATCTCCAATGTCATCTACTACAGCTAAAACAGTGAAATTAAGAGGTGTTGTTGAAGGAACGGTAATAATTGCACTTCCTGTTTCGTTGCCACCAATTGGAATTATATTTTGCGTCTGAGAAGTACCCACTAAAATTCCGTTAACATAGAAAGCAATTGGGGTATTGGATTGTAAATCGTTTGTACTATTTATATTTGAGACTGTATAGGTAATTGGAACTTCTCTTGAATCGCAAGTCACGTTAAAATCATTAAGTACTATAGTCGCATCAGGGAGTTGACTATTTAGTTTTGTAACAATGGCATTAATCATTACATAATCTTGCCCAGAAGTAAGCTCTATAGTAGCACTTGTATCTCCAATCGCTATATTGTTTTGAATATTATAAATATCCAAATCCATATTGTAAAGTTCGTTGGAGTTTGTAACAGTATTAGTTCCATTAAAAGCATTATTTGCAGGGTTTAATGGCGGATTACTTAAAATAGTTCCATTAATCCTTAAGGTTTCATTTACAGCAAGTCCAGAATCGCCTTCCCAAGCTAAAAATCCAATTCGAGCATCTTGATTATCAATAACATTAAGAGCATCTAAATTTACAGTTAATAAATTCTGAACCTGCGAAACTACTTGCAAACCATCGTAAATATTTAATTGATTTAATGGTAATGCGTTATTTTGATAGACAACAATTATAGCCCAGCCCGCAAAATTGGTTCTGTTTTGGTAATGCAAATCAATAAAAGAAGTAACATCTAAATCAGAAACAGTATACGTTCCATTTCCAGTACTTTGTACAAAAGAAGTAATATCTGTAAATGCACTAAAAAAATTAAATTGTGTAAATAGAAGATTAGAGAAAGTTCGTTCCGCAGTAATATCTACACCATTCAATTTAATGTCGAAATCACCTGTTCCACAACCAGCCCAGTATAAATAAGCACGTTCAATAACATCACTAAAATCTAGAGTAAGATCTGCTGATGAACTTGTAAAGATTGAAGGACTTGGTTGAAAAGAGTTTTCTTGTGGGTTTAACGTATTTCCTACGAAAGTAAAATCATATCGTCCATTAATTTGGGTATACAATGATATATCTTGACCTATAGCAAGTAAAGGAAAAAAAATAATAAATAAGTAACCATAGAAAGTACTTTTTAGCTTCATTATAAAGAAGTTGTAGTCGGATTTGAGTACCAATATAATAATTTATTTAATAATAATTAATAGATAGGCAGTTGAAGAATTAAAAAATTAGTAATTTTCGGCATTAATTCTACTATTTTTGAAAAGATATCACGTAAAAAAATATACAAAAGAGTATTATAGGCTATGGAATGACTTTGTTGCTAATGCAAAAAACGCAACATTTCTGTTTCATAGAGATTTTATGGAATATCATAGTGATCGTTTTGAAGATTATTCCTTGTTAATTTTTGATGAGAAAGATAATTTAAAAGCAATTTTGCCTGCAAATAGAGTAGGAGATACAGTGTATTCTCATCAAGGTTTAACCTATGGAGGATTGGTTCTTTCATCAGAAACATTTTTATCGGAAGTGATATTTATGATGAGAGCATTATTATTGTTCACAAATGAGAAAGGAATTAATAAAATGAACTTAAAAATTTTACCTTCTATTTATTCTATTATTCCATCAGATGAAATGGAATATATCCTGTTTTTATTAGATGCTAATTTATTTAGAAGAGATAGTATTGCTGTGTTGGATTTAGAAAATAAATTAAAAATATCGAGGGTTAGAAAAAGAGGCATTAATAAAGGTAATGCTAATGGAATTGTGGTTAAAGAAACGGATTCTTTTGAATCTTTTTGGAATGAGATATTAATCCCCAATTTAAAATCAAGATATAATGTTCTTCCTGTTCATACCTTAGAAGAAATCACCTATTTAAAATCGAAGTTTCCTTTAAAGATAAGACAATTTAATGCTTATCATGAAGACAAAATAGTGGCTGGTGTAACTGTTTTTGAAAAAGGAAGGGTTGCTCATCCTCAATATATTTCTGGAAATAAAGAAATTAATAATACTTTAGGAAGTTTAGACTATTTGTATCATTTTTTGATTGAAAATATTTATGCAGAAAAGAAATATTTCGATTTTGGTATTTCTAACGAAAATGGTGGAATGAATTTAAACGAGAAATTGCATTATTGGAAAGAATCTTTTGGAGCAAGGACAGTTATTCAGAATTTTTATGAAGTTGAAACTAAGAATTTTGTTAAATTAAATGATGTGCTACTATGATAAAATTTCTTGATCTAAATAAATTAAATAAACAATTTGAAGCTGATTTTCAGTCGAAAATGAAACAATTTTTAGATAAAGGTTGGTATATACTTGGAGAAGAAGTAAAAACATTTGAATATGATTTTGCAGCATATTGTGGGACTAAATATTGTATTGGTGTAGGTAATGGTCTAGATGCTTTAGTCCTTATTTTTAAAGCCTATATGCAATTAGGAAAACTAAAAAAGGGAGATGAGGTTATTGTACCAGCTAATACCTATATTGCCAGTATTTTGGCTATTCTTCAAGCCGATTTAGTACCTGTTTTAGTAGAACCAAAAATAGAAACCTATAATTTGGATCCTGATTTAATTGAAGTCAATATATCTAGCAAAACGAAAGCAATTTTAGCGGTACACCTTTATGGTCAATTAGCAGATATGAATGCAATAAATCACATTGCAAAAAAACATAATTTATTAGTAATTGAAGATGCAGCACAGGCTCATGGAGCTATTTTAGATGTTGCAAATGATGAATTTGAGTTTAAAAAAGCAGGGAATTTAGCTAATGCTGCGGGTTTTAGTTTTTATCCTGGTAAAAACTTAGGAGCATTGGGTGATGCAGGTGCAATAACTACAAATGATGATGAACTAGCAGCAGTACTTTTTTCGATGCGTAACTATGGTTCTAAAGTTAAATATCATAATGAAATGATAGGAGTTAATTCTCGTTTAGATGAATTACAAGCCACCTTTTTAAATGTAAAATTGCCTTATTTAGATGAAGAAAATACGACTAGAAGAGCTATTGCGAAACGTTATTTAATTGAAATTAAAAATGATAAAATAATACTTCCATTTTGGAATGAATCAGATAATCATGTTTTTCACCTGTTTGTTATTCGAACAGAAAACAGAGAACAGCTAGCGAACTATTTAAAAGAAAACGGAATCGAGACGATGATCCATTATCCAATAGCACCACATCATCAAGAGGCTTTAAAAGACATGAAATCGATGTGTTTTTCAATTACTGAAAAAATACATGATGAGGTATTGAGTATTCCTTTGAATTCTGGTTTGACCAATGGAGAAGTGAATAAAATAGTAAAAGTAATAAATGAATATTAAATGTACATTACAAATAAAATAATTAAACGAATATTTATAAAGTTAAAGATTTATAAATATAAAATGTTGTCTTCTTGTATTAATGTTAAAGGTAATCCATTAACGCATCAGGCTATATTGTACAATGGAGAAGGAAAGATTTTTTTTGGTAATAATGTGAATATAGGTTTTGAAAAATCAAAAAATTTTTACTCTCATTACGCTTATTTTGAAGCACGCGGGAGTAATAGCGAAATTAGTATTGGGAGTAATGTTTATATAAATAATGCCTTTTCAGTAGAGAGTGTTTCAAAAATAATAATTGAAGATGATGTTTTGATTGGTGTTAATTGTTCAATTTTTGATAGCGATGGACACCATTTAGATGTTGACAAAAGACATGTAGGTATCCCAAACTCTAAGCCAATTAAGATTTGTAAAAATGTATTTATTGGTGACGATGTTACAATCTTAAAAGGAGTAACAATTGGAGAAAATTCAATTATTGGATGTAAATCATTAGTGAGTAAGAGTATACCTAAGAACTGTGTTTATGCAGGTAACCCAGTTAAATTCATAAGAGAAATAAATTAATGGATATTTTAATTAAATCGTTTAATAGACCATACTACTTGGATAGATGTTTATTTAGTATTCAAAAATTTGGCATTAATTTTACAGGTAGTATATATGTATTAGATGATGGAACACCGCAGAAATTTTTGGATAAAATAGTTTTAAAATATCCATATATAAAAATTGTTAAAACTGAGTTTTATGATAAAAAATCAAAATTAATTCAATCAAACTCAATAAAGGAAATTTTAGAGATACCTATTAAAACTTGGATTACTTGTGCAGGAAACACATCAGAATATTTTTTATTGATTGAAGATGATTTTTGGTTCATTAGATACTTCAATTTTGGATTTTTTAATGGAATAGTAAAAGATAATGATTTAGCAATTTTAAAATTAATTTGGTTAGGAAATAAAAAGGTTATTTCAGGAATTACTCAGAGAGAGGAAAAAAAATATTTAATATACAAACCTAATTTAGATAGTTTTAACCCTTTTTATTTTAAACTTTTCTTTTGTACAAATAGATTTAAAATTAGAAAAATATTTAAACAATTAAATGTGTTTTCTGATAAGAAATGTTTAAATTATTATTCGATTTATTCAGTTGCTGGTGCCGTCTTTAATAAAGAATACTTTGTTAATTTATGGAAAAATAATAATGGGAAAGTTGATGAAAAGCTACAAATTTATAACGCATTAAAATTTTTAGGAAAAAAAAATCATTTTAAATTTGCAAGAACAAATGTAGAATATTTCAAAACTGGATTTATTTCTTCTGCTACAAATAAAAAAGATAACAATATTCAGATTGACATGTTTCAGTTTAATAATGTTTTAAACGAATCTTGGTTAAAGGGAGAGTTTCTAACTACACAAGATTTGAAAAATGATATTTGTGAGGAAAAGATAATGAGAGTTTTAGAAAATCATAAAGAAGAAAATCATATAAAAGGAGAATTGTGGAAGAGTTGGGTTTTAAGTTTTAAAAATCAATTTAGAGCTATTGGTTGTAAAATTGATTAAAATGGGTGATAAAGAAGAAGGTTTTCATAAGTCAATTGTAAGGGCTACTGGAATATTTGGCTTTGTACAAGTCATTAAATTATTTGTAAAAGTAATTGTTGGGAAATTTACAGCTATTTTTTTAGGACCAGAAGGTGTTGGTCTTGTTGGTTTACTTACTAATTCGTTAGACTTAATAGGTTCTTTTACTGGGTTAGGTTTTAATATTACAGGTTCTAGAGCAATTGCAATAGCTGATTCTGACTCTGATGATGTAAAAGTTTCAGAAACTATTGTAGTCTTGAATAAATGGGCATTAATAATAGGAGTTTCTGGAGCAATTCTTTCTTCTGTTTTTTCTAAATGGTTAAGTGTTTTAACATTTGGAACAAGTGATTATTATTATTGGTTTATTTTTTTATCATTATATTTTGTTTTTTCAAGTTTTACAGCAGCATATGGTGCAATTCTGCAAGGGAAAAGATTATTGAAATATATTGCTTTATCTTCAATTATTAGTACTTTCATTATTGCATTAACAACTTTTTTACTGTATTATTTTTTTAGAAAAGAAGGAATAGTTATTGTCATAATTGTTACCTCTCTAATTACTGCAATAGTAAATTTTTATTTTGTAAATAAAATTAAAACTGCCAATGTTATTATTTCTTTTAAGGAAATAATAAAAAAAGGAATACCAATTATTAAGACTGGTTTTTTACTATCGATTAATGTTATTTTTGGAAGGATTTGTTTTTACATTATTAGGTTATTTCTTAATCAAGGTGGTGCGAGTGCAGAAATATTAGGTTTCTATGAAGTAAGTCTTGTAATTTTTGTTTCATATTTAGGTATTGTTTTTACCGCAATGAGCACGGATTATTTTCCTCAATTAACCTCTTTTAAAGATGATAAGTTAAAGTTTTTAAAATTAGTAAATCATCAAATAGAGATTAGTGTGTTAATAATTACACCATCGATATTATTTATTTATTTAACGGGACCCTATCTTTTAGAGTTTTTATATACTAAAGACTTTAAAGCGGTATATTTAATATTAAAATTAGGATTGTTAGCAATGCTTTTTAAAGCAATTATTTGGCCATTAGGTTTTATGATTTTAGCAAAAGGTGATAACAGACAGTATTTTAAACAAGAAATTGTTTCAGATTTTATGAATATAAGTTTTACAATATTTTTTTATAATTATTTTGGATTACTCGGAATTGGGATTGCGATGTTAATGAATTATGTACTATATGGTATATATATATATTATTATTTGAATAAAAAATATGATTTTGTTTTTTTTAAAGAGGCAAAAATCATGGTATCTGTCTCTTTTATTCTGTTGTTTATAGCGTCATTATTAGTGTTGTATTTTGATTTTTGTAATATTATTTTCTATTTAATTTTGATTCTTTTAATATCAGTTATTTACTCATTATCAATTTTAAATAGAATAATTGATTTAAAGAAAATATATGAAAATATAAAAAACAAGTTTAATAAATAATATTACATTTGTAGGATAAAACTTTAAACAAATTTGCTTTATGAAGAAATTTTTATTTTTATTTATAGGTATTCCATTCTTAGTTAATGCTCAAATTAATACCTCTTCTGGCGGGGCTTCTAATGTTTTACCAAATGCAACAACTACTAATACAAATGTTGGAATTGGTACGGATAATCCACAGTATAAGTTGCAAGTAAATGGAGAGGTAGAAGCTAAACAAGGTATTTTTACTAGTGGCTTAGAAGATGGAGCTGTATTTAGTCCAGGAGGTGAAAGAAACGATAAGAGTATTGTTTTTGCAGCTGGAAGAAAGATTGGTTCTGGTTCTGGTTATGTTAATACACGGATGGTTAATATTTTTGATTTTCCTGTTTCAAACTTGAATCCAAAATCAGTTATTTGGTTTAATATTGTAGACAGAGCAGATGTGGATAGATATAGAATGTTTGCAAGTACAGGTGGCGATACAAATATGATTTTGTATAATAAAACCCAGCAAGAGATTTTTAAAATTTATGAAGATGGCTCAGATAATGTTTCAGTTCAGTTAGCTAAACCTAATTCTAAAATAGGTATTGGTACTAGTACTCCTTTAGCTAATTTAGAAGTCGCTGGTTTACCGAATGGTACTTATAATTTTGTAGACAGAAATGATAGATGGGAAAAAACGTTACTACTTAATGTAGGGTCTTTAGTTAATAGATCTTCTGGTCCAGCAAATAGATTGTTAACATTTGCAGATTGGCCTGCTTCAAATTTAAATCCTAAAGCAGTATCATGGTTTAGTATTGAAGATAGAAATGATAATAATAGATTAAGACATCGTTCAGAAACAGATGGAACTAGTTCATTTCAAATAAATGATAAAACTCAGTCAAGTGTTTTTTCTATTTATGAAGATGGAACAAATGCTTTTATTGATTTAACAAAACCTGAGTCATATCTTACTGTTGGTGGTAAAGCAGTCTGGCCTGTTGAGCATAACTTTTGGGTTAAAACTGGTTCTTCAAAATTTGAAGGTGATGTCATAGCTGCTACAAATATTGGTATTGGTACATCTACATTTGTTGACGGTGCGGATACATTTAGGTTATCAGTAAAAGGAAAAGTGAGAGCAGAAGAAGTAAAAGTTTATGTTGGATGGGCAGATTATGTTTTTGCAAAAGACTACCAATTACCTTCGTTAGAAGAAGTAGAAGAACATATCAAAGAAAAAGGACATTTAATAAACGTTCCTTCTGGTAAAGAAATTGAAGAAAATGGTCTTTTTGTTGGAGAAATTACAAAAATTCAACAAGAAAAAATAGAAGAATTAACTTTGTATTTAATTGAACAAAAGAAAGAAATTGAAGTTTTGAAAGCCCAAATGAAATTATTATTGGAGAAAACCAAATAAAGGAAATTAGGTTATGAAATATTTATATATAATTTTCTGTGTCTTGTTTTCTTGTTTTTCTTTTTCCCAAGATTATAATAATAATTGGGTTTTAGCTAATTCTAAAATAAGTTTCGATACAAATCCAGCCACTTCAAGCGCTATCTCGAATGCTAATAAATATGGTTTCGCATCAGTAAGTGATCCAAGTGGAAACCTGCTTTTTTATACAGATGGTGTAAAAGTTTATGATAAGACATTTGGTATGATGCAAAATGGGTATCTTACTTACGGGATTAATCTTTTCGATGAAAGAAGAGTGCAGCCTGTTATTATTGTTCCTCATCCTGGGAATGATAAGCAATATTATGTCTTTGTAAGTGACGTTCAGGACACACTTTGCGGATCATGTAGTAGTTTAACTCAGTATAGCTATTTTATTGTTGATTTTCAAGATCCGACTTATCCAAATGGAAAAGTAATAGAACCTTCTACAGGGAGTTCTTTGTTTACAAATACAGGTTATTTTGGACCTTTAACTTTAGTTAAAAATGCCTCGAACGATGGCTATTTTGTGATATTGCATACAAATCCAAGCCAAACAAGTGGTGGTGGATTACACAGTTATAAAATTGACTCAAATGGTATAAATTTAACCCCAATTTTAACAAATTTACCCAATAATATAAATTATTATAATTTTTCTGACGCACGTGATTTTCGTTCTAATACTAAGGCAATAATGAGGTTTGGTATGAATAATACTAAATTTGGAGAGCTTTTAATAACAAATAGTTTTCACCAGGGACCAAATACTAATACTAATTTAAGTAGTTTTTTCACAATGGATTTTAATAATGTTACTGGTACATTCAGTAATTTTCAAATGATTCAAAGTAATTCTTCAAGTGCTTATAAAGATTTTGAGTTTTCAAACGATTCTGAAAAAGTATACTTTGTAAATAATAATGTCTTTGTTAAAGACTTAGCGAATCTAAGTTTACCAGATAGAAAATTAGCTGCGAATAATAGTCCAAGTGCATTTCCTTCAGCTTTACATGTTCAAAGAGATAAAAATAATGATATTATCGTGAGTAATAAAAACTCTAATATTCTATATAAATTGGATAATGTTAATTCTTATAATGCGTCAAGTATTATAACAAATTACTTGTCTTTAAATAGTGCATTAACAGATCATTATTTACCTCAATTCATTCCAAGTTTGTCCGATTCTTGTTTGTCCGATGTGGTGTTAACAACAAATGTTAATTCAGGAAGTGAATTCGTTCAGTCATCAAATTATATAACTGCAAAAAATGCTATTAATTCAAGTGCAATAGCAATTTATCACGCTAACGAAAGAGTGATTCTTGCAAATGGTTTTCATGCTAAGTCTGGAGCAATTTTCAAAGCATATATTGAAGGTTGTACTGGTGTCTTTCAATCAAAGAATAGTGATCAAAAAGACGAGACAAATAATGTTAGAAATGACATTAATGATTTAGTTAAGTTATATCCGAACCCTAATAATGGTAATTTTGTAATTGAGATTGGTGATCATAATTTTAAAAACGGAACAATTGAAGTTTTTGATAGTCATGGAAAAATTATTTATCAAAATAATTATTTATCGAAAGAAATGAATATTTCATTAGAGAATATTGAAAAAGGAGTTTATTTTGTGAAATTAATTTCTAATGACGGTAATATTGTTTTTGATCAAAAATTTATTAAACACTAAATTAATTGAATTTTAAAAGACTTATTTTTAACTAAAAATAAGTCTTTTTTTTTGCTTTAATTGCTAATAATAGAAGTTTTAAAACACTTCTAAAATTTCTGGAATATATAAATTTATGCATTTCAAATGTCATTCGTTTTAAAATTGCTTTATGTTCTCTCTTTGTTTTGTTTAGAACAATTATTTTTTCAAAAATAGTTAAAGTAGATTGATGGAGATGTTTTGATTTTTCATTATTTCTTTTTAGAAAATGTGCACTTAAAGAGTTAGGTAGTTCTCTTTTTTTAGCCAATACTTCAGGAATATATTCAAAATTATATAACCTTGATGCTCTAACCCATAAGTCTAAATCTTCATAAGCAAGGTTTTCGTCATAAAAACCAACAGTTTCAAATACTTCCTTTTTTACCATTGAAGCAATTGAACAAATTTTCGTACTTCTACTTATTACCATTTCATATATATCACCACTTTCAGGTTTTTCTTTTCCGTTATAATAAATAGAAATGAATTTATCATTTTCATCAAAAAGTTCAATATTTCCGTAAACTAATCCTAATTTTTTGAATTTTGAATTTGTAAAAGTCTCAACTTGACGTTTAATACAATCTTTTAATAAAACATCATCAGCAGCTAGATCAACGAAATACTCACCTCTGGCTTTTTTTGCTGCATTATTAAAAGTTTTTGTATTACCCAAATTGACCTCATTTGGGATAAATAAAACATCAGGATGATTGATTAGCCAATCTTTAATAACTTGCTGAGAGCTGTCATTACTACAGTCATCTGTAATTATTAATTCAATATTAGGATAGCTTTGATTCAGTACAGAGTTTAAAGCAGATACAATATAATCTTGATGGTTATAAGAAATACAAATAACACTAACTAAAGGAAATTTTTGCATAGAGATAAATATCTTATAGTATATTTGCTACGAAAGTAAATAAACAAAGGTGATTGAGCAAAATAAAAAATATAAAATAGCAATTGTTGCCTATAATTTAAATACAGGAGGGTTAGCAAAAGTTATAATAAACATATTTTCGCTTTTAAGTAAGGTAGGTAATGTTGATGTTAGTTTATTATTATTAGATAATGAGGTTGAATATGAAGTGCTTGGAAAAGTGATTAATTTTGGAGTCCATACAGGTAGTAATAATACTTGTCATTTTAAGAAAATTAAAAAATATATTTTATTTAAGAACTATTTAAAAAAGCAAAAATTTGATTTTATTATAGATCTACGTTATAGAATTAATCCGATAAGTGAAATTTTTATTACTAAATTTTTATATCCTAGAACAAAAATTATTTATACAGTTCATAGTTCAAAAATTGATACTTATCTTTTAGATAGTACTTTTTTAACAAAGTGGCTGTATGGTAAGAGTTATAAAATTGTATGTGTTGCAGAAGCTAATGAAAAAAAAGTTATACTTAGACATCAATTAAAAAACACCCTGACAATTTATAACCCAATTGATTTTGAGGAAATTGATGAAAAAAGTAATGAAGAAATTGAATTCGATTTTGAGTATATAGTAGCAGTTGGAAGAGTTGTAGCTTTAAAACAATTTGATAAATTTATTGAAGCTTATTCAAAATCGATTTTAATAAATAAGAATGTAAAACTAGTAATTATTGGGGACGGTACTGATTTTGAAAAGATAGATAATTTAATAAAAAAAATGAATTTAACAAATGATGTTTATCTTATAGGTAATTCAAATAACCCATATAAATACATGAAAAGAGCCAAGTTTCTTGTTCTTTGTAGTCAATACGAAGGATTTCCTTTAGTTCTATTAGAATCATTGGCTACTGGTGTTCCTGTTATAAGTTTTAATTTAGATTCTGGTCCAAATGAGATTATTAATCACCAGTATAATGGATTGTTAGTAAAAAATCAAAGTTTTGAAGAGTTAACAAATGCAATTGATCTATTATTTAATGATAAAAAGTTGTATCATACTTGTAAATTAAATGCTAAGTCTAGTGTTTTACAATTTTCTTTGGAAGGAATAACTAAAGATTGGTTAAATTTGATGCAAATAAAATAGTATGAATATAGAAAAAATTCAAATACCTAAGATTGAAGATAGAAGAGGTAATCTTTCTGTTATAGAAAAAAATATAATCCCATTCGAAATTAAGCGTGTTTATTATTTGTATGATGTTCCATGTGGTGCTGAAAGAGGAGGGCATGCTCATAAAGAACATCAAGAGTTTTTAGTAGCACTTTCTGGCAGTTTTGAAGTAGTTTTGAATGATGGAATTAATAGTAGAGTAATTGTTTTAAGTAGGCCATATGAAGGTTTATTGATAGGAAATGGTATTTGGAGAGAGTTAAAAAACTTTTCTTCAGGTTCGGTATGTTTGGTGATTGCATCAGAAGTTTTCGATGAGGAAGATTATATTAGAGATTTTAATGATTTTTTGAACGTAGTTAAATAGTTTTTTTTAATAACTCCTTGTATATTTCTTTTTGTTTATTAAAATGACTTTCAAAATTTCTTGTTTTTGAAAATTCAAATCCATTATTTGAAAATTCTTTTTTTAGGGTAATATTTGTTAGTAATGTCTCTATACAATTTGTTAATTCATCAACGTTTCCAAATTGAAAAACTAGACCACATTTATATTTTATTACTTCATCTTTGAGTCCTAATAAATCACTAATGATAATGGTTTTTTTGAAAGCAAAGCTTTCTAAGACAATGTTTCCGTATGATTCTAAAATTTCACTTGGAGCCACAACAAATTTAGCATTAGAATATACTTTTTTGAGTTCGTCACGATTGGTGTTTCCTAAAAAAGAAACGTCTTTCAGATTATTGATTTTACAAAAATCAATTAGTTCCTCCATTTCACCACCTTCACCTGCAAAAACTAATTTTTCTTCGGGATATTTTTCCTTGATTTTTTTAAATGATTTAAGTAATGTAAAAACTCCTTTTTCTTTAATTAGTCGGCCTACATAAAGAATATAATTGTTATTATTTCCTATGTTATTTTGGGGTGTTAGTAGTAGAGGGTTAGGCAATGTTTCACCTATTAAATCAAAGTGTAATCCAATTATTTTTGTCAGATTTTTAGAAGGAGTAAGGTAATAATCTACATATTTGTTAATGTAATGTTTGTGATATTTTTGTTTTAGTAGTAATAAAGAACCTATAATAAAGTTTTTCTTTGGTAGATGGTTAAAGATACAATCTAAAGAATTTCGATGTTCTGTAATAATTTCACCTCTATTATTTATCATTAAGTTTTTCGGACATATATAATAATAGTCTCTAAAAGAATAAAGTATAGGAATATTCTTTTTTTTAGCATACTTCATAAAATGAGGAGTAACAGGAGCTCCAATGCTATAACAATGAACAATATCAGGATTAAATCGATCAATCAAATGAATGATTTCTTTGGTAGAATTATAATTATATAATTTTTGTATCCAGTTTGTTTTTTTTGTTGAAGAACCATACCATTCATATGTGATTCTAGATTCGTTATTTTCTGAATATTTTTTTAATTCTAATAGGTAATTTTCTACACCACCAATAATTAGTTTATTATTGAAATTATTTATTATTAGAACTTTCATTGTATTTAATCTTTAGTGTACAAAAATAACCTAATCTAAAAAAATTAAACACAAAAAGCTTGGGATAGTTACCAATTAAATTATTCTTAATTGCTTTTTCTAAAACTTTATAAAGTATACTTATGCATATATCTAATTTTGCTTTTTCTAGTTTAGATGTAACCTGAGTAAATTTAATATACTCCTCATCTATAAAATTTTTGTTTGTAATTTCATGTAAATTTTCAAGTGATTGCTTCATTTTGTTGTAAAAAACGTCATTTGTATCTAAATCTTCATGTTGTACAGGATTATTAATATGAAAAACTGAAGCATTTTCTTGCATTAGTTTATATGAAAAAATGGTATCATCATGTCCATACTTTATAAAAACATCATCGAATTTTACTTTTTCAAATAGTGTTCTTTTAATTAATGTATTATTGAATAGTAAACATTTGAAAGGATTTTTAGTCCTAAATATTGGTTTTTGATCCTCCATATACTTTCCATATTTCCATCGTAATAAGTAGTTGCTTTCAGGTTTTTGATCTGAATGTACTCTTCCTCCATAAACTACATCGTATTGTTTGGTTTCGGATATAAAGTTCCAAATATATTTTTCACTTATAATTTTTGAATCTCCATCAATGAATAGTAAATATTCGAACTTTGAGTTTTTTGCTAAAATATTTCGATTCTTTCGATGCGCAACATTATCTTCAAGTTCAATGAAGGAACAATTAGAGAGATTGTTAATTTTCTCGTTTTCCTTGTTTAAAATTGATTTTGATGCATCATCTTGGCATAAAATTTCAAAATTAATTTTATTACTTATACATTGTTTCCATAATTCTTCAACTAAAGGATATGCATTGGTATCATATATAGGAATTAAGATTGAAAGCATTAGGATTACATTTAAAATGATTAATTTTGTTAAAAAGACACAAAGTGAATAGAAATCAATTAGCAGATTTAATTTTCTCAAAAATAGAAAAAAATAAAGATACTTTAGTTAAACAATTTCAATATTCTAAACCCGAAATCGGTTTTTTTTATTTAGACGATTTATTGCCTGAAGATATTGCGTTAAAAATATTTAATTTTTTTCCTAAGCCAGTAAATATGGTTTTGAAAAAAAGCTTGAGAGAAAATAAGTATGTTGCAGCTCAAATGAATCAATATGATAGCATATTAGAGGAAATTATTTACGCTTTTCAAGATATTCGTATAGTTACATTAATTGCTGAAATTTGTGTCATTAATGATTGTTTTCCAGATGAGAAACTATATGCTGGTGGAATTTCATTAATGGAAGAAAAGCAATATTTAAATCCTCATTTAGATAATTCTCATGACAAAGAAAGAGAACGTTGGAGAGTATTAAATTTATTGTATTATGTAACACCTAATTGGAAATTAGAATATGGAGGAAATCTTGAATTGTGGCCAAATGGATTGAAAAACAAACAAATTACTATAGAAAGTAAATTTAATCGTTTGGCAGTTATGGCTACACATAATAAATCTCTTCATTCGGTATCTCCTGTTGTTGTTAATAATAAGAGATGTTGTGTTTCTAATTATTATTTTTCGAATTCACCATTACAAGTAACAGATTCGTTCCATGTCACTTCATTTAGAGGAAGACCTGAAAACAAAATAACAGATATTATTTTGCAAACCGATACTTGGTTGAGAAATGGAATAAGAAAAATTTTTAAAAAAGGAATAAAAGAGAATCCTCATTATTATAATAAAGAAAAATAATTACACCGTCCTTTGTACTACTTCAAAAACTTTTCCAGCTTCAAATTTTAGTGTTTTTGCAGGATATTTTAAAAGTAGTGCATAGTCATGAGTAGCCATGATGATGGTTTTTCCTGTACTATTAATCTTTTTTAATAACTCCATTACTTCAACACTAGTTTGCGGGTCTAAGTTTCCTGTTGGTTCATCGGCTAATATCAATTCAGGATCATTTAATAAAGCTCTAGCAATAGCAATTCTTTGCTGCTCTCCGCCAGATAGTTGATGTGGCATTTTTGAAACGTAGTTTTTCATTCCAACCTTGTCTAAAACTTCATCAATTTTTGTATCCATTTCTTCTGCCTCACTCCAGCCAGTTGCTTTTAAAACAAAAAGTAGATTTTGCTTCACATTTCTATCTGGTAGCAATTTAAAATCTTGAAAAACAATTCCTAATTTACGTCTTAAGTAGGGAATATCTTTTTCTTTTAAATTTTTCAAATCATAGCCAACAATTGTACCTTCTCCTTCTGTTAAGAATAAATCGGCATAAAGTGTTTTTAAAAAACTACTTTTTCCTGAACCCGTTTTTCCAATTAAATAGATAAAATCTCCATTAGTAACATCTAGACTAACATTTGTTAAAATTGGATTTTTTTCTTGAAAAATAGTAATATCATTTAAAGAAAGAATGGTTTCAGACATGGTTTTTTAAAGTTTAATGATGTAAAAGTAATAACTTAGTACTCTCTTTCAAAATTTTAAATCAAAATCCATCAAAAATAGTGTTAATGTTGATAAACTAGTTCTAGTTTATTACAATAATTTGTTAAGTACCTTCGTTTATAGTAGTAATAAATTATATATTTGAAGTCAATAAAATAAAAGCAAAAAATGATAAAAATACTGAAATTAGCCTTACTTATCCTATTTGTTAGTCCACTAATGGTTTCAGCACAACAATCATCTGTTTACACGCATCAATTAAAGGAGTATGATAAAGCAGTAACGTTGTATAAAGACAAACAATATCAATCCGCTCAAATTTTATTTGAAAGGGTTAAAAAAGAGAATTCTAACTTAGAAATACAATCAGATTGTTCCTATTATATTGCGAATTGTGCCATTCGTTTAAACCAAATTGGTGCAGATGATTTAATAGAGCGATTTGTAGAAAATTATCCAACAAGTACAAAACAAAATCAAGCTTATATTGAAGTAGCACATTACTATTTCGATCAAGGTAGTTATGCAAAAGCACTTGAATGGTTTGATAAAGCAAATACGGGTTCAATGTCATATGAGGATCTTGAGAAATTTAATTTTCAAAAAGGATATGCCTATTTTACAGTAAAAAATACTAGCGAAGCATCAAAACACTTTAATAAAGTAATGAATTCTAAAACCTATGGTAGTCAAGCAAAATACTATTTAGGTTATATGTCTTACGAAACAGACGATTACAATAGTGCAAATGAATATTTTGACCAAGTTCAGGATAAAGATAAGTACAAAGAAAAAATGGGCTATTTTCAAGCCGATATGAATTTTAAACTTGGTAATTTTCAAAAGGCAATTGATTTAGGTTTAGCACAAATTGAAAAATCTAATGCTTTAGAAAAAGGAGAACTGTCTAAAATAATTGGAGAAAGCTATTTTAATCTAAAGCAATATGATAAAGCATTGCCTTATTTGTTAGATTATAGAGGTAAAAGAGGAAAATGGAATAATACAGATTATTATCAACTAGGTTATGCTTATTATCAACAGAAGGATTATGAAAATGCAATAGCTCAATTTAATAAGATAATCAACGGAAAAGATCATGTTGCTCAAAATGCCTATTATCATTTGGCAGAAAGTTACTTAAAAACAGATAAAAAGCAAGAAGCTTTAAATGCTTTTAAAACAGCTTCTGAAATGGAGTTTGAAGCAAAAATTCAAGAAGATGCTTATTTGAATTACGCAAAATTGAGTTATGAAATTGGTAACCCATATCAATCTGTTCCTGAAATTTTGAATACCTATTTAGAAAAATATCCAAATAATCCAAACAAAGCAGAAATCAATAACTTATTGATTAACTCTTACATTACTTCAAAAAATTATAAAGAAGCTTTGGTTTTATTAGAAAAAAATAAATCACCAGAGAATAAATTAGCATATCAAAAAGTTACTTTTTATAGAGGTTTAGAACTGTATACAGATAGTAATTATCAAGAAGCTTATGGTTTGTTTAAAAAATCAATTTCAGAGAATAAAGATGCAAAGTTTACGGCTCGTGCAACATTTTGGAAAGCAGAAACGGAGTATAATTTAGACCAATATAAAGAAGCATTATTAAGTTTTAAACAATTTGTTAATTATAAAGAAGCTTCTTCAACACCAGAAATTAAAAATGTGAATTACAATTTGGCTTATTCTTATTTTAAATTGAAGGATTATGATAACGCAATAAAATATTTTAATGATTTTACTAAAGAAATCATGAATGATAATGTTAGAAAAACAGATGCCTTTCTTCGTTTGGGAGATTGTAATTTTATTTCCGCAAAATATTGGCCTGCAATGGATGCTTATAATAAAGCTATAGAAATGAAAAGCGTTAATGCTGATTATGCTGCATTTCAAAAAGGAATTAGTTATGGTTTTGTAAGTAAAAATGATAGAAAGATTGAAGACTTAGAAAAATTTGTAAAAACATATCCAAGTTCGCAATATACTGATGATGCTTATTATGAGTTAGGAAATACTTACGTAAATGAAAATAATGAAACAAAAGCAGTAAGTACCTACGATAAATTAATTGCTAATTATAGTACAAGTTCCTATGTGGCTAAAGCAATATTAAAACAAGGTTTAATTTATTACAACAACAATAAAACGGAACCAGCTTTAGTGAAATTCAAGAAGGTGGCTGCCGAATTTCCTGGAAGCTCGGAATCATTAGAAGCGGTTGCAACTGCACGTTTAATTTATGTTGATAGTGGAAAAGTAGAAGAGTATTCAGATTGGGTTAAAACATTAAGTTTTATTGAAGTCTCTAATGCCGATTTAGATAATACCACATATGAGTCTGCCGAAAAGCAATATTTAATGAATAATGCAAAACAAGCAATTTCTGGATTTAGTGGTTATGTTGCTAAATTTCCAAACGGACTTCATGCTTTAAAAGCAAATTTCTATTTGGCACAATTGTATTTCGCAGATAAATTAGAATCGAATTCAGTGAAGCACTATGAATATGTTGTTAATCAATCTCGAAACGAATTTACAGAACAAGCATTAGCTAGGTTGTGTCAAGTGCATTTAAAAACAAGTGATTTCGATAAAGCAATTCCAATTTTAAAACGATTAGAAAATGAAGCCGATTTTCCTCAAAATAAAACCTATGCACAATCTAATTTGATGAAATCATATTATGAAAAAACAAATTATTCAAGTGCAGTAATTTATGCCGATAAAGTTTTAGCTAACGATAAAATTGATGATAGAATTAAAAGTGATGCTCAAATAATTGTTGCACGTTCTGCTATTAAAACGAATGATGAAACTAAGGCAAAACAAGCCTATGCAGATTTGTTGAAAATTGCAAAAGGTGAATTAGCAGCTGAAGCATTGTATTATGATGCTTACTTTAAAAATAAAGAAGGAAAATTTGATGCATCGAATAAAATTATTCAAAAAATTGCAAAAGATTATTCAGGATATAAATATTATGGAGCAAAAGGATTAGTAATTATGGCTAAGAATTTTTATGGACTAAAAGATAGTTTTCAAGCAACTTATATATTAGAGAGTGTAATTAAAAACTTCGCTGACTATAAAGATGTTGTTGAAGAAGCAAAAGTTGAGTTGACTAAGATAAAAGCAGAAGAATCTAAAACCAATTCATCAATTACTAATTAAATTTCTGTGTAACTCAAAGGTTTATTTAAGAAACCTTACGCAACAATTAAAAATATGAGAAAAATAAAAAATATAGTATTCCTAATTACAGTATTATCTATTCAGTTCACTTTTTCCCAAGTAAAAGATGAGAACATAGGCTCTGAAGTAGTAAATATTGTAAAACCATATACACCAACCATTTCAGATGCTTTTAAAGTTAAGGAAACACCTGTAATGGAAGATGATGATAATACTCAAAAAGAAATTATTAAATATAATATTTTTTCATTTCCAGTAGCATCAACATTTACACCTGCAAAAGGAAAAGCGGCAGGAGTAGACAAAACGGAAAGAGAAAAATTATATCGTAATTATGCAACTTTAGGGTTTGGTAACTATCCAACAGTAAATGCAGAATTATTTATCACAGAGAACTTCGGAAGAAATAGCTATGTGGGTGGAATGCTTCGTCATTTATCTTCTCAAGGAGGTATTAAAGACTTAGTGCTAGATGATAAATATTACAATACAAGTTTAGATGTAACTTATGGAAGTCGCGAAAGAGATTTAAGTTGGAATGTAGATTTAGGTGTTAAAAATCAAATTTACAATTGGTATGGTTTGCCAACCACAAATATCTTTTTTGATGAAGCAACAATAAAAGCAATCAACCCAAAGCAATCCTATAATACAATTGGTTTGGGAGGAAAATTGAATTTAGAGAAGAGTTTCTTTAAAGAAGCAAGTTTAATGTTCAAGCGTTTTTCAGACGGATTTGGTTCAGGGGAAAATCGTTTCTATTTAAAACCTAACTTCAATTTTGATGTAATGGATCAAAAAGTAAAAGCGAACTTTATTATTGATTATGTTGGAGGAAAATTTGAGAGAAATTATACAGCATTAGAAGAGATAAAATACAGTCATGTTATTTTTGGTGCAAAACCAAGCATATTATATCAACAAGATGATTTTTCTGTGCAATTAGGAGCAGGAATTTTCTATTCGACAGGGAAAATTAATGGAATAAGCGATAGTAAATTATTTGTTTATCCAAATATAAAAGCATCTTATAGAATTGTAGGTGATATTTTAGTTGGGTATGCAGGAGCAGAAGGAGGATTAAACCAAAACTCCTATGCAGAGTTTGTAGATCAAAATCCATTTGTTTCTCCAACCCTAATTGTAGCGCCAACAGATAATAAATATGATATTTATGTTGGACTAAAAGGGAAGTTGGCAAATGCAGTAGCCTTTAATGTTCGTGGATCTTTTAATAATGACGATAATAAAGTATTGTTTGTAAGTAATCAATATGTTTTAGGAAACGTGAATACAGAAGGATATACAAATGGAAATTCTTTAAATGTTGTCTACGACAATGTGAAGACAGCAAGTTTCTTTGGAGAAATTAAAGCCGATTTTTCTAAAAGAGTAGCATTAGGAATAAATGCTACCTATAATAATTACACAACAGAGACTCAAGCTGAAGCTTGGAATTTACCACAGTTAAATGTAGGAACTACATTAGATTTCGATATTAATGACAAATGGTATGCTGGAACAAATGTTTTCTTTGTAGGGGAACGTAAAGACATCGTTACTGTTCAAGATGATTTAACAATTAATCCAGGTACATTTTCTCAAAAAGAGGTAAGCCTAGATAGCTATTTCGATTTGAATGCTCATATCGGTTATAAATATAACGATAGGTTAACTGCATTTTTAAGAGGAAATAATTTAGCGAATCAACAATATAATAGATGGTCAAATTTTCCTGTGCAAGGAATTCAAGTGCTTTTAGGAGCGAATTATAAATTTGATTTTTAAGAATTAAATAGAATCATAGACAAAAGTTCATTGAGAAAATTTTTCTTAATGAACTTTTCTCATCTTATATAATTACATAAATGACTTTAAAGCAAAAAGTATACAATTGTTATAATAATCTACTCGAAGAAAAAATAAAGACACTTCGAAATAGAATTGAAGATCTGTCTCAGGATGCTCAAAACGATGCAAAAGGTTCTGCAGGAGATAAGCATGAGACAGCTTTGGCAATGATGCATTTAGAACAAGAAAAACTAAGCAAACAATTAAAAGAAGTAATAGCTCAAAAAAACATTCTAGAAAGTATAAACGATACGGTTATTAATACGAATGTTGGTTTAGGAAGTTTAGTCTATACAGATAAATTTATTTTTTTTATAAGTATTGCAATGCCTAAGATAACTTTAGATAATAACGATATTGTTGCGCTTTCACTTGATTCTCCTTTAGGTATTGCAATGAAAGGAAAAACAAGTAAAGAAGAATTTGCATTCAATAATATGAAGTATGAAATTTTAAAAATAGAATAACTAAATCTATTTTTTTGGATTAATGGTTAAATAAATTGCCCTCTATTTATTTAACCATTTTTGTTTTTTATATTAATAAAATTCTAAATCCGCGGATTTTATTTGCTTTTGTAGGTTTTTTTGTAATTTTTAATTTTAACTATAAATTATTAGGTTTTTTCTTATTTAATAATAAATATTTGTAGAATTTTCTTGTTTATTTTTTTAAAGTCCAGTTCGCTGTGTTTTATCTATTTTTTTAACTTTTTTATTAGGAAAAATCTATTAGTTAAAAATGCGGCTCAGTGTTATATTTTTCCTATAATTCTTGTTAAAGTTTGAGTAGTGGTAAAAAACTAAACTTTTGTTTTATAGTTATTTAATAAAAGTTAGTTTCCCTTCAAATTGCACTTCACAAAACTCCTATTTTATTCTTGAAAAATTGAAAGTAGTTTTGAGTAATAACTTTTAATTTTAAAAAAATGAAAAAAATTTTTACTCTAGTTTTGTCTATCTTTTTAATTATGTCTTGTCAAGATGATAACAGTTCATCTGACTTTAATAATGGGAATGACAAATATTTAATCTCGCAATTGCAGGCTGAAAACATTGCGAAAAAAGTCATTGAAGGAACAGCTAATACTTCCGAAATTACATTAAAATTGAACACTATTTATGATCAAAACCAAACGCCAAGTATTTATGTTTTCAACACAAAAAAACAGAACAAGGATTATTTTATTTTAATTTCTGGAGATAAACGTACAGAAGATATCGTTCTTGGATTTGGAAAAGATAAAATTGATTTGGAAGATGCTCCAGAACAATTGAAATACTGGCTATCTAAATACGAGGACTTAATTAACAATTTTAGAAAAAAATCAATAGAAGATATTACAAAAGTTAATACATTCGAGAAAAGAGTAAATCAAATTGCTTCTAAATATAATGTTTTAGAAAATATTGATTACTATAAGTCAAATCAGAAATCAACTTATGTTTATACTGTTCCATTTGTTACAACTAGATGGAATCAAGGCTGTGTGTATAATACTTATTCACCAGAACAAAATTCTAGTCCGTCATTATCAAACTGTGAAAAATCACTACCTTGTGGTAAAGCATATTCAGGTTGTGTAAGTACATGTTTGTCACAGGTTGTTAATTATTATCAATCAATGCCTGCTTATGATTATTCTTTACTATATGATTCATATGACGAAAGTCATTTAGATACGGCTGCTGGAAATGAAGTAGGTAAGTTGATGAAAAGAGTAGCAGACATTATGAGAATGAATTATACTTGTACGGGATCAGGATCTTATGCTAGCTATTATTTACCAAGATACTCTACTTATACTAGTTTAGGATTTACAAGCCCTTTGAAAAAGTATTATTTTAACGGTACAGATAATGTGCTTTTTTCAAATATTAAAAATGAAATAGAGTCTAAGAATATAGTAGTTTTTTCAGGTCAAGATACTGTGGCTGGTGCAGGACATCTATGGTTAGCAGATGGTGGTTATTTTATAGATAGTTTAACTGGAGGTACTTCTTATCTGCACTTCAACTGGGGTTGGGGTGGAAAAGCAGACGGATGGTTTGCTTATGCAGATTTTAATAGCGGAAAATATAACTTTAATAGTGGAACAACAGCTTTCTATAATTTCAGAAAATAGGCTTTAATAATACACAATCTCGAATTGTTATTTTTTGTTTTTTAGCAGAGACCCTTAAAAATATTTTTTTAGGGGTCTTTTTTTTAATAATTAGTTTTTATTTTCTCTAAAACCTTAAAACAGATCCTTTATTAAATATTTATTTATAGTTGTTAACAAAAAACACATTTTTACAGTCTTTAAATTACATAAAATATGTAAATTATTTATTTTAGTTTTAATTTGTAATTAAAAATGTTTTTATGATTTATTTTTAAAACATAAATATTCAATTTTGCTTTATCAATGAAACGAAAATAAGATATAAAAAAATAAATTATAAAGTTATGTGTGGAATTTTAGCCATTATCGGAAAAGGGAAAGAAGAAACTTTAGTGCAACAATTATCTAAAAGAATGAGTCATCGTGGACCAGACGAAAGCGATATTCATATTACAGAAAACGGACATATACTTTCGCATGAAAGATTATCGATTGTAGATCTACATACAGGAAAACAGCCTATTCAAGGAACATCTTCTGCTTGGATGATACATAATGGCGAAATTTATAATCATGAAACTTTAAGAAAAACAATTTTAAAAGAACATACTTTTAGAACAACATCAGACTCAGAAGTAATTGTGCATCTCTATGAGGAATTCGGATATGATTTTTGCGATTATTTAGATGGCATGTTTTCATTTGTAGTTGTAGATGGAGATGATTTTATTGCAGGGCGAGATCCGTTAGGAATTAAACCATTATATTATGGAATTGACGAAAGAGGAAGATATTATTTTGCAAGTGAAATGAAATCAATAGCAGATCAATGTAAAACTTTTTCAACATTTCCTCCAGGACACTATTATACTGCTAAAACAGGATTTGTTAAGTATTATAAACCAGAATGGGAAGAACAATCTAAAGCTATTGAAGAATTAGATTATACAACAATTAGAGAATCACTTACAGAAGCGGTACGAAAAAGATTAATGGCAGACGTTCCTTTTGGTGTCCTACTTTCTGGAGGATTAGATTCTTCCTTAACATCTTCTATTGCAAAACGTTTATTAGGAGATTCTCAAACACTCCACTCTTTTTCAATTGGTTTAGATGAAAATGCACCAGACTTAGTAGCTGCTAGAAAAGTGGCAAAGGTTTTAGGAACTGAACATCATGAATTATACTTTACTATCGAAGAAGGAATAAAAAACATAGAGAAATTAATTTGGCATCTTGAAACATATGATGTTACTTCAATTAGAGCGAGTACACCAATGTTTTTTATGTCTAAAGAAATTACAGATTTAGGAATAAAAATGGTGTTGTCTGGAGAAGGAGCTGATGAAATTTTTGGAGGATATTTGTATTTTAGAAATGCACCATCAGCAGAAGAATTTCAAAAAGAAACAATTGAAAGGGTGCAAAAGTTATTTACGGCCGATTTATTAAGAGCAGATAAATCAACAATGGCTCACGGTTTAGAAGCGCGTGTTCCGTTTTTAGATAAGGAATTTCTAGAATTGGCAATAAAGATTAAGCCTGAAGAAAAGCAACCTAAAACCTATAAAGGAATTGAAAAATACATTCTAAGAAAAGCTTTCGATACACCAGAACAACCTTATTTGCCAGATGAAGTATTGTGGAGACAGAAAGAACAATTTTCAGATGGAGTTGGCTACAACTGGATCGATCAGTTGATTGAGTTTTGTGCTTCTCAAGTTTCAGATAGTGAATTTGCTAAAGCAAAAGAATTGTTTCCATATAATACACCAACAAGTAAGGAAGCTTTTTATTACAGAACAATATTTCATAAACATTTTCCACAAGAAAGCGCTGCGCAAACTGTAAGAAAATGGATTCCTAAATGGCAAGAAAATGAAGATCCAAGTGGTAGAGCAAACGCGGCACATGTAAAAGCAGATGTAGGTATTGCTAAAGAAAAAGAAACGGTTTAAAATTTGATTTTTTATTTATTTTTAAGACGTCAGCTATATTGGTTGACGTTTTTTTATTTTTAATGGCTTAAAAGTGGTTTAAAATGAAAATTTTCAACATTTGTTAATAACTTCTGCGGAAAAATAATTCTTTATGAACTAAATTTTTTACAGAATCGTTATATTTGTCTGTTTAATAATAATGAGTCTTTTATAAGAATTAAAAATATGAGTGAAGAAGTAAAGAAAAACAATTATTCGGCCGATAGTATTCAAGCATTGGAAGGAATGGAGCACGTAAGAATGCGTCCTTCGATGTATATTGGAGATACTGGAGTTAGAGGGTTGCATCATTTAGTATATGAAGTTGTTGATAACTCAATTGATGAGGCTTTAGCTGGACATTGTGATACTATAGCTGTATTTATAAATGAAGATAATTCTATATCGGTAGAAGATAACGGTCGTGGTATTCCTGTAGATATTCATAAGAAAGAAGGTATTTCAGCACTAGAAGTTGTAATGACTAAAATTGGTGCGGGTGGTAAATTTGATAAAGATTCGTATAAAGTTTCAGGAGGACTGCATGGAGTTGGTGTTTCTTGTGTAAATGCATTATCAGACGAATTAAAAGCAACAGTTTTTAGAGATGGTAAGATTTATGAACAAGAATATGAGAAAGGTAAATCGTTATATCCAGTAAAACAAATTGGAACTACAGATAAGAGAGGAACAATGGTTACTTTTAAACCAGATCCTACAATCTTTACTCAAACTTTAGAGTATTCATATGATACTTTAGCAGGACGTTTAAGAGAGTTGTCTTTCTTGAATAAAGGAATTACAATTACTTTAACAGATAAAAGAAATACAGATAAAGAAGGTAACTTCGTTTCAGAGATATTTCATTCTAAAGAAGGGTTAAAAGAGTTTATTAAATTCTTAGATGGAAATCGTGTGCCTATCATTAGTCATGTTATTAGCATGGAGAATGAAAAGGATAACATTCCTGTAGAAGTTGCACTTATATATAATGAAAGTTATAACGAAAATATATTTTCATACGTAAATAATATTAATACCCATGAGGGAGGAACGCATTTGCAAGGTTTCCGTATGGGATTAACGCGTACATTGAAAAAGTATGCTGATGCTTCAGGATTATTAGAAAAATTGAAATTTGAAATTTCAGGAGATGATTTCCGTGAAGGTTTAACAGCAATTATTTCCGTAAAAATTCAAGAACCTCAATTCGAAGGTCAAACCAAAACAAAATTAGGAAATAGAGAAGTAGTTTCTCCGGTTTCTCAAGCAGTAGCAGAAATGCTAGAAAATTATTTGGAAGAAAATCCAAATGATGCAAAAATTATAGTTCAGAAAGTTATTTTAGCAGCTCAAGCTCGTCATGCAGCTAAGAAAGCAAGAGAAATGGTACAACGTAAAACCGTAATGGGCGGTGGAGGTTTGCCAGGTAAACTTTCAGATTGTTCTGAGCAAGATCCAGCAAAATGTGAAATTTTCCTTGTTGAGGGAGATTCGGCTGGTGGAACAGCAAAGCAAGGTAGAGATAGAATGTTTCAAGCAATTTTACCTTTAAGAGGTAAGATTTTGAATGTTGAGAAAGCAATGCAACATAAGGTGTTTGAAAATGAAGAGATTCGTAATATTTTTACCGCATTAGGAGTAACTGTAGGAACAGAAGAGGATAGCAAAGCCTTAAATCTTACAAAATTACGTTATCATAAAGTAGTGATTATGTGTGATGCCGATGTCGATGGTTCCCATATTTCAACACTTATTTTAACATTCTTCTTTAGATTCATGAAAGAACTAATTGAAGGAGGACACGTTTATATTGCAGCACCACCTTTATATTTGGTTAAAAAAGGAAATAAAAAGGAATATGCATGGAATGATAATCAACGTGATCAAATAGCAATGCAAATGGGAGGAAGTGTAAATATTCAGCGTTATAAAGGTCTTGGAGAGATGAATGCGGAGCAATTATGGGACACAACATTAAATCCAGACTTTAGAACACTTCGCAAAATAACAATCGATAGTTTGTCAGAAGCTGATAGAGTATTCTCAATGCTAATGGGTGATGAGGTTCCACCTCGTAGAGAGTTTATTGAAAAGAACGCAGCTTACGCTAAAATCGACGTATAAATGAAGAAAATCATAACGTGTTTTGTTTTTTTGTTAGCTGTTTTGAAAGCTAATGCACAAGCACCAACTGATTTTGATAAAATAGGGTATCTGTTATCAGATGCCCTTTTGTATTCTGAACAATATATATTACCAATTACAGATGCTGCTGTATATCAATCTTCTTCAGCTTGGGTCTTGTCTCCAAAGAAAAAAAAAGTTTGGGATGTAACATTAGGAATACATACAAATATATTTTTCGTTCCCAAAAAAGACAGAGAATTTACTATTAAAAATTCTGATTTTCAATTTTTCGAGATTGAAGGAAATTCAACCGCTACTGTACCTTCTGCATTAGGAAATGATGATCAAGTTTATCTAACGGGAGAAATTGGAGGAGAACAAGTCCGATTCGAAACGCCAGAAGGTGTCAATCAAGAAAGTATTATTTATCCGTATTTACAGGCAAGCGTTGAGTTACCTTTGGGTTTTGAATTCACAGGTAGGTATTCTACAAGAACAAAACTTAAAAAGGGGTATTATCAAGTGTATGGAGCAGGATTAAAATATAACATAAGTCAACATTTCTTAAATTGGAAGGATAAAAATATTCATTTAGCCATTGCAACAATATATTCGAAAGAAGATATAGGTTTCGATTTCTTAGATATTAATACTGCCTATGGAAATTTAGGAATTAATCAAATTAATGGAAAAGTTGATACATGGCATTTTAATGTTGTTGGTTCTAAAGAATTTAATAATTTTGAATTAATAGGGAATTTCATTGTAAATAATAGTAAATTTGAATACTTAGTAAGTGGACCAGAAGGATCTATTGAAGGATTTATTCCAGTTCAAGCTATAATTAATGATTTGCTAAAAACTATAGAGAAAGATAAGGTCAATTATGTCTTTGAAATCTCAGGTATTTATCATATTAATAAACTTGCTTTGCAAAGTTCATTTGCTTTTGGTAAATTTGCTAATCTCAATTTAGGAGTACAATATAAATTTTAAAAAAAAATAAACATAAAAAAGATGAAAGTAACTATAGTAGGTGCTGGAAACGTAGGAGCAACATGTGCAGACGTAATTTCATATAGAGGAATTGCAAGTGAAGTTGTATTGTTAGATATTAAAGAAGGTTTTGCTGAAGGTAAAGCTATGGATATTATGCAATGTGCTACAACTACAGTTTTTAATACAAAAGTATCTGGAAGTACAAGCGATTATTCAAAAACTGCAGGAAGTAATGTAGTTGTTATAACTTCAGGAATTCCTAGAAAACCAGGAATGACTCGTGAAGAATTAATTGGTATAAATGCTGGGATAGTAAAGTCTGTAGCAGAAAATGTATTAGTTCATTCTCCAAATGCAATTATAGTTGTAGTGTCTAATCCAATGGATACAATGACATATTTAACATTAAAAGCAACTGGATTGCCAAAAAACAGAGTAATTGGAATGGGTGGAGCTTTAGATAGCTCTCGTTTCAAATATTTCTTGTCTCAAGCTTTACAAAAACCAGGAAATGATGTTCAAGGAATGGTGATTGGTGGTCATGGAGATACAACTATGATTCCTTTAACAAGATTAGCATCTTACAATGGTTCGCCAGTTTCAAACTTCTTGTCTCAAGAAGAGTTAGACAAAGTAGCGGCTTCAACTATGGTTGGTGGTGCAACTTTAACAGGTTTACTAGGTACATCTGCTTGGTATGCTCCAGGTGCATCTGTAGCGTATTTGGTAGACAGTATTTTAAACGATCAAAAACGTATGATTCCTTGTTCAGTAATGTTAGAAGGAGAGTATGGACAAAGTGATATTTGTATCGGTGTACCTTGTATTATTGGTAAAAACGGTATCGAAGAAATTGTTGATGTAAAATTAAATGATGCAGAAAAAGCATTATTCGCTAAAAGTGCGGAAGCAGTTCGTAATATGAATGCTGATTTAAAATCGGTATTATAATACTTAAAAAAAGAGTACACGAAAAACTGTCATATTGCTTGACAGTTTTTTTTATATAGTCATCAATAAGATAATAATGAAAAAAACCAGTTTTATTAGGAAATAAAATTGGTTAATCTTATTGTAAATTATATATTTGTTCGTTTTTATAAAATAGAATAATTAATTTATAGTAATAATGCAGAATAAAGGACTAATTAAATTTTTCGCAATTCTTTTCGCGTTGGTTTGTATTTATCAACTTTCTTTCACTTTTGTAGCTACTAAATATAGCAACTTAGCGAAAGAAAAAGCTAAAAATGATTTCACAAAAGAATTAAAATATTTAGATTCGATAGGGAAAGAAGAAGTTTTCTTAGGGAAAACTTACAATGAAGTAAGAGATAATCAATTACAAAAAGGGCTTGACCTTGAGGGAGGATTAAACGTAATCCTTCAAATATCTGTTAAAGATATTTTAGTTGGTTTATCAAATGAATCTAAAAACTCAGGTTTTCTTAAAGCGCTAAAAGATGCAAAAGAAAATCAAGAAGGAAATCAAGATTTTATTGATGCTTTCTTTAAAGAAGCAAATGCAGCTAATTTAAAATTGGCAAGTATTGATATCTTTGCAAACAGAAGTCTAGATGAGGATATAAAGTCAAATATGACTAATGACCAAATTGAGCCAATCATCAAGAAAAAAGTAAATGAATCAGTAGAAAGTGCTTTTGGAGTTCTTAGAAAACGTATTGACCAGTTTGGTGTAACTCAACCAAATATTCAAATGTTAGGAAGCTCAGGAAGAATTTTAGTTGAATTACCTGGAGCTAAAGATGTAGATCGTATTAAAACGTTATTACAAGGTACAGCAAAATTAGAATTTTGGGAAACATACAAAATTGAAGAAGTAGCAAATTATTTAATTGCTGCAAACGAAGCATTAAAAGCTACAGAAAAACAAGAAGTAAAGGCTGAAACTAAAGAAGTTGTTGCTGATTCTACTTCAAATAATTTATCTGAATTATTAACAGATAAGGCAGACACAACTAAAACTGTATTTAATCCATTATTTGAAAAATTACAGATTACTCAACAACAAGGTTTTTCTGTTTTAGGATATGCTAAAATTTCTGATACTGCTTTAATTGGTGGATATTTAGGAAGAAAAGATATAAGAGCAAATTTATCAAACGATATTTCAAATGTTAAATTTGTATGGGGTAAAGCTGATACTAAGAATCCTGAAATTGTTGAACTTTACGGTTTAAAAAGAGGTAGAGATGGTAAAGCACCAATTAGTGGTGGTGTAATTGATGATGCAAGAGATACTTTCGATCAACAAGGTAGACCAGCTGTTTCTATGCAAATGAATGGAGCTGGAGCACAACAATGGGAAAAACTAACAGGAACAGTTTCTCAACAAGGAAATGCAATTGCTATCGTTTTAGATAATATTGTATATTCTGCACCAGGTGTAAGTAGAGGAGCTATTTCAGGTGGTCAATCTGAAATTTCAGGAAGTTTTACAGTTAATGAAACTAAAGATTTAGCTAACGTATTAAGAGCAGGTAAATTACCAGCTGAAGCTAAAATTGTACAATCTGAAGTTGTTGGTCCATCATTAGGAGCAGAATCAATTAGAAGTGGTATGTTATCATTTATTATTGGTTTTTCTTTAGTATTATTATGGATGGTTGTTTATTATGGTAAAGCAGGTTTCTATGCAAACTTAGCTTTGTTAGTAAATATTTTATTCATTTTTGGAGCACTTGCAAGTTTTGGAGCTGTATTAACATTACCTGGTATTGCGGGTATCGTTTTAACAATTGGTATGGCAGTAGATGCTAACGTAATTATATACGAAAGAGCTAAAGAAGAACTAGATTCTGGTAAAACAGTTGAAGAAGCTGTAAATTATGCTTATACTTGGAAAGGTGCAATGTCTTCTATTGTAGATGCTAACGTTACAACTTTCATTACTGCTTTAATATTATTTGTTTTAGGAACAGGACCAATTAAAGGTTTTGCAACTACTTTATTAATAGGTATTTTAACTTCATTAGTTACTGCGATTTTTATTACAAGAATTTTCCTAGACTGGAGTTTAAGTAGAAATGAAAAAATAGAATTTTCAACGTCAATTACTAAAAACTGGTTTAAAAACTTAAACTTTGATTTCTTAGGAAAACGTAAAATTGCTTATATGATTTCTGGTACATTAATTGTATTAAGTTTAATATCATTATTTACTAAAGGATTAAATCAAGGTGTAGATTTTGTTGGAGGTAGAACTTTTCAAGTACGTTTTGAAAAACCAGTCTCCGCTCAAGAAGTAACAAAAGATTTAGTTGCTGTTTTTGAAAGTGCAGAAGCAAAAATATTTGGTAATGACAAGCAATTGAAAATTACTACTAAATATAGAGTTGATGAAGAAGGTACGGGTGTTGATGCAGAAGTAAACACAATGTTATTTAACGCTCTTAAGAAAAACTTACCAGCTAATATGACTGAAAAAACTTTTGTAAATTCTTACGAAGGTAAAAATGCGGGTATCATGCAATCTTCTAAAGTATCGGGAACAATTTCAAAAGATATTAAAACTAACTCTATTTGGGCTGTTTTAGGATCTCTATTTGTAGTTTTCCTTTACTTAATGATGTCGTTTAGAAAATGGCAGTTTGGTCTTGGTGCTGTTGCTGCTGTTGCACATGATGTTATCATTGTATTAGGTATTTTCTCATTCTTTTATACATTCTTACCATTCAACATGGAAATAGATCAAGCATTTATTGCGGCAATCTTAACTGTAATTGGATATTCATTGAATGATACGGTAATTGTATTTGACCGTGTTAGAGAGTATTTAGATTATAATTCATCATCAGATTTCAAAGGATTAGTAAATAAAGCATTAAATACTACATTAAGTAGAACAATTAATACATCTGCAACTACATTAGTAGTATTGCTTGCAATTTTCTTCTTCGGAGGAGATTCAGTAAAAGGATTCGTATTTGCTATCTTAGTGGGTATCTTAGTAGGAACTTATTCCTCTTTATTCGTTGCAACACCTGTAATGAATGATACTATGAGTGATAAAGAAGCTAAGAAAATGGCTGAGTTTAAAAAAGAAGAATAGTTTTAACACATTATATATAAAAAAAGACCTGAATTTTCAGGTCTTTTTTTTATATTTATAATTCTAAAATATATAAAATGAATGTATATCGTTATTTAATGCTTGTTGCTTGTTGTTTATTCTTATCATGTAATAAAAATGTTGTTATTAGTGAGTTTGATAATGACTTTAACGACAATAGATGGCTTACATCTGAAGTTAAATCATTTCATGTAGCATTAGAAAGTGATGTTGAAAATTCTAATTTACAATTGAATTTTAGTCATATTTATGATTTTCAATTTCAGTATGTTCCATTTGAAGTTACAATAACTTATCCAGACGGGAGAAAAGAAGTTGTTCCAATGAATGTGAAAATTAAAGATGATAACGGTAAGGATTTAGCTGATTGTTCAGGTGATATTTGTGATTTGCACACTATTATTAAGGAGAATGTCAACTTAAAAAAAGGTGCGTATACATTTGAAATTAAAAATGGATTTAATGGTCAGTTTTTACCTAATGTATTAGGTATTGGAATACTTGCTGAGAAAAAATAGTATTATTCTATATTAACAATTTTGTTTTTTATTGCATAAAGGACTAAACCTATTCGAGTTCTTATTTCTAGTTTAGCAAAAAGATGCTCTCTATATCCATCTATAGTTTTCGGACTTAGACACATTTCATCTGCAATTTCTTTGTATGTTTTTTCTGTGCAAGCATGTTTTATAAAAATAATTTCTTTTTCCTTTAATTCAAGTTTGATATTTTTATCATTATCTAATCTGTTAATTAAAAGACCAGAAACTAACTCTGTAAAGAAAAAACCTTTATCGGAAACTGTTTTCAAAGCTTCTTCAAAAATTTGTGGGGAAGTATCTTTTAGTAAATAGCCTTTTGCTCCATTTTTCATCATTTTTATAATTGTCTCTTCATCATCATTTACAGAAAGGGCAATTACTTTCAATTCTTCTTTGTTAATCTTTATCCATTCCATGGTTTTTAAACCATCCAAAATAGGCATATTAACATCAAGTAAGACAATGTCTATAGCATCTAAATCTATCTTATTGGCTGTAACACAATCAATAAAGTCTTTACCATTTTCAAAATTATTAACCACAGTGAAATCTTCGAAACTATTAATCAAAAACTTTAGGGATTGTGAAAATAATAAATGATCATCTATTATTATTACTTTGTTTTTAGCTTTCATTTTTTTTGTTTAATGTATATTCTAAAACTAGAATAGTTCCGTTATTGTTTGATTCGATTATTGCATTTGCTCCTATAAGTTTAGCTCTAAATCGAATATTGTTTAGACCTAATCCTTTACTCCCTTTGTTAACATCAAAACCAACTCCATAGTCTTTCAATTTAATCAATAATTTTTTGTTCTCACAAATAACATCCATTTCTAATTTTTTACTTAATGAATGTTTTAAACTATTATGTATTGCTTCTTGAAAAATACGATAAAGTATTAACTCATGTTCAACATTAATTTTCGGAAAATTATCTTCATGATTAAAAACACATTCAATGTTTTTTAACTTTTGAATCCTATCAAAATCATTTTTAATAGATTCTATAAAATTAGTATTAATTAAATTATCTTTATTTATTAATCTCGATAAAATTCTAATTTCATCAAGAGATTTTGCTAAAACGTCTTTATGCTCATTTAAATCCTCAACCGTAACTTTATCTTTATCTTTCAAGTAAAGGTTCACTTGCATGATAGCAACGGATATTATTTGACCGATATTATCATGTAGTTCTTTACTTATCTCTGTTAGTGTTTGGTCTTTAATTTCAACTCTCGTTTTTATCAGTTCCGATTGAAAATGAATTTCTGATTCCATTTTGTCAATAAGAAATTGAGTTTTTTTCTTCTGAAAATAAAAAAATAAAGCAAACAATAATATTAATAATGTAAAGAATACAATACTAAGGGAAATTACTAATAATTGTATCTCTTCTCTGTCCATACGAATCCTATTATAAAACAACAGTGCATTAATAAATTTAAAACAAATAAGACGAAACTATATATAGACTCTACACGTTCAATTAAAAACCAATCAATGGCTAACATAAAAGGTAAAAATGGAAGATGAAACAACAACACTCCAAGTATAAACCAAAAATAAATAGAACGTTTAAAGTTTAATATTTTTTCCGAATTAGAAATTTCTATTAAATATAAACAAGATAAAATTAAAACAAAAAACACACCTAGAGTAAAACTGTTAGTAAAGGTTTGATCTATGTTGTGCTGTATGAGAATGAAATTAATAATGTAAAAAATGATAAATAAAACTAAAAAGCAATTGGCAATAACTTTATAAATAATTTTACTTAATAATAATTTTAGTAGGTATATATAATAGAAAAAGCTTATTAATATGTAGAAATTAAAAATGAAATAGTTAATCATTCCTGTCCATTTACTGAAATTTATTCCTAAAAATTCAATGACAACAGATAACCAAATCATAATTAAAATAGATTTAGCTTTGTTATTTGGTAGTTTGTGATAAAAAAACAAACCAATAATTCCAGATAACAAAGCTAAATAAATAGTATAAAATCTTATGTTTTCTAGCATTTTTTAATTTGATGGATAGACCATTTTTGGAGGGTTTCCCATTGAACCATAGTTCATTGGACTAATTTCATTAATATCATCACTCTGTGCTGAATCATCTTTTGCAACAAAATTTAGTGCTGCACCTTTCATTGCATCAACCTTTTGACCAGTTGGAGTTAGAAAGATAGTACTTTTTCCAGCTTTTTCAGCATGTTTAGCATCATTAGGATACGAACCAAAATAGAAACGAATACCATCAACTTTATAACCTTTTTCATTTCCCTCTTTTTTAATAAAGTTAATATAGTTTTCTAATTCTTCAATAGAATACCAAACCGCATTTGCATCATCACTATTTCCATTTTTAGAACTATGATTACTGCTAAGTTGTTTTGCAAAATCTTGTGTTATTAATTGTTTTGGATCTGTCAAGTTAGCATCGAAATCATTTAATTGTAGATCAATAGTTTGTAGATCTTCTGATATTAGTTTTTTCATAATAGTTTTGATTTTAAATTGATATTGTACAAAAGTATCTCTAAGAAAAACGCTATACAAGGGGAAAAATACCCTTTTTTTTTAAGTGTTTCCAACTTTTTGTAAGTAGAAATACGATTTACTCCCTTTTTTATATCCTAAAATAAACCTCGAAATGCCTTGAATAAAAAGGGGTAAAGTACTCTTTTGTAGTTTTTTATGTTTTGTCAATTTTACCAAATCAAAATGAGCTCAAAAATTTGATAGGTGTATCTGAAAAACCTTAAAAGAGTAAGAAAAATTTATTAAGACAATATATTATGAGTTTATATCAAGAAGTTTTTGATGGAGAATCTTTCAGTGAACAAGATTATTTTGAAGCAGTTAGATATGTTTTAGGACCTGAATATTCGGATTTAAGTGAGAATGAACTAGAGGATGAATTACTTTCTAGAGTTGATTTAATGTCTGAAAGTGAAGCAGAAGGTTTTTGGTCAAGTCTTGGAAACGTAGCTAAAAACGTAGGTTCTGGTGTTTTACGCGGTGTTTCTGCAATTGCTCCAATCGCAGGAACTGCTGTTGGAACCTATTTTGGATCACCTCAAATTGGAGGAGTAGTTGGAGGTTTAGTTGGAAATTTAGCGGGTTCTGCAAGTACAGCTTTGTCTAACGTTAACATTCCAAATAGAACACCAAGAAGACAACCAAGACGTTATTCGCATCCTAGACGTCCACAAACACAGCGACCAAATCAATTAGGGCAAACATGGAGAAACACTACAAACTATCTTGCAAATGCAGGTAGAGCAGTTCTTCCCGCTGTGCAACAATATGCACAAAATAATCCTGTGCGATTGAACCCAAGGACAGCAAGAGATATCGGACGAGTGCAAGGATTATATAATCAATTAGGAGGTATAATCAATAATCCACAATTTCAAGCTGGTCAGGCACAACAAAATTTAGGAACAGCTAGTCCAAATGCACCTATAGAAAGTCATTCATTTGCCGAACTTGTAGAGTCGATTAACTATTTGACTGAGAATATTTTATATGAATATTACAATGATGGATTAATTCCAACTGAAGATTATCATATAGATGATTATGGACAGTTTATTGGTTCATATTCTCCTAATAGAATCGATAGAATTGAAAGTGCAATAGCATCACTTTAATCTTTTAAAAAAGTATAGTTATGGAAGCGTATATGAAATTATTGAGAGAACAAAACCCTGAAATAGCAAAGTATTTAGATTTAATGCAGCCAATGATGGAGAATAAAGAAATTGAAGTTGATGCAATCGTTGAAACTAAAAAAGTAGATCCAGAACTTCAAAATCAAATAAATAAACTCAAAAAGATAAATCGGAAACTTTTCACAATAGTTGAAGGCTTAAAAGTACAATTAGAATTAGAACTAAATCAAAATGATGATTTGGCAAAAGCTATAGGAGCTTGTCTAGAGTGTTTTGGGGAAAATTCTGAGTGTTCTGAATGTTTTGGAACAGGAAAACCAGGTGTCGCTATTCCCGATTTTATTTTGTTCAATAAATATATAAATCCTGCTATACAAAAATATAATAAACATTATTTCAACAAAAATTAAAAACAATAATAACAATTAAAAATTAAAATTATGTACGAATTTGAAAATTATTTAGACGAAGATTTGTTAAATGAAGATCTATTAAGCGAGGATTTATTAGAAAGTTTTGATGAAGATTTCGATGAAGCAAAAAGAAGAGGCGGAAGAAGGTTTGGTAGAATTAGACCAACTGTTAGACCACGAGTAAATCAACAATCTAATTTTGGTAAATCATTAAGCGGAAGTGCTCGTGATTTTGCAACAAAGAGCGATTTAAAAAAAGCATTAGACACTATTTCGAGTGATGTTAATGAGTTGAAAAAAACTTCAATTTCAACAAATAAAGCACTTTCAGCTTTAGATGGAAAACACACAGAATTAGCAAAATTAGATGCTAGAAAAAATGATAACCAGACCAAGGTACTTCGTAATATGCAAATGATGAATATGATGGGGTCATTATTGAATCAGCCAAAATTGAAAACAGAGAATTTAGAAATTATTCAAATTAAGGACAAAGAAGGACAAATAATTTCGGAAAAAATTCAAGAAGTGAATGGTAAAAAAGCAATTGAAGTAGATCAAACGATGTCGTTAATGTTACCAATGATGACAACAATGGGAGATTCTTCAACTGGTAAATCAGACAATAACATGATGCTACCATTAGTTTTAATGATGAGTCAAAACAAAGATAATAGCAGTGATAATAACACAATGCTACCTTTAATGATGATGATGATGATGCAAAATCAGAAATAAGAAATGTATAAAAAGGGTGATAATCTTTTTATTACCCTTTTTTTATTTAATCATAAAAAATAGAAACTATGAATCCAATGAATATGATTATGAACTATCTAATTGCAGAAAGTAGATCGAAATACTACAATGTAACAGATAAACAAAAAGTTCAAACAACTGCGCTATTAATGGGAGCAATTTCTCAAAATACTATGGTTGATTATTTGATTATTGAAAATCAAGCAAAAAGCCTTCAGGCAAAGAACATTGAAGTGGTAGAAGTTATAGATATTTCGGATGGTTCTGGAAATTCAAATACAGATTCAAACGCAAATAACTCTACGCAAAACACAGTTAAAATTAAAGAACTAAATGAAAAATTTGAAAAACTAAGAGAAACAATAGAGCAAAATGCAAAACAGGTTACTATGGTAAATAATAGCTTAGAAGAAATAAAAAGTAAACTGGTGCATTTAACCGATAAAATCACTTCTAATGAAAGTGAAATAAAGGAAATTTCATTGAGAGTAACTAAGCTACACGCTCCTTTAGAAACAACTGTACCTATTGTAAAACCAAAAACTAAAAGAAAATAATATGCAAACAGTAGATATAAACATTGAAGATATAAAAAAGCAAAATGAAAAAATCTTAAAAAAGCTGAATGAAGTTTATCCTGAACTAAAATTAACAGCTAATGCAAAAAGAGAACGAATTAAATTCTTTGATCATTTTTTTTTAAAATACATAAATATCCTTGAGATTAAAGAAGATATCAAATACATACTTACACATAAAAATAAGGAAGAGCTTTTAACAAAAGAGGAGATTGATGAAGTTGAAACTATAGAAGCTTTTTTTGAAAGTGATTTTTATGCTGAACTTACAAGAAAATCAACCCGTTTTTTTATGCATAGAGAATTTGTCTTGATACCTATAATTATTGGTAATCTGAACACTATTAAGTATAAATTAAAAGAATAAATCATGGATCCAAGACTCAAAATAATACTTTACGGAAACCCAGAGGAAGAGTTGTCATTATTAATGAGATTGGAAAATCAACAATTTATTCCTCAAAACTGTAAAATCATTTCCCAATTTGATGATATAGTTAGTTGTAGAATTAAAAGAAAGCATCTTGATAGTGTTTATAATAGTAAAGAAGTGAAAAGCTTAAAAGCACCAAATGTTGTTCCAGCGGATGATTATTTTAATGACAATCAAATAAAATATAATTATAACAACCATAATTCAGAATCAGATAGTATTACCTCTAATGTTGTTTTTGGAGTGATAGATTTTGGTTTTGACTTTACACATGAAGATTTTATTGATAATGGTAAATCTAGAATTGAAAAAATATGGGTTCAAACAGGTCAATATACTCAACCTAATAAATATGGTTACGGAAAATACATAAATAAACATCAACTAAACGCGGCATTAAAAGATAAATTGCCATTTAAAAAACTTGGATACCATCCTGGAATAACCGATTTGTTTGGTACAGGAACACATGGTACACATGTTTTAGGAATTGCTTGTAGTAATGGAAAAGTGGCAAAAAAAGGATTTGCTTCTAACTCTCCAATTATTGCAGTAGATATGGGATCAAACTTAGTTAATGGTTCTAATTTATCGTTGGGAGATTCTGTGAAATTAGTCGAAGGATTAGATTTTATATTGAATGAAGCTGGAAATAGACCTGTAGTGATTAATATGAGCCTTGGAGGACATGGAGATGCTCATACAGGAAAAACGTTAGTGGAACAAGCAATAGATACTATTCTTATTGAAAGAAAAGGAACCGCAATTGTTCAAAGTACTGGAAATTATCATCAGGCTAGAGCACACACTTTTGGAGATATCAAAGAAAATGAAAAAATAAATATTCCATGGTTGTTTAAGAAAAGAGACCAAACACCTAATGAATTAGAAATTTGGTACGGTGGCAATGATGTAATGACTGTGAATATTATAGACGATAAAGGAGAAATGCTACTAGAATCTATTCCTTTTGAAGATGAAATTATAAAAAGTAATAATGATGAAGTAGGAATATGTTTGCATCGAGAAAAAGAACCAAATACAGGTAAAAATCACATCAATATTTTAATCAATGGGAAACAAAAATCTAAATTTTGGACGATTGAATTAGTAGGAAAAAAAATAAAAGACGGAAGGTATCATTGCTACATTGAAAGAGACGATAAAGGGCAATCTATTTTTTTACCCAATATTGTGCAACAAACACACACTACAAATTCCATTTGTAACTCGAAATACAGTATTGTAGTTGGTGCTTATAATCAATTAGAAAAAGACAAACCAATTCTACCTTTTAGTAGTTCTGGACCAACAGTAGATGGGAGAATGAAACCAGAACTGATTGCTCCTGGCTATAAAATAAAATCTTCTTGTTCTGCATCTTCAAGAGACTCAAAAGCGAGTCATAAGTTGACATCTAAGAGTGGCAGTAGTATGGCTGCTCCTTATGTTGCTTCTCTTATTGTGAAAATTTTAGAAAAAGAACCTCATTTAAACATTCTACAAATTAGAAAGAAATTATTTCATTCTTGTGATCCTTTTCAAGTAAAAGAAAGTCAACTGGAGATATATAGAGCTGGAAATGGATATGTAAATCCAAAGAAAATAATTTAATAAACAAAATGAAACATGGAAAATTATAGTATACAATCAACACAAGAAAATCAAAAGTCATATAATAAACAAAGAACAACTTCTATAAGTAATAGTGTTGGAATCAATGCAGTAAATAACTCAAATGACGTTGCAATAATTCAAAGATTATTAATAAACAAAGGATATTCTCTTAGTGAAAATGGTCATATTAACGCCATTCAATCTGATCCTACAATAGTATCCATTTTAAACTTTCAATCGAATAACAGTTTAAGGATTACGGGTAATATCTATCCAAATGACGATACATTTAAACATCTGAATTTGAATCATAATCCACAAAATAGTACAGAAAGTGATGATGAATCGGTACATCAACCATTTGCAACTAATGCTTTTTTCTTCAGACGAAAAGCAAATAATGCAAATACTTTGAATGTTATTTTTGAAGGAGATTCTTGGTTAGATTATCCAGTACCAAGAGTTTTAGATTTATATGATACAATAAGTGATAGGAACCAACGATTAAATTTAAATACACTTCATTTAGCTAAATTTGGAGAGACTACTTCAGATATGTATAGAGATAGATCAAATTTTATACAATATATTTCGAATTATAGAATTGATAGAATCTATTTCAGTGGTGGTGGAAATGACGTTTTTCCTAAATTAGATAGAATTGTTAAAAGTACGCACACAACTTTTCAAGACAATTTCTTTACAAATGCATCTAAATTAGCAGAATTGAGAACACTTTCTGGAGATGCTCTAAAAAGAAAATGCATACAGTATAGAAGGTATTTAAATACAACAGTGTTTGATAATGCAATATTTAACAGAACAAACTTAAATTCAATTTTCGGAAGTGTGTACCAAAACTATATGTCTTTTGGAGCAATTGTTAACGCCCACACAAGTGAGAGAACACGTTTTTATATGCACACTTACGATTATCCAATGTTTAAACTAGGAGTCAAGCCTTCTCTAGCGGGTGTTAGTCTACCATTAGGTCCTTGGGTACAACCTGTTTTTGATCAATATCGAATTACAGATGACATTTTGAAAGCGTATATTATCATTCGATTATTAGATAAATTCTATTACTTATTACGATATATTAAAAGTAAATTCAGTGAAAGATTTCGTTTTCAGACAGAAATTATAAACTTTAGAGGTGTTTTAAATGATTCTCGCTATTGGAGAGACGAAATTCATCCAAATTCTGATGGGGCTAGAAGATTAGCTACACGCGTTAATTTTTAGAATAATTTAGAAATGTCAATTAATACTTTTGTTAATTGACATTCTCATTTTTTACTTATTTAATTTTAGTAACTGAATTCGCATAATAATTTAATTTCATGTATTTTTCAATTATATTTGTTAAAAATATAGAATTGATTATGAGTTATAAGATTAATGAAAAAATAGAAAAAGGGTATAGTTTAGATTTAGGAAAAGTGATAGACGATAGTTTTGAAATATTCAAAAAAACGTTTCTAATTTCTGGATTAGGCTATTTGCTTGTAGGGATAGTGATGGCTGTTTTATATTTTTTTCTATTTATAGTTGTTTTTGGTGTTGCTGACATGGCAAATTTTGTAGTTGAGTTAGAAGTTATGAAGACTACTTCAGCCTATATTGTAGGAATGTTAGGTTTTACAGTTGTTTACACAGCATTAATAGCACCATTGAACGCAGGTTTTCTTAAGTTATGTTATTTAGCAAAAAAGAATCAAACATTAGAAATCGGTGCAATTTTTGAATATTATAAAGGAAAGTATGCTAAAGATATAATTGTTGGTTCTATAATAATATCATTTGCAACAGTTGGTTTATCAACTTTATTTGAATTAGTCGGTTTGTCGTTTTTAGGATTTATTGTTCAAATAATATTATCTTGGTTTACAATATTATTTTTACCCTTAGTTATTTTTGGAAATCAAAATTTTGGTGAAGCTATTGAAAAAAGTGTTAAATTAGTAGTTAAACAACCTTTTCATATATTAGCAGCATTAGTGATAGCTTTTATTGGAGCTCTATTGGGTTTTATAGCATTATGTATTGGGATTCTTTTTACAATACCATATTGGCCAGCAATGACTTTTGCTTTATATGATAACATAATTGGTGTTGAAGAAAAAAGTATTATTGATGAAATTGGAACATCTGAATTTAAACTTTAAAAAGATATAATTTATGAAATGGCAAGGAAGAAGACAAAGTGATAATGTAGAAGACAGAAGAGGAATGTCTTCAAAAGGGAAAGTAGTAGCTGGTGGTGGAATTATTGGTATTATTGTATTGTTATTGCAAGTTTTTGGAGGTGATACTGGAAAAATGGTTGCTCCAATGTTAGAACAAATGAATCAAGGGCAAGCAACAGAACAAACTACAGAACAAAGAGCACTAACTCCAGAAGAAATTGAGTTAGGGGGTTTTGCTAAAACTGTTTTTGCTGATACAGAAGACATTTGGACAAAGATTTTTAGGGATAATCAAATCGGTACATACGAAAAACCAAAAATGGTATTGTTTACAGATGCTGTTCAAACCGCTTGTGGTAGTGCAACTGCTGCTTCGGGACCATTTTACTGTCCAGCTGATAAAAAAGTATACATGGATTTGCGATTTTTCGAAGAATTACGCACACGTTTTGGAGCAAAAGGAGGCGATTTTGCCATTGCCTATGTAATTGCTCATGAAGTAGGTCACCATGTTCAAACATTATTAGGAACTTCTCAAAAAGTAAGACAACAACAGCAAAACCTAAGCAAAGTTGATGGGAATAAATTATCGGTATGTTTAGAATTACAAGCCGATTTTTATGCAGGTCTTTGGGCTCATTATAATAAAAAATATTTAGAAGAAGGAGACATTGAAGAAGCATTAAGTGCAGCACATGCAGTAGGAGATGATGCCATTCAAAGTAAAATGCAAGGACATGTTGTTCCCGATTCTTTTACTCATGGAACGTCAAAACAACGTATGAAATGGTTTATGAAAGGTTACAACTCTGGAGATATTAATTTACACGATACTTTCAAAGAAGAATTATAAAATATAAAGAATTATATAAAATACCCCAAAAAGTGAAATACTGTTTTGGGGTATTTTTTTTTAAATTATATAAATATGAAAAAGAATAGTTTAAAATATTTAATATTAACGCTAATTGGTTTATTGTGGCTTAAAATATTTTTCCCTTTTGGCGACTATTGTTCAGGTCTTTTAGATGGCTTAATGATGTTATTCTTTGGAGGGATTTTTACGTTATTATTCATTATTTTATTCTTTGTAAACATATTCCATGTGAATAAACAAAACAGAAAATTCGATTATATTTTAGTTTTAATTTTTCTTTTTTTTAGTTTTTTCTTTTTCATCATGATAAATTTAAAACAAGATAAATTTTGGACAAGAATAATTTGGGAAGGTGACATGGATGTGAATAAAAACTACGATATAGGAAATTTAAAGCTATATAAGAATAATACTTTTGAAGCAATTTATGAAGAAGGATGTTATAAATGTGTAGCTGTTGGGGATTTCAAAATGAAACACGACACACTATATCTATTAAGAAAAGATATAGTTCAGAAAACAGATAGTGTATTCACAGATAAATATTTATTTAATAAAAATAAAACAAGGCTACTATCTATTCAAAACTCTTTTATAAGTTTAAAAAAAGTAGAATATTAAAAAAGATTATTTCTTGTTATTAAAAAACCTTTTTAACTCACTAGTAATACGGTTCGCTTTTATTTTTTTTCCTTTGTATGTTCCTTTAGATATGTTGATTGGCTTATATTTTTGATATTTAATACCAAAGTTTTCATTCCAATAGCCATATTTTAAAGTCTCTTCACTATCAATTTTTGGAAATACAAAAGTAGAATTCGTTATTGCATTTATAGTTTCTTCATGAGATGTTGGAATATAAAAACAATTCAATTTCTCATATGCAGCTCTTCCTAATAGAATCACATTTTTGCCAGCAAACGCTGCTTCTGCACCAACCGTAGAACCAAATACAACTATAATATCACTTTTGTTGATTAAAGCATAAGTATCTACGCTATCTTCTGCTCCAATAATTTCTATACTATCAATTGTCTTTAATTCTTCTTTTATAAATTTATTCTGAGCATTATCAATACCTTTTAAATTAGGATGTATCCTAAGATATAGTTTTATATTTTCATGAGCTGAAAGAGATTGGGCAATCTGTTTAATTCCTAAATTATCGTTTTCATAAAAATAAGGACCAAACCCTTCTAAACCTTCATATTCATCTAATGAAGAATTAAAAATAGTGATGACTTTTTTACCTTCATTATGTTTAAAACTTTCAGGTAGTCGACCTTCTTGCTGCTCTTTTGTGAATGAATACCAAGCGTCTTCAACACGTTCTATTCTATTGGTATAAAAGCGTTTTCCGATCTCATTTTTATCATCTTCTGCGTTTTTCCATAAAGATTCCATTTCCTTACTTACAGTTTCAATTGAATGCGGAATTGAATTTTCTCTAAATAAGAAAGTATTTAATTTACCACCTCTTTCATGAGTAGCATATTTAATATTATTTTGTTGACAAGTACGTAATAATGGACGATTTTCAACAAAACGACCATTAAAAAAGATTACTAAATCTGGATTAATGCTTTTCGTTATTGTATTAAAAGTTTCAAACAAATAAGCTCCCGTTTTAATACCATCTGCAATAAAATTTTGATGATTATCTAATTTAGGTTCATGATCTCTAGTAAATGATACTAAAGAAGAAGCTGTTGCCATACCTAAATCATAATCATTATAAGAGTAACTTTTTAATTCTTGAATAGATTTGAAATCAAGTTTTAAATTTTGTTTCGATACATATTCTTCAAACTTTAAATAATTTGAATATTCAATAATAATTAAATTTTCTGGATTTTTAGCGTTTTTTTTAACTTCTTGAATTCCCTTTTTTTCTCTAGAAATACAAACATTACAAATCCATTTATCATGTGTAGGATTGTTAAAACAGACTTTGAAATCTTTCTTACAAACTAACCAATAGATGGTATTGTTTTGTGCTAATAATCGTTCTGCAATTTCCATTTCCGTTTCTAAATGTGGAGTAGGGTGGAAAGAACTTTGTATTAGTATGGTTTGATTGTGTATCGTATCGAGTGGATTCATTTTTATTGTATAAAGTCTAAAGACATTGGTGTTCCTTTTTCTAATTTTTGATTGGCTTTTTTTCCTAAAATGCCATTGAAATGCTTAGGATGTAAACCAAAACCAGGACGAACAGAACGCAAATTACTTTCTGTAAACACTTCTCCTTCAGTAATATTTTCTGCAATGTATAAAGAACGGCTAAAGTCTTTTCCTTTAGCTTGTTTTTCTGTTAAAGTATAATCAACATTTCCTACAGCTTTTTCAGCCTCACGAACAGCTTTAACCATTGCTGTGAATTCTTCTTCGTTCATTGAAAAAGAAGCATCTGGTCCACCAATACTTCTATCCAGAATAAAATGTTTTTCAATAATTTTTCCACCTAAAGCTGTTGCCACAATTGGAACAGTTGCGCCCATAGTATGATCGGATAAACCAGAAATGACATTAAATCGTTCTGCTAAATCTTTTATCATACTCATATTTGCTTCTTCAACAGGAGCTGGATAACTTGACGTACATTTTAATAACGCAATATCATGATTGCCAACGCGCTTACAAGCTTCAACAGCTAGCTCAATATCAGCCAATTCAGCTATTCCTGTAGATATAATAATAGGCTTCATTTTAGAAGCTGCATATTCAATCAAAGGAATATCAGTTATCTCGAAAGATGCAATTTTATAAGCAGGAGTATTCAAGTTTTCTAAATAATCGACAGCTGTTTTGTCAAAAGGAGATGAAAAACAAATTAAGCCTTCAGCTTCAGCCGCTTTGTAAATTTGTTCATGCCATTCCCAAGGCGTATATGCTTCTTTGTATAAATCGTATAGTTTTCTTCCATCCCAAATTGTACCTTTAATTACAAAATCAGGTTTGTCAGAATCTAGTGTAATAGTTTCGGCAGTATAGGTTTGCAATTTTATACAGTTGGCACCAGCTCTTTTTGCTGCTTTTACAGTTTCTAAAGCGGTTTCTAAACTTCCGTTATGATTGGCTGACAATTCTGCAATAATGAATACTGGAGAATTTTTATGTATTTCGAAATTTGCTATTTTCATTTTTTAAATATATAATGATAACTAGTATGATTTTGATATTCCAAAACAATATCTAATTGATAACCTGCTTTTTTAAAAGACTTTTCTGAAGCTTTATTTTCTAATTTAATATAAGCACTAATGGTATAATTTGGATTCTCTTCTATAAATTGTTTTGAAGCGATTGCTAACATTTCATTCGCATATCCTTTTCCTCTATGATCTTTATCGTTTGAAATTCCGATTATAGCAATTTTATCGTCTTGTTTTTGAATACGAACTTGACCAATTGGTTGCTTCAAATGATTTTCAAATACATACATAGCACAAGAATCGTCTTTTATTTTAGCTAAAAACCATTTGCTATGATTTTCTAACGAAATAACTTCTGATTGATAAGAATTTTCTCTAACCGAAGTATCGTTTGTCCAATCAAAATATAACATTAAATCATCTGTATTCGCTTTTCTTAAGCTAACATTACGGTTCATTTTAGCATGATAAACAACATCTAAATGCTTTCCATTAAAAAAACAATGCTCCTTTAATCGCGCTTCTTCTTTAAATCCGCAACTTTCTAAAGTTTCATATAAATGCGGTCGTAAATCAAATGCATAAGTAAATATTTTATGAAAATTTAAAGTTTCAAACGCTATTTTTTCAAGTAAATTAAGATAATTAGACCAATATTTTGAAAAATGTTCTTTTTCCAATTCAGTTTTCATTACAAATGAAATCTCTGCATTTTTATCAATCCAATTGATATGTACTAAACCACCATAACCTATAAATTCATTGTTTTCAAAAAATGAGAACAATAATTGACTTGGTTTTTCAACTTCAAATAAAGCAGAAATAACAGTAGAAAAATATTGTTCTTGTTTCTCTTTGGTTAAAGGTTCAGTTTGTCTTAAATGAAATAATTGTGAGTTACGAATGTCTAAAATAGCGTATTTGTCTTCATCACGAATGGGTTCGATATGAAAACCATCCGCGTGAAAAAGGTTGTTTGTTAAACATTTGTATTTTCTCATTTTATAACAACTTTCTAAATACAGCTTTTGCTGGACTTCCTTTTAATAAACCTTCGTATCCTTCTTTTAGGGCTTGTTGGTACACTTTGATACTTTCGCTAAATGCCTTTGCAAAATAATAAATATCTTCTTCGGTATGAGAAAAACAAGGAACAAAAACACCTTGAAATAGTATACCACGACGAATCATTTCTTGTAAAAATAACGTTCTAAATCCTTGACATGCTTGCTTGTTTTGATCTTTGAATACGAAAACAGGCATCCACACAGAAGGCATAATATTGATATAATCGTTAAGATTATTTTCCTGAATTAATTGGCTACATAAATCAATTAATTTTTTACCTAAAGCGTGATTGTGTTCGATTACATTATTGTTTTTAAACACATCAATTGTAGCAATTGCAGCAGAAAGTCCGTGGGTTTCTCCCCCATGAGTAGTTGAGATTAAAAATACTTTTTCTTCACCTTCACGAGTAATTCCACCTAATTCCATGATTTCTTTTTTACCTGTTAAGGCACAAAATGAAAATCCGTTGGCAATTCCTTTTCCCCATGTTGCCATATCTGGTGTAATTCCATATTTTGTAATTGTTCCAGGAAATTCAGTTTTGAATCCTGTTACCATTTCATCTGCAATAAATAAAGCTCCATTAGCATGACACAGTTCGATAGCTTGTTTTAAGTACTCTTCATTAGTATTCTCACAAGTACAATTCGCACATTGATTCTTTTCTGGTTCAGAAATTACACAAGCAATTTGGTCTGGATATTTTTCAAATAGCTCTTTTAATGATTGAATACTACAACCTTTAAAAGTTACTGATAATTCGGAAATTTCATCTGGAACTCCTTTATTACAAGCCGTTTTACCAATAAACCAATCATCATAGCTATAAAAAGGATGATCTCCAGGGAAGGCTACCAATTTTCTACCGGTATGTGCTCTTGCTAATTTAACTGCAGCAGTTGTTACGATAGATCCGTTTTTGGAAAACTTAATCATATCATGACCTGGAACTAAATCTAAGAATTTTTCTGCAATTTCTTTTTCTAAATGAGAAGGTCTTTGAAAATTGACACCATTGTTTAATTCGCTTTTTACAGCTTCTACAACAGAATCATACGCATGACCTAAACTTACACTTGTTAATCCCATAGAACAATCTAAAAATTGATTGTCATCTACATCCCAAACGTAAGCTCCTTTTCCTTTTACGATAGCTGCTGGAGAAAGAATTGGGAATTGGTCATCACCTTTAGAATAGGTATGACATCCACCAGGAATTAATTGATGAATCGTTTTTCTATATTCGTCTGAAGCAACAAAATTAGTAATGTTGCGTAGTTTTATTTCTTCAAATTTACTTTTCATATAACCTTGATTTCTAATTATAGAACCATTTATTTCTTTTATTTTTGGATTATTTAAAATATAATCCGCATATATTTCCCAAGATTGATTTGCTCCTAAAGTTTCAATTAAGTGCTCAATTACATTAAAATCTAAAACTTCATCAACTGTAATTCTTATTTTTGAATACTTTTCATCGATTAAATCATTTGAATATTGAGATAAATCTACTTTTCGTCTGATATAAGGTGTAACATGTTCTCTATCTGCTTTTAAAATCGCATTTTCCCAAGCTTCTTCAAGCTTTTTAAAAGAAAAAACTTCAACATCTAATCCGTCAGGGTATTTATCTTCAAAGACATTAGAAAAATAATCTAATTTATTAGAAATACAAAATTGAACCGTTTCATCAATTAATGTAGCATCAATCAAAGGACAATCGGAAGTTACTCTTACCACATAATCTGCATTTTCATCTTTTACAGCTTGATAAAAACGATCTAATACATCGTCTAAACTTCCTTTATAAAATTGCAAATTTACTTTGGTTGCAATATCACAAATAGCATCCGATTCTGCTTCATTTGTTGTAGCAACTATCCAGTTATTAACGAATTGCGATTGTTTAATTCGTTCTAAATGATACTCTAAAAGTGTTTTATCTTTAATTTTAAGTAACACTTTTTTAGGTAATCTTGATGAACCTATTCTTGCTTGTGTTATGCCAACTATTTTTACCAATTTGCAGGATTTAATAATTCTTTATTTGTAACCTTAATAGCACTTATTGCTTCAAAAATGGAGTTATCTAAATTCCAATTATTAACAGCATTGATATTGTCTGTCAGTTGTTTTTCATTTTCAACACCTATAACTACTTTGTCGATGTTTTTATTCAAACAGGCAAAGTTTAGCGCTAAATCGGCTATGCTTATTTTATACTGATTTGCAATTTCTTTTAGCTGATTTAATTCTGCTTTTAAAGGTATTAATTTTTCTGGTAAGGATTCTGTATTTAAAAAATATAAACCTTGTAAAAAGACAGAACGACAATGTATTTCAATATTTTTATTCTTTAACTCCTCAAAATATGGAGTGAACTTTTGATCTAATAGACTAAAAGGAATTTGAATGATATCTGGAATTAAATCCAATTGTAATAATGCCTCTAATTGTTTTGGAGTATATAAAGAATAACCTATTTTCTGTACTTTATTCTTTTCTTTAAAATTAACTAAAGTTTCCCATAATTTCAGATTTTCAATTAAAAAATCACCATTATGAGCCATAAAACCATATAAACGATCTTGTTTTAATCTTATGATGGAACGTTCTATGTTTTCTTTTAATTCTGAATTTGAACTATATTTTGGGAATTTAGAAATAATTTGAGCTTCATTAGGTAAAAAATCAGCAATTCGTTCTTCTGCATTACCATAAGCAATTGCAGTATCGAAAGTGAGTATATTGTTTTTTACAGCAGTTTCAAAAATTTGTGATACATCCAAATCCGTAGGAACTCCTTTGGTATTAGAAATTCCATATTGTAAGCCAAACTGAACGGTTCCTAAGGCAAGTTTCAAATTATTTATAAAAATTAAGAATGGTTGCTATTACAAAATCTTGTTCTGTTTCGGTTAAAGTAGGATACATAGGTAAACTAATACAATTTTTATAATAGTTTTCCGCAATTGGTTGATTTCCTTCTTTATTACCTTGTGCTTTATAAAAAGGCATCAAATGGCATGGGATATAATGAATTTGTGCGAAAATTTTGTTTTCACGCAAATGATTGTATAATCCTAATCTGTTTTCAACTTCAATAATATAAAGATGATAAGCGTGTCCTTCAATTACACCAGATTGTCCTTTGATGAATGATGAATTTTGAAAAGCCTCATTGTATCTTTTAGCAATAGCTCTTCTTTTCTCAATGCCAGTTTTAGCCTTCTCTAATTGGCTAATTCCTAGTGCCGCTTGAAAGTCGGTAAAACGATAATTATATCCTAAAGTTTGCATTTCCATGTACCAACCTGGATAATTTCCATTGTGCTTATCTGTTCCATTAGCTAGTTCTAAAGAATTCTCGAATACATTAGTATCCCTTGTAATACCATGCGTACGAAGCATTAATAACTTTTTATATAACTCTTCATCGTTCGTCGTTATCATTCCACCTTCTCCTGTAGCAATATGCTTTACAGGATGAAATGAAAAAATAGCTAAATCAGCAAAATTACCATTTCCGCAATTTTGTTGTACTCCTTTACTATCTATAAAATAACCTCCTGGAGAATGACAAGAGTCTTCAATGATCCAAAGATTATATTCATCAGCAATTTTTTTAAGTTCTTCAAGGTTTACAGCTCTTCCTGCAAAATCGACAGGAACAATTCCTGAAAACGTACCTTTTGGTTGACTTTCCAATAATTGTTTAATTTTTGGAATATCAATTAGATAGGTTTCTTTGTCTATATCTGAAAAAACAACTTCACCACCACAATATTTAATACAATTTGCAGAAGCTGCAAATGTAATGGGTGTTGTAATTACTTTTGAATTTTCATTTACATCTAGTGCTAAAGCACACAAATGTAGAGCAGCAGTTCCATTAGCGACAGCTACACTATATTTACAACCAATATAAGTTGAGAATTTTTGTTCAAATTCTAATATAGTTGGTCCTTGGGTAAGAAAATCACATTTCAAAGCATTGGTAACTGCTAAGATGTCTTCTTCTGTGATATTTTGTTTTCCGTATGGTATCATTTAATTAAGCTTCAAAATCTGGATATAAATGCTCTTTTATTAAACTTCTTAAAGTTTCGACAGTTTCCCATTCTTCATTATCTCCAGAGTTATAATTGAATCCTACAGGTACTTTTTTTGCATTAAAAGTTTTGATGTATTCTTCCATGTTCCAATTGGTAACTTGTGGTAGAATTACATAGTATTTGCCTAAATCGTAGGTTGTAAACGAATCAGATGAAGTAATCATTTCTTCATGTATTTTTTCACCTGGACGAATTCCAACTATTTCTTGCTTACAGTTTGGACCAACTGCGTCTGCAACATCTGTAATTTTATAAGAAGGTATTTTTGGAACATATAATTCACCACCCCAAGCCTCATCTAACGCATGAAGCACCATATCAACACCACCTTTAAGTGAGATGTTAAAACGAGTCATATTAGGATCTGTAATAGGCAGAACTCCTCCTGCTTTTTTATTCATGAAAAATGGAATTACAGAACCATTAGATCCCATTACATTACCATAGCGAACGACAGAAAATTTAATATCTTGTTTCCCTCTAATATTATTTGCAGCAATAAACAATTTATCTGAAGTTAATTTTGTAGCTCCATATAAATTAATCGGTGCACATGCTTTATCTGTTGAAAGAGCTACTACTCTAGAAACATTGGAAGTTAAACAAGCTTTTATTACATTTTCGGCACCACCAATATTTGTTTTTACACATTCATCTGGGTTATATTCCGCAATATGTACATGTTTCATAGCAGCAGCATGAATTACATAATCAATATCTGTAAAGGCTCTTTTTAATCTTTCTAAGTCTCTAACATCACCAATAAAATAACGTATTGCAGGATATTTTGATTCAGGAAATTCTTGCGCCATTTGAAATTGTTTTTGTTCATCTCTTGAATAGATGACTAACCTTTTCACATTTGGCCATTTTTCTAAAATAGCTTTAGTTAATTCTTTTCCTAAAGAACCAGTCCCTCCTGTAATTAAAATTGATTTATTGTTCAGCATGTCTTATTTTTTCTAACTGCAAATATATGAAGTCTAATTTTATTTTCTTTTTATTATTATAATATCTTTGTCAAATAATTTATAAATAATGGATGTAAACAAAGAAATTCATAATGCTTTCGAAGTTATAGCGAATGGAGGTATTATTCTTTACCCTACAGATACGGTTTGGGGTATAGGTTGCGATGCTACAAATGAAGAGGCGATTAAGAAGATTTATGCTTTAAAACAAAGAGAAGAAAGTAAAAGTATGATTGTTTTGGTTAACGGAGAGAGGATGATGCATCAGGTGTTTAATGAAATTCCTGAAGTGGCATGGCAAATTCTTGATTTTGCAGAAAAACCAACTACGCTTATCTTAGACAAACCAAGAAATGTTGCTAAAAACATTATTGCAGAAGATAATTCTTTAGCTGTTAGAATGGTTAATGAGCCATTTTGTTTTAAATTAATGGAAAGAATGAAAAAACCATTGGTTTCTACTTCGGCTAATGTTTCAGGTATGTTTACACCTAAAACTTTTAAAGAAATTAGTCCAGAAATTTTAAAAGGTGTTGACTATGTAGTAAATTTACAACGTGATAAAATTTGCAAAAACCCTTCTTGTATTATAAAATTAGGATTAGATAGCCAAGTGAAAGTAATCAGAAAATAAAATTCTTTAAAAGGGAAATGAATTAGCAATAAACTATGAAATTATAAATGTCAAGTTGATTTTGTAGTTTATAATTGAATTATATTAGAAATAAAAACAGTAGATTGTTTTAATAATTGTCATTATAATAAATGTCTAAATTATTTAAAAATATCTGAAAATAAATTAGCAATCTTAGCAAATTTTAACTTGTTATTACTTGAATATAAGTATGTATCAGTTATGAAAAAAAATAATTTTAAAATTTGCGGTAATTAGAAATATGAATTATAAAAAACATTTAGAACATAAAATATTTGAAATAATTTCTCAAGCAGCCAAAGAATTAAACTTAGAATGTTATGTTATTGGTGGCTTTGTTAGAGATATATTATTAGATAGAAACCATAAAAAAGATATCGATATCGTTGCTGTTGGAAGTGGTATTGAATTAGCAGAAAAAGTGGCTAAATTAATACCAAATCAACCTAAGGTTCAGGTTTTTAAAAATTATGGAACAGCAATGTTACGTTTTGAAGATATGGATATTGAGTTTGTAGGAGCACGAAAAGAATCATACAATAGAGATAGTCGAAATCCAATAGTCGAAAATGGAACACTAAAAGATGATCAAGATAGGAGAGATTTTACTATAAACGCATTAGCTTTTTCTTTAAACGAATCTTCTTTTGGTAACCTTGTGGACCCTTTTAATGGAGTTGAAGATTTGAAGAAAAAGATTATTCGTACACCTTTAGATTCTGATATAACCTATTCTGATGATCCATTACGAATGCTACGTGCAATTCGTTTCGCGAGTCAATTGCATTTTGAAATTGAAATAAAATCACTTCAAGCGATTGTAAGGAATAAAGAACGAATTAAAATAATTTCGGGTGAACGTATAGTAGATGAATTAAATAAAATACTTCAATCAGAAAAACCTTCTGTAGGTTTTTTATTGCTTTATGAAACAGGACTTTTGGATATTATTTTACCAGAGCTCACTGCGTTAAATCAAGTTGAAGAAATTGAAGGACATACCCATAAAAATAATTTTTATCATTCATTAGAAGTTGTCGATAATATTTGCCCAAATACAGATGATGTTTGGTTGCGTTGGGCTGCTTTGTTGCATGATATTGGTAAAGCACCAACAAAGAAATTTAATAAAAAACAAGGTTGGACATTTCATGGACATGAGTTTCTAGGAGGGAAAATGGTGAAGAAAATATTTGAACGTTTACACATGCCATTAAATCAAAAAATGAAATTTGTTCAAAAAATGGTTGCTATGAGTTCAAGGCCAATTGTTTTAGCACAAGATATTGTTACAGATTCTGCTGTGCGTCGTCTAGTTTTTGATGCAGGTGAAGATGTAGAGAATTTAATGACACTTTGTGAGGCAGATATTACAACTAAAAACCCTAAGAAATTTAATAAATACCATCATAATTTTAAAATTGTACGTGAAAAAATTGTTGAAGTAGAAGAGCGCGACCAAGTACGTAATTTTCAGCCACCAATTTCAGGCGAAGAGATTATGGAATTATTTGGATTAAAACCATGTAGAGAAATTGGGACATTGAAAGAAGCTGTTAAAGAAGCAATTTTAGAAGGAGAAATACCAAATGAATATGAAGCAGCTTTGACTTTTGTTTTAATGAGAGCAAAGAAAATGGGATTAAATAAAGTTTAACTATTGTTATAGAACATTCTGTTTTACAAAACTTAATTTTACAATTTGAAAAAGAAATCAAAATGAGAAACAACAAATCAGTAGTATATTGGCTTTTATTGGGCTGTGTTTTACTTTTCGTTATGGTTATGGTTGGTGGAATTACTCGTTTAACAAATTCTGGATTATCAATGACCGATTGGCATTTGGTAACCGATACTTTTCCTCCTTTAACTGATGAAAAATGGGTTGATGCGTTTGAAGAATATAAGAAATTTCCAGAATATCAAAAAATTAATATTCATAACGATTTTACACTTTCTGACTATAAATTTATTTATTTTTGGGAATGGTTTCACCGTTTTATAGGAAGAATTATAGGAATCGTTTTCATTGTTCCTTTTATTTATTTTTTGATTAAAAAACAATTAAATAGTGAAACAATAAAGAAATGTTTTGTGCTACTTTTAATGGGTGGATTTCAAGGTTTTCTAGGTTGGTATATGGTTAAAAGTGGATTGATTGATAATCCGGATGTGAGTCATTTTCGTTTGGCATTGCATTTAACTTTTGCATTCATAACTTTTGCCTATACACTTTGGGTTGCCTTAGATATTATTTATCCTGAAAGAAAACCAGCTGTAAAATCTCTGCAAAGAATTGCTCAGATAGCTCTTGTTGTGTTAATTATTCAAATTATTTATGGAGGTTTTGTTGCAGGATTAAACGCTGGATTAGTACATAATCATTGGCCTTTAATGAGCGATGGACAGTTTTTTCATGAAAGTATTACAATAGAGCAATCAACACTTTTAAAATCGTTTACAGAAGGTAGGAGTGGTGTTCAATTTATACATAGGACATTTGCTTATGTAGTCGTTTTCATGATGATGATGTTGTACTTTAAAAGCAAAAAAAACCGTTTAAATAGAATTCAAAAGAAAGGTGTTAAAAGTTTAATTTTAATTGTTTTTATACAATTTGCATTAGGAGTATTTACAATTTTATTTCATGTTCCTTTATGGTTAGGTTTAGCACATCAATTAGTTGCTTTTGTCTTATTATCTGCAATGGTGTTTACATTGCATAGACTTTCAAAATAAAAGACTATTTTTACAACCCGACTATATTGTCACAGATTATTGTATTATAATTTTAAATGTCAAAATTAAATAAGGAAGATAAATTTTTAGATTTATCAGACTATGGACGTTCTTTCGGTAGAGTTTTAGCTTATCAATTAAAAGAAACACGATTTACTCCCATACATGTTACACTACTTTTTGGAATAGTTGGATTAATTGCAACTTATTTTATTTGGAGCAATCATTATATCTTAGCAAGTATCTTTATCCTTCTTAAATCTGGAATAGATGCTGCCGATGGAGAATTAGCTCGGTTAAAAAAAACACCTTCATATTCTGGTAGATATTTAGATAGTATTTTTGATATTATTTTAAATTTTATTTTTTTAATGATAATTTGCTATGTATCTGAAACATCGTTTTGGCTAACATTACTTGCTTTTTTTTGTATTCAACTGCAAGGAACGTTGTATAATTATTATTATGTTATTCTCAGAAATAGATCTTTTGGTGGAGATACTACGAGTAAAGTTTTTGAATATAAAACACCAAAAGCACTTCCTGGAGAAAGTCAGAAAACAGTAACAATTCTTTTTAAATTGTATTCGGTTTTATATGGTAAATTTGATAAAATTATTCATTTCCTAGATGCAGATGCATATAAGGTAAAATCATTCCCAAATTGGTTTATGACCTGTCTTTCAGTATATGGTTTAGGTTTTCAATTATTAATTATTGCTATCATGCTACCTTTAGGTTTGATAGAGTTCATTATTCCATTTTTTATCGTATCAAGCATATTAATTGTCTTTTTGATAAGTATAAGGAAAAAATATTTTCATTAATTTATAACAGAAGAAGTGATTTATGATTATTACAATAGTTTTTCTAATTCAAATTTAACTTCAATTACAGTATCATCTCTTTCAATTAGCATTTTGATAATTTTTCCTTCTTCAGATTGAAATAGATTGGTTATTTTTTGAATGGTATAATTATAGGCTTTTCTTCCATTAATAGATAAAATCATATCGCCTTTTTTAAGACCCGCTAATTGAGCAGGCGAGTTTTCTCTTACAGAGTATATTTCAAACACAGGTTGAAGTGAAAATTTATAATTAAAATCGTGTTCCTTATCATAAACAAACGTTTTGGAATTTGTATTCGTAAATGTGCTGAAGTTTAATTTTTCAGAAACCCAAGTTGAACCAGCATGTTGCACTTCAATTCCTGACATATTATAATTGAATGAATCATTAAAATTTGTATTTTTTTTAAAATAGAATGTTTCATTTTTATAATCTAAAATCCAATTAAATCGTTTTATTATTTCACCTCCTAATGAACCGTTTCTTCCTTTTACAAAGTCTAATTGATTAAATGAAATCGTGTCTGGGTAAGATACTAATGCTTCTTTGAGGATTAATTCATTCAATTCTAATTTTTTAACTCTAGATTTTTTACCCTCAATATCTCCACCTAGACCTTTTCCAAGAAGATCATTAAAAAAAAGTGTTCCGCATTTAATACTATCGTTTTCAAAAAGCCATAACCCATCTCCAAGTCCAGTATCCATTAATAATTTAATGTCCATTTTTTTAGTGTTATTAATGTCGGTAATCATTTTTAAATAAGGCTTACCATCAATAACTTCAACTTTTTTACTTTTGTATCTTCTTAGTTTTTTAGTAATAGACTTTTTATGTTCTTTATGAAGAATCACTTTTTTACTTTGATAGTTAATTTCTACTAAATAATCTTTAAAAAAGGAAGAGCCAATTATTCCATTAATTGGAACACCAAGTTTATTAACTAAACTAATGTCTCGATCAGTTATTAAGAGTACTTCAAAGTCTTCGTCTAAATAATCTTTGACTTTTAGTTTGTTTTCTCTTGAAATAATAGCTTCTAATGATTCTCCATTTCCTAAACCATTAATCTTTATTTTTCGAGTATCATAAAACAAAATACTATCATTTTCGGGAAAACTAAATAAAAGATTTTTATCTGAACCAGTATCTAAAAGCATGTTAAGTTTTACATCGTTAACTTCAGTTTCAATAATTATAAGGTTATGTGTTAATTCAAAAGGAATAACAATTTTATTCCTTTTAGACAACCATGAAGTTTGGCTAAAAACAGATACATAAACAAATAAAAAGGAAAGTATAGCAGGTATTTTTCTATTCATAGAGATAGTATTTATCTTAAAAATAAGAAAATTATTTGATATCTGTAACAATCTTTATTATTTTAAAAAGAAAACTTTATAAAAATTTGAGAAAAAAAGTGCAATTTTGCATTTTAAAAAACAAACAACAATGCCAAAAATATCTCTAAAAGGCTTACAAATGCCTGAATCACCAATTAGAAAGTTAGTCCCTTATGCTGAAATAGCAAAGAAAAAAGGACATAATGTATACCATTTAAATATAGGTCAGCCAGATATAAAAACACCTCAAGTAGCTTTAGATGCTGTTAAAAACGCAAATATAGAAGTGTTAGAGTATAGTCATTCAGCTGGTTTTGATAGTTATAGAGAAAAATTATCTAGCTATTATAAAAATCAAAATCTTCCAATAGATAAGCAAGATATTATAATTACTACAGGTGGTTCTGAAGCATTGCTTTTTGCATTAGGGAGTACTATGGACTCAGATGATGAAGTTATTATTCCTGAGCCATTTTATGCTAATTATAATGGTTTTGCAGTAGCATCGGGTGTTAAAGTTGTACCAGTAATTTCAAGTATTGAAACAGGTTTTGCTTTACCTCCAATTGAGGATTTTGAAAAACTGATTACTTCAAAAACAAAAGCAATCTTAATTTGTAATCCTGGAAACCCAACTGGATATTTATATTCTGAGGACGAAATTAACCAATTGGCAAAAATTGTAAAAAAGCACGATTTATTTTTAATTGCTGATGAAGTATATAGAGAGTTTACATATGACGGATTTAAACATAATTCTATTATGACAGTTGATGGTTTAGAAAATCATGCAATCATGATAGATTCTGTTTCTAAACGTTTTAGTATGTGTGGAGCAAGAATTGGTTGCATCGTTTCTAAAAACAGAGAAGTTATGACTGCTGCAATGAAATTTGCACAAGCAAGATTAAGTCCGCCTACTTATGCTCAAATTGCAAGTGAGGCTGCCTTAGATACTCCACAAAGTTATTTTGATGAAGTTATCACCGAATATAAAGAGAGAAGAGATATTTTAATTGCAGAATTAAATAAAATTGAAGGTGTACAAGTTGCAACACCAAAAGGGGCTTTCTATTGTATTGCTAAATTACCAATTAAAGATGCAAACAATTTTGCACAGTGGCTTTTAGAGACTTATGATTTAGATGGAGAAACTATTATGGTTGCACCTGCAGCTGGATTTTATTCTTCTCCGAATGTAGGTTTAGATGAAGTTAGAATTGCTTATGTTTTGAAAAAAGAAGCATTAGTTCGTTCTGTAGAAATTCTAAAAGAAGCTTTGATTGCTTATAATAAATTATAAGATTTTATATAATAAATGAAAAAGGTTGTCTATATATTATAGGTAACCTTTTTTTTATGTTTTCAATTCGTGAATTATTTAGAATTGACATTTAAAATAAAAAATAATTTTGTCAAGAAAACTAATCTTATTAAAATAACCAGAATCATTTTTTACATACTTAAAAAAAGTAGTATTATGATCTTTAGAGTTGCGTATTGTTCTAATAATCATTCTATCAATATGTTCACAAAAAATAGCTTGATTATAAACTTTTAATTTATCATTTTTTTGTTTTAAAACTTTAGAAGCTTCTATGGTTTTAATAATGTCTTCTGCATTCTGTTTTCTTTTTAATGAAACAGCATTAACGTAATATGAGCTATTTTCATCGTTTGAATCTATTTCTAAACGCTCTAATTGTCTTTTTTTAATTGCAACTTCTGCAATTCTTAGGTTTTCTTCTTTTGTTTGGCTAATATTTCCAGGATGCCAACGATACCTTACTAATGATTCTGGAATATTATAAAATTCTGATTTCGCTATAAACTCACTCCATAATCCGTAATCTTCTGCAGGTACATATTGATGTTCAAAACGTAAATCACCAATCATAGACTTTCTAAACATTACGGTAGAATTTCCTAAACCGCAACTATGCAAAAATTGTACTTTTAAATCTTCATGCTTTTCAGAATGTTTAAGTACTTTTTCTTTTTTATCACCAAAAATAGTAAACCATGTACCACAAAGTCCTAAACTAGGATTAGTATCAAGTATGTTTATTTGTTTTTCAAAACGTGTAGGCATAGCAATATCATCAGCGTCTAGGAGCGCAACATATTCTGTTTTAGCCATTTCAATACCTTCATTTCTCAAGTTTGCAGGACCTTCGTTTTTAGTTTTGTTTATTAAAATAATTCGATTGTCTTTTTCTCTTATTTTTTCAATTATTGCAACAGTACCATCTGAAGAATTATCATTTAAAATAATTAAATCAAAATCGGTAAATGTTTGATTAACGATACTATTAATAGCTTCTTCAATATATAGTTCACCATTATAAACTGGCATTATTACAGATAATTTTTTCATTTTAGATTGCTATTTTTAGATATGATGGCAAATGTAAGATTTAATTAAGAAAAATTTAACCTTATATTTGCAAAAAAAAACGCATGAGTAAAATTCAAGTTGGATTTTTAGTTTCCTATGATTATGAGCTTTTAAAATTTGCAATACCTCCAATTTATGAGGATTCAGACACTATTTTTTTAGCGATAGATAAAAACAGAAAAACTTGGAATGGATCGGATATACAAATTGATAGTAGTTTTTTTGAATGGATAAAAACGTTTGACACTCAAAATAAAATTGAAATCTATGAAGATGAATTTTATGTGTCGGGCTTAACAACTATGGAATGTGAAATTCGTGAAAGAAAACTTTTGGCAGAAAAAATGGGAATTGGGAATTGGTTGATTCAATTAGATTCTGATGAGTATTTTTTCGATTTTAAATCATTTACAAAATATCTAATAGCTAATAATCACTACCTAACAAGTAAAAAACAAATTCAAATATGTTGTTTTAAAATTAACTTATACAAAAATGTAAAAGGAGGAGTCTTATATGTTGATAAGTTTGACAAATTCATGGTGGCAACAAATATTCCTAATTATAAAGTAGGTCGTCATGGTAAATGTCGTTCTATATATGTATCTTCAATTGCTTTGCATGATTGTTTATCTAGAGAAAGAGAGGATCTCATTAAAAAACTTGATAACTGGGGACATAATGGAGATATTGATAAAGAAAGTTTTATGAAAAAATGGGACACTGTAAATGAAACAAACTATAAAGATCATGAAGGTTTCTTTTATTTGGAACCAATGCATTGGAAAACGTTACAATTCATGAAAGGAAATTCTTTAAGTGAAATTTTAAATAATTTTAAAAATGATAAATCAATGAGGATAAGCGATTTGTTTTTAAAGATGAAGAACTTTGGTCAATGGTTTAAATTTTTATTCAAATAGATATAAAGTTTAAAAGAGGATGTTTAAGTACTTAAACATCCTCTTTTAAATTATGAACTATATAACTCTAAATACTCTTTCGCTGCTTTTTCCCAAGAAAAGAAATCAGCTCGTTCTCTGATTTTTGGAGCGTAAAATGATTTATTATTATTAAAATCTTCAAGTTTAGACAATAAAAAATCTTTCATATACTTAGCATCGAAATTATCCCAATAAAAGGCTGCATCGCCACCAATTTCTGGTAGTGAAGTTAGATTAGAAAGGAAAACTGGTTTCTCAAACTTCATTGCTTCAATTGGAGGTAAACCAAAGCCCTCTCTTATAGAAGGAAATAAAAAAGCAGTACAGTTTTCTAAATAATATTGTTTTGCTTCATCACTCACTTTACCCGTTAAAATTACACGGTCTTGTAAGTTATTATCCTTAACATATTTTTCAATTTCATAACCATATTCTTTATTTCTGTTTCCAGAAATAATAAGCACATAATCTTCTATTGTTTCCATCATTTTCACAATTGAAAGGAAGTTTTTTCTTGGGATAAAATCGCCAATAGAGTAGAAGAAAGGCTTCTCTAAGTTGAAAGAAGGTAGGAAAGTATTGTTTTCTATTCTTTTTTCAGAAGGATTACCATTATATATGATATGTTCAGGAACATTTGGAACATTAAAATAACGATGTGTTTGTTGTTTTGCGAATTCAGAAATATACGTAATTATGTCTGCACGATTTAATTTTTCAATAAATCTTTTATTGACTTTGTGCTTCATGTCTGAAGAGATTTCTTCAACAAAATTGACATCATGAATGGTTAAAATGTACTTCTTAGGTTTGAAGAAAGGCTCAACTTTAGTATTCTGATTTAAACTATGCCAAACATCATATTTTTTCTTTTTACGAAATAGAAAATGACGTTCTAAACTAGTGTATTTTGAATATTTAAAAATATTTCCAAACTCATTTTCTAGTTTTTCTGGATATTTTGCATTCAGTGTTATCGTTTTATTCGAAATATCCAGTTTTGAAATGGCTTTAATGACTTGATAATTAAAGGTTCCTAAGCCACCAGCTTTATTGTTTATGTTGTGAGACTCTAAAAAAATGTTCATGAAATAAATTTCAGTAAAAATAAGATATGTTTCTAAATAATTAAACAGATATCCTTATTTTTGAAAAAAAAAGATGTTAAGCATTTTTCCTACTTATATCAACTTCAAATCAATAATAACTTCTAGTATAGAAAATTTTCATACTACAGGAGAACTATTTGTAGCAGGTAAAAGAAATACAATTAAATTATTTAAAGTAGATGAAACTTTAACTTTAAACATTAAGTCGTTTAGAAAGCCAATACTAATTAATAGAATCATATATAAATACTTCCGAAAATCTAAAGCAAGAAGATCCTATGAGTATGCTACTGTTTTGTTAGAAAATGGAATTGGAACTCCAAAGCCAATTGCTTTCAAGGAGAATTCTAATGGTATTGGGTTAAAAGATAGTTATTATGTTTGTGAACATATTTTTTGTGACTTAACATATAGGGAATTAGTAGAAACGGATTACCCAGATGGAGAAAATATTTTACGTCAGTTTGTTCATTTTACTTATAAAATGCATAAAAACGGTATTGAATTTAGAGATCATTCACCTGGGAATACTTTGATTAGTAATAATAATGATGGAACTTATGCGTTCTACTTGGTCGATTTAAATAGGATGAATTTTCATGAAGTAATGAGTTTTGAAGCAAGAATGAAGAATCTTTCTAAGATTACTCCTAAAAAAGAAATGATTGAAATAATGAGTAATGAATATGCGAAAATTTCCGGTGAGAATGAAACAGATGTTTTTAAAACAATGTGGCAATTCACTGAAGATTTTCAATATAGATTTCATAGAAAAAAAAGACTAAAAAAGAAATTAAAGTTTTGGAAAAAGTAGTATTTTCAATTGTTTGTACTATTTTTGTCGGAATTGCTACAAGGCGTTTATATTAATCTATTTAATGTCTAAAAAGTATAATATAAAAAGACATTTTACCCTTTTATTTTTGAATGAAGTTATCTGTAATAATTACTACTTACAATTCCGAAGAATGGCTTAAAAAAGTTCTCATTGGTTATGAAAACCAAACTGAGGATGATTTTGAGGTAGTTATTGCTGATGACGGTTCTACAGATGCAACCGAAAAAATAATTAAACATTTTTCGAATAAATTTAAATATCCAATTGTTCATGTTTGGCAAGAAGATAATGGTTTTCAAAAATGTAAAATTTTAAATAAAGCCATCTTAAAATCAAATTCAGATTATATTTTGTTTACAGACGGAGATTGTATTCCGAGAGAAGATTTTGTTGGAGCACATTTAAAATATAAAGAGAAGGGCTATTTCCTTTCAGGAGGGTATTTTAAATTGCCTTTAAAAACATCACTATCAATTTCAGAATCTGATATTTTTTCTAAAAACTGTTTTAATCCTTTTTGGTTATCTAAAAATAGAGTAAACAAGAATTTTAAATTGGCTAAATTAATACGATTTAAGCCTTTTACTTTGTTTATGAATTGGTTTACACCTACAAAAAAATCATTTAACGGACATAATACTTCTTGTTTTAAAGAAGATTTAATTGCTGTGAATGGTTTTAATGAAGATATGAAATATGGTGGTTTAGATAGAGAGATAGGTGAAAGAATGTTTAATAATGGAATTTTATCCAAACAAATACGCTACTCTGCAATTTGTTTACATTTAGACCATGCAAGAGGGTATTTCAGTCAAGAAGAATGGAATAAAAATCTAAAAATTAGATCTAACAATATTAAGAACAAAATAGTTAAAACTAAAAACGGAATTCTTAAACTTTAGTATCTAGAAACTTTTTTAAGTTCGTTAAAAGTAAATTGGGTTCAAATAAATTATAATATTTTAAAGCTTTTCCTTTTAACTCTTTTTCAGTTTTCCCTTCAAATATTTCTGGAAGAAAATCTTTTAAATGAACAGAAGTATGGTTTATTCCATCTTCAAAAGTGGCCCATATTTTCTTTTCAATCCACGGAGAAAAAATAATAAAAGATGATTTGCCTAATGCCTTTGCCATATTAATAGCTCCACCATCATTACCAATAATTAATTCACAATTATTCATTAAGCCCATATAGTCTCTCAAACTATCTCCAAATAAATCAAAGTATATTTTAGATTGTGTTTCAAGTGAACAAGAATTGTATACCTTTCTAGCTTGTTCTAATTGTTTAGGAAAGTAATTAAATAAAATATTAACATTGTAGTTTGTTCCAATATAATCTACAACTTTAGATATAAAATCTAATGGATACGTTTTTATTTCTTCACTTCCCAAAAGACTAATCATAATAGTTTTTCGAGAACTATCTATTTTATGTTCTATAAAGGCCTCATTTGCTTTTTCAATTTCATCTGACGAAAGATATAGTTTTGGAGTTGTCTCTTTGTCTAGTGTTAATTTTAATGGCTCTAGAAGCGATAAACGTCTTTCAATTGCTAATCCTAAATAAGTTTCTGGTGAATCAGCAAAAGGAACAGTATCTGTATAAATAAACGCTCTACCTTTTTTTCTATAGGATATTTTTTGCTTGGCTCCACTTAAAAAAGAAACAACCCAACTTTGTAGTTTAGAATAAGCATCTATAACTAAATCATAGTTATTTTTTCTAATTTTAATAGCAAATTTTAGAAGTTCCCAAATGCTTTTTTGTTTATTACCATCAAAAATTACTATGTTGTTTATGTTCGGGTTTCCTTTTAAAATATCTACAGTATTGTTATTCACCAAATAATCAATTTCAGCATTAGGATAAGCTTTTCTAAGGTTATCACAAATGATACTACTCACTAAAACATCACCAATCATTTTATGTTGAATAACTAAAATTTTCATGCTACAAAACTAATTTATTATTTATTAAGCGTGTATTAAACGATTGTATATAAGCCTTAATAAAGTTTTCCATTTTAGTAGATATTTCTTTTTCAGATTGTAAAAGATTGGTTTTTAATAATTCATCTTTTTTAAAATTATATAATCCAATTGCTTTTTTTCCATCGAAAGCCATATAATAATCGCCATCAATATAATGATAAATATTATCTAAATAGTAAACTACAAAATCCTTTTCAGATTTGTAAGGTTTTCCAAAAGTAATCATTTTTGTCTTTATATTTAACAAATCAATGATAGAAGGAGTAATGTCAATTTGTTGCATATTTCTATAGCTCAAACCACCAAAAGTTTTATCACCTGGATTAAAAAACAAAATTGGAATTCTAAACTTACCAACATTGGTTTTGAATTTGTCTTCAATTTGTTCAGAAGAAGTGTGATCTGAAGTTAAAACAAACAAAGTATTATTATACCAATCTTGTTTTTTAGCACTTTCGAAAAATAGTCTTAAAGCATAATCTGCATATGCTACACTTTCATCAATTTTTGTAAGTCCTTTTGGGAATTTACCTTTGTGTTTTTCAGGAATTGTATAAGGATTATGTGAGGAAATGCTAAAAATAGTAGTAAAAAAAGGTTCTTTAAACGTTCCCATTTTTTTACAATAAAATTGAAAAAAATCTTCATCAAATACGCCCCATGTACCATCAAAAGATTCTGGTCCATCATATTCATCTTTTCCAAAATAGTTATCGAAGCCAGCAACTTTACAATATTGATCAAAATTTTGGCTTCCATTAAAAGCACCATGAAAGAATGAAGTGTTGTAGCCGTTATCTTTAAGTATTTTTGGTAATCCGTAGATCTCGTTAATAGAGTAACTAGACGTAATGAGTGAATGATTCATTAAACTTGGAATACTCGAAAGTGTTGAAGGAACTGCATCTATAGATAGTTTTCCATTGGCAAAACCATTTTCAAAATATAACGATTTCGTAATTAAAGAATCTAAAAAAGGAGTTTGACCACGTTGAATATTTTCTCTTCCAAAACTCTCAAGAATAATAATTGCTACATTTTTTTTTGTAGCATCTTCTTTGGGATTGTTTTCAAAAACAGGATTGAAATAAGCATTTAATTCTTCTTCAGAATAAAAATTAGGTATTTCTAATGTTTCCTTTTTACCAATTGTTTTTAAGATACAAAAAGGAGTGTTTAATACAAAAGCAGATTGATTAATTGAACCATAATTTACAGCATCAACAATTTTTATAGGCTTCTTTTGAAATCCGCCTCTTCCGAAAAGAAAGACAACACCCATTAGAAGGATGAAAACTCCAGATTGTTTTAAAATCTGGAGCTTATTATTACTTTGTTCAGTACTTAACTTTAAATTAGGTATCACTTTCCAAAATAGAACAGCTAATACAATGGCGATTATCGGTAAGTGCCAAAATTCAGCTAAAAACGAAAAAATTAAACCACCAATTTCATTCTCCATTCCGCTAGCAGTAATCATTCCGTAAGTACTTCTTCTTCCTGTAAATTTATAATATTCAAAATCTACAAAATTGGTAAGTATAAAAACAAGGTTTACAATAAAAAAACTAATTTTTAATACCTTTTGATATCTTGGTTTATTTTTAAAATTACCAGGAATGAAATGAAAAAGAGCAAATAATAAATTAATATAACCAATGGCAGATAAATCAAAATGTAGACCTCCTAAAGTGCTTTTCAGACTAATGTCATTAAAATTATTTCGATTGAAGAAGAGAAAAAGTCCTCGACAAACTTGATAAATAATTAAAACAATAAGAAAACGTTTAAAAAAAAGTTTTACACTTTGTAGGTAATTTTGCATGCTCTTACTCAGGGATTAATATTTTAAACTGCTACATTATATTCACGTAAAGCATCATTTAATGATGTTTTTAAATCGGTTGAAGGCTTTCTTTTTCCAATGATTAATGCACATGGAACTTGATAGTCTCCTGCTGGGAATTTTTTGGTATAACTTCCTGGAATTACTACACAACGTGCTGGAACAATTCCTTTATATTCTACTGGTTCTTCACCTGTTACGTCAATGATTTTTGTAGAACCTGTTAGTACAACGTTGGCTCCTAAAACAGCTTCTTTTTCTACGCGAACTCCTTCAACAACAATACAACGAGAACCAATGAATGCACCATCTTCGATAATAACTGGAGCTGCTTGTAACGGTTCTAAAACACCACCAATACCAACACCACCAGACAAATGAACGTTTTTACCAATTTGTGCACAGCTTCCTACTGTAGCCCAAGTGTCAACCATTGTTCCTTCATCAACATAAGCACCTATGTTTACATAACTAGGCATTAAAATTACACCTTTAGAGATATAAGCACCATGACGAGCAACTGCATTTGGTACAACGCGAATTCCCTTTTCTGCATAACCTCTTTTTAAAGGCATTTTATCATGATATTCAAAAATACCAGCTTCTAATGTTTCCATTTTTTGAATAGGGAAATACATTACTACAGCTTTTTTTACCCATTCATTAACTTGCCAACCGTTTTCAGTTGGTTCTGCAACTCTAAGTCTTCCAGCGTCTAAAAGTTCAATAACTTCTCTAATCGTTTTTTGAGTAGATTCTTCTTGTAGCAAAGCTCTGTTTTCCCAAGCTTTTTCTATTGTAGATTGTAAATGTGTCATTGTAAAAAATTTGTCGCAAAGATAATTCGATTTTTTTTAAATAGGCTTTGTTTTTAGTTACATATTTATTGTTTCAACATTTTAATGTGTGTTTTGTAAGTATTAATAATATGTTAAATTGTTATATTATTTCTGTAAACTTTTTCCTCGTATAACTAATATTAGTTGTATTAAAACTGATTTTTATCAGGTTTTAAAAATCTATGTTTTTATAATTTTGCGGGAAGATTAAAGCTGTTAGAAACCAGAATTAATTAGTAATAAAATATTTAAAAAAATAAAATGAATTTAGACAGTCAAGCTTCAAACAGACCAGTATTAATCGATAAGGAAGTTTCTTGGGACAAAACTCAAATAATCATGAGTAAAACCAATCCAAGAGGAATCATAGAATATGCAAATGAAGTTTTTGTAGATGTTTGTGGGTATGAAGATTATGAATTAATGGGGCAACCACATAATATTATTAGACATCCAGATATGCCAAAAGTTATTTTTAAAGTACTTTGGGAGAAACTTAAAAGCGGAGAAAACTTTCATGCTATAGTTAAAAATTTAGCGAAATCAGGGAGGTATTATTGGGTAATTACCGATTTTGAAATTGCAAAAAATGAAAATGGAGAAATATCGAATTATTTTGCAAGGAGAAGAGCAATACCACAAGAAGTAATAACAAATCATATAGAGCCTTTGTATAAAAAACTACTACAAATTGAATCAGCAAGCGGAATAGAATATAGTGAAAAGTATTTAAATGGCTTTTTAGAAGAAAAAAGTAAAACTTATGTTCAATATATTATGGAATTGATATATGAACAAGAAAAAATAAATAATAAATCGACCAAAGTGGATGAGGAAAAAGGATTTTTTAGCAGATTCTTTGGGAAATAACAATTGTTTTTTGTTTTTATAGTTATGGTTAGAAGCACACTTGTTTTTTATAGCAGGTGTGTTTTTATTTTAAAGTGTCATTTTTCCACAATTGTAGGCCTTATTTGTTATTTACTTAATTAATATATTCTTTTTGTGTACATTATTAAAGAGTATACATTTTACAAAATAAAACACTGTTAATTGTGTAACAAAATAATGTATTTAGGATACTTTTTTGAGTTTTCAATTCATCCATCGAGTCGTTGTTATAACTATCTTTGTATCACAAACTAGGTAAGAGTTAAGTGAATTAAAAGAAGTATTGAAATGGAAGAACCAGATGTTATTTTAATTGGAGCAGGAATAATGAGTGCAACATTAGGGATTTTAATCAAAGAGTTAGATCCAAATTGCAAAATTGAAATTTATGAGCGCATGTCTGAAGCTGCATCAGAAAGTAGCGATGCGTGGAATAATGCAGGAACAGGTCATGCTGCTTTCTGTGAATTGAATTATACGCCCGAAAAGGAAGATGGTTCAATAGATATTTCTAAAGCATTGAAGATTTCGGAAGCGTATGAAGTTTCAAGACAGTTTTGGAGTTATTTGGTACAAAAAGAAATTATTAAAAATCCAGAAGATTTCATTCACTCTATTCCTCATGTTAGTTTCGTTTGGGGAGATGATAATGTTCGTTTTTTAAAGAAAAGACATGATGCATTAACTGAAAAAAGTTTATTTAAAAGAATGCTTTTCAGTACAGACAAAGATTTGCTAAACAATTGGATTCCTTTGGTTGTTAAGAATAGAGATGAAAACATTCCAGTTGCGGCCACTTATATGCCTATTGGTACCGATGTGAATTTTGGTTCACTTACTCGTTTACTTTTCGAATATTTAAAAAACCAAGAAGGAGTTTCGTTATATTTTCAAACGGAAGTAGAGAAGTTAAAAAAACAAGATGACGGAAAGTGGAAAGTAAAAGTGAGAGATTTAGCTACAAAAAAATCTAGAAAAATAAAATCACCATTTGTTTTCATTGGAGCAGGAGGAGGATCATTACGATTACTAGAGAAAGCAGCAATTGAAGAAGGAGATGGTTTTGGAGGTTTTCCAATTAGCGGACAATGGTTGCGTTGTATGAATCCAGATATTATTAAACAGCACAATGCAAAAGTATATGGGAAAGCAGCTGTCGGTTCACCACCAATGTCTGTACCTCATATCGATACAAGAATGATAGATGGGAAACAAGAATTGCTTTTCGGACCGTATGCTGGTTTTACAACAAAATTCTTAAAAAATGGTTCGTATCTTGATTTAATAAAATCCATTCAAACCGATAATATTGTGCCAATGCTTTCAGCTGGAGTAAATAATATTCCATTGACAAAATATCTTATAGAACAAGTAATGCAATCGCAAGGAGATAGAATGGAAGCTTTAAAGAATTATTTTCCAAATGCAAAAGCAGAAGATTGGGTATTAGAAACTGCTGGAAAACGTGTTCAAGTTATTAAGAAAGATAAAAATGGTAAAGGAGTTTTAGAATTTGGAACAGAAGTAGTCAATGATGATGATGGTTCATTAGCCGTTTTATTGGGTGCTTCTCCTGGTGCATCAACATCGGTTTCAATTATGATTGAAGTGATTAGTAGATGTTTTCCAAATAAATACAATTCAGAAGAGTGGCAAGCAAAATTGAAAGAAATGATTCCTGCTTTTGGTGAAACATTAAATGATAATGAAGCGTTGTGTACCCAAATTAGAACCATGACTAGTAAAATATTGAAGTTGGTCAACTAATTAGTTATTAAGATTTACCGTAAATTCGCAAATTAAAAGAATCAATAGTTTTAATTAATTTGCGAATTTGCGGTTTTAATACTAAGTGAGAAATGAAACTATTTTTACTTTCCGTATCTTTGTTTCATAAAACAAAACTATGCCCAGAATACTTTCCATTGATTATGGTTTAAAACGAACTGGAATTGCGGTTACCGATGAAATGCAAATCATTGCTTCGGGTTTGACCACAATTGCTTCTGATACTTTAGTTGTTTTCTTAAAAGAGTATTTTTCGAAAGAAAATGTAGAAAAAGTAATTATTGGAGAGCCCAAACAAATGGATGGAACTCCTTCTGAAAGTGCAGCAATCATTGAAAAATTCATAAAAATTTTCCAAAAAGAATTTCCTGAAATGAAATTGGATAGAGTAGACGAGCGTTTTACTTCAAAAATGGCATTTCAAACGATGATTGATAGTGGTTTGAAGAAAAACCAACGTAAAAATAAAGCTTTAATAGATGAAATTGCAGCAACCATTATGCTACAAGATTATTTGCAATATAAAAGATAGTTATTATGAAAGATAATATTTTAGGAAAAAGTGTAGTTGCTTCATTAATAGATTACTTTATGATTTTTATTTTATTTTTAATAATTTCATCTGTCTATTTATTATTCTCTAATGTTTTAAAATTTAAAATTGACCATATTGAAATCATTATCATAGCAATACTTTGGTTTACTTTTCTGGTAATTCCTGAATTTAAATTTGGAAAAACTTTAGGGAAAAAAATTATTGGAATAAAACTGATTTCTACTGAAAACAATAAATTATTATTTCGTCAAGTACTTATCAGGAGAGTTTTTGATATAATCGATATTTTTGCTTTAGGATTAGTTTCAATAATTATGTTATCAAATAATAACCAAAGATTTGGTGATAAGTTTGCTAAAGTATTCGTAGTAGATAAGAATTTCGAATTTAATGCTATTTAAAAATGAAAGATCAGATAGACACCAAAGACCAATTAATATTAGAAATTCTTCAGAATGATTCCACCATTTCTGTTAAAGATATTGGTGAAAAAATCGGACTTTCGTTTACACCAACATACGAGCGAATCAAAAATTTAGAACGAAATGGTGTCATAAAAAAATATGTCGCTTTGGTGGACCGATTTAAAATTGGTGTTGAAATTGTAGTCTATTGTAATGTTACTTTAAAAGAACAATCAAAAGAAGCTTTAGACGAATTTGAGCGAACGATTACACCTATTCCACAAGTTTTAGATGTAATAAGTCTATCTGGAAATTACGATTATATGCTTAAAATTGTAGCCCACGACATTAGAAGTTATAATGATTTTGTAGTGGATGTGATTTCAAATATTCCAAATATTGGTCAATATCACAGTAGTATTGTAATGAATGAATGTAAAAAGGAAACAGCTTATCCTTTGAAGGTGAAGTAGTTTTTTAAATATTTAAGTGATTGATTAAGAACTAAATTAATTTGTTAAAAAGATGAAAAATATATTTTTAATTATTCCATTTTTGATTTTAATCTCTTGCAAGGAAAACTCAGAGAAATTTGAAATTCAATCTAATAATAGATTTGAAATTTTTAAGAAAAATTTTTCTAATTCTGAAATTCTTTCAATTGATATAGTTGAAATCGACCATCCAATGCTAGGTGGAATAATTGAAACCGTAAAACTTAGCGAATCTCAAAAAAAGAGATTTCTAAATGATTTAGATCATTTAAAGAAAAAAGGAATGTTAAAATGCGGAGCAAAATATGTAGTTAGGTTAAATATGAAATTAGACACTTTAAGACTTAAAGTTTGTGGAACTAATGTAGCAAATAGATTTAACGATTTTTATTATGTATTGGAAAATGATAAAAACATAATTGATGAATACATAAAAATCAAATAACCTTTGTCAAAGTTTAAAACTTTGACAAAGGTCAACTATGACAAACTTTCAACTATATCATTAATATAATTTTGATTCTTTTCTTTAAGAAAAATTATTTTTATATGTAGTGAACTTGGTATTTTATCTTCTTTTTGCTCATTTATAAAAATTTGATAATTTGAATAATATTCTGCAAAATCAATTTTCTCAGTACCTACTTCTGTAATATAAGTCATGACAATTATTGCATGGTCAAAAATTACGTTACAATTTAATGCAGTATTGGAAGTCATCGTTAAGCAGTCAAATGTTCTATTATTATCCTTACTGTAACATTTGTCATTTATATCCTCTATACTCTTTATTTTAGTCATATTTAAATCTCTTTAAAATTACTACGAATATATAAAATAAATTACGTTTACTTAACTATCTTAAATAAACCTACTCTTCACTTCCTTAAAATTTTCAACAATCAAATCATTTCTTAGATTACCAATACTTCCTTCGTGTGAATGTTGTACGTTATAATTAGGTTCAAAGGTATTGTTTTCTATGGCTAAGCCGATGTTTTTATAAGCATCTCTAAACGCAATTCCTTCTAATACTTGTTGGTTTACATTTTCTACACTAAACATGTACTTGTATTTCTCGTCTTTTACAATTTCTGGTTTAATTTGAATGTGTGCCAACATGAAATCGAACATTTCCAAACATTCTTTTAAAGAGATAATCGCAGGAAAGAGAATTTCTTTAGTCAATTGCACATCTCTATGATAACCAGAAGGTAAATTATTGGTAACCAATATTAATTCGTTTGGAACCGCTTGAATTCTATTGCATTTGGCTCTCATAATTTCAAAAACATCTGGATTTTTTTTATGAGGCATAATGCTACTTCCAGTAGTTAGCGAATCGGGAAAAGAAATAAATCCAAAATTTTGATTCAAATACAAACACATATCAAAAGCAAACTTGCTCAATGTTCCAGCCATAGTAGCTAAAGCCATTGCAATAGCCTTCTCCGATTTTCCTCTAGTCATTTGAGCATATACAGCATTCACATTTAGGGTTTTAAAACCTAATAGTTTAGTAGTTAGGGTTCTGTTTAGTGGAAAGGAAGTACCATATCCAGCTCCAGAACCTAATGGGTTTTTATTGACGATGTTATGGGCGGCTAAAAACAATTCTAAATCGTCAATTAAACTTTCTGCATACGCGCCAAACCAAAGTCCGAATGAAGAAGGCATCGCAATTTGTAAGTGTGTGTATCCTGGCAAAAGGATGTCTTTATGTTGGTTGCTTAGTTGTATTAAGGTGTTGAAAAGTGTTTCTGTAAGGGAAACAATTGCTGAAATTTCAGCTTTGAAATATAATTTTAAATCGGTTAAAACTTGATCGTTTCTAGAACGACCACTATGGATTTTTTTACCAATGTCACCAATTCGCTGAATCAATAAGTGTTCTACCTGAGAATGTACATCTTCAATTCCTGCTTCAATTTCGAAATTTCCGTTTTCAATTTCTGTAGCAATATTTTTTAATTCTTTTTGGATGACCAACCACTCTTCATTGGTTAACAAACCGATAGAATTTAACATTTCACAATGCGCTAACGAACCTTGGACATCATATTTTGCTAATTTATAATCAAAAATAATATCGTTACCAACTGTAAATTGCTCTACAATAGAAGCGTGTTCTTGATTGGAGCTTTCTTTTTTCTGCCAAATTTTAGTTGCCATTTTAAAGTATTTGGGTTAAAATTGAAATATGAATTTGAATGGCTTCCTTAATTTCATCTAAATAAATAAATTCATCACTACTATGCGAACGAGTCGATAAACCTGGACCCATTTTTAAAGAAGGGCAAGGAATTACAGCTTGATCGGATGAAGTTGGAGAACCATAATACGTTCTTCCAATAGCTAGACCTGCTTTTACATAAGGATGATCCATTGGAATAGAAGAGGAGTTCAATCGTAAAGAACGAGCCGTTACTTTTGAATTCACGTTTTCTTGAACTAAATGATACACTTCTTCATTAGAATATAATTCGTTTGTACGAACATCCACAGTAAACGAACACGAATTTGGAACCACATTATGTTGGGAACCACTATTAATAATGGTTGGTGTCATTTTAACTTCCCCAAGAATTGGAGATACTTTATCAAATTTATATTGGGTAAACCAATGGATATCTTTTACAGCATTTAAAATGGCATTATCATCATTAGGATGTGCAGCATGTGAAGAAGTTCCAGAAGCTTCGCAATCTAAAACCAACAATCCTTTTTCGGCTATAGCCAAATTCATTTCCGTTGGTTCACCTACAATTGCAAAATCAATTTTCCCTAATTGTTTATAAATCGATTCTACACCATTTACACCAGAAATTTCTTCTTCGGCTGTTGCAGTTATGATGATGTTGTAATTCAAGTTCTCTTTTTCGTAGAAATATAAAAAAGCACAAATTAAACTTACTAATGGTCCACCAGCATCATTACTACCTAATCCATAAAGTTTCCCATCTTTTTCAATTGGTTCAAAAGGATCTAATGTATAACCTGTATTTGGCTTCACGGTATCGTGATGGGAATTCAGTAAAATTGTTGGTTTGGAAGCGTCATAATATTTGTTGTAAGCCCAAATATTATTCATACTTCTATTTGTTGGAATTTCATGAGATTTAAAAAAATCTTCAATGATAATTGCTGTTTTGTCTTCACTTTTGCTAAAGGAAGGCGTGGCTATTAAATTTTTTAGTAGCGAAAGTGTCTTTTCATATAAATCAGTAACAGTATTATTCGATAATTGTTGTGTATTCATGGGTTGTTTTGTTTAAAAAGCCTAACAAATTAGTGGCTTTTAAGATTCCTATTGCTGAAACTCCGTTTTGTAAGGCATTAAAACAATTATCTAATTTAGGTAACATTCCTTTTGAAATTGTACCATCGTTTTTTAATTGTTCGTATTGTTGATGATTCAAAGTTTTAATTACTGAATCATCATTACTGGGGTCTAATAAAACTCCCTTTTTTTCAAAACAATAGAGCAAAGACACTTCATATTTTGAAGATAAACTAACCGCTAAAGCATTAGCAATAGAATCGGCATTTGTATTTAATAATAGACCATTACCATCGTGCGTTATTGCGTTCACAACTGGTGTTAAGCCAAAATTTATTATATTTTCTAGAAAATCTGTGTTCACGCTTTCAGCATTTAAATCACCTACAAATCCATAGTCGATTGTTGGATGAATTCTTTTAGTTGTTTTAATCAAATTAGCATCAGCACCAGACAAACCCAAACTGTTTTTATTGTTTTTTTGTAATAATGCCACAATGTTTTTATTGATATAACCAGCATAAACCATAGTTGCTATTTTAATGGTTTCTGCATCTGTAATTCTTCTGCCATCAATCAATTGCTGAGGAATGTTTAGTTTTTCAGCTAAATCAGTGGCTAACTTTCCTCCTCCATGAACGAGAATAAAAGGTGTATTAATGGTGGCAATAGTCTCTAAAAATTGTGCTAATTCAAACTTATTGTCGATACTATTACCACCTATTTTAATAATTAATAACTTTTGGTTATTCATTGTTTTCTAGAATTTTTTGTATTACAATTTGTGCTGCAAAAGTTCTATTATAAGCTTGTTGATAAACCAATGAGTTTTCGCTGTCAAGTACTTCATCACTAATTTCAACATTTCTTCTAACAGGTAAACAGTGCATTATTTTGGCATTATTACTTCCTTTTAATTTCTCATTGGTCAATAACCAATCTTCTTCTACTGGAACCAATTTTCCATAATTTTTAAAAGAAGACCAATTTTTCACATATACAAAATCGGCATTTTCTAACGCTTTTTCTTGGTTATATTCAATTGTTGCCTCTTTAGTAAATTCGGTATCTAATTCATATCCTTCTGGATGTGTTATTACAAACTCATAATCACTTGCATTCATCCATTGTGCAAAGGAATTTCCAACAGCTTGCGGAATGGGTTTTATATGTGGTGCCCAAGTTAAAACGACTTTTGGCTTTTTATCTTTTGGTAAATTTTCTTCAATTGTAATACAATCGGCTAAACTTTGTAAAGGATGCAAAGTCGCAGATTCTAAAGATATTACAGGAACTTTCGCATATTTTTCAAATAATTTGTACACTTTTTCAGAAACATCATCTTCTTTATTAGTTAAACCCGCAAAACAACGAATCCCAATAATATCGCAATACTGACTCAACACGTTTGCTGCATCTTTTACGTGTTCAACTGTGTTCCCATTCATAATTGCACCGTCTTCATATTCCCAAGTCCAAGCTTCTTGAGCAGCATTTAATAAAATAGTATACAAACCTAAGTTATGAGCCGCTTTTTGAGTACTTAATCTTGTACGTAAACTCGAGTTTAGAAATACTAAACCTATTGTTTTCCCTTTACCAAGGTGAATATTTTGCTGAGGTGCTTTTTTTAAAGCAATTGCCTCCTTTATAGTTGCTTGTAAATCTGTTATGTCATTAACAGAGAAGAATCTTTTCATCTCTTAAACTCTTGTTTATTAATTTAATTTTGCACTAATCACTAATCACTAATCACTAATCACTAATCACTAATCACTAATCACTAATTATGTTAGTACCGTTTTTCTGTTTTGGTTTACTTCTTCTTTTTTTGCATTTAATCTTGCAATTGTTCGAAAAGCACTTATAAAAATGTCTAATTCTTTTTTAGTAATATTTAAGGCAGGTAAAATTCTTAAAGTATTTGGACAAGAAGCGTTACCTGTTAAGATTCTAAAATCTTTTAGTAGCTGATTTCTAAAAGGAGCACAAGGTGTTTTTAATTCGATACCAAACATTAACCCTATATATCTTATTTCTTTTATGCTTTCATTATCTTTTAATTGTTCGTAAAGATAATCGCCCATTTCTTGAGCATTTTGCATCAATTTTTCAGATTCGATTACTTCTAAAACGGCTTTTGAAGCTGCACAAGCTAAATAGTTTCCACCAAATGTGGTTCCTAGTAAACCATGTCTTGCTTCTATTTTGGGAGAAATAATGACACCACCCACAGGAAATCCATTACCCATTCCTTTTGCAACCGTAATAATATCTGCTTGTACGTTTGCATGTTGGTGTGCAAAGAATTTACCAGTTCTTCCATAACCCGATTGAATTTCGTCAGCAATGAATAATGATTCATAACGGTCACATAAAACTCTAATTTTTTGTAAAAAAGCGGTTGATGGGATTTGAACACCGCCAACACCTTGAATACCTTCAATAATAACGGCTGCAATTTCATTTGATTTAAATGTGTTATCTAAAGCTTCAATGTCATTGAATGGCAAAAAGATAAAGTTGTCTGTTTCATTTATAGGTGCAATAATCTTTTTATTATCAGTTGCTGCAACTGCTGCAGCTGTTCTTCCGTGAAATGCTTTTGTGAAACAAATTACTTTTTTTCTGTTAGTATGAAAAGAAGCTAATTTTAAGGCATTTTCATTGGCTTCAGCTCCAGAATTACACATAAAAAATTCGTAAGTATCATAACCACTAGCTTTACCTAATAATTTGGCTACTTCTTCTTGAATAGGAATGCGAACAGAATTCGAATAAAATCCAATATTATGCAATTGTCGCGTAATCATTTTTACATACGTTGGATGGCTGTGACCAATAGAAATCACAGCATGACCTCCATATAAATCTAAATATTTTTCGTTTTTATCACTCCACAAATAGCTGCCTTCAGCTTCAACGAAGTTTAAATCGAATAACGGATATACATCAAATAATTTCATTTGTCGAATATTAATTGTTTTTTTAAAATGCGGAAGCTTTTAATTTCAAGCCTAATGTAGGTTCCCAACCCAACATTAAATTCATATTTTGAATCGCTTGACCAGAAGCTCCCTTTACTAAATTGTCTATTATAGAGTGAACAACAACTTGTTCCCCTTGTTTTTCTATATGAATCAAACACTTATTTGTGTTAACTACTTGTTTTAAATCGATAGTATTTCTAGAAACAAACACAAACGGATTCCCTTTATAAAAGGCTTCATAAATAGCATAAATTGATTCCATTGATAAATGAGATTCTAATGTTGAACTTGTAAAAATTCCTCTTGTAAAATCACCTCTCCAAGGCACAAATTCTAATTTTACTTTTTCTTTATTTAGGCTTTCCAAAGTTTGACAAATTTCAGGAACGTGCTGATGATTCAAGGTTTTGTAGGCAGAAATATTATTAGTTCTCCAACTAAAATGTGATGTTGGTTGTAATTGTTGACCAGCTCCAGTTGCTCCTGTAATTCCAGTAGTATATACTTTGTTCAATAATTTTTCTTTTGCCAATGGAAGCAGAGCCAATTGAATAGCTGTTGCAAAACAACCAGGATTCGCTATATAATTTGCTTTTTTAATCGCTTCTTCATTGGTTTCGGATAATCCATAGATGAATTCACCTTGACTGAAATTTCCGTCTAATCTGAAATCATTTCCTAAATCAATTATTTTTATTGGGTTGGAAACCGAATTATTTTCAATCCAAACTTTACTTTCTTTATGAGGCAAACACAAGAATAATAGGTCTACATTGTTAGCATATTCATTGGTAAACTCTAAATTAGTTTCTCCAAACAAATCGGCATGAACCGTATACACTGGTTTATTTGCATTGCTTCTACTTAAAGCAAAACCAATTTCAACATTTGGATGATTTAATAACAAACGAATCAATTCTCCACCTGTATAACCTGCTGCACCAACTATTCCAACTTTTATTTTAGTTTGCATCTACTTCTGTTTGATTAGCATTAACTTTATGATAAATTGAAAGCGAATTACTAATAATTTTTGAATATCCTTTTACATCTTCGCCTGACCAACCTAAATTCATTTCTCCATAACTACCAAATTTTGCATTCATTAAGTCATTATCCGATTCAATTCCGTTAAGGATAAAACGATAGGGAAGTAGCGTGATAAAAACTTTTCCATTTACTTTATCTTGAGTGTTTTCAAAAAAGACTTCAATATCTCTCATGGCTGGATCTAAAAATAAGCCTTCGTGCAACCAACTTCCATACCAATCTGCTAATTGCGATTTTAGGTTTAATTGGAATTTAGATAAAGTGTGTTTTTCAAGTAAATGATGTGCTTTTAAAATTAAAATAGCAGCAGCTGCTTCAAAACCGACTCTTCCTTTAATACCAACAATAGTATCACCTACGTGAATGTCTCTACCTATTGCATATGGAGTTGCAATACTTTCGAGATATTGAATGGCTTTTACAGGATTTGAAAACGTTTTGTTATTAATACCTTGTATTTCTCCCTTCTTAAAGTGAAGTGTTAGTTCGGTAGAAGTAGCTGCTGTATTTTCTAATTGTGAAGGAAAGGCACTTTCTGGCAAATAGCCATGTGAAGTCAAGGTTTCTTTTCCTCCTACAGATGTTCCCCAAAGTCCTTTATTTATGGAATATTGTGCTTTCTCAAAGTTAATTTCAAAACCATTTTCAGCTAAAAATTGAATTTCAGCCTCTCTAGATAATTTTAAATCTCTAATAGGAGTTATAATTTCAACTTTTGGACATAGAATATTAAATATAACATCAAAACGTACTTGATCATTTCCAGCACCTGTACTTCCATGAGCTACTGCGTCTGCATTTACTTCAATAGCATATTCTGCAATTGATTTTGCCTGAATAGTTCTTTCTGCACTTACTGAAAGGGGATAAGTATTGTTTTTTAAAACATTCCCATAGATTAAGTATTTTACGCAAGAAGTGTAATAAGCTTCTGTTGCATCGATACATGTGTAAGAGTAAACACCCAATTCATAAGCACGTTTTTCTATTGCTGTTATTTCTTCTTCTGAAAAACCACCTGTATTGATGGTAACAGCATGAACTTCGTAATCTAGTTTTTTTGATAAATATACAGCACAGAATGAAGTATCTAAACCACCACTATAGGCTAAAACTAATTTCTTTTTCATTCTTTTAAATTTCATTTTAACTGTTTTTAAAAAAGGTTTTACTTTTTCTCTTAAATTTTAAGGATATGATTTTAAGTAAAGAATGTTTCTTCTTCATTCGACTCAATCGTTCTTTTATCAAAATCTTTTCTTCCTTTTGCCTTTTTTGTAATACATCATTATTTTTGTCATACATCATTGCTGTGCATAAACAATTTTTTCTGTTTTTTGAGATTAAAATATCATAGTTAACACAACTTTTACATCCTTCCCAAAATTTTTCATCTTGTGTAATTTCTGAATAGGTTATTGGTTCATAGCCCAATTCACTATTAATTTTCATAACAGCTAAACCTGTGGTTAAACCAAAAATTTTAGCATTTGGAAACTTTTGTCGTGACAATTTGAAAATCTCTTTTTTTATTTTCCGTGCTAATCCTAGTTCCCTGTATTGGGGAGCTACAATTAGCCCAGAGTTGACGACAAATTTTTCTTCACTCCATGTTTCAATATAGCAGAAACCAGCCCATTCATTTTGCTCTGTAAGTGCAATGATAGCATTACCTTCTGTTATTTTTTTATTTACATATTCTATGGAACGCTTAGCGATTCCAGTACCTCTAACTTTAGCAGAACTTTCCATTTCTGTAATAATTGCTTCACAAAATATAGAATGTTCGATGTTAGTTTGCTCAATTTTGATCACCATTATACCAAATTTTCGACAAATGTAAATTAAATATTTGTTTAAAAACAAATAAAAAGATAAAATAACTTAAAATAATTTTAAAAAAGATAAATTATCTTTTTAGATTTTATAAAAGACAGCAGTAATTTAGAATGTTTTGCTTTTAAGTTATTTTTAAGAAATATTTTGCTTAATTTTGCGTTCTAAATTTTTGAAGATGATTTTACCGATATATGGCTATGGCGAGCCGGTTTTGAGAAAAGTAAGTGAAGAAATAACGAAAGATTATCCTAATTTAAAGGAGACAATTGCCGACATGTTTGAAACAATGTATCAAGCATATGGTTTAGGTTTAGCTGCTCCACAGGTAGGAATGCCTATTCGTTTATTTGTAATTGATACAGAACCATTAGCAGATAGCGATGAAGTTTCAAAAGAAGAAGCAGAAGAATTAAAGACATTTAAGCAAGCGTTTATTAATGCTAAAATAGTGAAGGAAGAAGGAGATGTTTGGGGATTTAATGAAGGGTGCTTGAGTATTCCAGATGTGAGAGAAGATGTTTTTCGTCATGAAACAATTACAATTGAATATTATGATGAAGATTTTATTAAAAAAACAGAAGTATTTTCAGGCTTGAGAGCTCGTGTAATACAACACGAATATGATCATATTGAAGGTATATTGTTTACAGATCATTTATCAATGTTAAAGAAAAAAATTATTGGTAAAAAGCTAATGAACATTATGGAAGGGAAAACAAAGCCTGACTATAGAATGAAATTTGTTAACAAGAAAGGAAGATAAGTAAAAGGGGTTAGTAATTAATGTTATACTATTTTGAACTTTCGACTTTTTAGCTTTTAAACTTTAAACTAAAATTATATATTTGCCAACCTTAAATAAAAAAGAAAAATGAGCATTCAAAAAATATTAGCTATTTCTGGGAAACCAGGTTTATTCGAATTAAAGATTCAAACACGTACTGGTTTTGTGGCAGAAGCATTATTAGATGGTAAAAGAATTACTGTTGGAATGAGAAGTAACGTTAGTTTATTATCTGAAATTGCAGTCTATACTTATACAGAAGAAATTCGTTTGGCAGAAGTTTTCAAAGCAATTGCTGTAAAAGAAAATGATGGACTTGCAATTTCTCACAAAGAAGACGATACTAAATTAAAAGCTTATTTTAGAGAAGTATTACCCGAATTTGATGAAGATAGAGTATATACATCAGATATTAAGAAAATCTTAAACTGGTATAATACTTTACAACCTAAAGGATTCGTTTCGGTTGAAGCTTTATCTAAAGAAGAAACAGAAGAAGTAGACGAGACAGCTGAATAATTAGCTAAAAGTATATATTTTAAAAAGTCCTCAATTTTGAGGACTTTTTTGTTTTTAAATATGTCCCGTCCTGAAATAAGTTGACATAAAATCGACTTATTATGAATAAATCAGAAAACAGGCCAGCAAAGCGTAGTCAACGCGATTATAATCTGGGCTTTAAATTAGCTGTTATTTCTCAAGTAGAAAAAGGCGAACTTACCTATAAGCAAGCTCAAAAGAAGTATGGAATTCAAGGTAGAAGTACAGTTTTGGTTTGGTTAAGAAAATTTGGTAATTTAGATTGGAGTAACCCCAAGCTTTTGTTTATGGTCAAATCTAAAGAAACTCCAGCCCAAAGCATTAAAAGATTAGAGAAAGAATTAGCTGATGAGAAGCTTAAAAACACAGTGCTAAACACCATGATTGATATCTCAGATAGTCAATACGGTACTCAAATTAGAAAAAAGTTTTCACCCAAACCATCCGACGCATCCAACAAGAAGAAGGCATAAGTATGTCCAGAACTTGTAGATTGTTTGGGGTAAGCCGACAAGCTATTTATCAGCAGGAAGCACGTTGTTTAGAACGAGAGAAAGAATTATTAATAGTAAAGCAACTCGTTGAAAAACAAAGAAGAATTATGCCTCGATTAGGCACAAGAAAACTTTATTTTTTACTAGAACAATCTTTTGTTGAAAATAGAATTAAAATCGGGAGAGATGCATTTTTTGCTTATTTGAAAAGAGAAAAAATGCTAGTTAAACCAATGAAAAATTACACAAAAACCACCTTTTCTAAACACTGGTTACGTAAGTACCCCAATTTATTTAAAGATATCGATATCAACAGAATAGAACAGGTTTTTGTTAGTGACATAACTTATATAAAATCTAATAAAAGAACTCATTATCTATCATTAGTTACAGATGTTTTTAGCAGAAAAATAGTTGGTTATCATTTGAGTGATGACATGAGTGCAGAAAGTGTGGTTAAGGCCTTAAGAATGGCAGTAAAAAACAGAAAAACAAACCTTCAATTAATACATCACTCAGACAGAGGTTTACAATATTGTTCTAAAATTTATCAAAATGAATTAACCAAAAACAATATTATTGCTTCTATGACCGATGGCTATGATTGTTATCAAAATGCTCTAGCGGAAAGAATAAATGGTATTCTAAAACAAGAATTCCTCATATACAAATGTAAATCAGGTGATGAACTTAACCTTTTAGTTAGAGAGTCTGTGGAATGCTATAATAGTAAAAGACCTCATTTGAGTTTAAATATGAAAACACCTAACTTTGTATATGAAAAAACCAGTGAAGTTAACTTCACTGGTTTTAATTAATTTATTGTAAAACTCGTCAACTTATTTTAGGACGACTCAATATGCTTATTAAATTCGACAATTCCGTTTTTATATTCTTCAAAATTATAATGAATGTGATCAAAACCTTTATTGATAGTCCATTTATTATCTTTATATAAAAAAGAGATAAATGACCAAAGTATTGGTCTTACTTTAAAACGATATTGTTTATTTGTATATTCTAGGTGCATCCAAATCATATCATTCTCTTTAGGTAAATAATCAAAATCAAAAACATTTTTTGAATTAAGAATCGGAAGTATATTTTCAGTAGTTAATTCATCATAATTTAATTCTTTAGCAGATGATTGATGGTGCCAATCTAGACCATTATAAATATAGTCACCAGAATATTTTCTAAGTCTCCAATAGATTGTTTTAGTTTCATAATTTTTTTCATTCCAAACTTCTTTTATTTTATTTCGTCTTGAGTTTTTATTATGAATAACAGGTTTAGGTTCCAAGTTGGAATTGATCAAAGGTTCAATAGTTATGAATTTTATTGTGAAATTTGAATGTGCCATTTTTAGGTTTTTAAAAGAAGTAATAAAAATGATTTCTGTTACCAGCTGGTTTTTACTCTGTTCTATATTTTTTACATTCCTTTATTGGAATCGGTTCATATTTTATTTTTTTACAATATGAGTAAATTCAGTCAGAATTTTTTCTAATTCTTGAATTGAGTTCAACCGTTCTTTCTTTGTATTTGCCTGATACCCAAAAACAATTAATATTCAAAATAATTAGGAGCTATAATTGGAATCTAAGTATTTTCGGCAGGTCCATATTCAATAAAAACTTTTGCTCTTTCATTGATGCGTCTAAAGACATATCTGTTATTAGATTCCTTAGTCAAAACATTTCTTATCAGATATACGCACAGCAAATATGTTCTACTGATATATTTTATGTATTTAACTCAATTAACTGTTCCATTTTATTTCAGTTCTTTGTTGGGCACAGTTTTTTTCTTTTCTGACTTTTTATAAATCCATTCCAATAAAAAACAAAATCCAATAATGGCTATTGAAATTATAACACCAATAGTATTGGAAGCGTATTGTTGTTTTATCAAAATTATGGTAGCTGTTATACATAAAACAAATCCAACTAAGGGAATTATTTTATTACTATTTGTTTCTTTAGATAATCGATATCCAACAAGATTAACAAAACCAAAAATGAGTAAAAAACCAACACTTCCTGCAGTTGATATGCTTTCTAGCTGAAGTAGATTGACTAAAATTAATGTAGCTATCGCTGTAATCAATAAACCAATTGGCTGATTCCAAACTTTTGCTAAAAAGTGATGCGGTAGTTCATCGTCCTCGGCGATTTCATAATTGACTTTACTTCCTCCATAAAGAGAAGCGTTAATTGCAGAAAACGTTGAAATTAAGGCAGCAACTGTAATGATAGAAAAACCAATTTTTCCTAACATCGGTTTAGCCGCTTCTGCCAAAACATAATCTTGTGCTGTTGCAATTTTTGCGAATGGAAGTGATCCTACAGTTACGAGCGCAATAATAATATATAGCACAATCACGAAAATCACAGAATAGTAATAGGCTTTTGGTATGTTCTTTTCAGGATTTATTATATCAGGTGCAGCGTTTGCAATAAGTTCAAAGCCTTCATAAGCAACAAAAATAACCATTCCGCCTGCAAATAATTTAATAGGTGCTTCCCATTGTGAAATTGCTAATTGCGCTACATTTGGATTGCCAATCAATCCATAAGCACCAATAAAAATAAAGGAAATTAGAATTACTAATTTGATAATTACTGCGTAAGACTCTATTTTACCAACTACAGCAATACTATAATAGTTAATAGCTGTAGCTAAAATAATAATTGCACTAGCATAAATGTGCGAATCAATTATTATGTCGTGCGTTAATTCTAAAAGGTTTGGTGCGTAAGACCCAAATGCCGAAGCATAAAGTGAAAGCATAATAATGTAGCTTATCCACAATAGATTATTAATTCCACCACTAAAAATTGTTTTTCCGAAACCTTGGTTAATAAATTTAACGGTTCCACCACTATCAGGATACTTTTTTGATAGCTTCACATAACTGTAAGATGTTATTAACGCTAAAATCCCAGCAAACAAAAAGGCAATTGGTGTTCCTCCTTTGGCAAGCGATACTGCAAGTCCAAGGACTGCAAAAATCCCACCACCAACCATTCCGCCAATTCCGATAGAAATAGCTTCTTTCAAATCTATTTTTTTATTCATATGGTGTTTTTTACAAATTATTCCAAACGTGTTGCCGTTTGATGCAGTTGCGTAAATTTATAACAAAAGATTACAAGTAAAAAACGCCTCATAGAATTTTTGGAGACTCGAGCACTATGTGCGAACTAGCGAAGCAAAATTTTGAACACAAACGAAGCTTATAAATTACTACAAATGGCTGTACTTGTTGCACAACTAATAAATTTAAATTGAATACTGATTTTATGATTTTTATAAATATCAGAATAATAACGTTTTTAGTTTTTTAAAATGATTAAAAAATAAGAATCATAGCCTTTAATTAGTTGTACAATAGTCATATATGTTAGCAGTTGCTTTTTAATCTATTTTTATTAAAGTGAATTCAGTTTCCTCTATATTACCCATTTTGCATTTTACTTTGACGGCTTTTCGTTCGGTTTCTATAATTTTAGAGGTTAAAATTTCTCCAACTTTCACAGGATAATCTGGAATTGTAACTTCAATAACCGTTGATTTATATTCACAATCAGTTATAAATTCTATTTTACATTTTACATAATATTTTCCGTTAGAAATATACTCTGTTTGGATACCGTCTTCAATTATCATATAGTAATCATTTTGATCATATAATAAACTTAGAAATTTTCCATTCAACATTATTTTACAATTTGGTTCTGAATCAGGTTCTGTAAAAATAGTTTGTGCATTGAGAGAAGTAGAGAATAATAAAAATAGAATTATGTATTTTTTCATTTTAGCTGTACCTTAATATTTAGTCAAATTTACTGATAAATTGTTTATATACTTAGTTTTTTATTCTTCAGTTGAATATATGTAATGTGTATTGATTTACTTAACTAGTATTGCGTACTTTTTAAATATATAAATAATTAAATGTAATCGGATATGTAATCGGTTTACTTCACTAAAATCCACTTTTATTCATGTTCAATGATTATAAAACGACCCACGTTGTGATGAAGAATACAAAAAAACAATAGAAGCAAATGAATAAATCTTTAGTTGTTTTGTAGCTTTTTTATCTCAATAAACTGTCAAGTAGTATCGTCAAAATCATTATTATAAGCATAATTCCAGCAACTTTAAAATACATTTTTTGAATTTTTTTTTCGTCACGATAATCAGAAATAAAGATGGTTTCTGTATGCGCTATTATTTCATTTTTGATGAAAATTTCATCAAGCTTTATTCGGTCAATATCTTGAATGAAATATCTAATTCCATTTTCAAACATTGACTGATTCTCAATATCGCAATAATATTCAACTTTCTGTTTTACAAGTTCACTTTCAAACCTTATTTTGTCTTTAGGTAAAACATATATTTTGAAATGTTTTTTGAATAATATTTTAGGATTATTTTCTTGCACTTGGTTACTATTAAAATTGACTATAAAGGTTTTTTATAAAATTAAGCACTTGATTTAGTTGATGAAAATAGAATGGATTTTCGTAAGTAGGCGAGTAGGTACATTTTTTTGTAGATTTTTAAACGCAGACTTTATTTTTCTTTCAGATTTTCTTTTCCTTTAAATACATTACTTATTTCAAAATAATAAACTTTCTTTTCTCCGTTTTTATCTATAACTTCCATTTGATCACAGATTCCACCAGCTATCTTTTGTGTATCTAATTCAACATTAAGCATATTTAAAATAAAATATTCTTCAGATATTTGAATTACAGACCAACCATTTTCACATGATTTTCCGTCTCCATTATTTATTATCGATTTTAAAAGTCCAAATTGAATTGTTTTATATTTTTTTGCATTTAAAGTATCTCCAACAATTGTATAAGTTTGCCTTAATATTTTATGAGCAATCATGCTTGTGTAGTCAATACTCAACATCTTTTTTGTTGTAGTAATAATACTATCGTATTTTGATTCAGACATTTGTCGATACATTTCTTTTTCTAATTCTCTAAATTTACTACTTTTTTTAGATGCGATTTTGAATTGTTTACTTTCTATAAAACTTTCTCTGAATGATTTATAATCGATGTCAGTTTTTCCACTTTCAAGTATTTGTACGGTTTTACTATAATTATCATCAAATTTAGGAACCTTTACTTCCATTTCAGTCTGTCCAATTACATTGTTGAGATTGAAAAACAATGTTAAGGTTATTAAGAGGAGTTTAATCATAACAGTTATAATTGTTATTTATATTGAAAGTTACGTGTTTCTCAACATTGCTTTAGCTAAAAACAGCAATTTTTATATATATTTTTGTGTAATGTTTTATTTTTCTTTTAAAGGTTTGTTTTTTATTCTATTTAGTATTGATTTTAAGTCAATTTTCTTTTCTTTTTTGTCTATAAATTGAGTAATTTCAATTAATGTTTCAGAAAGACTCTTCGATGCTGATTTCTTTATGTATAAAAATGGTAAAGATTCCATTTTCTTAAACGTTTCATAAAGGAAATATTTCTTGTAATTAATGTAGTCGTTTGGATTGATTTTAAGCTTTTCATTATAATAATATTCCTCATTCATTTTGAATACTTTTCCTTTATAGGGTAGTTCGTATTCTGTTAATAATAGGTTTAATTTTTCATTGTTTATTAACGTATCGTTTCTAGTTTTTACTAAAACTTTAAAATTATTAGCTCCGTTTAGGTTTGTGGTATTTTCCCAATATAAAGTATCGTTGTAATTATATTTTGTATACTTAATATTTTTCTTTTTTATATATAACTGAAAATCCAATCCAATAGAATCTTCTCCTTTATAATCTCTAAAGTAGTTTCCTCTTTTATGATATTCTACAAAATATTGACCAAATTCTCTTTTTGAATATTCACTATAATTCAGATTAACTTCATTGTTTTCATCATATAAATTTGATTCAAAACGATATGTAATTGTTCCTTCGAAGTATTTAGAAGAACTACATGAAACTAGAAAAAATAGTATCAGTAAAATTAAGGTGTATTTTATTTTCATTCTGTTTTTTAATGTGTTGTCCTAATAATTCTTGGATGTTCCAGAAAATGAATTAAACCAATTTGAAGAGAAAGCTCCGTCAGTTTCTGTCGGAATCGTCTACTCGACTACCAGTAGTTTTTTATTCTATGCTGAATTTTTTTTCAAAAGGTATGTCGATTTTACCTTCTCGTTCATAATATCTTAATGTACCATTTAAATGATATGTACCTTTTTTCAAAGAGTCAAATTTTATATCGGCAAAAGAATAATTGTCTTCTATTTTATATTTTAGTTTACTTTCTTTACCGTTTAAAATTAAATTGTTTATTAGAATATGTCTGTTTTCTCTATCTATTTGCCCATTTTTGGAAGTAAGTGTTAGTTTTACACCTTTTTTATATTTTGATGACATAATACTGTCAATTTCTACAAGAATTAATCCATCACATGAAATTGTTTTTAAACTTGCATATTCAAATGCATATGACATTGAGATTACAAGTTTGTTTTTTAAATAATTTAATCGAACTTCATCAGATTCTAATTTTAGATAATCCAATTTATCGTACTCAGTTGTCAAATAATCTTTCCTATTATTTACTATTTTAGTCAATTTTTGTAATAATTCTTTGCTTTTTGACAAAATCAATTTATTACTTGATTTTTTTTTAGACTTCTCAATTTCAAAAATTAAGTTAATAAATATAGAATCTAATTCATTTATTTTTTCTATTTTTCGTGAAGGATTGTCTGAAATTAGATTGTAATAAGTTGCTTTATGTTTATTTAGAACTCTATTATTAAATTCATAATTAGTTTGTAAAAAAGAATTCAATTCATCTATTTCAATCTGATTTTTTTTACATGAAAAAAAAGATAATATCAAGATTATAAATAAAATATAGTTTTTTATATTCATTTTTTTTAAATTACTTGCAACGTCAGTCAGTTTGTTTAAAAACCTCCGTTTATTTTAATTTGTGTTATAAATTGAAGTAAAAATAACTGATTTAAGCTACACAAAAAACTTTTTTGGATGTAATGTTTCATGATTACAAAAAATAAATTTTCATAATAAAACCCAACGAGCAATACAGGATTTAGCTAAATTGTTGAATCCTAAGTTACGAGGATGGATAAATTATTATGCAAAAATAAGTAAGAGGAGTTTATATCCTGTGTTTTATTATCTACATCAAAGAATGATAAAATGGATAACCAATAAATACAAAAGGTTTAAATGGAGCAAAATTAAAGCAGTAAAAAGGTTTCGAGAAATTGTAAAATCCTATCCAAACTTATTTTATCATTGGGAACTAGGCTACAAATTAGTTTAATAAAGAAGGCTAAATCGACTGCATAATAAGAACCGTATGAATTGAGAGGTTCATGTACGGTTCTGTGAGAGGTAAGGGGGACGTATTTATTCCTCTAACTTGGCATATAAATCTAGAATTAACTTCTTTTTTGATATATTATAAAGAAAAATTTTATCACTGAATATGGTCTCTATGGTAATGTATTTTCGTCCTAATGATCTGATTTCATATGGTCTAAAACCATGTTCCCACTCTGACTGAAAGTCAAATTTCATTGTTTCCGATATTGTTTTATACTCAGTACCGTCATATTTATAATCCGCTTTTATGATGGTTAAGGAATTTATGTCTGTGAAAATAAAAAGCAAATTATAGATTGGAATTTCAAATTGTAAAATCTTGTCTACTTGTGCAACTTCTGTCACGCTTCGATTTTGATGAGTTAAAATATGATAAATTCCATTTTCATAGAAGTAATCAAATGAATAATCAAAAGAACTAGGATATTCAATTTCTGGTACATCATTTGGCCTATACATCTTGTTCAAATGGATTGTTTTTACAATTTCTGAAGGATCTGAATTGTACCATGTTAAAAGCTTGTTTCTTTTTTTATCAAGTGATTTTTGATTTGTAATAATAGTTTCAACTAAACTCAAAGTTTTTGAAATATTAGTTTCAAATTCAGGAATCCATATATTCAAAATTTTTTGTTGACTTTCTTCACTTCCAAAATAAGCTTTAAATTTCAGTTCTCTATTTGGCCAAAGATATAGATTAATAGAGTCTTTGTGTCCAAGTTCATTGAGAAGTAATTCAACATATTTTGCAGTTATTATGTTTTTGTTTATGTCTTCTGTGTAATAAGGCGTAGAAGAAATGAGATTAACATTTCCATATGATTTTTGGAACATTACATTTTTATGTGCATAAATTAAACTGCAGGTAAAAAGTAGTAATATGTTTAGAAATTTCGTCATTTTTTACGGTTTGGATATTATGTTGCACAACTCGTTTATATGTATGACTCTGTCATGCATATATGTACAAAAATGGTTGTATATGTATGATAAATGTCCTATTTTATTTTTTTCAAATATATTATTTTTCTCCTTACAAATCATCTAAAGGACTTTAACCTGTTGTAAGTTTTTAGTTCTTATGCGTGTATAAATTTCTATAGTTTTACTACTGCTCTGTCCTAATAATTCTTATATATCCTAGAAAATGTATTGAACCAATTTGAAGAGCAAAGACTGTTAGTTACAGAAAGAGTTGTCTACTCGACTGGCAAATTGTTTTCATTCTTTCAATTGGTTATAAATTTCTTTTAAACCCTTTTCCATAACTCCTGAGTACTCGAAATATTTAGGAATGAATAGAATTGATTTGAAGTAAATTTCACCCATTTTTGCAGTTTCTTTTTTTTCCACAAATACAGATAAGTAAGCATTAACTGATTGGAAAACATTTCCAATATTTATTTGTTTATAGGATTCTGTTTTGTCATAACCAATCCAATCAAAGTCCTTAAAATCAAACGATGTGTATTCGTAATATGGTTTTCCATTAAAGGTTGGTAATTTATCTGCAAATTCTAATAGTTTATCATAATTTTTAAGCATTTGTAAAACCTTAAATCTTTGTGTCATAGCATCTGTTAAAGCAAAGTAGAGTATTGCCCTTTCAGTTTCATTTTTTAATCCATAATCATTAACGTCAAAGTTATATTTACTTAAATCAGCAGCATTGAATATTTTTACAATTCCACCTCGAATGTGATAATAATAATTATTTAATAGCCATCTTTCGTCAATTTCTCTTTTGAGTACTTCTTTTGCAACAATATTGTTAGGTCTAGGTTCGTGTTCACTTGATACGTTATTGTAATGAATTTCTCGGATAACATACCAATATTTTAATTCAAGTTCATTTGGTCTTGAAAGAAACTCCTTTGTCAAAAGTTTCTTGTCTTGTTTTTCAACTGCAATCATACAGTCAATTATATGGTCAAGATTTGATGTTCTTAATTTTTCAACCGAATTTTTAAATTCATCACCAGTTGCGTTGAAACTTTTTGAATAAATTTCTCCAAGTTTCACAAGATTTTCAAAGTCTTGATTTTCTTCTTGTGCATAAATGAAAATAGAAAATAGTAAAAGTGTTAATGTTAGGGTTTTGTTCATTAGTTTCGTTTTCTTAAATGTTTAACAACTCACTTATATTTATGATGATAGTTCTATTTTATCTTTTCTTCAAATTCTATTTAAGAAATAATCCTTTTTTTAAGTTCTTAAGCTCTGAACTTAATTATTTTGATTCCTTTTCTTTATTATTTAAGATTTTTTTTGTCTTAATAATTTTTTGGTCAAACTCATTATTTGAAATAATTGATTTATTTTTAAAGTTTTCAAGATTATTTATTGGATTTTTTTTTCAGAACTTTTAAAAAAATAATATGCTGCTGAAAAAATTATAAGTATTCCTCCACCAATTTGGAGTATTTTTTTTTGTTCTTGATTTTTTCTGTACTCAACATCATTATTTATAGAGTTTATATCCGTGAAGTAACCAACATTATTTCCATACATTTCATTAATAGATTTAGTTCTATTATCAACAACTTTAAATATAATTATACATAAAGTAAATACTATTAAAATTAAAACCCCATTGCTTGACTTCATTTTGTTTTTTTGTTTCTTTAACGTGTTTTAAACTATAGCAGCTAACTCGTTTATATGTATGACTCTGTCATACCTATACGCACAAAAATGGTTGTATATGTATGATAAATGTCTTATTTTATTTTTCTTAAATATTTTATTTTTCTCCTTACAAATCATCTAAAGGACTTTAACCTGTTGTAAGTTTTTAGTTCTTACGCGTGTATAGATCTCTGTAGTTTTACTACTGCTCTGTCCTAATAATTCTTTGCATACCCTAGAAAATAAATTGAACCAATTTGAAGAGCAAACGCTATTAGTTTATGGCAGGACTATAATACTCTATTGTGAGCCGTTTACTATTTAATTAGTATCTTTTTAGTCATCCATTAAACCAAATCCTTCTGGTACTTTTTTAGAATTTACCCTGTTATACGGCCAAATATAAATTGTTTTAACAATATTAAAATCAGTATCTAATAAATTGTATTCATCTATTGGTGCGCTAACAATATTATTTTGCATTGAACCAGTCCTTCTCCATGTATATTGAGATGATCCTGGTTTAATATAAATTAATCTATCTAAATATTTCCTCGATTCTGAAACACTTGTTAAAAGTATCGGATTGTCTTTAGAGAATCCAAATTCACCTTTATGATTGGGTAATTCGTTTTGGTCTGTACCTTCTTCTTCTTTAATTTTTTTTACCATGGCTTCCATTTTTGCCATAAAATCGTCTTCCGATGCTACATTTTTCTTTTTTCTAAATAAATTAAATAGTCCCATTATATTTTGTTTTTTGGTTATGAAATGGATTACAACTTGTTAATAGCTATGACAAAAGAACACAAAGCTATCGTTTTTCAGGTAGCTATTTTTGATATATGCCTCATTCGTTTTCAAATATATAAATATTCATTTACAAATTGTCTAAAGAATTTTTACCTCAGACGCAATGCGTTTAGCGTCAAAAGTATTTTTTTTACCTCAGACGCAATGCGTTTAGGGTCAAAAGCATTTTTTCTATCTCAGACGCAATGCGTTTAGTGTCTAAAGAATTTTTATCTCAGACGCAGTGCGTTTAGCGTCAAAAGTATTTTTTTCATCTCAGACGCAATGCGTTTAGCGTCAAAAGTATTTTTTTCATCTCAGACGCAGTGCGTTTGGCGTCAAAAGTATTTTTTTTACCTCAGACGCAATGCGTTTGGCGTCAAAAGTATTTTTTTTACCTCAGACGCAGTGCGTTTAGCGTCAAAAGTATTTTTTTTACCTCAGACGCAATGCGTTTAGGGTCAAAAGCATTTTTTTACCTCAGACGCAATGCGTTTAGCGTCAAAAGTATTTTTTTTACCTCAGACGCAGTGCTTTTAGCACCAAAAAAATATTTTTCATCTCAGATACTGAGTATCTAGCGTCAAAAGAATGTTTTTCATCTTAGATACTGAGTATCCAGCATCAAAAGAATGTTTCTCATCTTAGATACTGAGTATCTAGCGTCAAAAGAATGTTTTTTATCTTAGATACTGAGTATCCAGCATCAAATGTGTACTTTTTACCTCAGATACTGAGTTTCTAACCTTAAAAAAAATGATTTTCTGTAAATAGTTGTAAGTATGTATAAACCGACGTGCTTTTTTTGAAAATGTGTTTGGAAATATAGAAGTGGTTGATAGTAGCGGTAGCCTGTTATTGCGAGGGACGATGCAATGAACAGCTATAACGAATAGCGGGAGGAGTGTGCTGTGTGGCACTTTGGTGGTGCTCCTTAAAATAGGAGGGGAATACTAGTCTTGTAGATACAACCAATTATTCTTCGGATATCATTTTTTTATAAATGGCTTCTCTCCATTTTTCTATTTCTGTATGTAGTTGAAAAAATAGTGTTTCTGATTTATTAATTGGTTGCTTTTTTTTTAGTTGAATCCCGATTCCAACATTATGAGAAATAGTTGAATGGTTGATGACAAAGTCTTCGGTTTGAGAATCTTCCATGAAGGTATCTGCATAGCATCTTTCTAATTGCAGTTTGTCTACTTTTAATAGAAGTGTAATTGTGTTTTTTATTTCAATGGGTGTTTTTATTTCAATTTGCTTTTCAACTCTTTTAGTATATGTTTTTTTGTTTTTTCTATAATTGGGGATAAAATAACTACTATTAATTTTGCAATTGAAATAGATATCGATATAAAATGCTACTCTTAATGCTCTTTCTGTCCACCCATCTGTATAGGTATATGATAATAAATAGAGTTCATTTAGATGGTAGTTACCTGTTTGATCTATTTTTTGTATATCAATTGCGTTAAAATTCATTTGTTATGCTATTTTTCGTCCTTTAATACCTGTTGCACAACCATAAAAATAGCTTACATATTCTACTTCGAAATGTGGAATAGTAAACAGTTGGTGCACTTTTTTTGAGTTTTGGAATTCTTCTGTATAGATACCTAACATTTTATAGGTTTCATTATTCCCAAGGCATATTTTTCCGATAAGGGGGATTATTATTTTTAAATAGAACATAAAGAATACTTTTAAGATGCCATTTTTTGGAACAGAAACATCTATTAATGAAAATTTTCCATTTGGTTTTAATATTCTATTAATTTCATGGGCCAATTTTTGAAGTTGTTGGTCATTAAATGTTTTTAAACCAAACCCTGAAATTACATAATCGGCTGTTTCATTAGGGATTGAATTTTGAAAGACGTTTTCTTTTAAGATTTCAATTTTAGAATTTTTAAACTTAGTTTTGTTTTTCTTTGCTTTGTTTATCATTTCTGTAGAAAAATCGAGTGCAATTAGCATACTGTTTTGGTTACTTTTTTTTAGAATATGTTGCCAGCATTCTCCCATTCCTGTCATTAAATCAACCACAGTTTTTCCTTCTTGAATTTCAATTTCTTCTACGCATTCGCGTCTCCATTTTTCGCTAAAACCAAATGAAGTGATGTAATTCATTTTGGAATAGGAACCGCTCATTCTATCGAAGAGGTTCTCTACAAATTGAATATCATATATTTCTTTCATGGTTTATTTTCTTGTGGTTGAGTTCATTATTTTATTGATAACAGAATCTCGTTGGTTAATTTGGGTTAGGATAGTATCCATCATTTTTAGTTTTTCTTCTAATTTGTGATAACTACTTTCATTAATAGTTTCTTTTAATTTTATGTTTTCTGCTTTTACTTTTTCAAGTTCTGTAATGCAGGCTGAACATTGGTCGTTTTCTTTGCAACTGTTTGCAGCAAGAAGGATTAGTATGCTAATTAAATATTTCATGGTTTGTTTATGCGGATTATTTCTTTGATTCGTTTTTTAATTAATTCCGGACGTCTTTTCGGATTGTATAAACTTGGATTGTTTGTCATTATGATGAGTGTTGCCATTTGTTCAAAGTTTAATTCGGATAGTTCTTTTTGGAAGTAATAGTTTGAGGCTTCATAAACCCCTTTGTTATTATAAACAAAATCTACGTTTTGAAGATAATAGTTGAGACACTGTTCTTGTGTGACTTGTTTTTCTAGTTTCCAAGACAATACATAATTATTGCTGGTACTATTATTTTTGTAGAAAGAGTGAAGCATTAGACTAATTTCATTACAGGGACATTTCGTGTCGTATTGCTCTGTGAAACGATTGTATATTATACCATTAGTTGTGGTAATTGGATAGATGGATTTGTATACTTTTAGAAACTCAGGAGGCAAGGGTTTTGCATTTGCAATTGCTGTTTTTAAGTTGTTTAAATCACCTTCATCTATGGCTTTGTTCCAATCGCTTTTTAAATACTGAATGAATACAACTCCAAGAAATACAATTAGGAATAGGGCTTTTAAGGTGAATTTTATTATTTTTTTCATGGGTTTAGTCGTTCAAATTATAAATAGGTATTGGCTTTTAGTTTACATAAAATACTCGAAAAAGGAAAGAATGTAAGACGCGTCTTTTTCGGGAGGATTATTGCTAATCGTGTAGTCTAGTTTGTTTTTAAGCATGGGTTTGTTTAAAAAGGAATGCATTGTTTTAAATTCTCTAATACCAATTGAAAGTTGTATGCTTTGTTTGTTTTCGAAAATTTCTAATGTTGCTCGATGTACTATTTTTGTGGTATAGAACCCGAATTTTTTGACTCTAATTTCAACTTTATATGCAGTTAGTTGTAGTGCTGTTACTTCGTCTATTTTTATTCCAAAACAGTATATTTCCTGATTCAAATTGGCTCTTAGTAACAAACCGTTTTTTAAAACTTCCAAATTAATGAATATCGGATAGTTCCCTTTTGCAAGTATTGAATTATCGAGTTCCGAAATGCCACTTTTATAGATAAGTTTTGATGAACCAACGCCTTGCAATTGTAGTTTTTCTTTATAACTAAACGATCCTCCATAATGGTTTAGGTCTTTAGAAAATAAGTCGTTGCTGTTGTTAAGTGTAAGCTTTTGCATAGTATGAAATAATAGCGTCGATTAGAATCCGAATCGGTTTGTATATAATTGCGCTCCAATTTTTAAGAAAATAAAAGCAATAGGAAGGTTTGCTAGAACAAGAAAAATAGTATTTCGAATAGCAATTCTATTTTCTTTTTGATGGACCCATAAATAAATTAGTTGAAAGAGTATGATTCCGTTTGCCATTATTGCTAAAAGAACAAACAGTACGCCCATATAGGCTAAATTTTCGATGCTAAACAATACAAAAGAGACGAAAATAAGAGTGCCAATTAGGAAAGAACCAATGGCCATATTTTTTGCGTAATCGAGTATGTTCTTCTCAAATTCTTCCATTATTAACTTTGTGTTGTTTGTTTATGATGAATTTTGTCTATCCTAGCCAAATATAAAACAAACTTTTAATTGAGTAAACAGCAGCAAGACAAATTGTAAAAAAAGGAAGGCAGCACTTCTAAAAATAAATCCATAATTTTACAGCATCAATTTCAATAGATTTAAAACTCAGTACTACATCATGAACAATCGCAAAAATCAACTCGAAGCCTTCAATAGACTATTAGACATCATGGACGACCTACGTGAAAAATGTCCGTGGGATAAAAAACAAACCTTGGAAAGTTTACGCCATCTAACCATTGAAGAAACCTATGAATTGGGCGATGCAATATTGGATAATGACTTGCAAGAAATTAAAAAAGAACTGGGCGATTTATTATTGCACATTGTTTTCTATGCCAAAATTGGTAGCGAAACCAATGATTTTGATATCGCAGATGTTGCCAATAGTATTTGCGATAAATTAATAGACCGTCATCCGCATATTTATGGCGATGTGGTTGTGGAAGATGAAGAAGAAGTGAAACGCAATTGGGAAAAACTGAAATTAAAAGAAGGAAAAAAGTCGGTTTTAGAAGGTGTTCCGAAAAGTTTGCCAGCACTAGTGAAAGCCAGTCGCATTCAAGATAAAGTGAAAGGAGTAGGTTTTGATTGGGAAGAGTCGCACCAAGTTTGGGACAAAGTACAAGAAGAGCTAGACGAATTACAAGTTGAAGTAAAAGCAGGCGATCAAGACAAAATAGAAGCCGAGTTTGGAGATGTTTTATTTTCGATGATTAATTATGCACGTTTTTTGAAGGTGAATCCTGAAGATGCTTTGGAACGCACGAATAAGAAATTCATGAAACGCTTCATGTATTTAGAAAGCAAAGCAGGACAACTTGGTAAACCATTATCTGACATGTCTTTAGATGAAATGGATGTTTTTTGGGAAGAAGCGAAGCGCTTACCAAAATAAAGGAATTGGAAAATCTCTGATTTTCAAATCGCACTACTTTTTGGGAAGAAGCGAAGCGCTTACCAAAATAAAGGAATTGGAAATCTCTGATTTTCAAATCGCACTAACTTCGGGAAGAAGCGAAGCGCTTACCAAAATAAAGGAATTGGAAAATCTCTGATTTTCAAATCGCACTACTTTTGGGAAGAAGCGAAAAAATTGTAGAAGTTATTAAACAATAAACAGTTGAGTATAATAAGTTTTAGAATCAGCGCTTATCTGTTGAATTAGCGTGCTTTTTTTATTTTCACGCAGATTTTACTGATTTTCACTGATGAAATTAGTTTCTCTATACGACCTTGATAACTATCAGGTCGTATAGAGAATTTTTGTTTCTTTTTACTGCACAAAAAACACTCCAACTGAGGGTTTTAATAATTGCACACTACGGGTAAAAAATAAAAAACCACATAGCAATTTTTACATTTTGCTATGTGGTTTTTTTAAACTCTTACATTGAACTAACGCAAGTTCCTATTATTTGAATTTTCTCTTAAAGTTATAAATAGTTTCACTCACTGTAAACCAACAGAAATAGAAAATACCCACAGAGAAAATAATATCACCAATCATACGTAACCATTTTAAGGTTTGCACGGTTGGAGAATATAACAATTCGGAATCTCTTGCAAAAGAATAACCTTTTGTAATAGAAGTATAGGCTTGAATAATTCCAATAGGTAACAAACTAAAAATCACCATGGCTACAAGTCCAATGTTTAAACACCAAAATGCTCTTTTTAGTTTTGTACTTTCCCAAGCACGATCAGAATAGAAACGCAAGCAAATGAGAATGAATCCCATACCCAACATTCCGTAAACTCCAAACAAAGCGGTGTGTGCATGAACAGCAGTCGTGTTTAATCCTTGAATGTAATACAACGCAATTGGTGGATTAATTAAGAAACCAAAAACGCCAGCTCCTACAAAATTCCAAAATGCAACAGCGATAAAGAAAAAGATAGGCCATTTGTATTTTTGCATCCAAGCTTTACTTTTTAATAGATTCCAGTTTTCTCTAATTTCAAACCCCATTAAAGTAAGTGGCACAACTTCTAAAGCACTGAATGTAGCCCCTAATGCAATAGCTTGAACAGGTGTTCCAGAAAAGTATAAATGATGCAGTGTCCCGATAATTCCACCAGCTAAAAAGATAGTAGCCGAAGCTATAGAAACTCTTCCCGCGGTTTTAGTTGCAATAATTTTCATACGAGAGAAAATAAAAGCAATCACTACAGTAGCAAATACTTCAAAGAAACCTTCAACCCATAAATGCACCAACCACCATCTCCAGTAATTAATAACGGGTAGACTACTGTTTTCGCCATACATTAAACCAGAAAAGAAGAACATACCAATTGCCATTACCGAAACCAATAGGATAATCAATAAATCTTTCGATTCGTCGTTTTTACGAATACCATAAAGAATATGACGACTCACCATTACTACCCAAAGTACTAAACCAACGGCTAGAAATAGTTGCCAAAAACGACCTAAATCCATATATTCATACCCTTGGTGACCAAAGAAGAAATTGGTAGTTAAATCTAAAAATTGGTGTACACCCAGCCATTCTCCTAGCATAGAGCCTAAAACAATAATCAAAAGGGCAACGAATAGGAAATTGATTCCAAAAACTTGGTATTTCATTTCTTTACCCGAAATCATAGGAGCTAAGAACAAACCAGTTGCTAACCAAGTAGCAGCAATCCAAAATACTGCTAATTGTGTGTGCCAAGTACGCGTAATAGAGTAAGGAAGGAAGTTTGCCAAATCAAAGCCAAAGAATGCCTGACCTTCTACGGTGTAATGTACCGTGATGATTCCTAAAATGACTTGCAGACCAATTAGTAATGAAATTACAATGAAGTATTTCAAAATGGCTTTTTGAGAAGGGAATAACTTCAGATTCGTTAACGGATCACTTTCTGGTTTATCGATTAATTCTCCTTTTTCATGATTTAATAAATAATAATAAGTAAGTATTCCGATGAACAGTAATAATAAAACGATTGATAAACCCGACCAAATTATCGAATCATCTGTAATATTATTATCAATCAAAGGTTCATGAGGCCAATTGGAAGTATAGGTATACTTATGATTAGGTCTATTAGTACTTGCTGCCCAAGAAGTCCAAAACAAGAAAGCATTTAGCTGTGCTAATTTCTCTTTGTCCATTAAAGCTCCTTTCGGAATTGCATATTCTGCTTTACCTTCTGAGAATATTTTGGTGTAATGTTTTATATTGCTCTGAATGGCATCATAACGTTCTTGCGAAATAGTAATAGCCTTAGAGGAAGCATCAAAAGTATTCGTTTTAATATGCTGAATTAAACGTGCTTTTAAAGCCGCTTTCTTTTCAGTATCTAAGGCATCATAAGACAAGTTAAAATCTTTTTTCGCCCACGCTTCTAGCATGAACATCGCTTCTTTGTGAATCCAATCGGCTGTCCAATCAGGAGCCACATAACTACCGTGTCCCCAAATAGAACCTACTTCCATTCCTCCAATAGATTCCCAAACATTCTGACCTATTTGAATATCTTCTTTAGTATAGACTGTTTCATTAGTGTTTTTTACGATTACCTTTTCAGGAATAGGAGGTTGGGTTTGATAGATTTCTGTTCCCACCCAAATTAGTGCGACGAAGGATAGTACCACAACACTAATAAATGCAAACCATATTTTTTTCATTTTCTTCTTTTTTTTAGTTTTTAAAGTACGTTGTTAACACGTTCTACAGTGTCTTTTTTGTGCAATGTTAATCGGATAATTGAATCTTCAATACCTGTTAAATCATGAACTACATTCGCTTCAAGCGAAATAAGGTCTCCTTTTTTTAATTGGTATTTTGTTGTATCTACACCAAATTGAATAGCACCTTCAAAGAGTTCAATAACTATAGGAAATGGAGCTTTATGTGCTTTCATTACTTGATCTTTTTGAAGCAAAATTCGAATCTCTTTTGAAGATTCTGTCTCTAATAGTACCGATATTGCAGGCTTTGTTTCGTTATAGACACAGTTCTCTGTAAGTGACGTTTTTTTCATTATTGTAATTGTTTTAATTGATTTTTACCAAAAAGAAAAAGACTTATCACTTTGATGATTTCTAGCGCTACGAAAACAAAGTGAAGTTGACTTTTTGATGTGGTAATTCCTTGTATAATTTTGATGGCTCTTTCATTCAGTGCAGGTAATAACCAAAAGGTTTGCAACAGGAGAATGACAAAAGCGATAATAAAATATAGATTGATGTTTTTAGTTTTTTTAATTTGCAATAACAATAAGACAATGATGCTGGTACTCAAGAATAATTCTACTTTGTTGAGTGCACCAAACACGAGCTGACCAATTCCTAAACCAAGAGCTGTTGTAATATTGGGTGCTTGAAACTTTAACCAAGCTTCCATAAAACTAATCGCACAAACAAACCCTATCCATATAAAGGCAATTGCAGTGGTTATTTTTAGTGTTGTTTTCATAATAAGTATAAAAAGACCTTTTTATCTTTTATTTAGAGTTTAAAAAATAAGTTATCGCTTTAAACAAAAATTTTGAGTACTCATATCAGTAACAAGCATTTCTAAAGAAGTGTTTTCTAACATTTCTTTAAGTTGTTCTCTAATAGCTATAAATTTAAAATGGAGTGGGCAAGGATTGGCTTCATTACACTGACTTAAACCTAATCCGCAACCCGTATAGATAGAGTCGCCATCTAAAATTTTTACTACTTCACTTAGTGTAACTGTTTTCATTTTGTCATTTTCAATAACAAAGCCACCATAAGGACCTTTTATAGAGGTAACTACATTATTTTTGGTAAGTTGTTGTAAAATTTTAGCAGTGAATGCTTGTGGAGAATCAATAGCTTCAGATATAGTTGTTAAGCTTACCTTATTGTTATGTTCGGTTTGTTGAGCGATATATATTATAGCTCTTAATCCATACTCACACGATTTTGAAAACATAGCCTATTGATTTAATACTGCAAAGATATAGTATTTTTTATAAAGGATAAAAATATCCGCTATGTTTTTTTATGTTGTTATTTTAAAGTTAGGGGTATATAAAAAAAGAATATGCTAAAACGAAGTGGGAATCAACTTTTTAGCATATTCAAAACAATCAAAACTTAAATTTATATAAATAAAAACACTCTATTTAGATGTAACTACTTTTGCATTCTTCCATCGTACTATATCTGCATAAACATGACTCAATTTACTAGGTAATAAAGTTGGGCCTGTTTTTGCAAAATCATGATGACAATAAAAACAAGATCCATTTTCGTTATATGTAGTTCCATTTTGGATATACGTCTCCATAGTAGAATTAGCCAATTGACTTGTTCCAATAGCAACACCGCTACCCGTATTAGTTGCTGAGTAGCTACTACCGTTTGGTGCTTTTCCACTATCTGTCCAAGTTGATCCAATGAATAAATAATTTCTACGTACATCTGTACCTATTAATTGAGAAAATACAGAGTTGTTTATTGACAACACTTGACTATTGGAAGCAGCAACACTTGCATTTTCCGGATTGGGTACTCCTGCATTTGCAACACCCCAAGGTTTTGTTCTTGAAGTATTACTTGGACTTATAGTATTATTTGTTGTAGCAATGATACTACTTGTTTCTTGACTAAATGTCATGTGAGAAATATTAATATTTGTAGTATCTGTTGGTTTAGAATTCAATACCCAAGAACCACTAGTATCAGCAGAAACTGTTTTTGTTTTATTATTTTTATCTAGATAGCTATAACTTAGATTAGGAGTAGTTTCTTGATGTTCAAAAGTAGACCAAACCATTTCTGGATGTCCTGCTGTACTACCCACAATATGTACGCCTAAAAGTGCTAGTTTTACTTGTTGCGTCTTTTCAAGAATAGTCCATTTTGTAGGTGTTTTATCGTAAGTTGGTACTAAAGCATCAATAACTACATAGCGATCTAAATCTTTTGGATCAATTGTACTTGCATCTACCCAAGAAGTTTTAATTTCCATTGCTAGCGCTGTAGCGTCCGGTAATGGCATATTATTCGCTTTTGCATAAGCAATAATAGCATCTAATTCAGCTTGTGTTGTTGGAAATTGATCTCCTTTCATTTTTCCTGCATTAACTGCAGATAAAAACTGAGCATAAACATCATTAACCATTGTTATATAATATATTAATGCACCATTTTTAGACATTAAAGCATCTCCTGTTGCTTGTCCTTCTTCACTATCAACACCCACACTTTTTTCTAAACTAGGTAATGCACTTAATAATATTCCTGGTGCATGCGGAATTAATTTTCTTTCATTATTACCAAACTCTGGAGAAACGGTATAAAATACAGGAGATTCAAAAACACGTCCACTGGTACCGTAAACACCTGTATTAGGTGATGTAATCCATAGAAACATTTGCTCCGACCATTTGTAAAAATCACAATTGTCTTTGTGTCCAAAAGTAACACTATTGGCAGCTTTAACAGCTCCATTTTCTGTCGCTGTTCCGCTTTCGAACCAAGAATTAAAATCAGTAGAGCTAACTACGCAAGATTGTAAAACATCATTGGGTAGATAATCTGTAGGTGTAATTTCTAATTTAGCAACTTCTGTTTCTACTTTTTCTTCTTCTTTCGGCTTACATGCTACTACTAGCGTAAGAGTAAGCAGAAATAATCCACTTAATTTTAATACATTTTTTTTCATCTTCTTTGTTTATTTGTTATGTTGGTTTTAGTTATTGTAAAATTAATGTTTGTAGAATGAATGGGTATAGGTATAAATACCTGTTTTTTTTTAAGTAAAAATATAAAAATTAATATGTAATTTACTGAAATACAGTTATTAATATTAAAAAATAATCTTTTTTTAATATTTGGTTTTATTAAAAAAGGGTGATTCTATCCTTGTTGAAGAGATTGGTTAACTAATTATTTTGGATGGTGATGAAAGTAGATTTCTATCATAAATTTTTAAAAAAAATAGTATGATTAACAACAATTGGATTTTTGGTGGTAATGCTGGACTAGATTTTTCTACTTCGGTACCAACACAAGGAAACTCAATAGATGCAAAAGAAGGTTGTGCTTCAATTTCAGATACAAATGGCACACTCTTGTTTTATACTGATGGTAGTAAACTTTGGGACGGAAATCATGTACAAAGAGCTATTGGAGCTTCTGGACTAAAGGGAAATAATTCATCTATACAATCAGCTATTATTGTTCCATATCCAGGAAATGACAAACAATATTATGTATTTACTGCAGATGGATCGAGTGGTTCAAATAATCATTTTAATACTTTTTGATTACTAAAAAAACTCTAACAGCTTACTATTGATAGATTATTTTATTGTAGATAATAACCAAAGAATTCTCTAATAAGCGAATAAACATCCCTAAATTCAAAATAATAAGGACTAGCACTATAGATTGAAATAGTAGTATTTTTTCGAAATAACATTTTAGTTCTCGTAATATGAAAATATTGAGAAACGACAGTAATACTTTTAAAATTGTACTTTTCTTGAAGCTTTATAACATTTTGTACTGTAGCTCTTGTGTTGTTTCCCTCGTTATCCACAATAATATCTTCATTTGGAACGCCACAATGTATAAGATAGTTTTTCATTGCATCGCCTTCATAATGTCCTTCTTTTCCTAGACCACCACTTACTATTATAGTTTCTATTTGATTGTTCTTATATAATGCTAAACCACAATCCAAGCGTTTTTTTAAACGATTAGACAGCGTACCATCTTCATGAACAGTTGTTCCTAAAACTACAGCAACATCTGCTTTGTGTATATCATCATTTAATCCGTCATAAGTAATATAGATAGTATGAATAATGAACCAGCATAGCCCAATAAATAGTAAAAACTTAATTTTAGGCAATTTGTTTTTCATAGATGATTAGTATAGTAAAGGCAAAGATATTGTTTTAAGCCAGTTCTATTTTCTTAAAACAAAGGAACTTTTGTCCTTTAACGAAATATTAATAAACGTTATTTTAATTGCTATATAAGAAAGAGTACCTTTATGCTAATGAAATCGCTATAAAAATAGAATTATATAGTGAAATAAATACCAATTATTATAAAGCGATACCCTATGTTACCGCTTAAAAATAATTTTTAAACCTATGAAAAAGAACGACTATAAAACAGGGTTTCAGTTTACCAAATACGAAGCTCCTTTTCAAACCCCCTTCGAAAAATTATTCCCGATTTTTAAGGAATTAATCACACACACATCGGGCGATTTTGATGAAGCTATTGATTGGTTACGTCAGTTAGATGTAGAGTACCAATTAACCACACCTGACTATACCATTGATGATTTTGTAGAAGATTTGAAGAAAAAAGGCTACATCAAAGATGAGGTAAAGCCAGACGGTTCAGGAGGAATGGCAATTACAGCAAAAACTGAACGAGCCATTCGTCAGCACGCTTTAGAACAAATATTTGGCAATTTAAACAAAGCAGGTTCAGGAAATCATAAAACTAAACAATCAGGAAAAGGAGACGAGCAGACGGGCGATTTGAGAGCCTTTCAGTTCGGAGATACTGTAGAACAAATTTCGTTAACCGAAAGTCTAAAAAATGCTCAAATTAATAATGGAGTAGGTGAGTTTATCCTTACTGAGAATGATTTAGTAGTAGAAGACAATCATCACAAATCACAAATGAGTACCGTACTGATGATTGATATTTCGCACAGTATGATTTTGTATGGTGAAGACCGAATTACTCCAGCCAAAAAAGTAGCCATGGCATTAGCCGAACTCATCACCACGCGCTATCCAAAAGATACTCTAGATATTTTAGTATTTGGTAATGATGCTTGGACTATTAAAATTAAAGATTTACCCTATCTACAAGTCGGACCTTATCATACAAACACTGTTGCAGGATTGCAATTGGCAATGGATATTCTACGAAGAAAAAGAAATACCAACAAGCAAATCTTTATGATAACGGACGGAAAACCAAGTTGCGTGCGCGAGAAAAATGGAGAATATTACATGAACAGTAACGGTTTAGACCAATATATTGTAGATAAATGCTATAACCAAGCAGCACAAGCTAGAAAATTACACATTCCAATTACGACTTTCATGATTGCAAAAGATCCTTATTTGCAACAATTTGTCAATTATTTTACCGAAGCCAATCAAGGGAAAGCATTTTACACTGGTTTAAAAGGTCTTGGTGAAATGATTTTTGAAGATTATGAGAGTAATAGGAAGAAGAAGATTAGATAATTTTCAGTTTCCAGTTTGTCTCGAAAATTCGGGAGAGTCAAAACCCTTTTTTTTAATTCAATATTTATTAGATATTAAATGAAGCAAATAATTCTTGTTTTTACAATTTTAATTTCCAATTGGACTTTTAGTCAAAATGATTCTATTTCATTAGTAAACCAAATTTATGCTAGGGAGTTTGAGTTATCAAAACCATTAGATTTACCAAATTATGATTCCTTCAAAGATTTAAAAATTAATTCAATATTTAATTCATTGATGTTTATTGAGTATGTCAACAGGTTTAAAAGCAATAATGAATTTGCAAACTTAAAATTACAAGTATTTGATAGATTGAAAGAAATGTCCTTACTATTATCAGAAGAAGGAATATTTGTCCACCTAACAAACGGTTTGGATTGTTCTTATAATTCTGAGGAAAGGAATGAAAAGTTCAATGATACTAAAGAACTATATGTTTGCGTTGGTGATTGTATCATAACTTCGGGCGAAAGAGAAGGAATGGAAGTATTCAATAAATCCACAAGAGAAATCCAAAATAAATTAGCATATCAAAGAACAAAAAAAGAAAAATAATACAATATAAAATTACATATGAAAAACATAAAAACATTAGGTGAATTAAAAAAATCAGGATACCAACCTAAAAACATAAAAGACGAATTACGAATTAATCTACGCAACAAAATAAAAGCAGGAGAAACTACTTTTGATGGTGTTCATGGTTTTGAAAACACCGTAATTCCAGAATTAGAAAGAGCCATTTTATCGCGTCACAATATCAATTTATTAGGACTTCGAGGTCAAGCCAAAACCAGATTAGCGCGTAAAATGATTGAATTATTAGACGAATACATTCCAGTTGTACAAGGATCAGAAATAAATGATGATCCTTTAGATCCTATTTCTCGTTTTGCAAAAGAATTAATTGCAGAAAAAGGAGACGAAACTCCAATAACTTGGTTACACCGTAGCGAACGTTTCTATGAGAAATTAGCGACTCCAGATGTAACTGTTGCCGATTTAATTGGTGATGTAGATCCTATTAAAGCAGCCAATTTAAAACTAAATTATGCAGATGAAAGAGTAATTCACTTTGGAATGATTCCGCGTGCAAATCGATGTATTTTTGTCATTAATGAATTACCCGATTTACAAGCCCGTATTCAGGTAGCTTTGTTTAATATTCTACAAGAAGGAGATATTCAAATTAGAGGATTCAAATTGCGTTTACCCATAGATGTTCAATTTATTTTTACAGCAAATCCTGAAGATTATACCAATAGAGGAAGTATCGTTACACCTTTAAAAGATAGAATTGGTTCCCAAATATTAACCCATTACCCAGAAACCATTCAAATTGCAAGAACCATTACAGAACAAGAAGCTAAGTTTGACAAAGACCAACAAGAAACAGTTTATGTGCCTAGTCTAGCGAAAGATCTATTAGAGCAAATTGTTTTTGAAGCTAGAGAAAGCGAATACGTTGATGTGAAAAGTGGTGTTTCTGCTCGTTTGAGTATTACTGCTTATGAAAACTTAATTTCAGCAGCAGAAAGAAGAGCTTTATTGGCAGGTGAAGACAAAACAACAGTAAGATTATCCGACTTTATGGGTATTATTCCAGCCATTACTGGAAAAGTAGAATTGGTTTATGAAGGCGAACAAGAAGGTGCAGCAACGGTGGCACAATATTTAATAGGAGATGCAATTAAGACATTATTTCCAAACTACTTCCCAAAGATTGAAAAATTAGAACGTGAAAATGAAAAAACAGCTTATACAGAACTGTTAGAATGGTTCTTCGCAGAAAGTGGTTTTGAATTAACCGATGATGCAACAAACGAAACGTATCAGAAAATATTAGATGAGGTGCTACCTTTAGAAAGTATCCTACAAAAATACCAACCTGAATTTGCAAAAGAAGATAAAAACTTCTTAAAAGAATTCCTGTTATGGGGATTAGTAGAACATGAAAAATTATCTAAAAACCGATTCAAAAAAGGCTATCAATACAAAGATCTATACAGCAATTTTTTGAGTAAATTGTAATTTTTTAATACGATAATTATAACATAAAGGGTAGCAATAACGCTACCCTTTATTATTTTAATTTGTACTATTAATTTAATCGATAGGCAGCTACTCTAATTTCGTGTGCATATTTTTCAACGATATTAACCGTATACTTTTGACTTCCATTTTGAAAATCCCAAAAATAAGAAGAAGCTGGTATAGCCCAAAAATAATGACCATTTACTCTTTTACCATAATCTGCACCAACATAACCTCTAAACTTTACAGGCACTGTCCATAAACTATTAATAGGTCTCCATCTCTCTTCTAAAACAAAGCGTACTCTTTTACCTGGATCAACATCAATATGCGGTGTTCTATAATTTTCTGTAAACGTTGTACTCTTTGAACCACCACCACCAGCAGTTGCAGACAAACTTACTTCTACACTTCCTTCAGTTACAAAAGGAATACCAATTTTCCCACCAATTTTTAACCCAGTTGTAACTGATACATTCCAATTCGAAGTATTAGTGGTTGCTCTATTGTATAAAACAAACCCACCAAGGTCTTTCGTAGCATTAGAATAATTTTCTTCAACCCTAGCAGAATAACCGCTTACAGGTCTCCAGCTTACATATGGTCCAGCAGCAGTTGAAGAGCCAGAACCTTCAAACCTACGTTCTGTAACCCAATTTTGTCCAGAATTAGGATTGGTACCACTTCCTAATTTCACATCGTTTACACTAACATTTCTAGGAACATCATTAATGCTAATACGATCGTTAAACCTTGTTTTAGCAAAGTTTTCATTAAGAAATTGACCTAAATTTCCTAAATCGGTTCGAGTGACTTTTGTCCAACCAGTTTCTGTGCTTTTAGAAGCAGTCGCAGTTATTGTAGGCCTTTTTGAAACATAAGTTTCACTTGTTGCAGAAGGACTAGTTTGTACATTTTCTAAATCCTCATTTTTTTCACAACCTATCATAACGATAGTAGTAACTCCTAAGAGTAATAATTTAATTTTTTTCATAATTTGTTTGTAATTATTTGTTTTTAAAAGCTTTAAATTAATAATAAAAGGAGATTAAATAGATGGTTGTTGATATTCAATGAAAAAAGTATAGTTTTACTGTAATCAACTTAAAATCAAGTTTAAAATTTAGTACACTTCGGTTAAAAATGACTATCAATACAGCCATTTTTTGAGTAAATTGTGGCAGATTCATTTTCTGAATATTTTCAATTACTACAACCTATGTCAAAGTTCTAAAATTTGACATAGGTTATTTCTTTTAAAAAACGTAACGAATTAACTTAGAGATAAGTAAATTTATTAAGTTTGAGAATATAATTAAGTTGTGATTTTTTTAATATTTTATGAATATAACTAACGAGCCATTAGAACCTCATTCATTTTATCATATTTACAATAGAGGGATAAACAGTGTGAATATATTTAACGAGGAAAAGAATTATCACTTTTTTCTAGAAAAATTTTCTAAATACTTAGATAATGTGTGTGATGTATATGCCTATTGTTTAATGCCAAATCACTTTCATTTTTTGATAAGAATTAAAGCAGAAGATGAAATTACAAAGAAAGAAAATTTTACCTCTATTTTGAAAAATGAGTTTGGACTACATTCATCTTCAAACTATGTGAGTAAACAAATAGGGAAATGTATTAGTAGTTATACACAAGCTTTTAATAAATATGATAATAGACATGGACCTTTACTAGAGTCACCTTTTAAGAGGAAAAAGATAGTTTCTGAAGAATATCTAAAAAGACTAATTATTTATATACATCATAATCCAAAAGATCTAAATACAGATTTTACAAACTATAAATTTTCTTCATACAAAGCAATGGTTTCTAAATCAAAAACAAAATTGCAAAGAGATGAAATAATGACACTTTTTTAAGGTTTAGAAAATTTTGTTTATTGCCATGAAATTAATTTAAAAGAAGAATTTACTTGTTTTTAAATTAAAGATAATCGCAGATTTACCTCTGTCAAAGTTCCAAACTTTGACAGAGGTAAATAGGTAAATAGTTAATTATAAAGTTCCAAACTTTGACAGAGGTTAATCATTGCTTTGTCTCCCTTGAAAAGTTATAAATAGCACAATTAATTCGAATAAGTTGAAAAATCTAAATATTGAGTTAATTCTAGGCTAAAAAACTATAGTTTGAATAATACTATTTTTTTTTAATGTATTTTTACTTCTTATTTTAGATTAAAAATAATAGTTAGCATAAAAATATACTATTATTGCTTAAATTTGATTACAAACAAACAATAACATGACAGAAAAGAAAGAATACCGTCAAAGAATATTCCAGCATCTTGACGGAATAGTAACAGCACCTTCTGCTTATATGCTATATAAAAAAGGTATAACAGCCTATATTTTAGAAAAAGAAGAAATTACGCTGTCAGAATTAACAGAGAAATTTAAAGCCAACGAAGGATATTTAAATGTTTCCTTACGAACACTAGCTTCTCAAGGATTTTTAGAATACGATATTGACACAACAACCGATACCATTACAGTAAAAGTAAATGAAAAAAGTAGTTATGCTTTTTCACTGTTTCCTTTATACGAAGATGTCGTTACTTTACTAAAAGAAACCGAGCTATTCACCTCTGTTCGTATTGCTACAGATTCAATAACGCAATTAGATGTTATTTTCGATAAATGCAGAAATAATTTTGGTATTACCTTATCAGAAGACTTAGATAAAAAAGCCATTGAAGAACAAGTTCTACTTCATATTGAAGGGTATTTAGTGGCACCCATTATAGTAAGTCTTGGAATGTCGGGAATGTTTCATAAATACTTTATGGAAACCTCTTTCCGTCCAGAAGAGTTTCACAAACAACCCGAAGTTTTTAAATCGATTTTGAACTTCTTCACCTATTTAGGTTGGTTCAATGAAAAAAACGGAAATTATCAATTCACAGAAATAGGTTTGTTTTTTGCAAAAAGAGCTACAGCCTATGGTGTAACAGTGTCCTATTTGCCAATGTTTAAAAAACTAGAAACCTTATTGTTTGGTAACCCTAGTTTGTTAAGAGAAATTGCCCATAATGAAGACGAAATACACGTGAATAGAGAAATGAACGTTTGGGGAAGTGGTGGTGCACATGCTACCTATTTTAAAGTCATTGATGAAATTATTATAGAAGTATTTAACAAACCAATTCACGAGCAGCCTAAAGGTATTTTAGACATGGGTTGTGGAAACGGAGCTTTTTTACAACATATTTTTGAAGTAATTGAACGACAAACATTGCGTGGAAAAATGCTAGAAGAACATCCGTTATTCTTAGTTGGAGCCGATTATAACCAAGCCGCTTTGAAAGTAACTAGAGCCAATCTTATTAAAGCCGATATTTGGGCAAAAGTAATTTGGGGCGATATTGGAAGACCCGATTTGTTAGCAAAAGATTTATTAGAGAATTACACTATCGATTTGAAAGACCTATTAAACGTGAGAACCTTTTTAGATCATAACCGTATTTGGGAAGAACCATTGATTAAAAAAGAAGATAGAGTAAGCATTTCAACGGGAGCTTTTGCACATAGAGGAGAACGCATTGCGAACAATGCGGTAGAAGATAATTTGTTGCAACACTTGAAAAAATGGTCGCCTTATGTTCAAAAATACGGATTGTTAATAATTGAATTACACACAGTTTCTTCAAAATTAACTGCTCAAAATATTGGTAAAACGGCCGCCACTGCCTATGATGCTACACATGGCTTTTCAGATCAGTTTATTGTTGAAATAGATGTGCTACACAATATCGCTGCAGAAGCAGGATTGTTTCCTGATCCAATGTATTTTAAAAAGTTTCCAAATACAGACTATGCTACAGTAAGTATCAATTTACTAAAAGGATAATTGAAAAAAATCTTGCGTAATTTGGGTTAAAAAATAGATTGCGGACACTAATTTCATAAATAGAATTGTAAAATTTATGGAATTAGTGTTCTTTTTATAATGATTTAAATATTTTTGCCCAAACTTTTAAAAAATGAAATGCTATTGTAAATCAGAGTTAGAATTTGAAAACTGCTGTAAACCCTATATTTACACCTTAAAAAATCCAACAACACCAGAACAGTTAATGCGCTCTCGATATACAGCCTATGCATTGCAAGAAGCCGATTATTTAATACAAACCACACACATTTCACAACGACGACATTATAAAAAGAAAGACGTTTTGGAATGGTCAAAAACAAATACTTGGTTAAAGTTAGAGGTTGTACAAGCTGAAGGTGCTATAGTAGAATTTAAAGCCTATTATATAGATGAAACACTGCAAGCACAAGTGCATCATGAAAAATCTACTTTCAAACAAGAAAAAGGAATTTGGTATTATGTAGATGGTAAATTCTATTAATACCATTTATTATTTGAATTTACTGGTATAATAAACCTAGTTTGGCCCATTAAAACAAAACACCTTGAACAGGTTTCAAATGAGAATTGCCTTCAAAAGGAAAATAATCAATGGCTTCAAACTGTTTTTTTGTAGTGTCTAGCTTTCGTAAAACCAATCCTTTAGCAATAAACGTCAAATGTATAGTTGTAAAAAGCTGATTAGCCATTTGTAGTTGTTCTTCCGATAATTTTCGACCAATAGAAAGGTGAGGAGCATTGCTTTTATAGCTGTTTTTCAAACCCAATTCGGTAGTCACTTCCTTCATAATAGTTTTCAACGATAGCGTAGAAGTAGCATCTGGAGCAATAAAAAAAGCACCATTAGGATAGGAATTAAAATTATTCAATACTACATCAACAGCATCAATTGTAGCACAAATTCGCTTTAGTTTTCTCTTAATAATAACCAAGGGCTCTTCAGTAGTTTCAAACTCACAAATTGTAATATGTCCTAAAGAATTTTTACTGTGATACCAACCAATTTTTTCAGCTAATACTGCCTTCATCGCCTTTATTTCGTTAAGTACTAATTCTGGTGGTTGAAACACAATAGAGTAGCGGTCCATTCGGTTATTTTTTGTAGAAAGGAATCATTTTTTGTGCAGTTGCATACCAATCCTCTTCAGTAGTCAAATACATCACTTCTAAAGGAAAATCCAAAGTGTGCCCTTGCATTCCTTCATTAATAGCATTAATAACCGCTTTTCTGCTGTTCTCGGTATGGTTTTTAATAACAAAAGCCAAAGTAAAAACCCTTTCGTCATTTTTTGTCATACCAAAATGAAATACCTCATCTATAGCAGAAATCTTTTTGAAAGCAGTTTGCAATTGCAATTTGTTTGCTCCATCAATAGGTGCTTCTGGATGCCAAACCAATACTTCTGTAGCCTCTTCAATAACTTCCGTTTTTATATTGGGAGCCGCTTTTTCTAATACAAACATAGTATCTTGGTCACTATCAATAACAATACGACCAAAACCTTGTTCCTGTGCAATTTCGAGTACCGCTTTTGCTGGAATCATTTTATAAGGCTTCATATCGCTAGCCCAAGCCATTAACTTCTCTGGAGAAGTAAATACCCCAAAAACTTTCAAACCATCCATGTCGAAAACGGTCGAAAAAGTAATAGTGTCCCCCTTTTCAAGCGTAGACCAACTATTAGATTTTACTTTGTCATCTATAGTTGTTGGCACAACCAAAAAAGTTTCCTCTTTTTGTAGTGCATTAAAAACAGCCATAAAATGTTCGTTGTCTCTATTGTTTTGAAAGGCTTTAAGCGATTGAATTAATTCCGAATTGTCTGGTGAAAGCATGGTGATATAAAATAGTGTAATAAAGAAGCAAAGATAGAAAAAAGGAGGGAGTTATTGATGATTAGTTACAACTTAAAAAGTACAAGGTCGAAAGAAGTGTTACCATGTAAATGTGTTTGTATTTGTAAATAGATTTGTAAGTGTGTGTAGTGTTCAACCATCAACTATTACCATTAATAATTGAAAATTAACCATCAACCATCAACTAGTAACCATCAATAATTACTAATATTGCAGAAAGATTAAAAAATGTATCCAGACAAATATATTTACTGCCTAGAAGGTGTAGCCGATGTAACTGAAAACAATAAAAGCCAAATACTCCCTTCGTTAGAAAACCTAGCGCTACATTTCGGAATAACCAATGTTTACAAAACCTGCGATTGTATTGAAGGTTTAGAAGAAAGCCTAAGTACGTTACTCTATGAAGACAAAAGCTTTAAAGACTATGCCATACTATACTTAGTTTTTGAAGGAGAAGGAAATAAAATAGAATTAGACGATTACTATTATACCTTAGAAGAAATTGCTGAGTTTTTTGAAGGCAAACTAACCGATAAAATTATTCACTTTACCAATACCATGCGTTTGGATTTAGACGAAGAAGGAGCACAGTACTTTCTTGACGTTACAGGAGCAAAAGCCGTTTCAGGATATAATAAACCAGTACCCATATTAAGTACCGTCTTAGATAATCCTTACTTTTCCCTTTGTCAGGAATATGACGATGTTGTAGCTCTTGTAGAAGAACTCTACGAAAGACACTATGCATTGTGCAACACAATGGGGTTTGTCTTGTATTATTAAGTCAAAAGGCGAAAGGCAAAAGTTGAAAGTTGAAAGTTGAAAATGATTTGATTACGGAATACAATTGCAATAACTTGTTTTTATTTTTGAAAGATATTTGTATTTATGTAATTATCTTATTAATATAGTGTAAAGTAATTAAAATCAAAAGAATAAATGATTAAAAAGTTAAAAGTAATTTGATTATGGAATACAATTATAATAACTTGTTTTTATTTTTAAAACTTGTTTGTATTTAATTATCTTGTCAAAGTATTTCATTAGAAACGCTACAAAATAGGAGTAAATTCTAAATTGATTAATTTGGTTGATTAATTATTATCACGCAGATTCTTTTGATTTTAGCAGATTTTATATACTCACAATCTTTATCCGCAAACATTAAAGACTGTAAACCGTAAACTGAATACTGAACATCTATAACAGAGCACTTAAAACTTAAAACAAATTGCATATTGGTAATTAACTGCTTATCTTTACTTACAATTAAGCCATAAAAAATATATAGATGAGTTCTACAGAGTTTTTAATTTCTTTTAGCACAATAATGATGATGTTAAGCCTCATCTCTGAAAGAGCCTCAAATTTTGCAAAACTCTATTTTCAAGGGAAAATACTCTACATTCCTTTTCTATATAGATACGATAAAAAATGGATTACCCACCTAAAAGTCAAACTCGATATTTTATCCTACAGGCAACCCACTTTAGCAGGAGAAAAAGAGCGAGAATATCGGTTAATGGTTATTAATATACTTATTGGTGTTATTATTGCCACTTTAGCAAATGCGAATTTATTTGAAATTATTCGAGCCATAAAAACCAACATCAAAACAGTACCCATAAGCGGTCATAACATAGAAACAATAGATTCCTACCAAGTTGTAGGCTTTTTATATATGTTCTTCTTTATTTGGTCTGTCAGTATCATATTATTCACAAGATTACCCGAATATCATTTAAAAATAAAACAAAAAGTATACAAATACCCATTTCTGCTTTGGGCACTAGCCACAATTGTATTTGTATACCTAGGTTTAAAACATGAAGTAGCATGGTGCTTACCCGTTGTTACACACACAATAGGATATGTATTGGTTGGACTTTTTATTAGTCTAGGTTCAAAATTTTGGCATGATATTCTTGATATTCTGTTTAAATTAAAAAATACCCAACAAGTTCTAGCCGACGAAAAAACCTATACCAATTATGATACTGCCGATGAACTAATGGCACTGTCTGAAACTTCTCAATATGAAATTGCAGAACAACTTTTTGAACTGTATAAAGACGACATTGCGGCAATAGACGGAGTGGTTTCTTATGGTTTAAACACCATTTTAGACGAAAAGACAAAACTGTATAAAAAAATAATAGAAGTAGAGTTTATGAGCGATACTGCACAAGGAAAATTGCAACGCGTTACCTTTAGTGGTTCTATTACAATAAACTACAATACCTTCTATTTGAAGAACTATTTAGAGTATCGCTATACCTCACAACTAACGGCAATATCGGCTATAGAAACACACCCAATTTGCTACGCCTATAATGCAAACCCATTAAATAGTAACCCTTCTAAAGGTTCGTTTTCTGTTTATAAAGATGGCGATAATTATTTTGCAGTTGGAAACCTGCATGTTTTTGCCGATGATGTAGAGTTTAAACAATTCGAGAACAACCCTTCCTATGCTTTAGTTAATAGAACCGTTCAATTTGTTATTAACGGAGATACTACCCAGACAGGAACCATTATAGACTATACTTTTGGAACATTTGAAGGCTATGGTATCGACCGTTGTGTTTGTAAGGTAGATAAAAAACTATACGATTTGTTTTTGGAGCACATCGATATTGATAACCTTATAAGCATTGACGAAAGTACTATGAAAATGTTTGGAGCCTATACCAAATATGCTCATTTTCATCCTTATAGAAAACCAACCACGTGCTATGTTGAGTATAACGGCTTTAGAAAAAGGAAAGAAATGTATTTGTTTAAGATAGCCATTTCATCAATAGGAATAAAAAACATTAGTAAAGGAGATAGCGGAGCCACGCTATATTATAAAATTAAAAGCAATGACAATATTGAACTTTTGGCAACAGGGATTTTAGTAGCCAAGAGCGATAACTATGCTTATATCTTTAGAGGAAAATTATTTACAAACACCAATACACTCGAATTATGGAAAAATGGATCACAAGTTTAGCACTTTTGTTTACGTTCAATTGTATGAACGCACAAATAAAAGTAGAAATAAAAGACCAAGTATTAAATGTTAATGATGGTAATGAGAATAAAAAAGAGTTTCATTTAATTCATGGAACAGATATAAACAAGAATAAAACAATTAATTATGGAGTCTATGATTTAATGACAGACGGAGCAGAAGCAACGTTTGAAGGAATAATTAACTATAAAAAAGTAGCTGCAGAAAACAAAATTATGTTTTGGAAGAAGGGAGATTTGGAAGGAAATGCATATATATATTACTACTGTGCAACAGATTCAATATTTGTAAAAGACATTTCAAAATGTACAAAAGAAAGCACTTCCAAAACAATTTCCTATGAGCATGCGAATCAGATACCATTTCCTTCTTTTCAAGAACCAGATGATACGAAGTTAATAGCCAATAAAACCAATAGATATTTAATTATTGATGCTAGTGCTAATCATAACAAAAAAATAAACAATAGTCTTTTTAAAGCAAAAGATGTAGATACTTTTGGAGAAGCAGATGAGTTTGATAAGAATTTTACAAAAGCCGATGCATTGCCGGTTAATGGTAGCGTTACCATTTTCATTAGAAACTATAATTTTCACGATTTAGAGAAAATAGCAGTCGAAATGAGTGGTGCCGATTTCTCCTACAGTTACAGCATTAAAGACATACTAGCACAATTAAAAGACAAAATAGACGATCCAAAAAAAGAAGTAACAGCAGCTACAGCATATAAAGAAAAGGAAAAATTAAACAACGATCTAACCAATATATTAGCAAAGTTTAAAGAATACACCTATTTAAACCTAAACGATTTGTATAAAATTGAAGAATACAAAAGACAACTGTATCAATTCTATGAAAAAAACTATGCCACTTTCGGAGAAGAAGAAATAGCCATTTTTAGCGAAATAATACATTGGTATCCAGCTTATTTATCCATTACACCCATTGCGATAACCGTTCCAGAAAATGATGAAGTGGCAATAAATGTTACCCTTAAAAACAAAAACGACGATACACCCTACCAAACCAAAGTAGGACAATTTAAAACCACAGGAGGAATAGGTTTCAATTTAGGAGGAATGTTCTATATTACCAATTTAAAAAATAACTCGGTCTATACCAAAGCATCCGAAACCACAGGACAAGTGAGAGCCTTTATGAATTCAGACAATCAAAGTTCAGTAGGGATAGGGTTAAACTCCGAAATCTATTTTAGAACAGGCTATCTAGTGCGACCTACTTTAAACATGGGCTTTTTTCTGCCATTCGATGAAGACTTAACGCCCTTTGGAGCTATTGGTCCAGGAATAAGCATAGCCTCTAAAAAAGTAAAGTTTAGTATCTCTTGGGGATTAGCAGTAGGTAAAATAAACACCATTAGAGAACAATACAAAGACGTAGAAATAGACCCAACCGATTTAACCAATGACCAACTAGGCGAAAAAGTATGGAAATTTGGTAACTATTTCGGATTTGGTCTCACTTACAATTTATAATCCTTCAATAGCACAGCATACCATAAAGAAACCCGTAAAACAATCTGTTTTGCGGGTTTTTTCTATTAATTATAAGTTGAAAGCTTACAGATGAAAGTTGTTTCAAATTGTAGGTTTCAAGTTGAATATTTCCACAAACAAGACCATTAACAATCAATCATGATCCACAAACTTGTCATCCTGAAAGGATCCCATTAGCAACTCCTCAAACAAGACCATTAACAATCAACCATCAATAATTCACCATCAATTTCAGAGCCATCGGCTCGATATATTTGTAAGGCAGGGTTTCAACCCTGTCATTACAACGTACCACGAGGAAAAAGAGCCGTAGGTTCGGTATATTTAACCACAAACCAAATCCCCAATCTTGTCATGCCAAAAGCATCGCATCAGCAACTCCACAAACAACATCATTAACCATCAATCATCAACAATTTACCATTAATAATCAACCATCAATAATTCACCATCAATTTCAAAGCCGTAGGTTCAACACATTTTACATATTCACCCCAACCATTCGTTTCATGGTGTCAAAGAAAGCCTGATAGAAAGCATCATCTTTAGCATAGAGCTTATACAAATTCAATTCGTTTTTTCTTTGTTGCGACATGATTTCATCAAGTATCTTTTTAAAAGCCAAATCCCTATTGGCAATATCTTTATTTTCAGCCACCTTAGATAAATAATCAGGATGCGCTTGTATCTGTTTTGTTAATGTAACAAATTTAACCCTTTGATCTTCTGGAGTAACATCCCAACCTTGAAACCATTTCTCATTAAAACTATTAATAATTAAATCTAAAGGATCTAAATCCTCATCATTACCATGTGCACCTCTAGGATTTGGGTTTTGGGGGTCTAATTCAGTTTCCGAATCATCCAAGCCAATACTTTCATTTAGTTTAACACGTTCCAATCCATAGGTAGATAAATCAACAGATTCTAATAGTTCGTCAATAGGATCAATAGTGTCATTAATAATTAATTTAGGAATTAAAAACTTCAAAAACCAAAATAACTTTTCCCAATTTAGTACTTCATATTTTAAAATAGCAGCCATTTGACCGTAGATTTTAACAAACTGTTTCGCCTTAATTTTAAAATCCGCTTTATCGGCATCTTCTAACTCTAATTCAGTATTAAAACGTTCAGCTGCTATATCAATAATCGGACTTAACAATTGCGCATCTACTTTATTAAAATACTTAGTAACAAAATCTTCTACTTCATGCCATTCATAAACGCCCACATCATCTAAAATCCCTTTAATTTCATGCAATACATTTACATCTGTTGCACCACTTAATGTTGTAGCGGTATAAAAAGGGTCAAAAGCTTCTTTGATATCTTCTACCGAATTAAAGAAATCCAATACAAACAAATCTTCTGTTTTCTTACCTAATTTATCAGCAGCTCTGTTTAGTCGAGATAAAGCCTGTACAGCCAAAACCCCTTGTAGTTTTTTATCCACATACATCGAAGACAATTTAGGCTGATCAAAACCAGTTAGGTATTTATTCGCAACCACTAAAATGCGATAATTATCCTCATCAAATTTGTCTTTAGTGTCTTTTTCTGGGAAGTTATTCAAACCATCTTCACTATATTCAATACCATCCACCATTTTCTTACCCGAAAAAGCAATGACTATCTCAAAAGGATTGCCTTTGTCTTTTACTATATTTTTTATGGCAAAATAATAACGAATAGCCGATTCAATACTTTGAGTAATCACCATTCCTTTGGCTTTTCCTTTTAGTTTTTTAGTATTGACTACTTTATGAATAAAATGATCCATCATTATTTCCGCTTTAGAAGCGATAGTTTCTTTGTGTCGTTCCACATAAGCGCGTAATTTTTTCTGAGCTTTTGTAGTATCAAATAACGGATTATCTTCAATCGATTTTTCTATTTCGTAATAACTTTTAAACGTAGTATAGTTTGCCAATACATCTAAAATAAAACCTTCCTCAATAGCTTGTTTCATAGAATACAAGTGAAAAGGCTTAAATGTTCCATCTTCTTGTTGTACCCCAAATTTTTCTAAAGTAATACTTTTGGGAGTAGCTGTAAAAGCCAAATAAGAAGCGTTGTCTTTCATTTTTCGAGAACGCATTATTTGATTAACTTTATCTTGTGTATCATAGCTATCCTCATCTTCAGATTCAATATTAGCAACACCCATAGCTCGATTCATATTATCCGAAGCAGTACCACTTTGACTACTGTGTGCTTCATCAATAATAACAGCAAAGCGTCTGTCGCTCAAATCGGCAATACCGTCTATAATGAAAGGGAATTTTTGAATAGTGGTAATAATAATCCGTTTGCCACTTTCCAAACTTTCTTTTAGTTCTTTAGAAGAATAAGCAGGAGCCACTATGTTTTTTACTTCAGAAAACTCTTTAATGTTGTCCCTAAGTTGTTTGTCTAATAACCGTCTATCCGTAACTACAATAACCGAATCAAATAAAGGATTGGAAGTGCCTTTACTTCCTGGTAATGTATCACTTTCTGGATAAGTTTCTATCAATTGATAAGCAGCCCAAGTAATGGAATTTGATTTTCCTGAACCAGCTGAATGTTGAATTAAATAATTCTGTCCAACCCCTTTTTTACTGGCATCGGCAATAATTCTTCTAACTACATTTAATTGATGGTAACGTGGAAAAAACAAAGTTCTTTTATTCAAACCATCTTTCTCCGAACCATCAAAACGTACAAAATGCTGAATGATATTAGCAACACTTTCTCTGGTCAACACTTCATCCCACAAATACGATGTTTTGTGTCCAAACGGATTGGGTGGATTTCCTTTTCCGTGTTTGTTTCCTAAATTGAAAGGCAAAAAGAAAGTACCTGCACCATTTAATTTGGTAGTCATATAAACTTCATCAGTATCCAGTGTAAAATGGACAATACAGCGCCCAAATTGCAATAAAGGTTGGCTGATATCTCTTTTAAATTTATATTGATTTTGACCATGTACTTTTGCGTTTTGTCCTGTCCAATGGTTTTTGAGTTCCATAGTAGAGAAGGGCAGACCATTGATGAACAAAACCATGTCTATTTCTTCCGCTGGATTGGTTACCGAATAACGCAATTGTCGTGTAACACTAAACTCATTGCTTTCAAAATTATCTTTTACGGTTTTGCTACTACTTGCCAAAGGCAATACATAAAACAAAGTAAAGTGTGCATCATCAACTTCTAAGCCTTTTCGGAGTAACTTTAAAACCCCATACTTTTTTATCAAACGATCCAAACGCTCTAGAATCTTTAATTTCCAATCGCTTTGTTTTTGAATTTTTGCTAATTCTTCGGCTTGGGTAGTTTCTAGAAAATGCCAAAAACGTACTTCATCAATAGCATATTTTGCATTGAAATCGTTAGCCTGACCAATGTAATAGCCATTGCCTAAACGATACAATGCTCTTGGGTCGTTTACATTACCGGCTTGTTTGTTTTCTTCTAAACAAGAACCTGTTAGTTTTTTTTCTATGGCTTGCTCTAAGGCTGCTTCGTTAGTTTGGCTTGGCATAATAATTTATTTTATTGAATCAATGAATTCTTCAATTGTCTTGAATTCTAATAATTGCTTTTCTTTATGAATATAATACTTTTTCGTGTTATGATTTCTTCTCAAATTTATCGTTAAGTCCCCTTTCTTAAAAACAATACCAGGTTCATTATCCTGTCCTTTCACATAGTCATATGAAATTTCATATTTTGGAATAATAGAACAACCTTTTTCATTTTTCAAAAACCAAGCATATGTGTAAAGTTCAACAAAATATCCTGAAATTCTTGTTGAATTTAATAAATAATAATTTTTATTATGTTGTCTGATAATGTTCTTTTTGGCGTAAAGAAATAATTTATAATTATTTACAAACTTGCCATGATATTTACCTTTTGAATTTGGGAATTCAGTTTTAATAATAGAATTAAGAGACTGGATTATATTATTTGCATTAAAATCAGGTCTATTAATTATAGTTTCGATGAAATTTAGTTTTGAATCAAAAAACTTACGCCAATTTTCAGTTCTATTTCTGAGAGTTCCTCTTACATTTGAATTAAAAATTCGTTCGTTCCCATTTATATAAAAGCAATCACCTATTGCTAGTAAACTTCTTGTGAGTAAAAATGTTGTATCATTAAGTACTTCTTCAGAAAATAACGACGCTACTTTTGTATAATTAATGGTAAAAGTATTAATATCAATCGGGCTATTACATAGTTTAAATATGAAGCCTATTTGTCCATAAAAATAAATATGATTTTCTGCTTCAATAAATAGTTTTTCCCATCTATTATCTTGAACTATTAATTGTGCCTTAAAAATTTCTTCCGTTTTTTGTGATGGAGAAAAGAAGATCATTTCTTCTTCTCTTAAAGTATTTATTACTTGATATATGTTTTTTGAGTCAACTCTATCAATTAATAAATCTATACTTCTTATTGCTTCAATAAATAATTTTGGAGTATCTATTTTGGTATTATAAATTAAGTTAGAAATTACTCTCACCCATTCACTAAAATAAGTTGAATTATTCTCAACTTTTAATAAATATCTTGTTATAGCATAATGTAAAGTTGTATCCCACCAGGTCAATTTATTCAGTTTTTCACCAAAAAGGAGCTTAAACAAATCAGTATCAATATATTTTTTTAATAATTGATCTTGATTAATAAAAGCTACTGAAGATGCTAAATCTAGAATTTCGACATATTCATTAATTTTATCTTTGAATAAATCATAGTTTTGGAAAATCTCTAAAGGATTAGAATCTTTTTTTCTTAAAATTCCAATTACAGATTTAAAATCATCTAAATCTAAGGTTTCAGTATCATAATTTTCTAATTCAGCATCATCATTCATCCTTGAATCATTTGAATTTTGAGACTTCATATAATCTCCTAAAAATAGAATTTTGAAATGTTGTAAAAACTCTGAATCAATTTTATAAATTGATTTTTCTTTAGCCTTCCAAAACAAATCATACCATTTAATGTCAAATTTCTTTTTCCAATCATCTTCCAAAATAACACCATCATAATCTTTAATTAACCAAGATTTGAATATTTCAAAATTCGTCAAATGTCTGCCTCTAGCATTCATTTTGATATACAAATCGTCTGTTAATTCAAAATCATCTAAATCAAAAAAATCAAATGTGATTAAATTTTCATTAGTTAATTTATTCCAGCAATCTTTATAATCAACATCCTTAGATTTAAATAATTTATGTATTTCATCAATGACAATTAGCATACTATTTACTGTTGGATCTTTTTTCCATGAAGAAAAATATTCTTCACTATTTGAAATCAAATCTGAAACAGAATCAGTTTTAGAATCAAAATTGTATTGTTTAAAACATAATATTTTACAAAATTCTTTAGAACTAAGCCTTGTAGAATAACTAAACTTGTTTAATGAACTCAAAGCAATTACATCATTATTTCTTTGTGCTATATACCAATGAATTAAAAATAAAGTAGTCAATCTTTGCTGACCATCTAAAGGGATGAAATTTATTTTCCCTTCTAGCTTAGCATTACGACTTACAACTTCATCAGAAATTTCTATATTCAAATCAGAAGCATATAGTTTAATTGTTTTTAATAAAGATCTAATATTATTCTTATTTCGTTCTTGTGTTATATGGTTTTCTTTACCTAAAAGTTTACCATAAACGAAATCAAGATTGAGAGGGTTTGGAACAATTATACTATTTATTATATCAGCAACTAATTTTTCTCTAATTGTTGTTGCCGATTTTCTACCATAAGTATAATCCCTTTGAATTGTGGGAATTTCAATTTTATTATCATTTATGATACTCCAGAATGTATTATAATTCTCTATACTCATTTAAGCTCCTTTAAGATTAGGTAAAAATGATTTTAATTGATTTTCAATAAATTCAAAATAAGAATCCATATCTGATTTTCCGAAAAATGAATTAGCTACACTATTTTTATCTGTGGTATATATTTTTGAAAAAACATTTTTAGTACAAATTGGAATGAAGACTTTCTTTTCATTATTCTTCGAGTCCATGTATTTCCCATCTTGATCAAGCTTTAATATTATTTCTCTTTTTTCTAAAAAAAGCTTATTTCCTAATTTACTGTTAGAATTTCTGTCCAATAGTGCTAAATTAGATATGCCATGAAGGTTCAATTCATTACTTATAGCTTCAATTAATTCTTCTAACTTTGTTGTCTTTGTTTTGTCAAATTTCAATTCAGAAAGTTTTCTTTTATCATTAATATCTATTTTATCAAAATAGATTAGTACTATTTCTATTTGCTTACTAATTGATAAGGATTTATTTTGTTTTGTAAAATATTCTTTGTTTGATAAAAGCCAGTTTTTTATTGAACCTACATTATCAAATTCACGCGGATTTTGAGGATTGATATGTTCCACGCTCCATTTTTCTAATTTGTATAATTCGAATGGAAATTTATTGTCACTCAGATTATTGATGTAATAATTTATGTTTAACAAAATCAATAAATTTTCACACTCCTTTCTTGAGTCACGATAATCTAAATTCTCTAACTGATATACATAATAATCGCTTCCGCTTTCTTGTTTACGAGTTTTTTCAAACTCTTTATCAATAGATTTAAGTAGCTTTTTCTTAAAATCACTTTTCGAGATACCTTTGCTCATTGTTATAATTGAAGAAAGAGACTTTATTTTGCTTACAATTAGAAAACCAACATAGTGATAAAGATCTTTGTCTTCATACCATTCTAACAATTTATTGAATGTATTCTTAACTTCTAACCAGTTTAAATCTTCTTTCAGCCTGAACCTTTTTTCATAAACGCAATAAGAATGTAAAACACCATCCTTGACACCCCTCTTATTTACTATATCAAAAATATAGTCAATTTTGGTTGAACTATCATTATAAAGGTCGTTATCACAAATAAAAAACCAAAAAGAATTATCATGAAGTTTATTTTCAATTTGATCCCACTCTAAAGCTAACTCTGTTGCTTTAAGTTTATAAATCTCTTTTGAATTATTATTTTTACATTCTAATATAAAAAGTGCCTTTATCAATTCAGAACTAGTCAATGCTATTTTACCAGCATTAAGATTTAAAAAAACTTCTTCAGCAGAAACATCTATTGAAGTATTGTTTTGAGATTTATCGATATCATACCAAATCACATGTACTATGTTTAAAACCTTCTCTAGGAAATTTATTTTGAAATCTTCATCTTTTTCAATAAACCAGTCATGAATAGTTTTATAAACAGTATAAAAATGATAAATATCAACGTTGTCATATTTTTCAAATCCATCAATAGCAATAAATTCTTCCCACTTTAAACCAGTTTCAACATATTGATTAAGTTCAATTATCTTATGAAACAAAAACTCTTTACTTTCTGTTCTTGTTTCATAAGATATATAATATATGTCATTATTTGATTTTTTTAGAAAAACTAATAAAAGATAAAGACTTGTAATTCTTTGTTGTCCATCAATCAATTCCAATGAGCCATCTTCATTTTCTCTAACAATTACTGGCTGTAAACAATATTTTCCATCATTCTCACTGTGTTCGTTGAAATCATTTAGTAACTCTAATATTTCTTTAGATTCCCATTTGTAGCCTCGCTGATAGTCTTTAACAATAAATGTTTTACCAATTAATGAGCTTACAGGTCTAAAAAAATTTATTTGTTCTTTTTCTTTCATATTCTAACAAACTCTCACTTTCCCAGTAACAACCCCATCAATCAAACTCATTTTATACTCCTTCAACTTCTCAATCTCTTTCTGTTTTAAGGATATGGCTGTAGCGATTTTTGTAGTAGCTATTTCTATAAATTCTGCTATTTCTTTTTGTTCTTTAAGAGGAGGTGTGGCAGTATATATAGTCTTTAAATCATTAATGTTAAATCTAAAAACTTTAATTCCAGTAGCGTACTTTCTTAGTTCTTTAGAGAAAACTTTAGAAGAAAAATATAAATAATGACAATTTATTTTCTCATTATATGGTTTTAATATTAATTGTTCTCCTCCCAATAATCCCAAATCATTTCTATTATAAAATGCTGAATGACCCAAATCTTCGATTGTCTCAGATGTTGAGATAAAGATAGTATCACCATAATTTACTATTTGGGTTTCCTTGTAAAATTCATCATTGACATAAAAGTTATAATTTTTGTCAACTTCATTTACTTTATAAGTTTTTCCATATTGCAAAGCGACATACTGACCATCATTCAATAATTCATCTTTACTAAAAGTTGAATTTCCTCTAACAAAACGACATAGACCAATTAGCTTTTTCACCTCCCAGTGCTCCGGAATTTCCCCAATCCATTCCACACCGCTGTCTTTCAATTTAACGTTTTCATTTAAACCTCTGGTAACGGCTTTATGAATGAGTATTTGTCTGCGTTCTTTGAGCAGTTCTATTTGTTGTTGCTTGATGGCAATGGCTTGGTCTATTTTGGTGGTTTTGTCGTCTAGGAAATTCGCTATTGCGGTTTGTTCTTCTAATGGTGGAACAGGTAATTCTAATTTGCCAAAATCATTAAACCTAAAATCTGACGACCTTTCTCTAATTCCTTTCGCTAAAGATTCGATGAAACCTAATTTAGCTAAGTTTCTTAGGAAATAAGTATAAAAATATGAGTTTACTTTATTTTCAATCCGATGAGTACATACTGAATATACTGGAGTTGATTTACCATCAGAATCAGAAATACCAATTGCTCCTGCAAAAGCATCCATATTATGGATAACTAAATCACCTTTTCTGATTCCTTGATAACCATGTTCTTTTAGTGCATTTGTAAAACCATCAATTTTTCTATTTTTTCGTAGGGTAACCTCACCATCTCTAAAGCAAGTTACTATATCATCTTCCTTCCTTATAGGGCGTTCCATTTTTGTAAACAACCATTTTCCTTTAATTATTTCCCAATGCTCAGGAATTTCACCCAACCATGCTACACCGCTGTTTTTATAGTGTTGATATTTTTTCATCATGAGGCAAAGAATTTATCTTCCTGCCATTTTGCAGGATTGTTAATGATGTAATTAGAGATTCGGTTATAGACTGTTGCATTACGTATAATATGGTCGTGAAATCGGGATTGCCATTCAAATGGAATATTATTTTTTCGTGCCCATGTGGTTACGGCAGATTTAAAACCACGAACGATGGATGCCAAATTTTTGGTTTGTGGTCCAAATGTGTTTTCGGTATCGGTAGAGACGCCATGCATGGCGTCTCTTTGATGTGTATCGATTGCATCGCGCATGGTATTTGTTTTTGAGACGCCATGCATGGCGTCTTTATGATGCGTGTCAATTGCATCGTGCATGGTATTTGAAATTATTTTGGAATCATCATTTGTTTTTGAGACGCCATGCATGGCGTCTCTACGATTAAACGCATTATTTCCAATAAAAATAATCCCATGAAAATGATTGGGCATAACCACAAATTCGCCCAATTCTAAATGCATATCAGGTCGAATTTCGATGGTTTTTATCCATTCTTGTGCTACAATGGTGCCCAAAACAGATAAATTCATTTTTCCATCTATTATTTCTCCAAAAAAAGGGTCACGGTTGGCAGTGCAAATAGTGATGAAATAGGATGCACAACTGCCATAATCCCAATTTTTTAATCTGGCTGTGCTAATGCTATATTTCTTTTGATATTTTTCAGCCATCGTTAAAAATTTAAAATTTCAGCAATTAAACCGTCACTTTCTTTTTCTAAAGCTAAAATGTCAGCGGTTACTTCTTCGATTTCTCGCAAAGGTTTGTGTTGGTAAAAGTATTTGTTAAAGCTAATTTCATAACCAATTTTGGTAGCATCTAAGTTTATCCAAGCTTCTGCTACATGCGGTTGTACTTCTTTTAAAAAGTAACTATGTATGTTTTCTTTTAGGGGTATGTTTTCGGTATCCCGTAAATCGCTTTCGGTTTCGTATGTTAAATAGTCTCCTTTTTTAGTTGTTGAATAATACCCATAATCAGCTAGTTCACTTTCTTTGCAATTTAAATGTTCTAGTACTTTTTCTAGTTTGTCGCCAGTTAATTTTGCTGTGCCTTTAATTACTTTTTCAGCATCAGCATCATACCAACTCACAGCGTTCAGTATGGCATTTTTTTCAGAAGCACCAAGTTTTAGTTTTTGGTCTTTAATTACTGTATCTACTTTTTGTTTGAAAAGGTTAAAGTCATTAAAAACTTCGTCACTAATAATTTTAGCCAAAATGCTTGCTTGTTCCAATAATAAAGCTTGTTTGTCCCAAGTTGCTTTGGCAACTAATTTCTTTTGGTTGGCAGCATTAAGATTAAGTTCGTTTTTCTCGCACCAGTCTAAAATTTCTTTTTTATGTTTTTCTATATCTTTATAAATAGCTTCACCGTAGGTTTCATAAGCATGTACCATAGCTTCTTTTAAACCTTTATCATAGCGCAAGGCTGAAATACGTTCGGCAGTGAATTGCGCTTTCAAACGTTTTGGTCGTTCAATAGTTACTTTGTGATACCCAAAATCGCTATTGTCAAATACTTTAGCAGCAATACCTTCATCCGTAGTGCGTTCAATCGCTTTTAAATCGGTATAAGTTTGTACAATTTCTGTAATATGTTCAGGAGCAAACTCACAGTTTTTGTTTCCAAGATTTTTGCGTAGTTTTCTATACAATTGTCCCGCGTCAATTAACTGTACTTTTCCTTTTCGGTTAGCCGTTTTGTTGTTGCTTAAAATCCAAATGTAAGTGGTAATTCCTGTATTGTAAAACAAGTTGTTGGGTAGTTGCACTATGGCTTCTAACCAATCGTTTTCAATAATATACCTACGAATGTTACTTTCACCACCACCAGCATCACCCGTAAACAAACTACTTCCATTATGCACAGAAGCAATACGTGTTCCTGTAGCACTTTGCGAAAGCGGTTTCATTTTGCTCACCATTTCCATCAAAAACAACAATTGTCCGTCAGAAGAACGAGGAATAGCATCTGCATCTTCTGCAATGCCCCAATAGTTTTTCAATTGAATTTGAAAACGAGGATCAATTACGTCTTTTCCATCTTTGATGTTTTTTTGCTCACTAGCCCAAGATTTCCCATAAGGAGGATTAGATAACATAAAATCAAAAGTAGTGCCTGCAAATTCATCGGTAGAAAGCGTAGAACCCACACGGATATTCTCAGGGTTATTCCCTTTAATCATCATATCACTTTTACAAATGGCATAGGTTTCATCATTAATTTCCTTTCCATACAAATACACATCCGAATTAACCGCTTTAATTTCCCCATCAGGATCTACAATAAAGTTTTGCGATTCGGTCAACATTCCACCACTACCACAAGCAGGATCATAAATCGTCATTACAGGTGGTAAGTTATTTTTTATAGGGTCAAAAATAATGTGTGTCATCAGGTCAATTACTTCACGAGGGGTAAAGTGTTCTCCGGCTTCTTCATTATTTTCTTCATTAAACTTTCTAATCAATTCTTCAAAAACATAACCCATTCCTAAGTTAGATAATTCAGGTAATTTTCTACCATTGCTATCTAGTTTTTCAAAAGGAGTCAAGTTGATATCGGGTGATGTAAATTTTTCTAAAACATCAAGCAATACATCTTTTGCAGCCATGTGTCTAATTTGGCTTTTCAGCTTAAACTTTTCAATGATTTCTTTTACGTTACCACTGAAACCGTTTAGGTAATCTTCAAAATCAGCCTGTAATCTTTGTTGGCTATTAGAAGCCGTATTGTGTAAACGTTGTAACGTCCATTCACTTGTATTATAAAACACATAATTTGATGCTTCTCTTAATCCATTTTCATCCCATTCCGTAAAACCAGCCTCATCACGTTGAAAAGCCAGTTCTTCCATCACAGCATCCTTTGTAGGTTCTAATAAAGCATCTAAGCGACGTAAAACCACCATGGGTAAAATAACATCACGGTATTTTCCACGAACGTAAACGTCTCGCAAACAGTCGTCTGCAATAGACCATATAAAAGAAACTAATTTATTATGTACCGATTGATTCATTCTTTATTTTTTCTTAAAAATCATTTTCCCAAACCTACCAAAAATAAACCATTTCGGCAATAGGAGTATAGGTATTTCTACCTGTTTTTACAAATATAAAACCCGTAAGTGGATTTATTTTACGGGTTTTCGCATTGGTAATAAAAATATGTTTTTAAATCATTATCGGTAGAGACGCGATGCTTCGCGTCTCTCTTTTATCGTTAAACGCCATGTGTCTCTATTTATCGTTAAATGCCATGCGTCTCCTTTATCGTCCAAAACATTATGTTTTGATGATTCACACGCATTACGTTTTTATATGTATTGAAACGGATTGCGCTTTTACATGTATTGAGACGCATTGCAATGCGTCTCTACGTAATACAACCAAATACTCTATTTATCGTTAAATGCCATGCGTCTCTATTTATCGTTTAAAACATTGTGTTTTGATGATTCACACGCATTGCGTTTTTATATATATTGAAACGCATTGCGTTTTTACATGTATTCACACACATTGCAATGCGTCTCTACGTAATACAACCTAAAACATCATTTATTAAAAACATCCAAATTCCATTTTTTCGGATTATCAATAATATATTGTGAAATATTCTCATACGCATTTGGATTCCGTATAATATGATCATGAAATCGTGCCTGCCAACCAAAATCAGGATTAATACGTCGTGCCCGAACCGTCACCGCAGATTTAAACCCACGAATAATCGATGCCAAATTTTTGGATTGGGGTCCAAATTGGTTTTTGTATACATTACCGTTACCATGCATCGCGTCACCATTACCATGTATTGTGGATACGCCATTTATGGCGTCTCTACCATTAAATTCATTATTACCAATAAAAATAATCCCATGAAAATGATTAGGCATTACGATAAATTCCCCCAATTCCAAATGCATATCAGGTCTGATTTGTGGTGTTTTTATCCATTCTTCTGCCACGATTTTTCCAATTTCTGACGGCACCATCTGTAGAGACGCCATGCTTGGCGTCTCTACTACAACACATGGCATCTCTTCAATACATGGCGTCTCTTCAATGCTACCAAAAAAATGTTCCCTATTTGCAGTACAAATCGTTACAAAATACACCGCCTTTTGCCCATAATCCCAATGTTGCAATCGGGTGGATTCTATTCTATATTTGTTATTGAATTTTGTCATAAATATTGAAGAGGATGGCTTGTAGTAATGTTAGTAATATTAAGCAATTTTATACAGAAATTAATTTTAATTTCCAGTTTCAAATACTAATATTAATGAGGCATTTTGATTATCTAGAAATGTTTTAGAAGAACTTCCTAAAGGCATATTTATAGCTACAGTAAATTTCTTAGCTATCTTTAAACCAGTATTGAGTTGAAATAAACTAAATTTATTATCATTTATTTTATCTGAAAATTTGCTACCTCCATTATAATAGGACAACTTTCCTGATACAAATAATGTGGCTAAATCAGCATCTTTCTTATTTTGTAGTAAATCAAAACTAACATAAATGGATGACGAAATTTCATTGTAAAAAAAAGTGTCCTGTAAGTTAGTATTGTTTTTAGCATCATCTAAATGAAATCTTGTTTCGAGAGGCATATATACAACTACCGAATTATTATCAAAGTATTTCCAGTTTGAATAGAATAGCGTATAAGTTAACCCAACATTAAATAAACCACCTCTAGGAATTTTATCGGCAATTGTTTTAGTGGCAATAGTATCATTGTTTTGAGTAATGGTAGAAGCTATATTAATTTTTAAAGGTAAATAGCTATTAAAAAAAGGAAAAACAGCAGTAAGTATTGAGGAATTTAATGTGTTTGAACCATTAAAATTATTATGATAAGTAACATCTTTTATAAATGAAATTTTTTTTTCTCCTTCTACACTCTCTAAATAAAATCGTTGGGCTTGAGCTAAACTTCTTAACGGAAAAAATCTTCTTAAAAATTTTGGAGAACCATCTAATGAATTAATAGCTCCAAAATAATCTCTAGCTTTTTGATAATCTTTTATTTTCTTTGTTAGTTCTATACTATTTTTATTTATGGAATCTGCATTATTAGAGTTTTTTATTATAATGTTTCTTCTTTTTTGTAATTCTATAATAGAATCGATACATATTTTTTGAAATCGATAAGCAGCATTAGGATCAACGATCGTATCAGTAATTTTTAATAGCTCATGATTTTCATTATTAAATACTATTGTATCTTCTATGAATATTGTTTTTTTTATGTTCTTATAATTGGCACTATAGTTTTTATTAATAGATTGAACCAGTTGCGCATTCATTTTTACACTTAAAAATAGTACTAGAAGTAGAAGTAATAATTTTTTCATAATTGTTGTTTTTAATTTGTCATAAAATTAAGGGTTAAATAAAAGCCAGTCAATACGTATTTATACCTATTTTTGACCCTTTTTTACGTTTTTTTGTACGTATTTATACGTACATGAGGTGTTTTTTGATGAAAAATGAAATAATAAAACACAAAAAAAACTCCCTGCTGTAAAAAACAACAAGGAGTTTAAAAAAAGACTCTCATAAGATTATAAAACCTCCAAAACATGTAAAACATTATACGATTCATTTTTTAAAGAATACTGCACCCCATTAATCTCTTGATAAAAAGTAATACCAATTAAAAAAAGTTGCACACCCGTACCTGTTGGCACACTACTAGGCGTAAGAGTCGGAGAAACAGCCGTTAAATTAATCGGAAGATTAACCACAGGACTATAAGCCAATTCAGAAACCTCCGTTTCAAAATCAATAGCCAAAACAGCACTCTGTAAACTCACATGCGTAGCCCCTTGAGGAAATTGCAACTGCTCAGCAGCAACAAAATCAGTAATACTAATACTTCCTGTTGCAGTGTCTAGCACATGAGGAGCAAAAAACACACTCTTAAAAGGACCATTCGCATTAAAATCAAACCCCTTTAAAGCCAGTTTCCCTTCAGCACTCGTTAAACCAACACCCACTTTTCGCAAACCCCTAGCCGAAACCAAATCTAAATTTTTAATGCGCGACATCGTGCCCAACAAACGACTAGAAAGCTTACTATCCTTAGCCTTAAAAACCAAATTCCCTAAAGCCAAACGAAGCACTTTTCCACTCGTGCCACTATGCCCAAACTCATTGTTGTTCTCACGAGTACGAACAAAATTCGCATCATTCTCAATACGCTCCTTAGAAATGCCCCCTTTTCTACGAACATAATTCTTCCCGTCTTTCTTGTAGAAGGTTAAGTCCTCAACCGTACCTTCAATCTTGATAATTCCATTAGCTTTTGCCATGATATAATAAATTTAAAATGAAACAATAAGGTGATCTCAAAATCACTTGCTAAACCCAAATCAAGCACAATGCCAAAACCAAAAAAAAATAACCCACCAGTGCCGTAACTATCTAATAATGCCTTTTTTGCCGAAAAAGGCCAAAAGCGATCTTAAAAATATGTTAATAGATAATTCCTACAAATAAATGGAATGAAAATTGCATGATGAAAAATTACTAAGCCGTATCAAAGCCGTATCAAAGCCGTATCAAAGCCGTATTAAAGCCGTATCAAAGCCGAGGATAAGTGGAGGATAAGTGGAGGATACCATTTGTAACTTGAATTTACTGTAAAAGAAAATGATAATTTTTTTCTTGATATGAAATCCCCATAAACGAGTAGTTTGCGTATGCAAACACTCATGATTAAAAAAGGGATACCATATGTTACCGCTAAAAAACAAAGTTTAAACATATAAAATATAAAACCAAAGCATAGCATCGCTACGTTTTTATTCTATATTAAAATAGCGAGGAAAAAAAGGTTTTTATTGCAGTAAATTCAAGTTGCAAATGGTATAAGACCCCATTAAGAAAAAAAGGAAGTAAAACAAACAAAAAACAGAACAACATGAACAGAATTTGCATTTACCCAAAAGACATACAACGAATAACAGGAAAAAGCGAAAGACAATGCAGAAACATCATTGCCAAAATAAAAAACCAATTAAACAAACAAAAACACCAAGTAGTCACATTAGAAGAATTTTGCGAATACATGGGATTAGAAATGAATCAAATACTACAATTCATGAAATAGCACAAACAGCTTGTTATAACACAAATAAGAACTAAAAAAAGACAGACAATAATCACCGTAGACAGCAGTGTTCAGTCTCAGTATTCAGTTTTTCAAGTTTACGAGTAATCAATCTATTAAAATCAGTAGAATCAGCGTGCCAAGATAAACAGTGTTCAGTCTCAGCATTTATTATATATCCAAATAACGAGGAATAAACAGCCTTTTTATTACAGTAAATTCAAGGTATAAATGCTAATAGTTAGTAAAAATTATCAAAATAGTTCTAACTTTGTTTCCGAAAACAACGAAGTGAATTCTTATAAAATATGAAAAAATACTGCTTTTTATTACTATCGCTACTTTCGGTAGCTGTATATTCTCAGGATACATTAACCTATTGCTTTAAATCGGATAAAATACCGTTTCCCTTTACTTTTAAAAAAGTAGCAATGGGCAACAAAACGTATATGGCAAATACTTTAGAAACTCGATTTCATTTAGATATGGATGCAGAAATAGAAGATGAGAAAGACTTTAATGAACTATTGAGAAACGTTGAAAGCATTAGTTATACTTATAATGAAAGTATTTTAACATTTAATGAAAAACAGCCATTGCTAGACCATACTACTACATTAAAAGAATATGATTTAGAATTGAACGGTTTAGAATCTAATGAAATAGAAAACATAAATTATTCTTATAAAAAAGATTCGGTTACTGTACAAATGAGTATCGTATCTTTTCTACCAGAATATCAAAAAGAGGAGAGAATAAAAACCTATAAACAGGATCGCCTAGTAATTGACCATGATTTCAATACTTTATTCTTTTTTTGTCAAAATTTACATAAGTGGAACCATCAATATATCGAAGTAGAATTTAGACGTCAGTTTAGTGTTCGAAGCGGAATGAAGAAATTGTTGAAATTAGGAAAAAAGACTATTCGACAATTTGAAAAAGATATAGAAGTAAACAGAATTGTATTAGTAAGAAATGAAAACATTGAAGATATTATAAAAGAAGAAGATGCAGAAGATTATCTAGATATTGAGTTTGAATTCAATGTTGATAATGATGGAAATATTGTAAGACTTACTGCTTTTGATGAATTTAGTGACACTATCGATTTTGATTGGTACAAAAATGAAAAATGTACTACCGATATAATTAAGCTTTTGCTAACTAAAATTAAAAAGAATTGATTTTTTCATTGCAATTAAGAATGTTAAAATGAATTAATAGTAGAGTGGGTAGAGGTTGTTTTGTTAGTAGAACAAAGTTTGTAGGTAACTATTCAATATATAAATAGACAAATAAAATAACTATGCGTTTTTTAAGAAATATAGGTGTTAGAATACTGTTAGGTCTAATGTTGTCAGGTATGGTATTTGACTTAGTAGAACCAAATTTAGAAACTACTGTTCCATTGATTCTTTTTAAAATTATTGTAGCTTGTGTTTTCTATTATTTTCTTACTATATACGTTAATAGCAGAAAAAGCTAAAGTGTAGATGCAATGTTCAGTTTACAATTTTCCGAGTAGTTAGTCTACAAAATTCACTAAATTAGCATTCCAAAACACCAAGCAAAACAACCCCATGGATTCTTTTACACAAATTGTTTTAGGTATTGCTACAGCAGAAGTAGTAGCAGGCAAAAAACTGCAAAACAAAACAGTGCTGTATGGAGCTATCTTAGGTACCATTCCCGATTTGGATATTCTTGTTGGTAAATTCATGAGCGATGTAGACGGTGTTGCAATTCACAGAGGACTAAGCCATTCATTGCTCTTTTTTTTAATTCTAGCACCGCTCTTAGGCAGATTGATTACAAAAATAGAAAAAGGAAAAATAGACTTTAAAACCGCATTTTGGATGTCTTTTTGGTGTTTAGCAACCCATGTTTTCTTGGATATGTTTACTTCTTGGGGCACTCAAATTTTGTGGCCATTACACTATAGATTTGCTTTAAAAACGATATTCGTAATCGACCCATTGTACACCATTCCCTTATTCATTTCACTAATATACGTTTGGAAAAATAAAGAACACAGTATTCGAAAAAAATACGTGTACAAAGGCATATGCATTAGTTCGGGTTATTTACTACTAACATGTATTTTAAAATTAGTAGCCGTACATCAGTTTGAAAAAGCATTGAAACAACAAAACATAAGCTACCAAGAACTCATAGTAAAACCGACCGCTTTTAATACCATTCTTTGGAATGCCAATATTGCAACCACAGAGGGCTATTTTTTAGGGGATTATTCTTTCTTTGACACCCAACCCATTTCTTTTACTTTCTATGCTAAGAATAGCGCTTTAGAAGAAAAACTGAAAGCGACTCAAGACTTCCAAAAACTAAAACAAATTAGTGAAGGTTGGTATTTAGTTACAGAAAAGAAGGATAGTCTGTATTGTAACGATTTGCGCTTTGGTTTATTGAACGACAACCCCAAACAACCCCAATTTGCTTTTAGTTATGTATTCGTATCCGCTAATAATGGAAAATTGGAAGCCAAAGAAGTTCCTAAAGAAAAACGCGATGGAAAGGCATTATTAAAAAAGATTTTCACACGCATTAAAGGCAATTGATATTTTATAGTGTTCAGTTTGGGTGTTCAGTTTTTAAGTAATCTGCTAAAATCAGTAGAATCTGAGTGCTATAATAAATCAGTGCTTAATATCATTTTACTGTATTCAGCACGACAAGCTAATAGATAAATGATTCGTTACATTCATAATTTTTGTATAACTATATAGTAATGAGTATTTTCATTTTAAATATGTTTTAGAATTATTTCAGCTATATTTGTAGCTAATTATTTATACTTGTTTTTAGATGAAAAAACTACTTTATGTTCTTATTATTTTGAACGTTCTAATGGTCTCTTGTAATATTAATGATGAAAACGCAGACGCTTCAGAAGTTCCTCCTCCAAGGTCATACACTACTTATATTTCTCAAAATTCTGTAACACTGAATGGTCTTATCGATAATTCGAATAATTATTATCAAGGTGAAGGAACATATAAAGTTGGGTTCATTTTTAGAACAGGAGATATAAATGATTCAAGTAACGACCAAGTTATTTTAGTAAATGAGAATGTAGAATATACACATGATAAAAAGTATTTTAGTACTATTATTGACGAATTAGAACCAAGCACAAAATATTTCTATACTTGTTTTACAAAAAACGGAAATTATCAAGAGTACGATTGGGAAGAATTTACTACATCAGCAACTCCTTGTAGCTATACACAAAATAATTATATTAGTATTTCAGGAGTTTGGCAAAGTACTTCTGTTCAAATATATGATCCTTCTTGTTGCGATGAAGGCAATTTTGGAATTAGATTTGGAGGTTGGCCAAATAATTATGAACTCAGCTTCAATGAATTAAACAACGGCTATCCAAAAACAGGTCAATATTTTGGTGTTAATAATGCATTCGATATTAGTGGTTATAATAGAGAAATTCTAAAATCGTCCAATCAACTATTAATTGAAAATAACTCAACACCAGAAACAGAATTATTTGTTGTGAATAATGGTACTACTTTAACATTCATTTTTTGTAATACAATCTTAAATAATGGTAAGATTTTGAACGGTAAAGTTTCAGTTGCTATTCCATAATTAAATTTTAAATAAAAAATCATAACCGATTCAATTTTTTTTGAGTCGGTTTTTTTATAGTCTTTCTTGAATAAAAATGAGATATTATTTCTCAAGATATAATGTTCTTTCTCTTTATTTATAAGGAGAGAGCCATACAAAAGAGGCTATGCAATAATGAAATTGTTTACAACAAAATAATATTATATTTTTGTAACAACTAGCACCTATTATGAATTTTAGATATATAATTGTTTTTTTTATTTTTTTTTATTCTTTCTCTCAACAACAAGATAAAAAAAATGATATAGATGATCTTTTTTTGGGTGACTCAACATTTAAGTTGAAACAACAAAAAAGTTTAAAATCTTTAGATAGTCTTTTGGTCATTTGGAGTAGAAAAAGTGAGAATGATAAACACAATACCATTCAAAAATATTATTTATCTAAGGACATAGCTAAAAAATACCGTAATCTTAGTTTAAACTTAAAAGCAATAGAGTTTTATAGATACTCTGCTACTTTATTAAATGAAATAAAGTCTTTTGGTAGTCAAGAAAAAGCAACATTCTATTATGAGCTTTGCGAATTTTATTATTCAATATCCAATAATAAGCTTTTTAAAAATAATTTAATTAAAGCTATAATATTATGGGAAAATGATTCGAATAAATATTCAAAAGAATTAGTAAAGGGTTATAGTAAACTAATAAATAATTATCTTGAATATGGCGATATAAATAATGCTAAGTTATATTTGAAAAAAAACAATAATCTCTCAGTAAAGAATGATTTTATCCAAGATGAATTAAGACATCAATTTAAACTTACAAGTTTTCTTTATAAATTGAGAATTTCATTAGCAGAGAAAAAAAATACTGCTTCAGAAAGCAGCTATAAAGAACTGACACAATATTTCATTAATTTAAAAAACAAAACTAATTATTTGACATATTATGCAGATGCTACTAATTTCTATGCGGAAGCGATTTTTAGCTTAGGAAGAACCAATGAAGCACTGGATTTACTAAAGGCATCAATTATAGTGCATAAACAAATAGGTAATGATTTGTCTCTTATTACTGCTTATTCTTATTTGAGTTATTTTACAAGAGAATTAAAGGATTATAATAGAGCTCACCAGTCAATAGATGCAGCAATACATTTAATTTCACCCGATAATTTTTCTGATTTAGCAGGTTTATATACAAGTAAAGCAATTATTTTTTTTGAAGAGAAGAATTATAAGGAGTCTGAGATTTATTTTGATAAAGCACATCAATTAATTAAAAGAATAGATAATTCCAATTTTTATTTACTGTCATATAATGTAGAAATATCAAAAAAATATTTTGAAATTTATGAAATGACAGGAAATGTAAAACTGCTCAACAAATCGTTTAAATCTTATAAATACTCTGTAAAACAATTTCAAGATTTCTATGAAAACGATTTTTTCAATCCGTTACTTTCTGAATATAAAAATTTAATTATAGATGGTTTACTAACTCTTGGATTAAAATCTGAAAATAGTTTAGTAGCAATTATTGAAATGATCGAAAACATTCAATCTAAATTTTTATTAAAGAATTATCTGTTAAATAATAAAAACGGAAGCGTTCAAATTGTTAATGAACTATCGGAGATTAAAACATTAAAACTTAATTTAGCATCTATCTCTAGTGTACAAAAAAATAGAGACTCGTTAGTTTTAAAAAAAACACAGATTAAAAATAATATTGAGTTATTAGAAAACAAATTGATAACCAAATATCCTCACTTTAATTCTATATTAAATCCAACCTTTAATTTTAAAGACTTTATTTTAAAAAATAAGGATGAAATAATGAGATTTTATGTTACTAATACAAGTGTATTTAGTATTTATATTAGTAGTCAAAATAAAATTTGTCTAAAAAGAATTGATAATTTTTCAACTATTAAAGAGCACATTTCTTCTATTGTTTTAAATATTAAAAGTAAAAAACCGATAGAAAAACAATCTAAAGCATTATACAATAGTCTATTAAAACCCTTTGCACTTAAAAATGATGAAATAACAATAGTTTCAAACTCTTTTTTAAACGAGGTACCTTTTGAATTATTAATTGATGATGAAGGTAAATACATAGTTGAAAAATATAAAATAAACTATTCAAATTCTTTACTACTTTATGATATTCAAAGAAAGCATAAAAATTCAAAAGATTTTAAACTAGCAATTTTTCAACCAAACTATAAAAATAAAAATCTAAACATTTTACCATTTGCAGAAAAAGAGGCTTTGTATTTACAAGAAACGTTTCATTCGATTCTTTTTTCAAATGAAAAAGCTACAAAGCAAAACTTTGTTAATGGGGTATCAAATTTTAATGCTTGCCATTTATCTATGCATGCCATTATTGATGAAAATAATGAAGAAGTTTCAAGATTAGTATTTAATGATGAAAATTTTTATTTTTCCGATTTCTATGCACAAAATTTACCCTTAGATTTAGTAGTATTAAGTGCTTGTGAAACAGGAATAGGAAAGCATATTGAAGGAGAGGGGTTAATGAGTCTATCTCGTGCTTTTACTTATAGTGGTGTTTCTGCTACTATTCATAGTTTATGGCAAACTCCAGACAAACAAGGTTATGAAATCATGCAGTATTTTTATGAATTTTTAAATGATGGATTGCCTAAAAATGAAGCTTTACAAAAAGCAAAAATTAAATTCCTTTCTACAGCAAAAGCTTCCGAACTGAAACATCCTTATTATTGGTCGGGTTTTGTTTTGAATGGTAATTCTGAAGCTTTAGTTTCAAAAACTAATTATTTCTATTCTATTCTTTTAGGATTAGCAACAATAGGAATTTTATTGTTTTTCTTCTTAAAGTTTAGAAAGTAGGGCTATAGCTTCCGAATTTTTAAAAGTTCCTTTTTCTGTAAGTAGTGTTAATTCTTTTTTAGCTTCTTTTACTTGATTCAGTTTTACATAACAAAGGGATTTAAACCACATAGATTTCTCTTTGTATGCCTCTGACCAATTTACAGATTCAAATAAGTTTAAAGCTTCTTTATGTTGTTCTAATTCCATTAAAGAGATAGCTTTGTAAAATTGAATATAATCAGATGTAGAAATTTTTAAGGCCAAATTAAACAACTCATTTGCTTTAGCATACTCTTCCAAATCATAAGCAATAAAAGCTTCTTCAATTACCGATTTGTCATTTACATCACTTCTAGTATTTGAGACTTCTGTATTGGGATAGGCTTCAAAATAGCTGTTGTATAAGTCTGTATTATTGGGGTTGTTGCTAAAAAAAATAAACCATAATGAAAGCATTACTAATAAAATAGCAGCATATGGTAAATAACGTTTTAGATTAAAAATAGGCATATCATCACTATTTTCAAATTGTTGGATTTCCTTTTTAATTTTTTGTCTTTCTGAAACAACAACAGCATTTTTCAATTCGCTATAAAACTCAAATTCTTTTTTAAAATCGGAATCTTCAACTAGCAATTTATTGAAAAGTAGTTTTTCTTCTTCGGTTAAATTGTGTTCAAAATATTTTTCAATTAATTCATGCATCATTTCTTTGGATTTAGGGATTTTTTTAAATGAGAAATGCATCTCGACTTCTGACTTTTTAAAACATCTTTATTCTCATAGTTTAAAATCGTTTGTATTTCTTCTAATTTTTTGTTTTCAAAATAAAATAAACTTAAAATTTTTTGACACTGCTCTCCTAATTGTTCATACGCCTTTTTAAGTGCTACTTCTCGCTCGTTTAAAGCTTCATCATCAATTGAAAATGATTCTGTTACTGCAGTATTTTCAAACTCACTTAAATCAACTGTTTTTTTAGCCTTCAGATAATTAAAAATCATAAATTTTCCGATACCAATGAAATACGTATTTATACTACTTTTTAAATCATCAATGCTGTTTTTTCTAGCATTTTCTACAAGTGCAACAATACTATCTTGATAGATATCTAAGGCAACTTCATTAGGAATACTATAACGGTTTGCCAACTTAAAAAAAGACAATTTATTCTCAAGATAAATCTTTTTTATAGTCGCTGTGTCATTTTGTTTTATTCTCTCAACTATGTTGTTTTCATTCATTAGTAGAAAATGTTTTGTAAAGTAAACTTTAAGGCAAAAATAATATTTATGGGTTTACCTTTTGGTTTTTTTTCTACAAATGAGCAATAAACATTTAAAATCTACAAATAATGAAAAAAATCTATCTAATGTTAGTGATGACTTTTATTTTTAGTCATTCCATTAATGCTCAGTTTTTTAAAAGATTACAAGACAAAGCCCAACAGTCTATGGAACGTGCTTTGGAAAGAAAAACAGATGAGAAAATTGATCAAACTACAGAAGCGACTGTAGATACTATTTTTGAAGCCCCTAAAAAAATAACAAAGAAAAAACAAAGAAAACAGAAAAAAGCAAGTAAAGAATCAAATGTTGATACACAAGAAATGATTGCTCAAATGGGAAATGCTACTCATGAACCCAAATATGTTTTTCCTGTAACAGCCATTATTGAAGTAGAAGATGTAAACGTAAATAGTAAAAAAACAACTATGAAACAAGGTTATGGCAAAGAGGCTTTGATCACAGAAATGGAAAAAAATGGAGGTCCTTTTATCATTGATATGAAAAATGAATCTGCGATTATGTTAAATATTTCTAGTGGAACAGCCCAAGTAATGTCTTTAGAATGGATGGAAAAGATAATGGGGAACCAAAGTATTTCTAGTCAAGAAGCGTCAGACGTTGTTCCCACAGTAAAGAAAACAGGAAAAACCAAAGTAATGAACGGCTATACTTGTCATGAATATACTATTACTTATGAAGAAGGAAGAATAAACGCTTGGTATGCACCCGATGTAAAATTTGAGTACCAAGATTATTTAAGAGGGATGTCAAAATTATTTTCCAAGAAAAAAGAAGAAAATCCAATGCAACTTCTAAATACAGATTATGGTTATGTTATGGAAATGACTTTTTTCAATAAACAATCTAAAAAGCAAAATACTATGAAAGTAGTCGCTTTAGACGAAAAAGTGAGAATGATAAATATGAGTTTGTTTAAAATCCAAAAATTATAATATGAAAAAGATCAATTTAATTCTAGTCACAATTCTAGTATTTATAAGCTGTCAAAATGCAAAAGACAAAGCAACAGAAAGTGTTACTAATTCAGTAATTGAGAAAACCTTAGATCAAGTGGGAGTTGCTTCTGAGAATATAGAAAGAGCCAATCAAAATAAAGCTGAAATTGAAATTACTTATGACGGACAAAATCTATTTAGTAAAGATGAAAATTTTAAAACTATCATGAATACAGCAGGAAAACAGATGATGGTTTTCTCTATTGATAGTGAAGATGCAAAGATTAATATATCCTTCTCAGGACTGAAAGATATGTTAGACGTCAAGCCTATTATTGGAAAAAATAAAGATGGAAAGTTAGCTCCTAAAGACGCTAATGGTACAGTAGTAACTATTGTAATTGCTAAGGAAAATGGGTTTGCGTATACTTTATTAGATGGAGAGGCTACACTATCAAAATTAAATCAAGATGAAGTGGTAATTGAATTTTCGGGAAAAGCAGGGACTTTTTTAGATGCTAATAAACCCGAAAACTGGAAATCTATGCAAGGAAAGATTGTAAGTAAATATCCTGTAATGAATTTTATTCAAGTTAAAAAAGAAGAGTTATTCTATTAAAAATTTAAAAAAATGAAAAAATATATTTTAAGTGTCATTATTGTATCAACCCTTTCTTTGGTATCCTGTTCTAAAGATGATGATGCTACTCCACAACAAGAAACATTAGGAAATGCTAAAAAAGTAATACTTAATACTTTTTCAGAACAAGGCAATTTGACAACAACTACTTTGTATGAATTTAGCTATAATGAAAATAGTTTACTATCGGCAATGAAGATTTCCAATGTTGATGGTGTTAAGAACAGAACAATCAATTATAATCCAGATAAAAAAGTTTCTCAAATTACTCAAACATTCAATAATGTTGCTAAAATTCTTTCTGTAACTTATAGTGGAGAGAATGCTACAGTTTCAATATCTGGACAAAATGAACCCTATGGTTTAACTTATAATACTACTAATGGCACTTATAATTATTCCAATGGAACAGACTCAGGAACCCTCACCTATGGAGAAAATCAGAATTTGATAGGAATTTCTTCAAATAATATCTCTGTATTTTCTAAAACCATAGTACCAAGTATTAGAGGTATCTACGCAAATCAAGATAAATTATTCGCATTTATTTCATCTTTTTTATCTAATGGAGATTTTTTATTTTTTGATAGAAATGCTGCATCAACATTGTTTTATAGTGGTGAAAATTATTCAATTACGAATGAATCAGAAAACGGTAGTTTAACGTATTATGCTATGATAAACACTAATACTCAGGTAAAAATTGCCGATGTAATAATCATTTATTAATTATTTCATACTGAAAACAAAATGAAAAAAATCACAACAATAATTACATTTTTGTTTGTAATACTACTACAAGCACAAAATTTTACAGGCACTTGGAATACTTCCTTTGGTGAAGTAAAACTTATACACGAAGGTCAAATTGTATACGGAGATTATTCTTCAATAGGTATAATTGATGCCATACAAACAGGATATACTATTAATGGGAAGTTTACCAATAATGGAAAAGTAGGAGAGTTCTATTTCAAATTAGCATCAGACAATAAATCATTTACTGGTGAATGGAAATGGCAAGGAGATACTAAAAATCAAGGCAATTGGACAGGAACTTTAAAATCTGATGCATTTCCAAGTTTAAAAATGGACAAATGGACTGGACAATACGAGTTCAATGCTTATCCAGGAGTGTTTAATAAAAAACTAAACTTACAACAAAAAGGGTTACGATTGGTAGGTAAATTTGATGATGGAAAATCTTTTTTCGGAAAACTAGACAATGATTTGAAAACGGTAGCCTATGGTTCGTTTTATCATGAAAATACTCAGTATAGTCTTTACAAAAGTTATATAAAAACAGAAAACAGTGAAAATATAACAGCTTGGTATGGACAAATAGGAAAATTAAATACTAATGAAAAGGTTAAGTTTTATGCAAAATTTTTAAAACCGATGACTGTAGCTGAATTTACTTCTTTGACAGGAGGAAATAGTACATCGGCTACAAATTATACAAAAGCTACTGGAGGCTTAACAACAGTTTCACAAGAATTAAGTAATTCAACTAGTAGTATAAAAACGAAAAGAGATTATGAGGGAAGATATAGAGTAACACTCACACATATAAAAGCGGATATTGACACTTTTTTTTATGATTTAGATAATCCTTTAACATGGAATGTAGATATTTTTGGTACAGCGGGAATTCGGATGTATGGAAAGTCAACTTCAAGTAATGTTGAAATTAAAGCTATTGGAAATAAGAAACCAAGACTATGGGATATTTCTTCCTCAGACCCTGTTAAACTGAAACAAAATAGTGGTCTGAATAATCCAGATAGTAGTAACGAAAATTCTGAAAGCATATATGAATTAATAAAAGTTTCAGATTCTAACATGTATTATAATATCGATAGGATTATCGAATTTGATATAAAAGGAGATTTAGCAAATGAAAATTTGGAAGTAAATGTTCAAATGGACGTTACACAAAAATTAACAGGAAGACCAGATTATAAATTTGGTTGGAAACAAAGAAGTATAAAAATCAAAGACATCGAGTTTGGTAAGCAATATTATTTAGTAAATAAAAAAGACAAAGATAATTGGATAGCAATAGGTTTTAAAATTGAAAAAAACTAATAAAATGAAAAATCTAAAAATAGTTATTGTTCTCTTTTTAATTCAATTCTGTTATGCTCAAGTTGATGGTACTTACAGGACTGATTTTGGTATAGTAAAATTAATACAAGAAGATTCAATTGTATACGGAGATTATGGAGAAAGAGGAACCGTAGTGGGTAAATTTATAGTAGATAAATTTAATGGACAGGGATATCTAGTGGGAACCTTTGCTCATGGTGATAATAAATGGGGTTCGTTCAAATGGAGTTTTGTATCCAATACATTTTCTGGAAAATGGGGTTGGAATTCCTCATTATCAGGAGGAAATTGGAATGGAGAAATTATATATGATAAACCTTCTACTACAATGAAATCCGCTATTTGGAGTGGTATTTGGAATACTGATTTTGGTAAAATTGTTTTAGAGCAAACTGGAAATAAGGTTAAAGGGAAATATAGAAATCTTGGTTACATAGAAGCAACTGTTGTTGGTGATAAACTTATAGGAACTTTTACAAATAATGGAAGTAAAGGAAATTTTGAATTCACCATGGAATGTAACGCTTTTAAGGGGAAATGGAGTTGGAACAATTCTCTAACAGATAAATGGAATGGTACCAAAGCTACAAAATCAAATTTGTGTGATGATTCTCCATATTCAGGGCTTTATAGAATTAAGGTGATTGATATGCAAACTACATGCATTGGAAGATCGCAATTAGCTAGTACGATTCAACTTTATGGTGCGATAGGAGTTAGAATATATGGAAAGAGTAAATCAGGAACTATTGATATACCATCAATTAAAAATTACCCAGCTAGAATTTGGGATTATAGTGGTGGTTCTAATACGTTTGATGTGAAGCAAAATGCAGGAGCAAAGTATAACGATGTTTATGGTGATGCTATTTTTTATTTAGGTAAAAAAGCGATTAATAAGGAACGATTTTATTTAATAAAAGGAGAATTAGCCAATCAAGAGTTACAAGTAAATGTACAATGTAATTTGCAAGAAGAAAAAAACTTGCGACAAGATATCAACTTTGGTTTTCACCAAAGATCGATTCTTATTAAGGATGTGAAAATGGGTAAACCCAACTATTTTATAATTGTAAATGGAGACAACACCTTCAGAATTACATATATAGTTGATAAATTATAATGAAATGAAAAATATAATAAATGTAATAGTAGTAGTATTGCTAATTAGCTGTACTACTAAAAAAGAAAATGTAAATAGTAATGAAGCGACAACAGAAAATGTAGTTTCGGAAAAAGTAGCTTTAATCAATCCATGTGATTTAGTTTCTATGGATGATATTGCTTCAGCTTTTGGAATAGATATTTCAACAATCGAAAGTTATGCTAGAAACCCATATCCAGATACTAATAGATGTGAATTTATATGGAATGATCCAAATGAGGTTACTAAAGCAAGTCAAATCATGATTACGATTTCTTCTAATTTAGAAATGGAGGATATGCCTCGTAAATTCTCCAATATGTTACGAATGGACATAGAAAAAGGAGTTATGGGAACTAAACAGCAAATCATAAAACCAACTCCAATTGACGGCTTTGGAGCAAATGCGTATCATTGGAAGGAACCTGATTTTCAAAATGTTCAAAAAATTAAATTTCAGTCTAATGAAGCCTATTTAATTGAGATACTTTTTAATTCTTCAGAAACAGTAAATTCAGAAGAGATAAAAGAAAAACTAATTCAAATTGGTAAAAACATAAAACAAAAAATATAATGACAAAAAGTATATTAAAAACAATAGCAATTTTATTCTTATTAACGATTGCATCATGTTCAAAAGATGATGATAGTGATCCTGTTGAAACACCAGAAAAAAAGCTTAAAAGCATCACTTCTTCTCAAGGAATAACAACAAAAACAACTACTTTTAATTATGATACTTCTGGAAAATGGATATCTGGTGTAAATCGTTTTGGTAAAAATTACAGTGTAAATTATACTAGCAATGATAAAATTTCATCGTTTGATGTAGAGAATCAATCTAGTGGTGTAGAATACCTGTATTCTCCAGCTCCTGATTTTTCTTTAAATAAAATTAAAGTAGATACTTATGAAACGGATTTAATATACAACAACTTTAGAATATCAGACTTTGAATTTTACGATCCTTCTTTGGAAAACACTGTCAATGTTACTTATGATGCTGTTGGTAGAATAGCAACAATAACGAATAATGATGAACAAACCCGTTTTTCTTATACTTACGATTCTTCGAATCGAATTATTCGAGTAGATCAATTAGGCACAGGAAGTCCTGCAGAGCCTTATGTTTTAACATCGTATGCTGAATATGAGTACGAATCGCATAAAAATCCGGTCTATAAATTCTTTAAGCAACAAATGGATTTTGGTCAATTTATATTTTCACCAATTGAAATTTATCCTTATTTCAGTCGTATTTTCAATTATACGGATTATAACAATATTTATATTTTACCAGAATATAACATTAAATCTGTTAAAGAGTATAGTGTAAATAATACTACTCAACCTATTTTTGACGTAACCATGAGCTATACTTTAGAAAATGAAAAAGTAATGTCTTTTACAACAACAATTATCTATAATGGAACTACTTCTTCTGAACAAACAAGCTATACATATGAAAATTAAAATTTTATTTGTTACGTTGCTATCATGCTTGTCATTAGTAGCTCAAGATATTGATAAAGCAAAAGATCATGAATTATTGACTCGTTATCCTGGTTCTAAAATTATTTATTACTTCCAAAAAGACTATAATGAATTAAAATTTGCTGTTAAAGCTGGAAAACCAGAAAAAGAGCCTCAAAAATGGTTAGATGTTTCAGGATACCAAACTTCAATTGTGTATGAAATTCCTTTGGGTAAATCAACTGTTGAGGTAATGAAAAATTATCAGGATGCTTTTAAAGCCAATAATGCCGAAATTTTGTTCCAATGTAAAGGCGGTGAATGTGATGGAACAACGGCTTGGTATAGTGCTAAGTTTTTTGAAAAAGTCTACGGTAAAGACAACCGACAAAGTAATGGTGAAACAGGACATTATTATGATTTTGGAGCCTATCATGTTGCCCAACGCTATATGGTTGGTAAAATAATTACTTCTGATAAAATTTATTTCATTGAAATAGGAATGACTCCAACTTATGATGGGAAACCTGTAAAAGTATGTGTGGAAGTAATCGAACAAGAAGCATTACAAAGTGGTTTAATTGCAATTAATGCAGACCTAATCAAGGAAAAATTAGAAAAAGAAGGAAAATTAATTTTAGATGGAATCTTATTTGACACAGGTAAAGCTACTTTAAAACAAAGCTCTTTTTCTGTACTGGAAATGGTGGGAGAATATTTGAATAAAAATCCAAAATCTAGAATTTATGTTGTGGGCCATACTGATGATGTAGGTTCGTTAGATGCAAATCTGCAATTATCTGAAGATAGAGCAGCAGCAGTTGTAAGTGCTTTAATGAATAATTATGGTGATTTTGGAACCCAATTAACTCCATTAGGCGTTGGACCTGCTTGTCCAGTTGCTACCAATGAAACAGAGGAAGGAAGAATGAAAAATAGAAGAGTGGAAATTGTTTTAAAAAAGAAATAAGATAGATTTTTTTTGTTTTTGGGTTTACTTTTTAATTGGTTTTCTACCAATGAATAAAGTGAACCCATTTTTTATGCTAAAAAGTGGATGAAAACAATTAAAAATCTTTACTTATGAAAATTAAAAAAATTACTTTATTACATGTTTGTCTATTATTTTCCAGTTTTTTATTACATGCTCAATATAATTTTGAGCTTATAAAAGACATTAATCCAAATGGTGATTCTAACCCAGGCAAATTTACTTACTTTAACAACAAACTCATTTTTACAGCAGACGATGGAGTACATGGTAGAGAACCATGGATATCTGATGGTACTAACGCAGGAACTTTTATGCTTAAAGATTTTGTCTTAAATGGGAACTCAGATATTACAGATTTTCAAGTTTATAACGATAAAGCTTATTTTAATGCTGATGATGGTGTAAATTCAGGTATTTGGGTCACCGATGGAACTACAGTTGGAACACAATTTTTAAAGAATGTTCAACTTAATACATATTCAGGTATTGTTTTCAATGGTTTATTATATTTTTCAGGTAATGATGGCACATCAGGAAGAGAACTTTGGGTAACAGATGGAACAACAAATGGAACAAATTTGGTTAAAGATATTAATTCTAATGGAGATTCAGACCCTCAACATTTTTTTGAGTTAAACGGAAATTTGTATTTTTTTGCTAGAAATCCTCAAAATTTTTTACGTAGAAATTTGTGGATAACTGACGGAACTACAACTGGTACGATAGTGGTTAACAACGATGTAGATTTTGCAAATGAAATTAATTCTGATGTTGTTGTATACAATAATAAAGCCTATTTCCCATCATTTTCTTCTGCAAATGGTTCAGAGTTATGGTCAACAGATGGTACAACTATTGGTACTCAATTATTAAAAGATATAAATCCTGGAGCAAATAGTTCATCAATTAGTTTTTTTAAAGTTTTCAATAATAAATTGTTTTTTAGTGCCAATGACGGTAGTGTAGGAAGAGAACTTTGGGTAACAGATGGCACAACAAATGGAACGGTCTTGTTTCATAATTTTCTTGCTCCAGGAGATGGAGACCCTCTTGAATTAACAGTACTAGGAAATAGAATGTATATGAGAGCAAATGGACCTACTATAGGTTCGGAGTTATTTGCTACAACAGGCAATACAGGTATAAATAACACCTATCTTGTTAAAGATATTGCACTATTTGGGGCAAATAGTAGACCTTTTTATCTAAATACCTACAACAATGAATTGTTTTTTATAGCTAGTGATGATCCTAGTGGTAGTGGTAGTATTTTTGATTTATGGGTGTCAAATGGAACACAACAAGGAACCATTAAAATTGCACCTCCTATTGCCCCAAATATAGGTCCCTTGAATGAAAATGAGAGAAACTTTACAGTAGTAAACAATTCTTTGTTTTTTACAGCAAGCTTTAATTCTAATGGAAATGAATTGTGGAAACTTACAGCAACTAATTTATCGGCCTCAGAATTCGATTGGTCTAACGAATTAAAAGTCTATCCAAATCCTTCTGATGATTTAGTTACTATCCAGTTTCAAAATGACTTTAAAGGAAGTTATTCTTTGTTTAATCATTTAGGAAAACAAATCCTAACTCATACGATTAATTCACTTGAAACTCAAATTTCATTAGAAAAGTATACCTCAGGAATGTATCTTTTAGTTTTAAGTAGTGATAATGGAGAACAAATTCAAACCTATAAAATTCTAAAAAAATAAACAGTTACACAAAAACAAAAAAATCATGAATAAAAAAATATACATATTAATTGCTTTTTTTTGGCTTAGTCAATTAAGTATAGCACAATACCAGTTTACACAAGTAGCCGAAATTAACGCTGGAAGTGATGGTAGTAATCCAAGGTATTTTATGGAATATAATGGAGAACTATATTTTAATGCATCCACTAGTTTTCAACAAAGACTTTATAAAACATCAGGTTCAGGAGCTACTTTAGTGGCTGATATAAATGGAAATGGTGTGGGTTATAACCCTAAACCTTTAAAAGTAATTAATAATAAATTACTTTTTCTCGCCTCTTCTCAAGCACATGGTGGAGAGCTTTTTATAACAGATGGTACCGCTTCTGGTACTGAAGTCTTATTGGATATTTATCCAGGTACAAATGGATCAAGTCTTAACTATGATTATCTCGATTTCTATGGAGAATTAAATGGAGAATTGTATTTTTGGGCACGAGAAGTTTCAGGGCCTTATTCGCTTTGGAAAACAGATGGTACTTCTTCAGGAACAGTTAAGATTTTAGATCCTGCTTTTTCAGGAGGACCAAATTATATGACAACCTACAACGGGAAAATTTATTTCGCGGCTTATAGTGCACCAGGCGAAAATCCTGAATTGTATGTTACTGATGGAACTGCTAGTGGAACTGGATTGTTTTTAGAAATAAATCCTTCAACAGCATCAAATTTATCTTCTGGCTCAAATCCAAATGATTTATTTGTATATGATGGTTATTTGTTCTTTTCTGCTGACGATGGAACGAATGGTAGAGAACTTTGGAGAACCAATGGAACTGCTGTTGGAACAACTATGGTGGCAGACATTTTTCCAAATACTTTAAATCCTTCTTTTGGAAAAGGGAGTAATCCAGGTGATTTTATTGAATTTAACAATGAACTTTATTTTACTGCAAGAGGTTATGATGCAGGGTTGAATCAAGTAACTGGGAATGAATTGTATAAATATTCAATTGCAGATGGTTGGAATAGAGTTAAGGATTTTTATCCTGGTAATTTAAATAATGGTATTGGTTCTAATAATCCTTTCTTTATTTTAAATAATGAATTATACGTTGCTGCTCAAGATGGAACAGCGGGTTCGAATCAATATGAGATTTGGAAAACGGATGGTACTGAAAGCGGTACAATAAAAGTAGTTAATGCAAGTACTCTGAATAATGAATCGCCTAATTTTTCATTGCAAGACAAAAAATTTACAGTTTTAAATAATAAACTTATTTTTGAACATAATATCCAACAAATTTGGGTTACTGATGGAACTAATGCAGGTACACAAGAATTAACCAATACTGGTGTTACCAACGTGCCTATTGGTGTTTCAGCATTTCAACCCATTGTTTTTAACGACGAAATATACTTTGGTGGAAATTACCCAACACAAGGCGTTGAACTTTGGAAATTAGCAGATACTACCTTATCTATTGAAGATTTTAGTACAAATGAAAAAATTAGTGTTTATCCAAATCCTACAAAAGATTATGTAAATATTGATATCAAGAATAAAGATTTTATTACAGAAATATATGATTTATCCGGAAAGTTATTAGTAACAACAAGCGATTCTAAAATTGACATGAATAAATTTAATAATGGAATATACCTACTTAAAATTATCACTGTAAATGAAACAATGTTTCAAAAAATTATAAAGCACTAAAGAATCGGGTATTTTACCCGATTTTTTTTATTTCCCAATACAGAAATTAGCAAAAATATTACCCAATAATTCATCATTAGTCACTTCACCAGTAATTTCACCGAAATAGAACAAAGCCTGACGAATATCGATAGCCATTAAATCGGAAGAAATCCCAGAGTCTAATCCCCATTTCACTTTTTGTACCTCTTCCAACGCTTTTAATAACGAATCGTAATGACGTGTATTGGTCACAATCGTTTCATTATTGCGTAAAGCCCCTGTGTTTACAAAAGAGAGTAGGGTTTCTTTTAGAGTATCGATACCTAATTTTTGTTTGGCGCTTATGGTTATAAGTTGTAAGTTATAAGTTGTAAGTTGTTCTTGTAGGTTTGTAATCTCTTTTTCAGTTAATAAATCGGCTTTGTTGGCAACCACAACAATTGGTTTTAAAGGAAACATATTTTTGATTTTTTCTGTTTCAACCTTTAAGCTTTTTAAACTGTCAACTGTCAACTGTAAACTGTCCACTAAATACAAAACCACCTGTGCTTGTTCTATCTTCTCGAAAGTTTTTTGAATACCAATACTTTCTACTACGTCTTTCGTTTCGCGAATTCCAGCAGTATCTATAAAACGGAAACCAATCCCTTCAATGACTAACTCATCTTCAATAGTATCGCGAGTCGTTCCAGCAATGTCAGAAACTATGGCACGTTCTTCATTCAATAAGGCATTCAATAAGGTCGATTTCCCAACATTTGGCTCTCCAACAATGGCAACAGGAATTCCGTTTTTAATTACATTTCCTACTGCAAAAGAATCAATCAAACGTTTTAATACAAATTCAATACGACTTAATAAATCATTAAAAGCAGATCGATCCGCAAACTCTACATCTTCTTCTGCAAAGTCTAATTCTAATTCAATTAAAGAAGCAAAGTTTAATAGCTCTTCACGCAATTTAGCAATCTCATTACTAAAACCACCACGCATTTGTTGCATGGCTATTTGATGACTCGCCTCATTATCGGAAGCTATTAAATCGGCTACAGCTTCAGCTTGCGATAAGTCGAGCTTACCATTTAAAAAAGCACGTAAAGTAAATTCACCCGCTTGTGCCATTTTAGCTCCTTTACGCAATAATAATTGTATGATTTGTTGTTGTATGAATGTAGAACCATGACAAGAAATTTCTACTACATTTTCACCAGTATACGAATTAGGCCCTTTAAAAAGAGACACTAAAACTTGGTCATAGGTTTTACTATCGGCAACAATATGCCCTAAGTGGATGGTATGTGTTTTTTGTTGTGCTAAGTCTTTCTTAGATACCGATTGAAAAACGGAACCAGCAATATGTATCGCATCTTTACCCGATAAGCGAATTACAGCAATAGCACCAGCTCCAGATGGAGTAGCAAGAGCAACAATAGTTTCTTGTGAAATCATTTTTTATTGAATATGCTGCAAAGATACTGAAAAGGGATTAGTAATTAATATTTAGTGATTAGACTTAAGGAAAAAGTAAAAAACTTAATAACTGTAAACTGAATATTGTAAATTGAATATTGTAAACTGATTACTGAATATTGAGACTGAACACAGATTCATTATATTTGCACTATAAATTTTACAAATGGATCAATACACAGCATTAAGAACGATACAACAAACAGCAATAAAAAAACTAAAGCAAGAACTGAATATTTTAAGCTTTCTGAGGTTATTCACATTGGGCACAGCCTTGTTTTCGGGATATTACCTGTATGTAACTGGAAATCAGACCTATCTTTATATCGGTTTAGTTGCTATTGTAGTGTTTTTAGTTTTACTTCGTTTTTATGACAAGAAAGCAATAATAAAAAAGCATAAGGAAGCTATTGTAGCCATTAATACAGATGAATTGGCTTTTCTAAACGGGGAAAAGATTCCTTTTGATGATGGAATTGAATGTACTGATGTACACCATGAATATGCTTATGATTTGGATATTTTCGGACACAAATCTTTATTCCAAAACTTAAATAGAACCTATACTTATATTGGTAAGAAAACATTAGCAGCTTCTTTATTGAAACAATTGCCTAATGAAAACATTGTAGCCAATCAGGAAGCAGTGAAAGAGTTGGCTCAGAAAATAGAATGGCGACAAGATTTTATGGCAAATGCTAAATTGGGTAATGATGAAGCTTCATTTTATGCTAAATTATTAGCTTGGAGTAAAGATAATAATGAAGAATTACCATGGTTAACAACTGTTTTATCCTTTGTATTACCTCTTGTCTTTATTAGCCTCTTCGTAACTGATTATTTGGTAGATACCAACGATTTATCATCCTACATCTTTATTTCTTTTTTAATTAACTTGGGTTTTGCTTTCAAACATGTGCAAAGAATTAAACAAGAAAATGAAGTTTCGACTGCTATTGACAAAATTGTGAAACAATATGGGCTAATGATTCATGATATAGAAGGAACCACTTTTAAAGCATCTAAATTAGTAGCATTGCAAAGTGCATTAAAAACAAATTCCGACAAAGCGAGTGTGGCTTTACAGAAATTATCGAAGTTGTTTTCGATATTAGACAGTGTTGCTAATCCTTTGGTTACTGTGCTTTTGAATGGAATGTTTTTGTATCATTTGCATAGTTTAAAAGCTATTATTGCATGGAAAAATAAAAATGCTAAACAGCTAGAGTACTGGTTGTCCATTATAGGAGAGTTTGAAATGCTAAACAGTTTGGCTAATTTCTCTTATAATAATCCTGAATTTACATTCCCAACTTTGAATACAAAACATGAAGTGCGTTTTGAAAACCTTTCTCATCCTTTGTTGAATGCGAAGAATAGAGTGGCAAATACCGTTACATTTCAACCGCAATCGTTCATTATTCTAACAGGGTCTAATATGTCTGGAAAAAGTACGTTTCTAAGAAGTCTAGGCGTAAATATGGTATTAGCAGGAATGGGTTCGGTGGTTTGTGCAACGGCAGCCAACATTCATCCAATGCCTATTTTGGTTTCCATGCGATTGTCAGATTCTTTGTCGGACAGTGAATCTTATTTTTATGCAGAAATTAAGCGTTTAAAACAAATTATGGATGCGCTAGAAAATCAACGTTCTTTTGTGTTGTTAGATGAGATATTGCGAGGTACAAATTCCGATGACAAACGTTCTGGAACAGTTGAAGTGATAAAGAAAATGATGACTCAAAAAGCAATTGGTGCTATTGCTACGCATGATATAGAAGTATGTTTGTTAGCAGATGAATCTCCTGAAGCATTAATAAACAAATGTTTTGAAGTAGCAATTAACAATGACGATTTGCATTTTGATTATACCTTACGCAATGGTATTTGTAAAAATAAAAGTGCTACTTTCTTAATGAAAAAGATTGGAGTTATTTAATTGTTTTATTCTAATAAAAAAAAGCTACAAGTAACCCTTTGGGTATAGTGTAGCTTTTTAGTAAAAAATAAAACAAAAAAACAAAATATAACTAGTTTGAGGCTAAAAATTCTTTATTTATAAATTTAACTTGGCTGTTTAAACTCCAATTGTATTCTAAGTATTCAATTTGTGCATTGTCTTTTATGCGTGTATCAGCATATTTGTTAATATAGTCTATAATAGAAGCATTGTTTTTTAAGAAGTCACTTGCAAACCAGTCAAATACTTTAGAAAGTTTCACTTCTTTTCTAGAGATATCATTTTTAGTGGTGTTGTTAATGAAATTTTTAGCAGCTACTTCCAGTTGATTTTCAATTGTATCTGCATAAAAAGGAACTCTATTGATATTCGGACAAGATATTGAAGCACAATTGATAGCAAAATGTGCACGTTCATCTAATGTTTTGCTTAATATTTCTTTTTCAATATAATTCAAAGAAACATATTGATTTTTAACGGGTATAAAACGTAAATCGAACGATTGTGTGATGTCTTTTATACTATTAATAGGGAAGTTATCTACAATTAATTTTATAGAATATACATTATAGATATTGATCCAATGTGATAATTCCTGATTTTTACTCCAGTTAGGATACGTTTCTAAAGATTCAAATCGGTCTATTACTTTTCTTAAATCGGTTTGATTTTCATAGATGGCATCATAATCTACATAACCATCTTCCGAAACATACGTAAATAAGAAGTCTTCATAGAATTGATAGTTCATATATTGACTAAAAGCAGTTGTTTGTGTTAAAAGGAATACTGTTGTTATTAAGATAAATTTTCTCATGGTGTTTTACTTCTTAGGTTTAAATACACTTACGAGAAAATTGAAGTCTTGGTTTTTTTAGATTAAAAAATAGAACGAAAAACAGTAATTAAGTAGCTATATTGTTTGTTTTACGGAATGGAATTTTATGGAACAATTTAAGTACTGTTTATTGTTGTTTCAGTTCTACTTTTCTACCATCATAATCTTCAATAATAACAGTTTTTCCATAGGATGTTAGGGCAATTTCTTTGATAATTTTCCAGTGGGATAATGCCAACTTTTGTAGTGTTTCTTCTAGATGAGGTACTTCAAACCCCAACCGTAAAGTAGTATCTGGCTGAGTAGTGTTGTTTGGCAATGGATAGATTTCAAAAACTAAACCGTCGAGAGTTGCAGCATAATGAAAAGGTCCATTGTTATGATTGTGATAATCGAATACTATTCCTAATGCTTCATATTGTTGCTTTATTATTGCAATGGCATTGGTTTTTATCACGATTAAATTGATTTTTACCATGTCGTAATTCCGTATGTTATACCACTTTCTTTAAATACTGCTTTAATTAAATCATATTTTTCGGAGCAATAGCTTCCTATTGTCAGCGCTTTATTGCTTGATCTATAGTTTAAACATTCAAAGCAAATTTCGATGTATCCCAGTATTTTTTGGTTTTTATCAAGGAAAATTATTGCATTTCGAGGCATATAACAACCTTTTACAATGACTATTCCTGACTTGTTATTATAATTAAAAAATATATCGGTTAATTTTTCAATTTGAGATAGTGTCAATGTTTCAACTTCATGAAATTCTTTCTCATTAAAATAGTCCTCTTTAACCTTTAGATTATTGAAGTATTTTATTAAAGAATCTCCATGACCACCAACCTTTGTGATATGAGAAACTACTTTTATTTCGGTAATAGAATCTATGGAAAGTAGCGATAATCTTTTTTTAAAGCTATAATTAGTACTACGAATACATTCTTCTCTCTTTTCCTGCTTAGTTTTTTGCTGTGAAAAAGTACTAAAGGAAATTAAAAAAAGTAAAGACAATAATAAATTTTTCATGAGTAGTATTGCGTTTGTTTATATTTTTCCTTTGTTTTTAATAATTGTTGTCATCATTTCTGAAATATAGCCTTTTTTCTGGGTTTCATTTGCAAAATAGATTGCTTTTTTTACATTCTTTAGCTTGTAATGAATTTCTGCAATATTCGCAGTATACATCACATCTTCAGGACAAATATCGGCAGCTTTTTCAAAATAGGGTAGTGCTTTTTCATATTCTTTGTCGTCGTCTAACAAACAGCCATAATTGTTATAAATGCGTGATAAACCATAACGATCATCTTTCGTTTTTTCAATATAATAGGCTTCTTTATCATAGCATGCTTCTTTTCCGTAACGATAGAATACAATGCGTGCTTCATAAAAATATAAAATACCGTCGGAAGGATTTTCTTTAATGGCCTGTTTGCATTTTTCTTCAGCTATAGCATATTCTTTTTTTTGCATGTGTTCATAAATACAAGTATACAGCGTTTCCTTTCGTTTGTTTTCTTCTTGTTCTTTTAGTTTTGTAGTTATTTCTAATAAGTTATGCTCTACATTATTATTTTCCCAAGCATTGAAATTTGAAGGTTGATTGTTAATGTTTAGGTTAAGTTGAATAGTTGCTGTAACTACATCTAAGGAAAGATTAAGTTCAAAAGTAGTAGCTTTTTTACTTAATAAAAGAGCATACAATACTGCTGTGTCAATTTCAATAGTAGTCCATTTTCTTATGCCATTTGCATAACAATAACAGACTAAAGAATGAGGAAGTGTACTTTCAATTCTAGTGGTTGTTACTTCATCAGCTACTATTTTTATATCTTCACTGTCAGCATTATAATAATTGGTTTCTATTAAGTGTTTTTGTGGAGTTGCTACAGTTAAGTCCCAAGAAAAAAAAGTTTCGTTCAGTTTTGTTCTTTTCTCAATGATAGCTTTCAATTCGGGTTGTAAAGTAATTTTGTTTAAACCACGTTTTTCTATATAAACTTCTTTTGCAATGTTTTTTTCTTCTTCAGTAATGGTTTGAGAAACGTGTAAGGAATGTTCTAAAAGAAGCTTTTGACCGCTATATAATTTTATTTTTCCATTTTTAAAGAAAGAAATAGTGATTGTATCGGTTTTGTTACCTCTTAGAATTTGGGGTTCGTCAGTTGGGTATTTATTTTCTTCAAAATGTAATTTTTCGTAAGGAAATGTTATTATATCTTCATAATAAACATTTTCCATAACTGAAAAGTAAGCCACTTTAAATTGATTTGTATTTATAGGAATAAATATGCTTTCATGGTATCTTGGTGAAAAGAGGATTTCATTTCTTGCTGTTATATTTAATGAAGCCAAAGGAACGGATGAATCGTTTTTTTCTTTTTGATGTAATGATAGCCAAGCACCTCTTTTTTTAAGGGTATTTAAAAAGGCTATTTCATCGATTTGTAATAAAAATTCAGGGTCATATTTTATTTTAAAGTGAACTTTGGTATATCTTAATGCTTGCGCATATTGTTTTCGTGAAGCAATAATTTCTCTAGAGACGAAATAGGCAATGGGAAGTCCAAAAACAATTGCCAGCCAAAAGTAAAACAACCCTGCATATAAAATGTTTTCTTTTTGATGTACTACCAATACATAGGCACCAATATTGGCAATTACTAAGATGAAAAGTACAATAACATAAGTCCTTAAAAAAGACAATAAAGCTATAAATGAAGGCACTTTTGGTCTAGAACGACTATTTCCATTGGGAGAAAAACTTTTTAAGCCTAACCAAAGGCTATTAATAATTCCTGCACCAATGAGAATTAGAAATACAGTAAAAATAGTTCCGAAAAAGTATAAACTGATATAGGTAATTATTGATACAACTAGAAGTGCTAAAGCTGGTGCAAGAATGTATTCATTCCAATTGAAATAGATTTCTTCAGTTTTTCTATATGAGCTGTATTTTTCCATTTAAGTTAAGTTTTACTTTCTGTTGTAAAAATATTTCTTTTAATGTGAGTTGGCTTCACTATAAATAATGATTTTTCATGACAAAAAACATATTGAATTTATACCTGTTTCTGGATAAATGATTGCGTAAAAAAGTATTGAAAATGAATATTAGGTTTTAAGGTTTTTATTCCAATATCGTACTAAAAGAAGACAGAAAAGAAATACAAAGACATAATATACAGCTAAATAATCGAAGTTTGTTGCTATTTTTAAAATACAATTTATAAGTAATACAATTAAAATAAAACCAGTAAATAATAACCCCCATTTTTCATTAAAACTAAGTTTCAAAAGAATTAGATTCCCTAAAAACAGATAAAAAGCCCACGGAATAGTATGTAAAAATAGCATTCCAATATATAGATTAATAATCTGTTCTCCTTCTAAAAGTTGATATATTAAAATGAAATGAACGGCTATAATTCCTATTATGAATGATAAACCAATACTGTGTTTAATTTTTAAATTCATTGCAAATTATTTTTTCTTAAATTTTCTTTTTGCAACTAACCATTCTTTTTCTTCAACAATCCAGTATTTCTCTGTCCAAAGGTTATTTTCATTGAACACATATCTAAACTTTTCTACTTCATGATGAGCCCTACCTCCAATCATTATTCGAGGATACTTTTCTTCTGGAATATTTGATCGTTTTAATTCAATAATATTATTATGGGTATCATATTTATAACTTATGGTTTCAACTCTAAAAACACCTTCAAATTTAGAGAATGTTTTGTGTTCTATAACATTTGCTTTGTCATCGTATTTTAATTCATAGCGATAACCAAATAGACTGTCAACTCCACCTTTACATGATCTTTCTATAATTTGAGGTAAATTTTGATGATTGAAATTAGAATACATTTCTTTACAAAAATTATTCATTTCAATTATCTGGTTTTTATCGTTATAAATATAACTATATTTGAGAGTGTCTTGGTCTTGTATTTTATACATAAGATTCCCTTTCTCATCATATTTATGGATTACTTTTACTGTTAATCGTGACCTTAAATAGTTACTTATACTTTCTATTCTTCCGTCATTTAATCGTATCTTTTTTGTCCAGCCAGATTTCCAGTTTTTATCATAATAGTTAATAATTTTTACACTTTTATATTTTTTAAAGTTTTCATTATTTTCTAATTCTTGATATTGAGCATAAGTAGTTTTCGAAAATAGTATAAGAGTTAAGAATAAGAAAGTTAATTGTTTCATTTTGTTGAAATGAGTAGTTTATAAATTATTTCGTTTTTAATTGCTTTTCCTCTCTTTTAAGCCATTGATTATACCGACTTTGAAATTCATTGATATCAATATAGCTAAAGTAGTACTCAATTAAATTAGGATTATCATCACAAAAAGTGAGGGTACAGTTTTGTATTCTTGTCATTTCAAAAAAAGGCATTCTTTTAATTTTATCTGCAATGATTATCGCAACTTCACCTTTTGTTAAAGTTCGATTATGACATTCCGAATAAATTTTGGTACGAGAAGCATCAGTAAAAAAAGTCGATAAAGTTGATAAAATAGAAGTCCCTTTCGCAATTATTTTTTTTGCTGCTATTGTAGTGTTTATTCCTTTAGAGTTAGTTGTAGTAATACTATTTAATAATGTGTCTATATCGCTTCTTGTTCGAGAAAAACAGATATTAGTACTTATTATTAGAAGCAGTATGATTATTTTTTTATTCATTTTATAGTGTTGTAAATTCAAATATAAGTAACTCCTATGTTTTTACATTATCATAACAATCAAATTTCACCAAAAACAGGTATTTCTACGTTATTTTTCTTAATTTCATTACTTTATATTTGATTGAAAATAGAAAAGCGTTTGCTTATGCATATAAAGAACAAAATACTATTGATAATTATATTCTTGTTTGTCGCAATTTCATTGTCTGCACAAAATGAAAAATTAATTATTGGGAGAACGTCAGGGAAATTAATAGTAAAGAAAAATAAAGAATTGAGAGTATTTGGCTTTAGTAATTCACTTTCTGGGCAAGTAACCTTACCTGGCTCTTTAATTGAAGTGAAACAAGGAGATAGTGTGCATATTGATTTTTGGAATATATCGCAAGGTAATCCTGTCTCATTATATTCTAAAGGGATTGATTTTGAACTGCAAAACGAAGCGCATCAATCTATTAAGGAAAAGCAACCAATTGACCATATGGAGCATGGTTTTTATACTTTCTCTACTAAAAATAGAGGGACTTACCTTTATTATAGCCCAGAAAATTATCCATTTAATCTTCAAGCAGGAATGTTCGGAGTGGTCATTATTAGATCAAAAAAAACCGATTCTTCATCTGTGACTAAGAATAATGAGTTGCTATGGTGCAGTTATGAAATTGATACGAATTGGCATACTGATGCAATTATGGATTTGGAACATGATGATATAAACAAACCTATAGAACTTCCAGATTATGAACCGAAACACTTTTTAATTAATGGTGTTGCTACTAAAAAAACAAGGGGTTTGCAAACGTATGTTGACCGAAGTGAAAAGATTGTACTTCGTATTGTAAATGCTGGTTTGTATCGAAACGAAATTCTATTTCCGTTAGAAACAGAGGTAGGTCTTGTTTTTGGAAAAACGAATGCTATTGTTGCTACTTCTAAAAATAAGAAAGTGCTACTTGAAGCAGGCGATTGTATTGAATTATCTATTTCCTTAGCGGAAGTAAATAAAAAAGATACTATTATTTATCAATACATCGAATCAAAAACTAACCAAATGAAACACAAAGCAAAAATTTCAGTTTTTAATTAATACTTAAAGCAAATGAACATGAAAACAATCACTTTTAGCATTATTATATTCTTTTCTTTTTTCATCGGTTTTGCGCAAGGCAAATCTACTTTTTCGGTTGTTGGTAATGCAATCAATAAGGAAAGTTTAACAAAAGGCAAACGTTTGGATATTTCAAAAATTAAAGTAGAAAACACTTCCGACAAACCAATATACTTAGTTTGGGAAACAGTATATAATTCTTTTCCAAAGGAATGGGATTGTTCAATGTGTCAACATGGAGCTTGTCAGATTGGGATTCCAAAAGGTTCTGTTTTTAACAAATTGAATGCAGATCAGCAAGGATTTATTGCCATTCATGTAATTCCTGCTCAAAAAACTGGAAAAGGAGTCGTTAAATTTAAGATCTATGATAAGGCAAATCCAGAATATTCAGAAATCCTCACTTTTGAAGTAGAGGTATTATAAAGCAAACAAATATCCAATTAATAGTAATTAAAACAAACAAAATGAAAAAAGTAATTCTTTTATTAGCAACGATTTTGATGACAGGCATGAGCTATAGTCAAAACAAAAGTAACATCAAGTATGTACGATTAAATGCTTCTTCACCAGAAGCACAAGCCGATTTGGAAGCAATGAATGTAGCTTTCAAGAAAATGCGAGAAATGGGCTGTGAGAATGGTTTAGCGTGGTATTATCAGGGAGCAATGCATAATATTCCTGGAACCATTAATGGGAAAAATGTACTTTGTCCAGAATATCAGAACAGTGACGATAAATTATGGGCTTGGGGAGATTGTACACATAACGGTTCTCAAAATGCAAAATTACATTTTCTGCTTTGGCACAGAATGTACATTTGGTATTTAGAAAAAATTGTTAGAGATTTATCTGGGAAAGCTGATTTTGCACTTCCTTATTGGAATTATGGACAAAACAACACAATGCCAAGTTTATTAAGTAATAAACAAACCTCTTTGTATGAACAAGCACGATATAGTGTACTTAATAATGGGCAACCCATTCCTACTGAAAATGTGAATGATATTGAAGAGGCTATTAATGAATTAAAGACCAATCCTTCTTTTGCAGGAGATGCTGGTTTTAGTAGAAGTTTAGAAGGTTCGCCTCATGGTTATATGCATGATCTAATTGGAGGAACATATGCTAATCCAAGTGAAACTTTTTTTAATGAAATTTATCAATTAGATGATTATTCAGGTTTAATGGCAAACGTACCTTCTGCTGGTTTTGACCCTGTTTTTTGGTTACATCACAGTATGGTGGATCGTATTTGGGAATCTTGGGAAGCTACTTCTTATGGACAAAGACCTACTTTAGCTGAATTAGAAAAATATCCTTGGCAATATGAATTTATTGCTCCTAATGGAGACAGAGTGACTTATACTGTAGCACAAATGTATGATGTTGTTTTTAATTTAGATTATCGTTATGATAATTTACTTTATACAGATGGAGATATGGTGTTGGCTTCTAATGAAAAAGCAACTATGAATAAAGCCTCTTTTCAAGATCCAAAAAAGAAAATTATTTGGGAACAAAAAATAGATAGAACACTTGGAGACGCTATTTTCGTTCATAAAGTAGCAAGTAAATTCTCTAAAAACACGAATAAAGCATTTAAAAGTGAAGCCAATACAAATGTGGTTTTAAACTTAGATGTAGTAGTATATAAAGAACCAAAAGATTATTATAAAGTTTATCTTCGTTATCCTGGAGAAGAGGATCAATACGTTGGAACAATGACATTCTTTGGTGTGGCTCACGATCATGGAACGGGAGAGAATCATACGATTGGAGAGAATGGTGTAAAACTGAATTACTCTTATTATGTATCGGACGATTTATTAGACACTGATAAAAATTTTGAAGTAATCATCAAGAAAAATGGTTCAGGAGATGTGAATGTTACCTTAGAGAAAATTAGTATGGTAAAGCTTAATTAATCAAATTATTTTATAAAATATAAAACGATACTTTTTTAAGAGTATCGTTTTTTATTAATCTACTTTTGGTAAAAAACGTAAAAGAAATAAAGAGATTAGTCCACAAGATAAAAAACCTAAGAATAAAGGAATAGCTGTTTTATCGATAAATAACCCCACAATTATAGCAAATGGAACGGCAATAATTGTAGAGATAAATCCTCTTAATGAAGCTCCAATTCCTGCAATATGACCAATAGGTTGCATAGCAAGAGCGGTTACATTACCAAAGATAAATCCTAATGATAAAAATTGAATACCCATAAAAGAAAGTAGAATATAGATAGGAGGATTTTGAGTATTATAAAAGAGAACCAAATATGCTAAAGCAGAAAAGCTAAACAGATATAAGGCTTTTGTAGACAGTTTTTTCATTCCTAATTTCACGACTAATGAACCATTTAGAAATGTAGCCACTCCTAAAAAAAATGAGATTCCTGCAAAAATATAGGCAAACTCATCTATAAGTCCGTACTGGTCTTGAAAAATTTGTTTTGAGCTGCTTAAGAAAACCATAAAACCACCTGTCATACATCCAGAAATTAAAGTAAAAACGACACTGTCTTTATACCTAAAAAACTCTTTTGTACCATTTATAAAAAGATTTTTAGTCAGTTTAATTTTCATTGATGCTATTAATGTTTCCTCTTGTCTGATAAAAAACCAAACTAAAACAATAAATGAAAATAGGACTTGAAAATAGAAAACGGACTGCCAATTGTACATTTTTAAAATAAATTGTCCCAAAATAGGAGCAACCATTGGAACTGATATAAAAATTACAGAAATGAAAGACATTATTCTTGCCATTTGGTTGCCTTTATATAAATCGCGAATAATAGAAATACAAATAATTCTTGGAGCAGAAAGTCCAATCCCTTGCAGAACTCTACCAAACAACATCATTTCTAACGACTGTGCATAAATACAAATGAAACTAGAAAAGAGGAAGATTAAAACACCTATCAATACACTAGGTTTTCTTCCTAAACTATCCGAAATAGTTCCGAAAAATAATTGACCAATTCCTAACCCTAGAAATATCATGGTAATGATTTGTTGTAAATCGCTATTTTTCGAATTGCCAATCGCATTGCCGATAGCAGATAGACAAGGTAGAATAGAATCTATAGATAAGGCAACATTGGCCATTAAAAAAGCCATTAAAGCAATGAATTCTAATTCTGATGTTTTCTTTTTTAATACAATTTGCATGAAAATATACTTAGTAGTGGTTATAGCTAGTTAGAAAACAGAAATACTTATTTTAACAAACGAATAGAATAGTTTTCTATTTTCTATAAATTATTATTCTGCAAAGTTTAGAAGAAAAAGGGATTAAAAAGTTAAGGTAGATTAAGAAATTATTTTTTGCGAAGTAAGCTAAGAAATTCAGGGGTAATACCTAAATAACTAGCAATATGTTTTTGAGAAATTCGTTGCAGTAAATGAGGGAACTTTGTAATTAAATTTTGAAAACGTTGTTCTGCCGTTAATGTAAACGATTCAATAATACGTTGTTGTTGTTTAATAAAAGCATTTTGATAGAGCGTAATAGAATATCTAGAAAAAGAGGGATATGTTTCTAATAAATGATTCCATTTTTCTTTACTAATAGTTAGAACGGTAGTGTTTTCGAGTGCTTGTATATTATAAGTAGCTTCGTTTTCTTGAATAAAGCTTTGCAAATCACCAATCCAGTGATTTTCGGTACCAAATAGAATATTATGTTCTTTTCCATTATAATCAATGACAAAACAACGAATACATCCTTTAATAATAAAGTATTCTTGATTAGAAATATGTCCAGTTTGTAGTAAGAACTCTTTCTTTTTATATTCTTTTGTTTCAAAATGAGAAAGGATTGCATTTACCTCTTCTTTATTGAAATTGCCATATTTTAATAGGTGATCTTTCAAGTTTTATGTGTTTTACTTTTTTTGCATTAATTTAATCAATCCTAGCTGATGTACATGTTGTCCACGGATATGCACATTGATCATCATCATGTAACCAACCTTCAATTACTTTATTATTCAATTTGAACCGTACTTTTGCCCAAAGATCTTTTATTTCAATCAATCCCGTTTTTAAATACACTGGAGATCTATAAACGAGATTAGATTGTATTGAAGGCTCAGAATAAAATTTAATTCCTTTAGAACCTTCAATTGCTATCTCTGAAATTTCTATTCTTAGATTGTCTTTTTTGATCCAACACCCTTTGTATTTATTGATGTCTTTATTTACTTCATGTGAAGAGCAGTCTGGCACAATCATTAAATTTTCTATTTCAAACCATCCATTTTTAGATTTTAATAATGTTAGTTTATACCAACAAAAAATTTCATCACTATTTGATAATTGTGCTACTATCTTTCCATCAATTTTATCATAAATACTTAATAGTTCTGTAGTTTCTTGTTCATAGAAACATTCTACAAAATCTCTGTAAAATATGCTTGCTTCTTTTTTTTGAGAAAATGTTGTTGAAGTTATAATGAATATAATGAAGATTAGTTTATTCATTGCTATAATTTTTTTGAAACGAAATATAAAACTATTAGCTCAATTAAAAGTGAAATACTATTATTTGGATAGTTCTTTAAATCTATTTTCATTACTACTTTTTTATACCTCTTGCATTAGCTTTTCGAAATCCCAAACTGTTGCAAATTCCTCATTTAAGTTAGCAAGAGTTGTTAAATGGATTAATTCTGAGTCATATTTTTCTCCATTAATTCCAACTCTGTCAAAAGTTGCTGTAGCGTCAGAAATTAAATAAGTTTCATAGCCAAAATTACCAGCCATACGAGTAGAAGTAGAGACACAATGATTCGTTGTTATACCAACAATTACTAAAGAAGTACAATTTAATTGGTCTAATTGCTCTTTCAAATCGGTTCCTATAAAAGCACTATTTACATTTTTTGTAATAATTGGTTCGTTTTCAAGCGGTAATACATGTTCATTAAATTGAAAACCAGGATTGGTTTTATAGAGCTTAGAATTTAGATTGGTAGAACTATGCCTGATGTGAAATATTGGTAAATTGAGTGTTCTCCATTGCTTTAATATTGATCCACAAACAATTTCTGCATTTTTATTATTTCTATTTCCGCCCCAATATTCTTCTTCTAAAAAGGCTTTTTGTACATCAATTAAAAGTAAGGCAGTATTTTTCTCTCTTAGTTTCATTTTAGAATAGGTCTTAAATTCAAATATAAAGAAAATCGTTTAAGTTATTACTATTAATTGTTTTTTAGAATTGAGAGCTTTAAATAATTAGTTAGTTGTTAATTTTCATTTTTCTTAAGATTAAAACATCATCTTTTGAATGCTCTAATTTTTTTGACCTATCACCACAATATATGTAAGGGAAAGAATGGTTAAAATGATCAATTTCAAATTTTTTCATTTTTCTTGAATATATTAAATAGCTTTGATTTAATTCTAATATTGGACATAATCCACTAAAATTTCTTGAATAGATTTTAATTTTAGTTTTAAAGTTTCCTTTAAACTTTTCTTTAACTTCTAAAATAAACCAATAATTGTATTCTGATTCAAAATCTATTGGACCATTACTATTATAGTCCGTTGCGTTTAACTTTTCAGTTCGAATAACCTCAATTACTTTTCCAATGAAAACATATTCAGATTGTTCAATACTGTCTTCAATGTTTGGAATTGAAGTATCATATGTTAGGCATAAAGATGTATTATCTGTTTTTCTGTTTCCTTGGGAAAAGAGAATTAATGAACTAAATAAAATAAATATGAATTTTATAAGTTTAAAATTTAATACCATATTGATGTAAAATATTTTTTTGAAATAATACTATTTCTGTAATAAAACAAAATCCAACAACAATTAATTAAATGCTGTTGGATTGTTTCGTATATAAGCAACAATTAAAGCAACAATGTCTTCTTCTTGCTCATCGTTAAAGAAAAGTTCATCTAAATCTTCCCAACCAGAAATCGCTTTTTCGTCTAGTTTATTAATAGCATTTTGTCTTTTTACAGTATCTTCTGAATAATTATTTACGCCAAATAATCCAATCGCTTTTGCAATAATATTTGCAGTTTTTGGTGCGGCTATATCTTTATAAGCGTTTACTATTTCTCTAGCAAAGCTTCCTGTTTCTCCATTAAAGAAATAGTGAAATCCACCTTCATTCATAGCACCTTCAAAAATATCGATAAGGACAAATGTAGTTTCGGCAGGAGTAAGATTATCGCTTTCTTGTTTTTTGTTCCAAACGTTAGTTCCAATAGCTTCAATAATTTCGATTTCGTCAGTAAGTTGAAGTATTTCATTAGTATTTTTCATTTCTTCTATTTTTATATCTTTTCTTGTAATGCTTTAATTTCGTCTCTAAGTCTTGCTGCCTGCATGAAATCGAGTTCTTTGGCTGCTTTTTCCATGGCTTTGCGTTTTTCGCGTATTTTTTTCTCTATTTCGGGTTTACTTAAGTATTCACTTTCTGGCTCTGCTGCTTTGTATTCTAAATTGTCATAGTATTGTGTTGAAACCGAATTGTTACTAAGCGCATTTCCTAGACTTTTGTTTAAAGCCTTAGGTTCTAGTCCGTGTTTGGTATTGTATGCCGTTTGTTTCTCACGTCGATAAGTAGTTTCGTCGATGGTTTTTTGCATACTTTTTGTTATTTTATCGGCATACATAATGGCTTTTCCATTTACGTTTCGGGCAGCACGTCCTACAGTTTGTGTTAAGGAGCGATGACTACGTAAAAAACCTTCTTTGTCGGCATCGAGAATGGCTACAAGAGAAACTTCTGGTAAATCCAAGCCTTCACGAAGTAGATTAACACCAATTAGTACATCAAAGAGTCCTTTTCGAAGATCTTGCATAATTTGTACTCGTTCTAACGTGTCCACATCAGAATGAATATAACGACAACGAATGGCTACTTTAGTAAGGTACTTTGTTAGTTCTTCTGCCATTCTTTTTGTAAGTGTAGTAATTAGCACGCGTTCATCAACTTCACAACGCAATTGTATTTCTTCAATTAAATCGTCTATTTGATTTTCGCTTGGGCGTATTTCTATAATAGGATCGAGTAGTCCTGTAGGTCGAATAATTTGTTCTACATAAATTCCTTCACATTTTTCTAGTTCATAATCGGCTGGTGTTGCAGAAACATAAACAACCTGATTTTGCAAGGCTTCAAACTCTTCAAACTTTAAAGGTCTATTGTCCATTGCAGCAGGTAATCGGAAACCATATTCTACTAGGTTTTCTTTTCTACTTCGATCTCCTCCATACATGGCATGTACTTGTGAAATGGTAACGTGACTTTCATCGACAACCATTAAAAAATCATCTGGAAAGTAATCGAGTAAACAGAATGGTCTTGTACCTGCTTCTCTACCGTCCAAATAGCGAGAATAGTTTTCTATCCCTGAACAATACCCAAGTTCGCGTATCATTTCTAAATCGAAATTGGTACGTTCTTCCAATCGTTTAGCTTCTAAGTGTTTTCCAATCTCTCTAAAATATTCAACTTGTTTCACCATGTCTTGTTGAATAGCCCAAATTGCTTGTTGTAATACATCTGGAGACGTTACAAACATGTTTGCAGGATAGACGTTTAGTTTTTCGTATTTTTCTATCACTTGAGCCGTTCTTGGATCGAAAGCTTCTATTTCTTCTATTTCGTCTCCAAAAAAATGTACTCTAAAAGGATCGTCTGCATAACTTGGGAAAATTTCAACCGTATCACCTTTAATTCTAAAGGTTCCTGGTGTAAATTCTGCTTCGGTTCTAGCATAGAGACTTTGTACTAATTTGTGGAGTAGTTTGGTTCTAGATATGACTTGATCTCGTTCGATGGAAATAACATTTTTCTGAAACTCTACGGGATTTCCTATACCATAGAGGCAAGAAACAGAGGAAATAACAACAATATCTCTTCGTCCTGAAAGTAGGGCAGAAGTAGTACTTAATCGAAGTTTTTCAAGTTCTTCATTAATGGAAAGGTCTTTTTCTATATAAGTTCCTGTAACAGGAATAAAGGCTTCGGGCTGATAATAATCGTAATAAGAAACAAAATATTGTACAGAATTATTAGGGAAAAATTGTTTGAATTCGGAATATAACTGTGCAGCTAATGTTTTATTATGTGCTAATATTAAAGTAGGTTTTTGTACTTCTTGTATCATATTAGCAACAGTAAATGTTTTTCCTGAACCAGTTACTCCTAATAATGTTTGGTATTTTTCTCCATCAACAATTCCTTTTGCTAATTTTTCAATGGCTTGCGGCTGATCTCCTGTTGGAACGTATTCGGATACTACTTGGAACTTCATTTAAAATGGGTACTTTTTTTATATCTGTAAAGTTACAAAGTTAATTTAAGATTTTTTCATTGCAGAATAAATTATATATTTGTTATTACTGTTTTAGCCCTAACACTTTACAAATCAAATAACAAATGAAAAACAAATTACACTTAACTACGCTATTACTATTATTTATAAACGGTTTGTCTGGACAGAGTTTTATTCAGGCTTATGCAGATATTGCAAACCAAGTTTCTCAATCGAATGTTACTAATAATTTAACAGAATTTGAAGCTTTAGGCGTGAAAAGAAGAGGAACACAACCTTTGGAAGATACCTATACTTGGTTGCGAAATAAATACCTTGGTTTTGGTTATACTGCAGCTCAATTGCAAGAAGATACTTTTACAAACGGAAGTTTTACGTGTAAAAATTTAATTGTTACGAAAGTAGGGACACTTTACCCAGATACTTTTGTTATTATTTGTGGACATTATGATTCTTTAAATGGTACAGGTACAAATGATAACGGTAGTGGTGTAAATACGATTCTTGAAGTTGCGCGCTTATTACAAAATGTATCAACAGAATATTCTATTAAATTCATTAATTTTAGTGGTGAAGAAGATGGACTTGTTGGAAGTAATCATTATGTGAATACTGTGGTGAATGGAACGGTTCCTAAAATGGATATAAAATTAGTTTTTAATATTGATCAAGTGGGAGGTGTTGCTGGAATGACAAACAACACAATTACTTGCGAACGCGATACGGGTACACCAACAACTAATAATGCAGCTTCTAACACAATTACAAATGAATTAATTACTTGTGTTGGGCTTTATTCTCCTTTAAATACCAATCTTTCCTATGCGTATTCTTCAGATTATATGCCATTTGAAAATAATGATGAAGTGATTACAGGTTTTTATGAAACGAATGAAACCACGCACGGTCATTCGGCTACTGATTTGTTAGTGAATATGGATCCTGTTTATAACTATAATGTTGCAAAAGCAGCTACAGGCGCAATGTTGCATTTTGCAGTTGCTCCGACTACTTTAAATGATGAAAGCTTTACTACCTTCAATGAAATTAGTTTTTTTCCAAATCCTGTTAAAGATTATTTAACAATTAACTTAGGAACAAACCCGGAAGCTAATTATTTGTTGAAATTAAACGATATTCAAGGAAAAGAGGTCTATTCGAATACTTTTTTAGGAACACAACAGTTAGTATCTCTTAACTTAGATACTTTATCAAAAGGCATGTATGTTGCTACTTTAAGTTCGGATAAAACTATTGTGAGAAAGAAAATTATTATGGAATAGTTTGGAATGATTAAATCAACTATATTAAAAAACACCTCTTTTAAATTGCTTTAAAGAGGTGTTTTTTGTTTTTAGGTACTTGAAAATGGTTGTCTAATACTTGGGTGCTTTTGTACTGCGGTTTTTTTAGTAGAAGGTTGCTTTATTGAAAAGCAAAAAGGCCATTTTACAAAAGTAAAACGACCTTTTTTACATAACAGGCTTAACAATCTTAATGATTTTAAAGTAGTCATTAACTACTCATAACAGTAAAATAATAATAATAACATTTCTGATACAAACTTAGACTATACTTGTTGTAGTTAATGATAGTTTATTATCTAAAAATGATAGTTTGTTAACTACTTTAATGGAGTAGAGATATGGATTAATGTTAGTGGCTTAATCCCAACATTCCATTAATAGTAAATCTCCTTTTAGATGTTCTATCATTACAATTCCGTCTTCTGCTACATGATTACTACTTCCCGTTCTGTAACCAATTGTTAAAGTGTCGTTTTCTAAAGGATAATATAGGTTTTTGGAATAGATACCAGAAACTTCTCCAATTGGTATAATGGATAAAGGTGTTTCTTTTGGATACCATTTTTCAAACTTAGTTGGTAGAAGAAAAATTTTAGAATGATCGTCTAGAATTACAATTTTTAATTGATTTCTATATTGTACAATATTGGTAATATTGGTAATTGTATGATCGGCTCTTTTTCCTGTTGCCCAGACAATATTAACAGCAGGTATTCCTCTTTTAATGAGGTATTCAAATGCTTTTTCGAGATCGGTTTTGTCTTGATCTGGTGTGTGAACAATTTCTATAGGGTATTGACTGTTTTTATAATATTCAGCATCAAAACCTCTGTCGAAATCACCTAAAAGGACATCAATTTTTATTCCTAATTCTAAAACACGTTCTATTGCTGAATCTAAAACAATTACTAACGGAGACCATTCTAATAGTTGCCCTAATAGTTCTTCATTACAAGCTAATCCGTTTGCAATAATTAAAGCAGGTTCTTGGTCGTCTCGAACAATATGGTGTGAAGACATAATTGATAATCTAATTAGGTTTTAGTACTACGAATGTATTGTTTTTAAATAAAAATAGCAATTTCAAGATTGAAATTGCTATTAATTTTTTAGCGTTTACTTTATTTATTGTACTACATAGCTTTCTGTATCAATTTCACCTAAACTAAAATATCCAAAAGGGAAATTATTAGTATTGGTTTGGTTGATAATGTTTCCTCTAAGTGTAGCAGGTGGAGATGAGAAAGGGTTTCCTCCGTCAGAACCAGCAATATTTAATAATTTTTCCATGTAGTTAAAATATCTCACAGAAATGCCTTGAACAGATAAATCTAAAACGTCATTTGCAACAATTTCATCATCAATATAAATTCCGAACATTTGATTTCCTTGAAAAAACTCATCATCTGCTGTTCCATATTCAGGAAAAGCATTGTTACTGTTTTTTACACCTAATAAATAGTAGTTGTCTTGTAGTCCGTTATCTTGATAGAAAAATTTAATCTCAATTGCATCATCAAATCCTGAAATTACAGATTGTTCCACATAGTCTATTTCTGGAGTTGGATATAACGTATCGGTTGCAGTATAGGTTTCACCATTGTAAATAACGGTTAACGTATAGGTACCATTAATAACTGGATTAAAATTAGTACAGATATAGTTACCTGTTCCAACGTCTTCAATAAAGTCGTAGGTGGTTGTTCCGTCAAATATGGTTACTGTTGCTCCATTTGCATTTGGTATTGTTGCGTCATAAAAATTTGTAGTCGTCGTTAAACGAATAGTTTGTTCGTTACCGCTAGTTCCTTTTTGCCATTTGATTGATGCATCTATTACTAATTTAGGTGTGTCTGTATCTAAATCAATATCTACTACATCTTCACATGAATACATTGTTATTAATGTGACAACTGCGATTGTTATTCTAATTATAATTTTGATCATTGTTTTAAAATTTAAAATTATAGGTTACACTTGGAACTATTCCAAAGATTGATAAGCGAACTGCTTCGTTTTTTCCAGATTCTGCATTTTGCCTGAAACTTATTGACGCAGCGTTTTTACGGCTATATACATTATAAATACCAAAAACCCACTCTCCTTTAATTCTCTTGTCTTTACTATTTCTAGGAGTTAGAGTAGCAGAAATATCCAAACGATGATAAGCGGGTAAATTATTACCATTTCTTTCTCCATAGCTTGGAATTGAAAGTCCTTGATATTCATATTGTCCGTTAGGATAGGTTACAGGTTGTCCTGTTTGTAGTGAAAAAATACTACCAAAACTCCATTTATCATTCAATTCATAAATACCTGTAACTGATAAATTATGTGTTTTGTCCCAACCCGTTTTGTACCAATTTCCGTTATTAATACCAATTTCGGTAGCTGTTCTTCCTGCTGTTTTTTGTTCTGATCGCGATAAAGTATAAGAAATCCAACCGTTCAATTTTCCTTCGTTTTTTCGAGCTAAAATTTCAAGTCCATAGGCTCTAGATTTTCCTCCTAAAACAACTTGTTCAATAGCGTTATTTGCAATTAAATCGGCTCCATCAATATAGTCTAAACGGTTTTGTACATCTTTATAAAAAGACTCTATTTCGAATGAATATCTTCCGTTTTTGATATTTTTTTGGTAACCAATTGCGTATTGATCTAATATTTGAGGTTTCAAGAAATCATCACTTGGTGCCCAAACATCTAATGGAGTAGGAGATTGTGTATTAGATATAAGGTGTAGATATTGAGACATTCTATTGTAACTCGCTTTTACTGATTGATTCTCATCAATAATATAGGCAATAGACAAACGAGGTTCTAAGTTATCAAAACTTGCAATCGTTTCGTTTTTGCCATATTTTTTTGTTCCAATTGGTGTCGCTTTTTCATAGATTTTTAAATCTTCATCATAGGAAACCGCTTGGTTGTTTTCGTAAACATTAATTTCTTGTGCTCCTAAACGATAAAACATACTGTAGCGCAAACCGTAGTTGATAGAGAATTTATCGGATAGTTTTTGTTCTGCATCAATATAGATTGCTGGTTCAAAAGCATATTTTTTATCTAATTGTTTCGGATTAATTTGAGAATCTGGTCCGTTTGGTTTAATTTTTCCAGGGTTGAAATCGTAATAAACTGTATTTATACCATAGGTAAGTTTTGTTTTTTCTGATAAATAATGTTTAAAGTCATATTTCAAATTGTAGTTTTTTATACCACTATCCCAATTGAAACCAATGAAATCAAGTTCTAAACCATAATAATAATCACTATATATTAAAGATAAGTTAGAGAAAAGTTTGTCACTAAATAAGTGATTCCATCTCATGTTTAACACAGAATTACCATAGGTGTTAATAAAACTTTTGCTTAAACTGAAAACATCTCTACCAAAATAACCCGAAACATAAAGATTATTATTGTCGTTAAGTTTATAACTTAATTTAGTGTTTAAATCATAGAAATAAGCTGAATTTTCATTACCAGAAAGCTTTAAGAAAAGATGCGCATATGAACTTCTTCCAGCAACAAGAAATGAACCTTTGTCTTTTACAATTGGACCTTCGGCTAATAATCGACTAGAAATAAGTCCGATTCCTCCATTTAAATGGAACTTATTGCTATTTCCGTCTTTTTGATAAATGTCTAAAACGGAAGCTACTCTTCCTCCAAAACGAGCAGGAACACCACCTTTATATAATTTTAAATCTTTAATTGCATCGGCATTAAAAACAGAGAAAAATCCAAATAGGTGAGAAGAGTTGTAAATTGTTGCTTCATCTAATAGAATTAAATTTTGATCGGCTGCTCCTCCACGAACATTAAAACCAGATTGTCCTTCTCCAGCATTGGTTACACCAGGTAATGTTAATATCGATTTTAGAATATCTGCTTCCCCTAGAACGGCTGGCATTTTTTTAATAGTGCTTACCGAAATTTTGTTAACACTCATTTCTGGTTTCTGAATGTTTGGCTTGTATTGATTTTCGGTAACGATAATTTCATTCAATTGAACGTTACTTTCTTTTATACTTATGTTTTTTCGGGTATTTTCTTGAAGATTAATTTGTTCAACAACATCTTCAAAACCGATATAAGTATACCGAATTGTATAATTACCTTTTGGAAGCGTTATGGAAAAATAACCATATTCGTTTGTTGTTGTTCCTGTTTTTAACTCTTCAATTATTACTGTTACACCTATTAATGTTTCATTTGTGCTTTCATCTGAAATTGTACCACTAAGAGTAACTTTTTCTTGAGAAAAGCTGACGAGTGAAAATAATAAGAGTACTAAGGATAAAATTTTCGTTTTATTGTACATGAGTTTTACTTTGAATTTAATTCTATTGTTTTTTATGTTTATTTCCTACAAAAATCGATTAAAATACACTGTTTACTGTTCAAACTTATAAATCGGAACTCATTTTCTTGAATTCTGATGGGGTTTTATTGGTTATTTTTTTAAATGTTGTGTTAAATGTTGTTTTGGAATTAAAACCAACTTCAAAACCAATTCCTAGTAAACTAAGATGATTATTGTTTTGAATTAATTTTTTAGCTTCTTCAATTCTATACCTATTAATGAATTGATAAAAATTTTCATTAAAACCAGTATTAATAACATAGGAAAGTATATGTGTTGAAGTATTTATTTCTTGTGCTAATTTTTCTAAATTTAATTCGCAGTCTAAAAAAGGCTTTTTCCGATTCATGATTATTAATAACCTACTTTTAAAATCATTTAGGACATCATCTTCAATAAGTTTTTTCTTTTTTTCTGTAGGTGTATTTATCTCAACAATTAAATCATTGATATTTTCAATGGAGTTAAATGGATAAACTTCTTTTTGTTTAGACCAGTTATAGGTGATGAAAAATATACCAGAAAGATAAACTGCATCTACAGCAGGAGAAAGAGTATAATTGGATGTGTCTAAAATAATTTCAACCATCCAAAAGAATATCATGATTAATAAGCAAACACATAAATATTGCAGCCATTTTAAATCTATTTTTTCGGTATTAGAAGAAAAAAAGCGAATATTCTTTTTATGTTTAAGTAACTTTATATAGGAAAGTATAGGATATAATAGAAGTTGAGTAATTAATGAAGTAACTAAGGTAAATTGAATACCATTTGCAATAATAGACTCAACATCATTCGGTTCTTTATTATCATCGATAGCAAATAGAAATATTACTAATAAAGCTATTGAAAGCGGTAAAAAGAAATGCAGATAATTCCTTTTTCTCCATTTAGTATCTGGATTGGTAAAGTAAACAATGCTTAAATAGAATAATGGGCTAATCGAAAAACATGACAAAACTGAAATTATACTTAATAAAAGGCTATTTTCAGACATGTTGCAATCGTCTAGAAGCGTTTCGAAAGCAATAAAAAAAATACAAATAATAAAACTAGCAAACCATTTATTTGCTTTTATATTAATTTTTTGAGTGTTTGTGATAATTAAAAAAGCAAGTAAAAAAGTGCTACCTGCAAAAAGTGAATGCAGAACATTAATCATGTTTTATTAGAAATTAAAAAAGTTAAAGTCATGATTTGTAATTAATTATTTTTTCGGTAATAGTGATATCTATGTTTTTCTCTCTAAAAAATATAAATTTAATAGTATATAAACTCAAATAATGAAAACAAATTGTATAATTTTGTTAACGGTATAATTATTGCAATACAAATATTGATAATTTTTTTACAATTTCAGAATTGAAAGTGTTAATGTATGGTTAATTGTTGCGGTTATTTATATACTTAATTTTAGGTTTGTTGATATGATTTTTATGAAAAAATATAGATTAATTATAGTAATTCTTTTTCTTGGTTTCAATTTGTTTGCGCAAGTTGACACTAAAAAAAAGAAATTGACAATTCAGTTAAGTAATCCATTTGAAAAAGAGACTACTTCAACACCTCCTTCAGAATTTTCTTCTTCTTTACCTTCCTTAGAATATAAAAGCACTTTAAATGAAAATAAAAATTATTTAAAGAAATATTCTACGCTAAACAAGAAAACAAATTCTAAAAGTATACTAGATGAAAGTAATGATTTTGTTAATCTAGGAGATGAGATAAAAGATAAATTAAATAAAGAATTGGCAGAAGAAGGAAATTGGGAAGATGTTTTTTTTGGAAAGTATAGGGTTACAACTCCGATCATTAAAATTATGACACGTGATTTTGCAGAACCAGATGGAGATAGAGTACAAATACTTTTAAACAATCTTATTTTAGTTCAAAGTATTCTTTTGGATGTTGGTTATAAAACTAATTATATCGATTTAAGGGAAGGCGATAATTTGTTAGATATATTAGCTTTAAATCAAGGTTTGGCGGGGCCTAATACTGCTACTTTTACTATTTATGATGGTAATGGTAATTTACTAACTACGGATAATTGGAATTTAAAAAAAGGTGTGTCAGCTAAATTTATTATTGAATATGTTAAAGAAATAGATAGTAAGTAATAAATAATATTATAGATTTTACACTAAATATATATAATAAAAAATGCCCCAAATAGTGTCTAACTTTTTGGGGCATGTTCAATTTTGGTCGCTTTTTTTATTGTAATATATTTAATTTGAAGCTTAGTTCAATTTATCTAAAATAGTATTTAAAGTTATACTTGGACGCATTGCTTTCTCTGTAGCTTCAAAATTTGGATGATAATAACCACCAATTGCTTGTGGTTTTCCTTGTGCAGCGATTAATTCTTCATTAATTTTGGCTTCATTAGTATTCAAGTCAGTCGCAATTGGAGCAAATTTAGCTTTCAATTCTGCATCTTTATCTTGGTTTGCTAATGCATTTGCCCAATATAACGCTAAATAGAAATGAGATCCTCTATTGTCTAAACTTCCAAGTTTTCTAGCAGGAGATTTGTCGTTTTGTAAAAACAATTCAGTTGCTTCATCTAAAGTTTCAGATAAAACTAACGCTTTAGGATTATTGAATACATTACCTAAGTGTTCATAAGAAACACCTAAAGCTAAAAATTCACCTAAAGAATCCCAACGTAAATAGCCTTCTTCAATAAATTGCTCAATATGTTTTGGAGCAGAACCACCAGCACCTGTTTCAAATAATCCACCACCATTCATTAATGGAACAATAGATAACATTTTTGCAGATGTACCTACTTCTAAAATAGGGAATAAATCAGTTAAATAGTCACGTAATACATTTCCTGTAACAGAAACAGTATCTAAGCCTTTAACAATTCTTTCTAAAGATAATTTAGTAGCATCTACTGGATTCATGATACGTATGTCTAAACCATTAGTATCATGATCTTTTAAATATAAGTTTACTTTTTCTATAATTTGTCTGTCATGTGCTCTTTTCTCATCTAACCAGAAAACAGTTGGTACGCCAGTAGCTCTTGCTCTGTTTACCGCTAATTTTACCCAGTCTTGAATTGGAGCGTCTTTTACTTGACACATTCTAAAAACGTCACCAGTTTCAACAGCTTGTTCCATTAATATCGTTCCGTTTGCATCTTTCACAGTAACAGTACCGTTTGCAGTCAATTGGAACGTTTTGTCATGAGAACCATATTCTTCTGCTTTTTGCGCCATTAAACCTACATTAGGAACACTTCCCATTGTTTTAGGGTCTAAAGCACCATTTTCTTTACAGAAGTCAATTGTTGCTTGGTAAATACCAGCATAACATCTGTCTGGAATAATTGCTTTTGTATCTTGAGATTTACCTTCTGCATTCCACATTTTTCCAGAATTACGAATCATTGCAGGCATAGAAGCATCAATAATTACATCAGAAGGAACGTGTAGGTTTGTAATTCCTTTATCAGAATTAACCATTGCTAAAGCAGGTCCGTTTTCAATTGCAGCTGTTAAAGCAGCTTCAACTTCTGCTTGTTTTGCATTACCTTGAATTTTTGCATAAACATCTCCTAAACCATTACGAGTGTCTACTCCGATTTCTTCAAATAAAGAGGCATATTTTTCAAACACATCTTTAAAATATACTTCCACAAAAGCACCAAATAGAAGAGGGTCTGAAATTTTCATCATTGTTGCTTTCAAATGTACCGAAAACAATACACCTTTTGCTTTTGCATCAGCAACTTGCTCAGTAATGAAAGATTTAAGCTTTGCCATGTTCATTACAGAACTATCAATTATTTCACCTGCTTTTAAAGGAGCATTTTCTTTCAAAACTTTAGTAGTTCCATTTGCATCTGTAAAAACAATAGAAAAAGATCCAGCTTCTTTTACAATAACCGATTTTTCAGTACCATAAAAATCACCTTCATTCATATGAGATACATGTGATTTTGAATCTGATGACCAAGCTCCCATTGAGTGCGGATGTGCCTTTGCATAGTTTTTAACAGCTTTAGGAGCTCTTCTGTCTGAATTCCCTTCACGAAGAACTGGATTAACAGCAGAACCTAAAACTTTAGCATATTTTGTTTTTATTGTTTTTTCTTCATCAGATTGTGCATCTTCTGGAAAGTCTGGAATTGCATAACCTTGTGATTGTAATTCTGTAATTGCTTCTTTTAATTGAGGAACAGAAGCAGAAATATTTGGTAACTTTATAATGTTAGCTTCTGGAGTTGTTGCTAATTGACCTAATTCAATTAATGCATCTCCAATTTTTTGATCTTCTTTTAAAAATTCAGGAAAATTTGCCAAAATTCTACCTGCTAATGAAATATCTCTTGTTTCAATTGCAATATTTGCAGGTTTTGAGAAAGCTTTTACTATTGGTAAGAACGAATGTGTTGCCAACATTGGTGCTTCATCAGTAATAGTATAAATAATCTTTGGTTGATTTGACATGTATAAATGTATTATAGTTTATTAAAAATTTTTAAGCCTCGCAAATATAGTAAATTATGATGTTTTTTAATGTGTTTTTGTTTTCTAAATTACTGTTTTAGCAATTTGATAATATAATTATATTTTTTTATTACAATTCTGAAATCAAAATAATAATCGTAGTATTTTTTAGCTTTTTTAAGCATGTGTTTTTTTTATAGTAGCATAAATAAAAATAATATAACCTATTCTGTATCATGTGAATAATTGTATTACTTTTGCACCGCTTTTAACCCCTTTTTTACAAAAATGAAAAAAATATTGCTATTAACCATTGCATTTTGTTTTCCTTTTTATTTGTTTTCTCAAGTTGGTATTGGAACTACATCTCCAAGTCCTTCTTCTGCTTTAGAAATAAAAAGCACAAATGCGGGATTGCTTATCCCAAGAATTAGTCTTTCATCTACTACAGATCATACTACTATTACTAGCCCTGAAACGAGTTTGTTAATTTACAACAAGTCTAATGTTTCTGATGTTACTCCTGGATTTTATTACTGGGATTCCACTTGGAAAAGATTGGATAACCCTAGTTCTGGTATAGTAGGATCTTCTGGTGGTTGGAATTTAAATGGAAATTCATTGACAACAGGAAATGAGTATTTTGGTACATCAAATTATAACCCACTAAATTTCAGGGTTAATAATAAAAATTTTGGAAGATTTCATCCAAATGGTGGTTTAGCATTAGGCTCTAATGCTGTAGCAAATGATAATAGTGCTATTGCTATTGGAACAAACGCTAGTGCAACTACATCAAATGAAGCTATCGCAATAGGTTCGTCTTCATCTGCAAGTGCATATCAATCTATTGCTTTTGGAGTTAGTTCATCTGCTTCAGGAAACGAAACTATTGCATTAGGAAAGAGATCTTTGGCCTCGGGTTATAGATCAACTGCTATTGGAGTAGGAAGTAACTCTTCAAATAATAACTCTACTGCAGTTGGTAATTCATCTGTAGCATCAGGTGAACAAGCAACTGCAGTAGGTACAGAAGCAACTGCAAGTGGTCAAAATGCTACAGCAATTGGATATCAAGCAAAAGCGAATCAAGCTAATTCTATTGTATTAGGAAATTCTACGAATAATAACAATAAAGTTGGAATAGGTACAAATACACCAGATGAACGTCTGCATGTTAATGGTTCTGTTAAAATTGTAGATGGAAATCAAGGAGCGGGAAAAGTCCTTGTCTCTGATGCAAATGGAAAAGCTACTTGGACAGATATTAATGATACGAAGACTTATGGTGAAATTTTTAGAAAATCAAATTTGGTGTTATCTTCTGGAGCTATTAACTTAGGTACAAATGGAGTTGGAAGTGGTGTAACGCAGAACGGTACCAATATTCAGGTGCAAACAACTGGTTTATATAGAATTTCTTATACTGTTTCATTACGAAAAAATTCTGGGAGTTCAACTAATGTAGAGTTCTATTTAGGAATTTATGGAAGTGAGATTGCAGGTACAAGAACTTATGCGTCAGTATCTAATGGTGAAACAAGAACTGTATCTTTTGTAAAATTGGTTAATTTAAATGCCTATCAAGCAGTTTCAATCTACTCTTCTTTGTCAGATTCAAACATAAATTTATTAAGTGGATCAAACTTAATCGTTGAGTTAGTTAAGTAGATTATTTTTTTAATTGTAATTTTGGGTTTTAATATTATAATTGAAAAATTTGAGAACATCCATAATTAAACATATTTCTAATACAGAAAACTTTAAAAAACAACTTCTACATTGGTCTAACCAATTTAGAGAAGTTGTTTTTTTAGATTCTAATAATTACACTCATAAATATTCTAGCTATGATTTAGTTTTCGCAGTAGATGCCTTTACATCTATTAAAACGGATTATCATAATGCATTTGAAGATTTATATCAATACCAATCGCATAGTAAAGATTGGCTTTTTGGTTATCTTTCCTACGATTTAAAAAATGATACAGAAGTACTTCATTCTAAAAATTTAGATAACTTAGAATTTCCTGATGTGTATTTTTTTCAACCAAAGAAATTGTTTTTTCTAAAAGGGAATGCTTTAGAAATTCAATATTTAAATATGTGCGATGATGAAGTTGATGATGACTTTAATGCGATTATTAATTTTCAGTCTGAATTTACAAATTATGAATCTTCCATCGCTATTCAACAAAGAATTGATAAAGAAAACTACCTATCTAAAGTGGGTAAAATGTTAGAATATATTCATCGAGGTGATATTTATGAAGCTAATTTTTGCATGGAGTTTTTTGCAGAAAATACCACAATAGATCCTGCATTTGTTTATCAAAAACTAAATGAAATTTCGGAACCTCCTTTTGCTGTTTTCTTTAAAAATAAGGACAACTTTTTAATGTCCTCATCACCAGAAAGATATTTGAAAAAGGAAGGTGACAAAGTAATATCACAGCCAATAAAAGGAACAGCAAGAAGAAGTTTTGATATTGAACAAGATAATTTTTTAAAAGAAGATCTAGGAAAAAACACAAAAGAACGTTCGGAAAACATAATGATTGTTGACTTAGTTCGTAATGATTTGTCTCATACAGCTAAAAAAGGAACAGTAAAAGTTGAAGAATTGTGTGAAGTTTTTACTTTTAAACAAGTCCATCAAATGATTTCTACAGTTGTTTCGGAAGTAGAAAATACAATCTCTCCAATAGAAATAATAAAATCTACTTTTCCAATGGGAAGTATGACTGGAGCTCCAAAAATTTCAGCAATGAAAATTATTGAAGAATTAGAAGAAACGAAACGTGGATTGTATAGTGGAGCAGTGGGCTATTTTTCTCCTACAGGTGATTTCGATTTTAATGTTGTTATTAGAAGTATACTTTATAATGCGAAAAATAATTATCTTTCTTTTTCTGTTGGCAGTGCTATAACTGCACAATCTAATCCTGAAAATGAATATGAAGAATGTTTGCTTAAAGCGAAAGCAATGTTTGAAGTCTTGAGTTGAGTTTTTCAATTAGAGTAAAAAAGAGAAAAGAATTCAATTAAACAGGAGTTTTTCAGGTAATTATTAACGAACTTCAAATACAAAATCAATACGTAATCTAATGTTAAATAAATTCAAACAACATTTAAAAAATGATTTTTCTTTTTTAAAGAATAAATCTATTTTTTTGGCAGTAAGCGGAGGATTGGACAGTATGGTAATGTTGCATCTTTTTCAACAATTAGAATATGATATTGCTATTTTACATTGTAATTTTCAGTTGAGAGGGAAAGAGAGTGATGGAGATACTGATTTTGTAATAGACTATGCAGAACAATTTAATATCGCTTGGGTAATAGGTCATTTTGATACTAAAGCGTTTGCTAAAGACAATAAATTATCTACTCAAGTTGCAGCACGAGAGTTACGATATGATTGGTTTTTAGAACAATTAGAAGAAAAAGAGTTCGATTTTGTTGCGACAGCACACCACGCAGATGATGATTTAGAAACGTTTATAATCAATTTAAGTCGTGGAACAGGGATTGAAGGTTTAGTTGGAATTCCAGAAACGAATGAAGCTATAATTCGTCCACTTTTGCCATTTTCTAGAATTGAAATTGAGGACTATGCAAAACAAAATAATCTAAAATGGCGAGAAGACTCTAGTAATGCTTCAGATAATTATTTAAGAAATAAAATCAGACATCATGTTGTTCCTCAATTAAAAGAACTAAGTCCTACTTTTTTACAGAGTTTTATAAAAACACAAGACTATTTAAGTCAAGCAAACTCCATGATGGAAGATGCAGCTATGATTGCTTATATGAATATTGCAACCCATAATGGAGATGAAATTCATTTTGATATTGAGGCAATGAAAAATATACCTAGGCTTGAAGGTTATTTGCATTTTTGGTTTAAAAAATACGGATTCACAGCTTGGAAAGATATTTTAGAACTATTAGATGCACAAACAGGAAAAAAAGTTAATTCTGCTTCACATTTGTTGTTAAAGAATCGTAAAGTATTAGTTTTATCAAAAATTAAAATAAAAAAAGCACTAGAGAAGGTGTATAGTATTAAGAAAGATCAAGAAAATCTTAAAATTCCCTTAAATATTACCTTTTGTAACATAGGTTACATAACTAACTCGAATAACAATATTATATTTGTTGATGCTGAAAAATTAAATTATCCATTAGAGATTAGAAAAAAACGTGAAGGCGATGTTTTTCATCCTTCGGGTATGAATGGAAAGAAGAAATTGAGTAAGTACTTTAAAGATGAAAAATATTCACTTTTAGAAAAAGAAGAACAATGGTTGCTTATATCAAACAATGAAATTGTTTGGGTTATTGGGAAAAGAGCCGATCAGCGTTTTTTAGCAAATGAAAAAACAATAAATACTCTAAAAATAGAACTTAAATAATGAAGAAATTTTTAACCTTTTTTATACTATTAGTTTCCTTTATTGGAAATTCGCAGATTTTAGATCCAGTGAAATGGACTACGAAAGTTGTTCAACTATCAAATGATGAATTTGAGCTGGTAATGAACGCTAAAATAGATAATGAATGGCACATGTATTCGCAATTCACTCCAGATGGAGGAGCATTACCAGCAGTATTTGAATATAGAAATGCAAAAGGGAATTATACTTTAGTAGGAAAAACTAAGGAAAGTACTTATAAAAAGATTTTTAATGATATTTTTGAAGTAGATGAATATTATTTTGCAAATACAGCACAATTCAAGCAAAAAATAAAAGTTACGAATACAAAACTTAAAGAAGTAAAAGTATATTTAGAATATCAAGCATGTAAAGAACAATGCATTCAGCAAGATAAGACTTTTATATTTAAACTACCTGAAATAAAAGAAGTAACAAAAGTAGAAGAAAAAACAACTGAATCTCCAGTGATTAAAGAAGAAAAAAAAACTGAAGAAGTTGCTGCTGTTATTGAAGAATTAGTAGAAAAAGACACTTCAGAAACTAAAGTCGATAAAAATAGAGAAGACGTTAAACAAGTTGATAAAGCAACAAGTGAGGTTAGCACTAAAAATGAAAATCCTGATGATGAGATTAATAATTGGACATTATTTTTATTAACTTTAATAGCTGGAATTTTTGTAACATTTACGCCATGTGTTTTTCCAATGATTCCAATGACCGTGAGTTTTTTCTTAAAACAAAGTGCTAATGGAGATAAAAAGAAAGGTAGACTTAATGCACTAATGTATGGTGTGTTTATAGTGCTAATTTATGTACTGATTTCATTGCCTTTCCATATTTTTCAAAGTTTGAGTCCAGATATTTTTTATGAAATATCAACAAACCCTTATTTAAATATTTTTTTCTTTATTGTATTTGTAGTATTTGCAATTTCATTTTTAGGTGCTTTTGAAATAACAATGCCATCAGCATTAGCAAACAAAGTTGATAATGCTTCAAATAAAGGTGGTTTTGCTGGAATTTTCTTTATGGCATTAACATTAATAATTGTTTCATTTTCTTGTACAGGCCCAGCTTTAGGAGCTGTAATTGGAGGAGTGTTGTCAACCGATGGTGGCGCAACTTTATTAACGATTGCAATGCTTGGTTTTGGTTTAGGTCTAGCATTTCCATTTATGATATTTGCATTATTTCCAAGCATGATGGGTAATTTGCCAAAATCGGGTGGTTGGTTAAACACAGTAAAAGTTGTTTTTGGTTTTATAGAATTAGCATTAGCATTTAAGTTTTTGTCAATGGCAGACTTAGTTATGGATTGGCACATTTTAGAACGTGAAGTGTTTATTGTTATTTGGATTGCTATTTTTATTGGTTTGGCGTTATATCTTTTTGGGAAAATTACCTTACCTCATGACAGTCCATTATCTCATATTTCTGTAGGTAGATTGCTTTTAGGATTAGTTTCACTTTCATTTTCAATTTATTTAATTCCAGGTCTTTGGGGGGCACCATTAAATATTATAAGTGGTTTTCCACCACCAATGACTTATAGCGAAAGTCCAAATGGAGTAGGCTTTAAAAGTACTCTTACAAATAGTACAACAACAAATGAAAGCTTACCAGAGCATGCTCATTATGGACCACACAAAATAATTGCTTTTCATGATTATGACGAAGGTTTAGCATATGCCAAGAAAGTCAATAAGCCAGTTCTAATTGATTTTACAGGAAAAACGTGTGTTAATTGTAGAAGAATGGAAGAGTTAGTTTGGGCTAAGCCTGAAATTCTTTCAATTTTAAATGAAGAAGTTGTTTTGATTTCTTTGTATGTGGATGATAGAACTGAATTACCAGAAGATAAAAAATATTCAAGTGATAATGGAAAAGAAATTAATACGTATGGTAAAAAATGGAGCGATTTAGGAATTACTAAATATAAAGCAAATATCCAACCATATTATATATTAATGAAGCATGACGAAGGGAATTTAAATAAGCCCGTAGGATATACACCAGATGTATCTGAGTACAAAGCTTGGCTTGAAGAAGGAATAGCTAATTTTAAAAAATAAGCAATAACAAAAAATCCCATTCTTACGAATGGGATTTTTTGTTATTGCACTATTTTTTCGATATAATCAGAATTTAAGAGATACAATGCACCCATATATTGTAGTTTAAAGGATACTAAATCACCTACTTTATAGTTCTTTTCAGATTTAGTAATATCAATTACCATCATGTCAGAACTAGCATCTACAATAGTAATGTTTGGATTGTCAGGTTCTAAATATTGTGGTTGCATATCTAATAATCCAATATCAAGAATAGCTCTTAATGATGTTGCTCCTAAATCAGTTTCATCTGTTATTTCATAGGTATTTCCTGCTACATTTTCACCTAATTCACCAATTGGATTATCGGGTTTTTCTGTAATTTCAATAACCTCTGCATATAATTTAAAAACATCGTTGTGCATTCCTTCTATAGTTTCTCCAGTAAATAAATCTTTTGCAAAAAATAATGCTTCACCAATTCTAAAGTGATTCACAGCCATGGGTCTTGCATTTTTAAGCATTAATGGAATAGCTACAGAAGTTCCTCCAGAAACCCAAGGTATTTTTACATTAAATTTGGCTTCAATCAATTGTTTGTATAAACTTAACTGTATTAATTTATCTTGTGTTGGCATTACACCACTTAAACAATTTAAATTTGTTCCAATTCCTCTAATCTCTATATTTGGAAAACTAAATACTTGTTCGTAGAAGTGTAATAATTCTTCTCCTAAAACTCCTTCACGTAAATCACCCATTTCTATCATTATGATGATTTTATGGACTTTATTTTGACGTTTTGCTTCTTCAGAAAGCATTTGAATCGTATAAATTTCAGTGTTGAAACTTACATCAGCATATTGCACTATTTTTTCAATATTTCTTTTAGATGGTGGTTTTATATATACCGTTTGAATGTTTGGATCTAATTTTTTTATTTTTTTTAAATTACTAATTCTAGAATCGTGTAGTTCTCGTACACCTAAATTAATTACTTCTTTAATGAAAATTGTATTACCGCAAAGTAGTTTAGTAACAACACCCCATTGAATACCTCTTTCTCTGAAAATTGTATTTAAGAAAGTATAGTTTTCTTGTAATTTTTGACGGTATAATTTTAAAAATGCCATTATTATATAGTTTGTCTTGGAATTGTTTTAGATATTCTTGTTAATAATTCATAATTCAGTTGATTACTCAAATCACTGAATGAAGCAACACTCAAAGATAGTGCATCTTGCTTACCAATTAACACGACTTCATCACCTTTTTTTACATGTTCAACTTCTGTAACATCTATCGTTAACATATTCATATTTACTGTTCCAATAAGCATACAGCGTTGTCCGTTAATGAGAACGCGGCCTTGATTACTTAAGGAACGACTATAACCATGTGAATATCCTAACGGAATAGTTGCAATTTTCATGTTTTCTCTCGCCATAAAACTTGTTCCATAGCCTATAAATTCACCAGATTTGACTCTTTTAACGCTCATTACTTCCGATTTCCATGAAATAACACGCTCTAATGGGTCAATTTTTTTCTTCTTAGTGTTTAAATAACTCACTAATACTTCTGGACTTGGCCATAAACCATATTGTAATATACCAACACGTACTAAATCCATTCTTGTTTCTGGAAACATCATCGATGCTGCAGAACAAGCAGAATGTCTAATTTCTGGTTCTATTCCGTGTGATTTAATAATTTGGTCAGCTTTGTTGAAAATTTCAATTTGTTTGGAAACTCTATAGTAATTAGCAATGCTTTCTGCGCCCGCATAATGTGTACAAAGTCCTTTGAAATAGATGCTCTCTTTTTCTTTAATAATAAATTGTGCAACTTTTGAAATCGTTTTTATATCAAAACCAGTTCTATTCATACCCGTTTCAACCTCAATATGAATTATTGCTTTTTGTTTTAATTTTTTGGCTGTTTTTGTAGCTTTCGCTAATCGGTAACGTTCAAAAACAAAGAATTCGATGTTGTTTTGTATCACCCATTTTAAATCATCATCTGCAACAAATCCCATAATTAGTATGGTTACTTTTTTTCCTAAAGTATCAAATACAATTTTAGCTTCCTCTACATCGAAAACTGAAAAATGTGTAACTCCATTACTATAGGCCATTTTAGAAAATTCTGCTAAACCGTGACCGTACGCATTTCCTTTAACAACAGACGACAGAATTACTTTGTTACCAAATGTTTTTTTGATGAAATCGATATTCTTTTTATGCGCTTCTTTATTTATTGTAATCGTTGAATTTTTATGCATCTATAATTTCTTTGGTAATTTGATGAAATAATGTTACACCAGTTGCTATAATTTCATCTGGAAAATCATAATCAGGATTGTGAAGCGATGGTGTGTTTTCACCAGAACCTAAGCCTAGCATTGCTCCTTTGAAATGTTGGGTAAACAAGCCGAAATCTTCTCCAAACGTAAAAGGAAGTTCTTTTTCTAAAATAGCATACTCTTTTTTTAGCGCTGCTTTTTTAATAAAATCAACGGCCTCAATATTATTTTCATTGGCTTGAAAGCTTTGTGTCCAATCTATTTTTACTTTTAGATTAAACTTTGAAGCAATTTCTGCTACGTTTTCTTCTAAATTAGACTCAATTATTCTCATTTGTGCATTGCTATTGCTTCTCACTGTAAAATGAACTTCACCATAACCCGCAGAAACACCGTATGCTTTCTCTCCCATAGTAATATGAATAGGAGTAATGAGACAATATTGATTGGATGCAACATCTGTATTAATTTTAGCATTAAATACTTGCGTAATTTCAGCTATAGCCAATGCAGGGTTTGTTCCGTTTTCGGGTTCACCAGCATGTGCAGTTTTTCCTTCTAGCTGAATAATCATACTGTTAACAGCACAGGTAAAAGTAGCTTCTTTTACAACTATTTGATGTTTTTTATAGCCAGGAAGGTTATGCAATGCAAATGCAAAATCGGGTTTAATTGTATTGAACTTAAGGTCATTTAAAACTCTTTTTGCTCCATTTCCATCTTCTTCAGCGGGTTGAAACAAAAGCATGACTGTGCCTTTTTCTAATGGATTTTCATGTAACGTTTTTGCCATTCCGCATAAAATAGCCATATGACCGTCGTGTCCACATTTGTGTGAAACACCTTCGTATGAAGATTTATAGTCAAACGTATTGATTTCTTGAATGGGTAATGCATCTAATTCACATCGAAATAAAATGGATTTACCTTCTTGTTTTCCTCTGTAAAGGGCTAAAATACCTTCTCCACCAAGATTAGTAATAATTTCGCTAGGAGGGTAATTGGATAGAAATGCTAAAACACGTTTCGCAGTTTCTTTTTCTTCTCCAGAAACTTCTGGATGTTGGTGTAATTCTTGTCGGAATTGTATAAGTTCTTTCAAAACTTTTTATTTTTCTAAAACATTAACGGATTAAGTTTTATTTTTTTTTTTTTCACCATTAAGAAATTAAGCTTCATTAAGTAGTATCTTAATTTTTCTAAATTTCTTAATGGTTCAAATTATATTATTTCGTTAAACGCATTTCTAAGTACTTGTTTGTAAAGCCTAGTTTTTCATACAAACCTTTTGCAGGATTATCTGGCTCAACATGTAATGCGATATTTCCTTCTGCAGTATCAATTGCTTTTTGCATTAATTTTTTACCAAAACCTTTCCCACGTTGACTATTATCTACAGCGATGTATACTAAAATGTTTTCAGGAATAAAATCTTTCATTCCTGTATTGTTAAGAATAACAACACCAACAATTTTCTCATTGTCTAAACCAACAATAATGTTTCCTCCTTTTGCAGGATTCATAGCATAATCGATACACTTAAGAATGTCTTCAATTTTATCACCATATTGTTCTAGATGCGTGTATAAAAATTGAGCAATGATTTGATGTGTATAAGTCGTGTTTTCTCCAGTTTCTGGATTAATTATTTTGAATTCCATTCGTTGTTTTTTTATAATAATAATTTGAGATTGATATGAACAGTATTAAAGATACACTTATTCCGAAGATATTGGCATCTAAATTTTTAGGCAAGCTTATATTAAATGGTAATCTGTTTTCAGAAAGGATGAGGTAGATTGTTGTTCCTCCACCAAACAACATACTCCAAAAAGCAGCAGTTGGATTACTCTTTTTCCAAAACAAAGCTCCTAAAACAGGAACAAAAAGTCCAGAAACCATAAAAGCGTAGGAGTAGAGCATTAATTCTAATACGTTTTGCATTTGCGATGCTAATAGAATTGCAAACACACCTACAGAAAGTGTAACAATTTGAGAAAGTTGTAGCATTTTCTTTTCAGACAATTCTTTTTTGGAGAATTTAGAGATAATATCGGTTACAATATTTCCAGAAGCTGCCATTAAACAACTGTCGGCAGTAGAAAGAATAGCAGAAAAATAAGAAGACAACATTAATCCCATTAAACCAACAGGAAGAATAGTGCTTAATAAAATAGGTAATCCCATTTCGCTATCCATTGAAGCAGCATCGGTAATACCTTCAAACATACCTTGAGTAGCGGCAACTTTAGCTAACATTCCTAGGATAACACCCATAAATGCCATTATTGGCCATTCGAAGAAACCAGCAATAAACCATGCTTTTTTAGCTTCTTTTTCGTCTTTACAAGCATAAATTCTTTGGTACAATGTCATTCCAATAAACCAAATAGGAATAATAGTAACCGACCAATTTAAAAGTTGGTGCCACGATACATTGGTTAACGATAAATATTCAGGAGCAAGTGTTGCTTTAATAACATCATAACCACCAACAGCATTGTAAGCAATTGGAATTCCGATGAAAACCAATCCTGCAATTAAAATGATCCATTGAATAGTATCGGTATAAATAACTGCTTTTAAACCACCAATAGCTGTATAAACTACAGCAATTATTCCCATAACAATTAATGCCGTTTGAAGGCTCAATCCGTCAATTGTTGCAGAAGCTAATTTGGCACCAGCTAAAACTTGAGAACTTGTAAAACCAATATAACCAATGGCAGAAATTATACCAGCCAATAAAGCTACTTTAGCATTATAATAATGATTAAAAATTTGTGGAAATGTAAAGAACTTATGCATGTGTCCCAATTTACTCACTTTAGGGATTAAAAAAACAGCACTCAACCAGGCACCAATTAACCCTGTAAAAAGCATCCAAGAACCAGAAATTCCCATCGTGAAACCGAGTCCACCGAGACCAATTGAGAAACCTCCACCAACATCTGTTGCAACTACAGAAAGCCCAATGTGCCAACTGTTCATGTTTCTTCCACTAACGTAAAAATCTTCTGAGGATTTGTTTTTCTTATAAAAATATAAGCCTACACCAAGCATAGCTAGCATGTAAACAACAAAGATTATATAATCTACTGCGTGCATTTTTTTACTTTAAAAAATTATGTTTTGCCCGATATGGAATTTTTCCAAAGGCAAGATGTAGCGAACTACAAATCGGATGATTAAAATGAAAGATTTTAAAATGTAAAATCTTATATATAATAGTTAGATTAACTATTTATGAAACCAAATAACGAGCGCAAAGATAATAAAAAGGAATGAAAATGCCTAATTTAGGTTGTCTGTTGTGGGTTGTGGGTTCCAGGTTGACCACAAAAATACATTTATATTAAACTAATTTAAAAAGGGGTCATTTTATTTAGGTGTTGACAACAGAAAATAAAAAATCCTATTACATTTCGTAATAGGAATAGAAATTGCAAACACTTTCGTTTACTGAAAGAAACTAGTTGAAGCTTAATATTTCTCTTTTTGAAAGCCCCAGTCTCTTAATTCTTGTTTGTATGTATCAGGATAATTGGCTTTTAAAGTATAAATAATGGCATTTAACCCTTTATTTAGATTTTTCTTTAGCATGTTTTTATCACCCACTTTAACCGAAACCTGACCGTCTGTTTCAGAAGCTTGTTTTACTAGAAGTGCATATTGTTCTTTTAAAGAGGTCCAGAAAGCCAGTCCAAATTCTTTGTCTTCAAAACCATGCATAGTTAACGCACTAACCATTAATTTTAAAGCTTCACTTCTTTTATTTTTATCAGCGGGTAATAAATATCTATTGTTTTTATATTCGATACCGAAGGCAGCAAAATAGCTTGTATCACTCTCTTTTTTATATTTGTCTGTAATATATCCTTTTACATAAGACAAATGCGTATCCATTGTTTTTTCTAAGGATTCTAAGGTTTGTGTAATTTGTGGTCGCGTAGTACCTTTAGATAATCTAGAAGATAGTGTGTCGTTATAATTCGTTGCATCGGCCTGAAATTGCGCAACGGTTAACCATTTTAAAGTTAGCCAACTAGAAGCTGCCCATTTTTCGCTTACTGTTGTAATGACATTGCCGAAGTTAATATCGGCTACTGGAACATTTCTAGTCTTACTAGTTTTTCCCTTTTCTGAATTGTTTGCATTTGTTTTCATAAATACTGTATTTAATTTTAAATTAACTTACTACTAAGTTATAATTTAAAACATTAACAATAATAATGCCAAAAAGTCATTTAAAATTACCAAAAAATTTCAGAGAAGGATGGAAGAAGGTAGTTGCCCTGCCTGTTTATACAAAACCAAAAAAAGCAGGTGTAGTTGCTACTAAAATTGTGCGTTTAGTAAAGGTAGCAGGTGTAGTTGGTAGTAAAACACTGCGTTTAGTACAGGTAACATCTGCAGTTGGTACTAAAACAATGCGTTTGATGTTGGTAGCAGGTGTAGTTGATAGTAAAACACTGCGTTTGGAGTAGGTTGCAGGTGTAAATTGTGTGGTTTGATTTTTTTTAAGATGAGGATGCTTTGGTAGGTTGTTAAATTGTTTAAAGTGAGGAGAATTTGCGGAGTTGAATTTGCTATTGTTTGTTTTGAATTATAAGGAGTGAAAGTTATTTTTGTTTTTGTTGATTTACTAATATTCTTCTTTTAGATGTTGTATAGTTAGCTTATTAATGCAATGATAAACCATGATCAATTGGTTGTTTTTCAATAGGTTGAATTAGGTTATTACAACCAGTGTAACAAACTTATGTACTCAAATCCTTATTCGTAAATTTACGTTTAATAATTAAACTATAAAAAATGCTAAGGAACACTAACAGTCTAGAAACTGAATTTAACATAAAAAAAAATTAAGCTTCATTTTTATTTAAGTAAAAATTACCTTAACCTATGTGTTTAGTGGTGTTGCCAACTAATTTACTCTCTTTATAATAAAAGTTTAAATAGCTAAAAATCAACAATATAGGTTTTGTTTCTTTGGTAAGAATTTACTTATTCGTTGTTAAAAACTGCTATGTAATGTGAATAAGTTTGACTTTTATTTAGGATTTAAACGAATTATCTTTACAGTCAAATTAACATATAAATAATAACAACCTTCGCTATACTTAAAAATTTTTTAGAAAACTAGAAATGATATAGTTTTTAATTCTTAAGTATCGAATCTATATAAATAAAGAAAAAGGTGATTTAGCTTTTAAACTACAACCTTTTAAATACTAATTAAACTAGAAAAATTATGGAAAACCAAAAAATCGGGAAAATTCCCAAAAAAATTAAATTTTATAAAAATGTTAAAATTAAAAAACAATTCTAAGTTACGACAAGCCTTAAGCTTAGAATTAAACAAAAGGCTTACCATATTACTTATGCAACTATATATAAAATTCAAAAATACATTGGCGTGTATGATTGAATTAACAGCGGTAGGATATATTAAATTTGTTTATAAGATTAAAACATTGAATACTTCTGATATTCAAAACATCACAAAAACAATTGTTAATATACTTAACGCCATCAAATTATTACAAGAAATTGGTTTTATACACTTCTAATTCTTGTAGTTTTTTAAAAGGGGAATCTTTATATAAAGAGTCCCTTTTTTTAATTCTGTTACAAAGATAAAGATAATTAAATTATTTTCATACTAATATTCTAGTTTTGTGTCTTAGTAATTATTCTGTGAATTATTTTAATAAAATTTTAGTATAAATGACAACTGTTGAATTAATCATGTCAATATACTATAGTTTACTCAATTTTATTCTCCTTTAAAAATGAAAGATAAATCTAAGTATCAATATCATAATGGTTTACTTACTTAATTTTATAAGCTTTTATATTTACTTGTTTTGAGAATAATAAAAATTGATTTACATTCAAAAACTTTTCTATATTTGTACTTATATAAGCCAATTTTTAAAAGTACAAGCCATGTTAGTAAAAGTATTCGGAAGTGCCGTTTTCGGTGTGGAAGCGACAACCATTACCGTAGAAGTAAATATAGATAAAGGAATAGGCTACCACTTGGTAGGATTACCTGATTCCGCAATTAAAGAAAGCAGTTATCGCATTGCTGCTGCGCTCAAAAACAACAACTATTCGTTACCAGGAAAGAAGATTACGATAAATATGGCTCCTGCCGATTTGCGTAAGGAAGGTTCTGCCTACGATTTAACGCTTGCAGTTGGTATTCTTGCAGCGTCTTCACAAATTAAAACCGATAAAGTAACAGATTATATCATCATGGGTGAATTGTCGCTCGATGGTGGTTTGCAACCTATAAAAGGAGCGTTGTCTATTGCCATAAAAGCAAAAGAAGAAGGTTTTAAAGGCGTAATTTTACCCATTCAAAACGTAAAAGAAGCAGCTGTTGTAGATGGAATAGATGTGTATGGAGCTGAAAATGTATTGCAAGTAATCGATTTTTTTGATGGAAAAGATGGTTTAGTCCCTACAGTTATTGATTGTCAAGAAGAATTTAATAAAACTTTAGATTTTCCAGAATTCGATTTTTCCGATGTGAAAGGACAAGAAAGCATCAAACGTTGTATGGAGATTGCTGCTGCTGGTGGTCATAATATTATTTTAATTGGTCCACCTGGATCAGGAAAAACGATGTTAGCGAAACGTTTGCCGAGTATTTTGCCACCAATGACAATGCAAGAGGCTTTAGAAACTACAAAAATACATTCTGTTGCAGGGAAAGTGAAAGAATCAGGTTTATTAACACAACGTCCATTTCGATCTCCGCATCACAGTGCCAGTTCAGTTTCACTAGTTGGAGGCGGAAGTTATCCACAACCGGGAGAGATTTCTTTAGCACACAATGGTGTGTTGTTTTTGGATGAATTACCAGAATTTAAAAGAGAAGTTTTGGAAGTAATGCGTCAACCTTTAGAAGATAGAGAAGTGACTATTGCAAGAGCAAAATTCACAATTACCTATCCATCATCTTTTATGTTAGTAGCGAGTATGAATCCTAGTCCGGGTGGTTATTTTAACGATCCAAACGCACCAGTTTCTAGCTCACCAATGGAAATGCAACGTTATTTGAGTAAAATTTCAGGTCCGTTGTTAGATAGAATTGATATTCATATTGAAGTGACACCTGTTCCATTTGAAAAACTATCCGATAAACGAAAAGCAGAATGTAGTGCAGATATTAGAAAAAGGGTCACAAAAGCTAGAGATATTCAGTCTAATCGTTTTCAAGAGTTTAAAAATATTCATTATAACGCACAATTGAGTAGTAAATTAATTCGCGAATATTGTGCGCTAGACGAGCAATCTTTACAGTTGTTAAAAACAGCTATGGAACGATTGAATTTATCAGCGAGAGCCTATGATAGAATTTTAAAAGTAGCACGAACTATTGCCGATTTAGAAGCGTCAATTGCTATTCAATCGTATCATATTGCAGAAGCGATTCAATACAGAAGTTTAGATAGAGAAGGTTGGTTGAAATAATCTAATTTTTAGACAATAGTATTTATAAGCTTCAAATTTTTTAATTTTGGAGCTATGATGCTAATTGTGAGTTTTTTAGATAATAGAAGCTTTAACAACTTTAGAGATCGTTTATTACTATCTAAATTGTTAACTGTAAAAGAATTGTACTTAATTTATGTTTTAAGCAATTAGGCGGTTATGTCTTTTAATATAAAAGTTCATAACAGTTGTATTTACATCTTTTAGTTCTGGTGTTAATATACTTTTCATGCCTTTATAATTGTTTGTGAATTCAAGTTCACAACATGTACATTTGTATTCTCTTATATGTTTAGTAATATCTTTTGTAACTACTAATTTATGACCAAATAACGTACAATTTAATTTTTTATGTAAAAGTATTTTCATAATTATTGTGTTTTATTATGATAAATATAACAAAAAAACCGATAAAAAGCATTTAAACAAGATTAAATGTCGTTTTTGGATAAAAAAAGTGCTTTTTTAATGAAAATTTTATAATTTTTTAAGAATAAATAATTTTTTTCTTACATGATTTTTTTGATTTGAAAAGAAGTTTTAAAAAAGAGTAGAAAAAATCAACCAACCTGATAATCAAAAAACTAATGATTTTAGGTTGGTTGAAAATATTTTATATGTTTTTTTTTATTTTATAAAATTGCTATCTGATAAATCTATTTTTTTGATTGATTTCAATTATATTTTCGGGTTGAACATACCATTCTGTAAATTTGGTATAGGTCGATTCGTTGTTGTTTTTCCACTCATTAAATTCTGAAGAAGAGCCAACTTGGAAAAGATAAAAATTGTAAGCTTCTAATAAATCATTTTGCAATAATCTATTATGGTATTCAAAAAGTAGGTTTGGATGTTTTTCGTAATCTTTTTTGAAATAACTGTTTATGAAAAATAATCGCATTTCAGATAAGGTTTTAAGATTTACTTCTTTTTGCGTTATTGTTGCAAGTATAAAATGACTACCAAATATGCCACAAAAAGGCATTTCTATTTTGCCATTATCAACATCTTTTAGGTCGATTGTTAATTCACAAAAATGAATTGAAGCATTATCACCGTCAATTTTTATTACTTCAGTGTAGGTGTCGTATAAAAGTTTACTCATTTCAGTTGTTCGTTTTGTTGTTCTTTCTATATTCATAAAAAGTTCGCCATAAATTAAACCTGAAAGTTTGTCCTTTGATGCGAAGAATAATTTTGCTAATCTATAATAGTTTGATGGGTACATTGGGTCAACTTTTATACCATCTTCATAACATTGTATTGCTTCATTGTATTTTTCTTGAAACAAATAAATATTTCCTTTTTCTAGATAAAGATTTCCCGAATTAGGAAACTTCTTCATGCCTTCTTCATACTCTTTAATTGCTTTTTCAGGTTCACCAGAATAGCTGTAGCAATTTCCAAGTAATTGATAGACTTGATTGGTTATACCTTTATACTTTTTTGTTTTAGTTAGAATTTTTATAGCCGTTTTATAATCCTTTTTAAGAATGTATGCATAAGCCTTCTCGTAAGGGTATGTATAATCCTTACTGTCTATTTTTTCACATTCTTTAAGTAAATCGATGCTTTCATCAATTTTACCTTCTTCCATTAGTTTGATGGCTTCTTTGGCTTTATTCCAAGCTTCTTCATTACGTTTTTGCGCATGAAAATGAATTGAAGTAAAGACAAACAGTAATAAAATTATTTTTTTCATATTGAGAAGTGTAAGATTATTTAATAGTTCCATTTAAAGAAGTCAATCTTCCTAATGCATCAAAATCGGCTGTAATTGTACTTTCATTCTTCATAGCTTGAACAGTGTTTGGTGTAATCGCTATTTGAAACTCTTTATCTATAAGATAATTGATGAAAGCATCTTTATGATTCACATCAATACTACTAATAACTTGTGGGAAATGGGTTAGTATTTTTTCAGCTTTATTAGTGTCAATTTCAGGAATTAAGTCACTATCTATTGTAACAACTAATGTTCCTTGACCGTAATTGGCACAATAATAGCTTTTAGAATTGAACAAACCACATGCAATCATTCCAATTTTATGTTCAAAACCTTCAGCAACTTGGAAATGTGCATCTGTTAACTCTACTATGTTTTTATCGGTTCCAATATTTTTTAGTTGATTGGATTGTATTAGTAGGTTTTCTGGAATGCCACTTTGTGTATTTGCCCAACCCCACATCCAAGAATTATTATTAAATGATAAAGAACCTATTATTTGAATTGGAAACGTAAGTTCTTCAAATGAAATAGTACCAAGACTCATGTCTAATTGCCATGGTTTAGATTCAATAATGTCTCCAAAAAGGAATTGTTTTTCTAATGATAGTGCTGCGTTTTGATCGAGTAATTCTAAAAAAGTATTAAAATCTGATTTTGTTTTATTTTGAAAGCTCATAGTTTATTATTAAATTAATGTAGTTACAAATGTAACGAAATGAAGTAAAATCTTATGTTTTTGACTTTTATAAATATAAAAAAACTCCGAGATATTCTCGGAGTTTATAGTATAATAAAGAATAAATGAATTATTCTTCGCTTTCAGATTCTTGCATGGTATGATAAACATTCATTACATCATCATCTTCTTCAAATTTTTCTAATAATTTTTCAACATCAGCAACTTCATCAGGTGTTAATTCTTTTGTAACTTGAGGAATTCTTTCAAAACCAGAAGATAGAATTTCTAATCCTCTATTCTCTAATTCTTTTTGAATGGCACCAAAGCTTTCAAAAGGAGCGTACATTAAAATTCCGTCTTCGTCTGCGAAAATTTCTTCCACACCGAAATCTATCATTTCTAATTCTAGCTCTTCTACATCTTGACCCTCTGCTGGAATTCTAAAATTACAAGTATGATCGAACATAAATTCGACAGAACCTTGCGTTCCTAGAGTTCCATTGCATTTGTTAAAATAACTTCTAACATTAGCAACAGTTCTATTATTATTGTCGGTAGCTGTTTCAATAAGTATAGCAATTCCATGTGGAGCATAACCTTCGAAAAGTACTTCTTTAAAATCGGCAGTATCTTTTTCAGATGCTTTTTTAATAGCGCGCTCTACATTTTCTTTCGGCATGTTTGCCGACTTTGCATTTTGTATAACTGCTCTCAAACGAGAATTAGTTTCAGGACTTGGTCCGCCTTCTTTAACGGCCATAACGATGTCTTTACCAATTCTTGTAAACGTTTTAGCCATTGCTGACCAACGTTTCATTTTTCTAGCTTTTCTAAATTCGAATGCTCTTCCCATTTCTTTTAAAGTTTTACAAAATATTCTGCAAAAGTAAGGTTTCTTTACAATCTTTCAAATTGTTATCTATTTTTTATAAAAAGGTAATTTAACCACCTTAGCAGCAATATCTTTATTTCTAATTCTAATGAATATTTCTGAATCTAATTTTGATAATTCAGTTGGAACATATCCTAAACCAATTGCTATTCCTAATGATGGCGATTGAGTTCCAGAAGTTACAATTCCTACAACATTACCGCTTGCATCTGCAATTTCATAATCATGACGAGGAATTCCTCTTTCGACCATTTCAAAAGCAACTAATTTACGAGTAACACCTTCTTCTTTTTGCTTTTTAAGATTTTCAGAATTTGTAAACTCTTTTGTGAATTTAGTAATCCAACCTAACCCAGCTTCAAGTGGTGAAGTTGTGTCGCTAATATCGTTTCCGTATAAACAGAATCCCATTTCTAAACGAAGTGTATCTCTTGCTGCTAAACCGATTGGTTTGATACCAAAACTAGCACCAGCTTCGAAAACTTTGTTCCAAACTTGCTCTGCTACTGTGTTTTTGCAATAGATTTCAAATCCACCAGAACCTGTATATCCTGTAGCAGAAACGATAACGTCATCAACACCTGCAAAATTTGCTATTTCGAAGTGATAATATTTAATTTCTGATAAATTTACAGTTGTTAAAGACTGCATTGCTTCAACTGCTTTAGGACCTTGGATAGCTAAAAGTGAATAACTTTCAGAAATATCTTCCATAGTAACGCCTAAGTCATTGTGCGAAGAAATCCAATTCCAATCTTTTTCAATATTTGAAGCGTTTACAACTAATAAATATTGGTCTTCTTTAAGTTTATATATAATTAAATCATCAACAATTCCACCATCATTATTTGGTAAACATGAATATTGTGCACGACCAACTTCTAAAACTGAAGCGTCATTTGATGTTACTTTTTGAATTAATGCTAATGCGTTTTCTCCTGTTAGAAGGAATTCTCCCATGTGTGAAACATCAAAAACTCCAACACCATTTCTAACGGTTTCATGTTCTGCATTTACACCTTCATATTGAACAGGCATATTGTAACCTGCAAAAGGAACCATTTTTGCTCCTAAACTTTCATGAATGTGAGATAAAGCTGTATTTTTCATTGATTTGTAGTTATAAAATTTAAAGTGGCTAATTTATTCAAAAAATGTTAATCTGTAAGTGATTAACCTTATAATTTGTTAGATGTTTTTAACAAAATGA